>NZ_JBKBXW010000013.1:0-88396 GCF_046313735.1 Hyphomonas sp.
TCACCTCGCCCGCCTCGATCCGCTCCAGCCAGTGCTGGCGGAAATCCAGCATGTCGTCGCGCGTGATCGCCTCGATCGGTTTGTTGCCGACGACCTCCACGAAGTTGCGCACGGCTTTGACGCGCGGGTTCTTCCAGCGCCTCAGCTGATCCTCGCTCTTGCCGAGTGTCTTCTCCCGGGCAAGGCCCCAGTAGAGCTCCAATGCCTTCTCCAGCGTCAGGGACGGCGCCGGCACCGTGCCGAGCAGGGCAGAGGCCTCCACCGGGTCCGGTGCCGCCTTACGCGCGCCAATCGCCTCGACGCGGGCCAAGAGTTCCTCCGCCGGCAGGCGGGCGACGAGGCCGACATCGAGGTAGCGAAAGCCCCGGATGCGGGCGAGTTCATGGGCGGCCGCATGGCGGGCCTCCGCGTCCTCGCTATCGCCGGCCAGCCGCGCCTCCCAGGCCTCGACCAGCTGCCCCCAGGCACGATCCGCCTTGCTGCGCGCCACCGTCTCGGAATCGGTATGCAGGCTGATCCAGATCACCTCGCGTGGCTCCACCGCCCGGTACCTCTGCGGCACCCGCCGGCGCAGCTGGAACGTGCTCCCGCGCTTCACGATCGACATGCGCTCCTCCGTCAGTTTTAGCGGACTTTGTGCAGCGAAATGTGTAGCAAATTGTGCAGCAGTTCAAGTTCGAGTATGTGCAATGCGGTGCAAACTTGTGCAATAATAATATTTATTTCAATGTGTTGCGGTCGATTTGTTGCAGCACTTCTGGCGGAGGAGGAGGGATTCGAACCCCCGGAAGGCGCGAACCTTCAACGGTTTTCAAGACCGCCGCATTAAACCACTCTGCCACTCCTCCGCGACGGTGCTGTTTCCCTGATGGACGCGCGGAAGGCAAGGGGGCGGATGCGCCTTGCCAGAGCCTTAACGCGGCGCGCAGGATTTCAGCGGGGGAGTTGACCGGACCGATACCTCACCATGGTAAACGGGTCGGCGAAGGTAGCTGAATGCTGCCCGAGGCGCCGAAGCGCGCCGACACTCAGAATGAGGAGATCAGCGGCCCATGCCGTTCCAGTGCCTTTCCCGCGCCCGCCCGGCGAAATCCCTTCTTGCCATCCTGCTCGTGTCCAGCTCGCTCAGCCTTGCCGCTGAGGCGCAGGGGCGTTCCGGCGTGGCGATCGAGTATCGCGGCGCCTCGCCGGTCCAGTCCAGCGCGCCGGCGGCGCCTGTGCGGCGGATGGCGAGCACCGAGCCTGCAGACCGCGCGACCGCCCGTATCAGCTTCCGCTATCCCGACTCTGCTGCGGCGCCTGCTCCGGCTGCGCCTGCGCCCGCCCCCCGGGCCGCTCCGGTTCCGTCGCCAACGCCTGCACCTGTTGAAGTCTCCAGCCTGCCGCCGTTGCCGGTGCCAGCCGGGCAGGGGATGGCCCCTGTGCGAGCGCCCGCCGTGCAGCAAGCCCCGGCCCCGATGCCGGCCGCCAGCGCCCCGCCCGCCGCGACCGGCGATTATGTGGAGACCGGTATTGCCATTCTGTATGGCGATGAGTTTGCCGGGCTGCCGACGGCCAATGGTGAGATCTTTGCGCAGTCTGAAATGACCGCCGCCCATCCGGCGCTGCCGCTGCCGAGCCTGGTGCATGTCACCAATCTTGAGACAGGCCGCGAAGTGGTGGTGCGCGTCAATGATCGCGGACCGTTCGAGGACGGCGCCAATCTCCAGCTCTCGCGCCAGGCGGCCACCGCGCTCGGCATGGGCGGGGCAGGGCGTGCGCAAGTGTCATTGCGCTATCTCGGCCCCGCGCCTATGGCCGGCCCGCAGGCGGTCAGCCGGGTTCAGCCAGAGCCCCAGCGTCCTGCACCTGTGCAGCCGCAACCTGCTGTGCCGGTGCGCCTCGCGGCAGCGCCGCAGCCTGCACCGCAGGATGAACTGCTCGGCGGATCGGTTGGCCAGGTCCAGCCGGCTCCGGCGCCGCGCCTGATGTCGCTGCAGCCCGCCCCCGTCTCCGCCCCGGCGCCCCGGATGGCGGAAGCTGGCAGCCATTTCGTGCAGCTGGCCTCGTTCAACGAGCTGGGCAATGCCGAGGCGATGTATCGCTCGGTCGAAGGCCGGATGCAGGCCGAGATCGTGCCGGCCCGGGTGAATGGCGCTGACTTCTTCCGCGTCCGCGTCGGTCCCTTCCCGGACCGCGAATCCGCCGAACAGGTCCGCGCCCGGCTTTACGCCGATGGTACGGCAGATGGCCGGGTCGTCTCCGGCCACTGATGAAGAGTTGGGGCGGCACAGGCCGCCCCATTGACGCTGACCACAAACCAGCCCTTTTTCCTGTCTAGTCATCAGACCGGGCCGCAGCTTTCCCGCCTGCGGCCGCCAGAACGGCGCAGGAGAATTGACCCGTGGCACCCTTTCGCAAATCCCTCGCTTCCTTCGCGGCCGCTGCTGCCCTGGCGACAGCGGGGCTTGCGGCGGCGCAAGTCATCGAGACACCGGCCTCTCATGCCGTGATCATGGATCATGAGACCGGCCAGATCCTGTTCTCCAAGAACGGGTCCGAGCCGATGATCCCTGCTTCCATGACCAAGATGATGACGGCCTACACCGTCTTCAAACTTGTGGAGCGCGGCGAGCTGTCCCTGACCGACCGGTTTACCGTGAGCACCGATGCCTGGCGCCGCGGCGGCTTCCCTTCCGGCACGTCCACGATGGGGCTGATGCCGAATGACACCCCGACCGTGGAAGAGCTGCTGCACGGCGTGATCACCATGTCCGGCAATGATGCGTGTATCGTGCTGGCCGAAGGCATTTCCGGCTCCGAAGAAGCCTTTGCCCGCAAGATGACGCAGATTGCGCATGAGTTCGGGCTGGCGAGCGCCAATTTCGTCGACGCCACCGGCCTGGCGAGCGAGAACCATGTTATCTCCGCCGTCGATCTCGCCAAGCTCGCCCGGATGACCATTGAGGATTATCCCCAATACTATGACTGGTACGCGCTGCCCTCCTATTCCTGGCGCAACTTCACGCAGGCGAACCGCAATCCACTGCTGGAGGTCGCCGGTGCGGACGGGCTGAAGACCGGCTTCCTGACAGTTTCGGGCTACAGCCTGACGGCTTCTGCAGTGCGCGACGGTGTGCGCCGTACGATTGTCGTCAATGGCCTGCCGACGCGCGCCGCCCGCGCGCAGGAAAGCGAACGGCTGATGCGGATCGCTTTCCAGAGCTTCAATTTGCGCACGCTGGGGCCTGAGAGCGTGGACCTGCCGGAAGTGGAAGTCTGGCTGGGCGAGCGGCGCACAGTGCCGGTCTCGATTGCCGAGCCTTTGCGGGTGGCCGGCCATGTGGCGGCGTTTCCGAGAGCCAAGGGCGAGATCGTCCTGTCCGGCCCGGTGCGCGCACCTGTGACGCGCGGCGATACGCTCGGCTATTTCGAGGTGACGCTTGAGGGCTCCGAATCCGTGCGCGTGCCCGTGATCGCCGAGGCGGATGTGAAGAAGCTGGGCTTTCTGGGCATGGCTGTCGAGGGTATCCGGACCTTCATTTCCAGCAGCAATGACTGACGGCGCGCGCGGCCGCTTCATCACGCTCGAAGGCGGCGAAGGCACCGGCAAATCCACGCTTGCCCGCGCGCTGGCGGCGCGGCTGGAGGCGCTTGGTCTGACGGTGCTGGTAACGCGCGAGCCGGGCGGGACACCGCTGGCGGAGGCGGCCCGGGGCCTGCTGCTGCATCCGCCGGGCGAGGATACCTGGGCGCCTCTCTCAGAAGCATTGCTTGTGAATGCCGCGCGGCAGGATCATGTCGCGCGGCGGATCCGCCCGGCGCTGGAGGCCGGGCATTGGGTGATCTGCGACCGGTTTGCCGACTCCACGCGCGTGTATCAGGGGCTTGCCGGAAGTGTGCCGATGGCGCTGCTCAGGGCGATCGAGACAGAAGTTCTGGGCGGGACCGTGCCGGACCTGACACTGGTGCTCGATGCACCGCTGGATGTGACGCTGGCCCGCCGGGTGGATCGCGGCGGCGCGCAGGATACGTTCGAGGCGCGCGGAGAGGCTTTCCACACCGCGGTGCGCGAAGCCTTCCTGCAGGTCGCAGCGGCAGAGCCGGAGCGTTGCGCGGTAATTGATGCTGCCCTTGCGCCGGAACAGGTGCTGGAGGCGGCCTGGCCCCGGATCAGCGCGCTTCTGCCGGCGGTGGATGCCGGGAGGGTGCCGCCATGACGCCCGTCTTGCCGCTTTATGGTCATGACCGGGCGGAGGCGGCCTTTCTCGCCGCGCTGTCGAGCGGGCGGATGCATCATGCCTGGCTGGTCGAGGGCCCGTCCGGCATCGGCAAGGCGCGCTTTGCGCTGAGGCTTGCCGCCTACCTGCTGGGCGCACGCGGGCCGGCTTCGGCGCCGCTCGATGCGCCGGCGGATGACACGGTGATGCGCCGGGTGCTGGCCGGGAGCCATCCGGATCTCAGCCTGAAAAAACGCGAGCCGAACGACAAGGGCAAGCTGGCGCAGGACATCACGGTGGAACAGGCGCGCGAGCTGACGCAGTTCTTCACTCTGAAACCGGCCATGGGCGGATGGCGGATCGGGATTGTCGATGCGATGGATGAAGCCAATCGCAACGCGGCCAATGCGCTGCTCAAGACCCTGGAAGAGCCGCCGCCGCAATGCCTGCTGATCCTGTTGAACCACGGAACTCAGCCGCTGCTGCCCACGATCCGGTCGCGGTGCCGGACCCTGCGCCTGTCACCCCTGAATGAAGCCGACAGCGCGCGGGCGATGGAGGCCGCGGGGATCCCGGCGGATGCCGCCATGCTGGCGCGCGGGCGGCCGGGGCTGGCGCTCCGGCTGTCGGCGCCGGCGGCATTGTCTGCGGCTTCAGCCGCGCGGGCATTCGTGAAGGCCTTGCCCCGCGCCGATGACCGGACGGTGACGGCGGCGCTCTCGGCGGCAAGCGCCGGGCCGGACGCGCAGGAAGCGTTCCGCACGGTTGTGCTCGACTGGGTGGCAGTGCGCGCGGCGCAGGATATGCGCGCCGCCGGTGTCTGGCTTCGGCTCGCGCGCCTGTGCGGCGAAGCGGAAACGCTCAACATGGACGCGGCCCAGGTCTCTGCGAAACTGATCGCGGGGGTTCAGGAAGCGGCAAAGTCCGGCTAAAGGGCGCGGCATGTTCGATACACATGTGAACCTTCATGGCGAAGCCTTTGCCGATGACCTCGGGCCCGTGCTCACGCGGGCGCGGGAGGCCGGCGTGCGGCGTTTCCTTGCGATCTGCGACCGGTTTGACAATTTCGATGCTGTGCGCGCGATTGCGGGCGCCAATCCGGACATGTGGTGCAGCGTCGGAACGCACCCGCATCACGCCAAGGATTTCCAGCATGTGACGGCGGATATGCTGGTCGAGGCCGCCGCCGATCCGAAAGTGGTTGCGATTGGCGAGACCGGGCTTGATTTCCACTATGGATACAGTCCGGAGGCGGAGCAGGTGGCAAGCCTCCTCGCGCATATCGACGCCGCGCGGCGCACCGGCCTGCCGATCATCCTGCATACGCGGGAAGCCGATGCTTTCATGGCGGATATTCTGGAGGCGGAGCATGCGAAGGGCCCGTTCGCGATCCTGCTGCATTGCTATACAGGCGGCGCGGACCTTGCGCAGCGCGCGCTGAAGCTCGGCGCGTTTTTCTCCGTGTCCGGAATTCTTTCCTTCAAGAGCGCAAAGGATGTGCGCGCGGTGATGAGCGACGTGCCCATCGAGCAAATTATTCTGGAGACGGATTGTCCCTATCTCGCGCCTGTGCCGATGCGGGGACGGCGGAATGAGCCGGCCTATCTGGTGCATGTGGCTGAAGCGCTGGCATCGCTTAAGGAAATGTCCGTAGGCGATGTATCGGCGATGACCGAGGCAAATGCGCTGCGCCTGTTTTCGCGGATCGGCGTATGAGGGCAGGGCTCCGCATGATGCTGCTCGGGACAGGTTCATCCGGCGGGGTGCCGAGGGTCGGCGGCGACTGGGGCGCGTGCGACCCGGCCGAGCCGAAGAACCGGCGGCGGCGCTGCGGCGCGCTGGTGCAGAAATCGGACGGCGCGGGAGACTTGACCAACATCCTGATCGATACGCCGCCGGACCTGCGCGAGCAGCTGCTGGACACCGGCATCACGCATCTCGACGCGGTCGTCTACACCCATGACCATGCCGACCAGAGCCACGGCATTGATGATGTGCGCGCGCTCGCGATCCGCCAGCGGCTGCCCATTCCGGTGATCTTCGATGAAGCGACGCGGGAGAGCCTGACGCGCCGGTTTGCCTATTGCCTTGAAGGCGCGAAAGGGTATCCGGCAATCCTGTCGCCGCAGACGGTGATCCGGCCGCTGGAGCCGTTTTCCGTTAACGGCCCGGCAGGGGCTGTGGAATTCCTGCCGGTGCAGATGGAGCACGGACCGATTGATTGCCTGGGCTTTCGGATCGGCGGGGCGGCTTACTGCAATGATGTGAACGGGCTGCCGCCAGAAACGCTGGACGCGCTGCGGGGCATCGACACGCTGGTGATTGATGCCCTGCGCTACGCGCCGCATCCGACCCATGCGCACCTTGAACAGACGCTCGCCTGGATCGCCGAACTGCGCCCGCGCCGGGCGATCCTGACGAACCTGCACATTGACATGGATTACCAGACGCTGAAACGCGAGCTGCCGGCGGGCGTCGAGCCGGGCTTTGACGGGATGGTCATTGAGATCGGGGGCTGAAGCGAAGGACGGCAGGAGCGGGCGCATCGCAAGCGGTTGCTGCGCGCCGGAAGATCCAAACATAACAAGCCGCAAGACCAGCCCAGCGCCTTACTGAAATGATTTCCCATAATATATATTATGCGACTCATGGATATGAGGATGCCGGTATGTCTGGCGCTCTGAACCGATGGCTGGCGCCGCCCTTGTCCGGGCATCGGACCCTGAGCGCGCAGCCCTTCCCCTTCATGCAGGCTCGTCCAAGACGGGTTTTTCAATATTCGTTAACACATGCACCCGGGCCAGATCCGCGAACCGGACTGCGCTCGGTCGCCGCCAGCAGCGATGGGTGCGCGCCTTGCACGAGGCTGCTGAGCCTCCCCCCTTCCCCTCCGCGCGGACCGGTGTCCACAGGTCGCGGGGCCGACACCTGCGCAGCACGCACATTTGCCGTTGACGGGGCCGCGCGGTAACTTTACATCCGCGCCTTCCGGTCCCGTGCCCAGATGGCGGAATTGGTAGACGCACTAGTTTCAGGTACTAGCGCTGCAAGGCGTGGAGGTTCGAGTCCTCTTCTGGGCACCACCAGTTTCGCTGCCTTACCGGCGGGCGATCGATATTCCCGAGAACTCGCCGACTGCGCGGATCGATTTGCGGTCCGGACTCGGCATACGGCTGTTGTAGATCGTCACATCGAATTCCCCGGCGAGGCGGTCATTGGCGACACTGTGAAGGGTCAGCGTGCCGGACTGGCCCCAGCCAAACTGGTCTCCCCTGCCTCCCATGACCATTCCGCGGCCAGCATCCGTTTCAACTATGGAGTAGGTTGCGCTCAGCTGCATATCGCTTTCGTCGAGCGCGTAGCCAAACTGATCTGTTGGATAATCGAAGACGTATTCGCCCGGTTGAACATCGCTGAGCTGGATGAACAACTGGTAGGCCATATAGCCGTCTCCCTCGGGTTCGAACACTTGGAACGTGATGATCGGCGGATCTTCGGGGTCGATTCGAGAGACATTCGAACTCGCGTTTGAATCTGTCAGCGTCCGGGTATCATCCCCGGTGATTTCGATCTGGAAGGTGCCGCCGGCAGATCGCGGGGCGCTGCCGCCGGTGTTGCCGCCTGAGCCTTCGCCGCACGCGGCAGCCAGGGCGAGCACAGCCAGCGGCAGGAAGATGCGGAGAAGGTTCATGTCAGGTCTCCCTTGCAAGGTGTGGCTCCGGGAAGATCAGGAATCGTACTCTTCCAGGCTGGCCCACAGGGTGCGGGCCGCATTCTCGAGAATGGCGCGGGTGTCCATCAGGCCGGTACCGTCATTGAAATGGACGAAAAAGAACAGCCGGTCGCCCGCCACGACGAGGCGCCGGTCCATGTCGAGCACGGCCCAGTTGCCGATGCCGTCGATGGGTTCGGCGCCGTTCCTGTCGCGGACAACCTGCAGGGCGCTGGTCTGGGTCATCTCCGGCGTTTGGCGCGGGAGGCTGTTGTGGGAGACGAACAAGGAGATGTTCGTGGTGCGGAACAGGGCGGAATGCCGGTCGCACTGGGTAGTGTGCGTGTGGCCGATTGTGTTGAAGGTCTGGAAGGCGGGCCGCTCTTCGGCCGCTTCTCCGATCAGTTCAGAGGCGACTTCGGCGCTGAGAAGTTCGCAGGCGACCGGACGGCGCACTGGCGCAGCAGCAGCCGGTTCGCCGGCCACCGAGTCGATTTCGTCGAGGAGCGTTCCGGGAATTAAGGTTGAGAGGTCTGGTGTTTCCGGCTCGCCCTCCGGCACGCCGCAAGCGCTCAGGATGCCCGCGAGGACCAGCCCTGCAAGGGCCCGCTGCACCGGCCAGCACAGGCTGGCTCCAGCAAGTGACAACGCCAACGTCATGTTTGCGCTCCCTCCCTGTCTGTTTGACGGAAGGTAACCCCAGCTTTGTGACGCGCGTGTGAAATACCGGGAAAAATCAACCCGCGATCATGGCGGCGAGGTGCGTCCCTCGAAGCGCTATTCCCACTCGATGGTGCCGGGGGGCTTTGAGGTTACGTCATAGACGACGCGGTTGACGCCTTTGACCTCGTTGATGATGCGGGTCGCGACGCGGCCGAGGAAGGCGTGGTCGAAGGGGTAGTAGTCTGCCGTCATGCCATCCGTGGAGGTCACCGCGCGCAGGGCGAGGACGGCTTCATAGGTGCGCTCGTCTCCCATCACGCCGACCGTGTTGACCGGCAGGAGGACGCTAAAGGCCTGCCAGATTTCGTCATAGAGGCCAGCCTTGCGGATTTCATCAATGTAGATGGCGTCGGCCTTGCGCAGCGTGTCGGCCTTCTCGCGCGTAATGGCGCCGGGAATGCGGATGGCGAGGCCCGGGCCCGGGAACGGGTGACGGCCGATGAAACTTTCCGGCAGACCAAGCTCGCGGCCAAGGGCGCGGACTTCGTCCTTGAAGAGTTCGCGCAGCGGCTCGACGAGTTGCATCTTCATGCGCGCCGGGAGACCGCCGACATTGTGATGGCTCTTGATCGTGACGGATGGCCCGCCGATGGCGGAGACGCTTTCGATGACGTCCGGGTACAGAGTGCCTTGCGCCAGGAAGTCAGCGCCGCCGATCTTCTTTGCTTCTTCGTCGAAGACATCGATGAAGAGCGCGCCGATTGTCTTGCGCTTTTTTTCCGGGTCCGTGATGCCTTCAAGTTGGCCGAGGAAAAGCTCGGACGCATCCACATGCACGAGCGGGATGTTGTAATGCTCGCGGAAGAGGCTGACGACCTGTTCGCTTTCACCCGCGCGCATCAGGCCGTGATCGACATAGACGCAGGTCAGCTGGTCGCCGATGGCTTCGTGGATGAGCACGGCAGCCACCGAGGAATCGACGCCGCCGGAGAGGCCACAGATGACCCGGCCCTTGCCGACCTGAGCGCGGATTTTATGGATCGCTTCGGCGCGGTAGGCCGCCATCGTCCAGTCACCCTTGAGGCCCGCAACGCCATGCGTGAAATTGCGCAAGAGACGCGCGCCATGGGTCGTGTGGACGACTTCGGGATGGAACTGGGTCCCGTAGAATTTGCGCTCCGGGTCTGCAATCACGGCATAGGGCGCGCCGGGTGATTTGGCGATGACGCCAAAGCCGGGGGCCATGTCGGCGACATGGTCGCCATGGCTCATCCAGACTTGTTCGGAATTGCCGCCCTCGAAGAGACCGTCGAGGATGGGATCGGCTTCAACGCGCTCGATGAAGGCGCGGCCGAATTCGCGGCTGGTACCGCTTTCAACGCGGCCGCCGAGCTGGTGCATCATCACCTGCTGGCCATAGCAGATACCCAGGATGGGCAGGCCGCTGTCGAAGATCGCCTTGTCGGCGAGCGGTGCGTCTTTCCAGGTGACGCTGGCGGGCCCACCAGAGAGAATGATTGCCTGCGGGCGGTATGCCCCCAGGAAGGCGCCATCGACCTTGTTGAAGGGGTGGATCTCGCAATAGACGCCGCTCTCGCGCAGGCGGCGCGCGATCAGCTGGGTCACCTGGCTGCCGAAATCGACAATCAGGACGCGTTCATGGGAATTGGCGGCGGCGGAATCGGCTGGCTGTGTCATGGCCCCTATTAGCGGGCGTTTGGGGACCTAGGAAGCCGCCCGGCGCAAGACGGCGAAGAAGAAACCATCGGTGCCCGCGCGGCGCGGCGTGAGGCGCACGCTGCCGGTGGGGCCGCGATACCTGCGGACGAGGGCTGCGCCCTGCTCTGTCAGCGCGCCCGAGGCGATGGCGGCTTCGGCGGCGTCTTCTTCGCGGAAGTCCGGCGCGCCGGCGAGGAATTCGGCGACGCGGTCTTCATCTTCCTCGATCAGGAAGGAACATGTGGCGTAGAGCAGCCGGCCGCCGGGTTTTACATACTGCGCGGCCTCGGAGAAGATAAGGCGCTGATCTTCAATGCGTTTCTGGAGCTGGTTGGGACGCAGGCGCCATTTGGCGTCCGGCTTCCGGCGCCAGGTGCCGGTGCCGGTACAGGGGGCATCGACGAAGACGAGGTCCATGTCTCCGAGAAGCGGCTCGAGGCTTGTGCCTTCGCTCGGGTGCACCAGCTGCACGTTGTGGGCGCCGGAGCGTTTGAGGCGCGGCACCAGCGCGGACAGGCGTTTGCCGTCGATATCGTAGGCGAAGACCTGCCCGGTGCCGGCCATCTGCGCGGCGAGGGCGAGTGTTTTGCCGCCGCCGCCAGCGCAATAGTCCAGGACCTGCTCACCGGCTTTCGCATTGGCGGCGGCCGCCGCGATCTGGCTGCCAGCGTCCTGCACCTCGACCCAGCCCTTCGAAAAAGCCGGGATCGCTTCGAGGCTGTCTTCGCGCTCGGTGGGGTCGCGGGCGGGAATATGCCAGGCATTGCGCAGAAGTTTCGAGGGCTCTGCGCGGACGGTTTTCAGCGGCAGCGCGGCCTTTTCCATGTCTGCCTTCAGCGTGTTGACGCGCAGGTCCACATCTGCGCGCACGGCCATGGCCTGCGCCTCGATCACCGTATCTGGCCCGAAGACGCGCTGCAGGTGGGGCGTCAGCCATTCGGGAAAGTCGCCCTGCACATGCGGCGGCGCGGACGGGTCCGGCGCCATGATCAGGGCGTCGCGCTCGGCATTGGTCAGGGGCGTTGGCCCGTGATCGTCATAACATGCCTGTTCGATGTCGCGGGCCGGCCAGTCCCAGCCGAAGCGGAGCGTCCCGAAGACGAGCGCGCGCGGATCGTCATTGCCCATATGGTGGGCTGTGGAATTCCGGCGGCGCAGGGCATCGAGCACGAGGCCGGAAACCCAGGCGCGGTCCTTCGAGCCGGCATAGCGGGCACGCTTGCCCCAGTCGCGCACGGCGATCTTGACTGGCTGGTGACGTTCCAGCACGTCGCGAAGGACTGTGATTGCTGCGCTGATGCGGCCGCCATTGCGCATGAGGGGGTGCTCCGGTTGCGTCTGCGGGGTGTTAGCGTCCATTAGGGACGCAGGAAACCGCAAAGGGCTGACGATGCTGGAAATTCACCTGCCGGACGGCATTCGGAATGCGGCGCCGGCGGACTGGCGGCTGCTGGGCGACATTACCGGCGAGGCGTTTTCACAGGACCCGGTGAACCTCTGGGTGTTCGGGAAGCAGCCGGCGCTGGCGCCTGTGTTCGGCCGGTTGGCGAAGCATCTCTATTTGCCGGGCGGGGTCTGCCATATCGCCGGGAATGACGCGGCGGCGATGTGGATGCACTCGGCGGACCGGCGCGAACTGGGCTCGCTGGTAATGCTGGGGCTGGTGTGGACGATGATGCGCAAGGGCTCGCAAGGCGCGGCGAAACGCGCGATAGCGGCCAGCGAGGCGATGGCGCGGGAGCATCCGAAGGACCCGCACCTCTATTTGTTCTCCATCGGCACGCGGAAAGCGGCGCGCGGCACGGGACTGGGCAAGCGCATGATTGCGCCGATGCTCGACGCGGCCGACCGGGCCCGCCTGCCCTGCTATCTGGAAAACTCAAATCCGGCGAATACGGGCTTCTATATGAGCCACGGCTTTGAACGGATGAAACTGTTCGAACCCGGCCCCGGCGCCCCGCCCCTGGAAGCAATGTGGCGAGAACCTCATCCCCTCGACAGCGAGTAGTTCGGCGCTTCGCGGGTCATCATGACGTCGTGGACGTGGCTTTCCTGGAGGCCGGCGCCGGTGATCTGGACGAATTCGGCCTTGGCGTGGAGTTCGGCGATGTCCCTGGCGCCGACATAGCCCATCGCGGCGCGCAGGCCGCCGACCATCTGGTGGATAATGGCGCCGATGGGCCCCTTGAAGGGCACCTGCCCTTCGATGCCTTCGGGCACGAGTTTCTCGGCGGCGGCATCTTTCTGGAAGTAGCGGTCGGCCGAGCCGCGGGCCATGGCGCCGAGGCTGCCCATGCCGCGATAGGCCTTGTAGCTGCGGCCCTGATACAGGAACACCTCGCCGGGCGCTTCTTCGGTGCCGGCGAACATCGAGCCCATCATGGCGGTGGACGCGCCGGCGGCGAGCGCCTTGGCGAAGTCGCCTGAGAACTTGATGCCGCCATCGGCGATCACCGGGATGCCCGAAGCCTGCGCGGCGTTGGCGCACTGCTCGATCGCGGTCAATTGCGGCACACCGACACCGGCGACGATGCGTGTGGTGCAGATGGAGCCCGGCCCGATGCCGACCTTCACGGCGTCAGCGCCTGCATCGATCAGGGCCCTGGTGGCCTCGGCGGTCGCGACATTGCCGGCGATGATCTGGACGGAATTGGAGATTTTCTTGGCACGGCTGACGGCTTCGGCGACCGCGATGGAGTGGCCGTGTGCGGTGTCGATTACGACGGCGTCGGCGCCGGCCTCGATCAGCGCCATCGTGCGCTCGAAGCCAGCGTCACCGACCGTGGAAGCAGCGGCGACGCGCAGGCGCCCGGCAGCGTCCTTGGCGGCGTTGGGGTTCACAGCGGCCTTGTCCATGTCCTTGACGGTCAGGAGGCCAAGGCATTTGCCATCGCCGTCGACGATGACGAGCCGCTCGATCCGGTGCTTGTGCAGCAGGCGGCGGGCTTCGCCGGGGTCCATGTCCATCCGGGCGGTGACGACTTCGCGGGTCATGAGGCTCGCGACCTTTTCATTCAGGTCGTCGGCGAAGCGCGTGTCGCGATTGGTGATGATGCCGACCACCTTGCCGGAGGTCTCCACGACGGGAATGCCGGAGAAACCGGTGCGCTGTTTCAGCTCGCGAAGCTCGCCGAGGGTTGCGGTCGGGGCGATGGTGACGGGGTTCATGACCACGCCGCTCTCATACTTCTTGACCATGGCGACTTCGCCGGCCTGCTGCTCGATCGACAGGTTGCGGTGGATGACGCCGATGCCGCCAGCCTGGGCCATGGCGATGGCCAGGCGGGCTTCGGTGACCGTATCCATCGCCGCCGAGAGCAGCGGGATGTTCAGCGGGATCGCCTTGGTAAGGAAGGTCGAGACATCGACATCTGCGGGTAAAACCTCGCTCGCGCCGGGCTGGAGCAGCACGTCGTCGAAGGTGATCGCTTGCCGGATTTTCATTTTGGGAGCTCCCTTTTTGGCCTCCTAAGGGAGTCGAGGCCGCTTGTGAAGTCCCCTGCCCGCGCTGTTCTGCAACTGGCTTTGACAGGCCGGGCGGCGCGGCGCATACCGGCAGGCAACTGGTTTCAAGTGTAACCAAATTCATCGGGGAGGATGCAGATGCAAGCACTGGCGGATTACGGGCTGAGCGCCAGCCGGGGTTTCCTGTCGGGCTTTGATCCTGCGGATGTGCAGCTGCCCGGTTTCCTGGCGCCGGCGCGCGAGATGGCGCTGAGCCTGCCCCGGCTGATCCCGACCGGCCGGATCCGGGCGCATCTGGGGTCGCTGCCCGTGCTGGACCTTGCAGAGTTCTGCGCCGAAGCAAGCGAGGCCGAGCAGCGGATTGCCATGCTGCACTACAGCTTCATGGTGCAGGCCTATGTCTGGGGCGAACCCGAGGCGCCGGCGGCGCTGCCAGCCTGTCTTGCGGCGCCGATCTGGCAGATCGGCAAGGCCATCGGCCAGCCGCCGCTGCTGCCCTATTCCAGCTACACGCTCGAGAACTGGGCACGGTTCGACAAGGCCGGGCCGATTGATCTCTCGAACATTCACATCCTGCAGCCTTTCGAAGGCGGGATGGATGAGGCGTGGTTCATCCTCGTGCATGTGGCCATCGAGGCGCGCGCCGGGACAATGCTGGCGGAGATTCCCGGGCTGGTGGATGCTGCTGCGCGGGAGGATGCTTCTGCGGCGCTGGCGGGGCTGACGGCCTGCGCGGCGGTGTGGGACGATGTGAACGCGATTTTCGACCGGATGCCGGAGCGCTGTGATCCTTACATCTATTTCCACCGGGTGCGGCCCTGGATCCATGGCTGGAAGGACAATCCGGCGCTGCCGGGCGGGCTCGTCTATGAGGGCGTTGCGGAGACCGGCGGGACGCCGCAGGCGTTTCGCGGGCAGACCGGATCGCAGTCCTCCATCGTGCCGGCCATGGACGCGCTCTTGAGCGTCGGCCATGCAGCTGATCCGCTGCGGACTTTTCTGGATGAGCTTCACGCCTACCGTCCGCCGCAGCACCGGCGGTTCATCGACGATATCCGCGCGTCCAGCCGGCTGAGGGAGTTTGTTGCGCAGGCCGCCGACGGGGCGCTGACGGAAGCCTACAACCAGAACCTCGTCTCCCTCGCCCGGTTCCGGACGCGGCACCTTGAATATGCGGCAAGCTACATCAACCGCCAGTCCAAGGGCGGCGCCGGGAATGATCCGGATGTTGGCACAGGCGGCACGCCGTTCATGCGATACCTCAAGAAGCACCGCGACGAGGCGGAGGCGCATCTCTTGCCAGTGTGATCAACGTCCGGGGAATCTCGGGAAAGCAGGCACGCCTTCCGGCATCAGGTGGAAGGGATAGGCGTCGGCCGTCTGCAGAATGACCTGCGGGCCGCCAAAGGCAGACGGATCATCGAGGCCGCCGACCTTCAGGATAACGGTCTGCGGCAAGGCGGGAGAACGAGTCAGCAGCGGCGTGCCACACTCGGCGCAGAATTCGCGCGTTGCGGCGCCCGGATAGTCTGGCCGTGTATAGCCCTTGGCGGCGCCCTTCGTGAAGCGGAAGCCGCTGGCCGGCACGGCGAGGAAATCATTGCCCTCCCCGCCTGTGAAATACTGGCACTCCCGGCAATGGCAGCGCGCTTTCATCAGCGGGTCGCCCTCGGCCTCGTAGCGGACCGCGCCGCAATAGCATCCACCGGTCAGGGTCATGTGTCTCCTCCTCCTGTTTTTCAGGAAGGATGACGCCGAAATCCTTTAGCCACAACATAAATCTCGGGGCTCGCGGCGCGGCTCGCGGCGGGCTTGATATGCTTCACGGTCCGGAAGTGCCGTTTCAGCTGGTCGAGGACTTCTTTCGTAGTCCCGCCCTGGAAGACCTTGGCGCAGAAAGTCCCGCCCTCGGCGAGATGTTCGATAGCGAAGGCGACGGCCATTTCGACAAGGCCGACGGTGCGCAGATGGTCGGTCTGGCGGTGGCCGGTCGTGTTGGCGGCCATGTCGGAGAGCACAAGGTCCGGCTGCGCAGAGAGCCCGGCCATCATGCGCGCGACATCATCAGGGTTGCCGATATCGCCCTCGACGATGTGTGCGCCTTCGATAGGGTCGAGCGGCAGGAGGTCGATGCCGGCGACTTCCGCCGCGCCATGCTGCAGCGCGACCTGAACCCAGCCGCCCGGCGCGCAGCCGAGGTCAACCACGCGCTGGCCGCGCCGGAGGATCTTGGCCGCTTCGTTGATTTCCAGCAGCTTGTAGGCGGCGCGGGAGCGGTAGCCCTCCTCCTTCGCCTTACGGACATAGGGGTCCTGCAGCTGCCGCTCGATCCATTTCTTGGAGCTTTCGGTGCGGGCATTGCGGGCGATGACCTTGCGCTCGCCCGTGCGGCGGCCGGAATCCTTCTTCTCGCCGGGGCCCGGGCCTTTCCAGCGGCGTTTCTCATCGTCGGTCATGCCTGCCCCTCCTGCTGGGACTGAGGCGCCCTGCCGCGCCGTCCGCCGCGACCGCCCCGGCGGCGGCGGCCCGGCTTGCCATACATCATAGAGAGGAGCAGGCCCTCGCGCAGGCCGCGGTCTGCTATGCGCAGACGTGATCCGCTGAAGGCTTCCCAGACGGCGAACAGGATGGCGCACCCCGCAGGCATCAGCGGGGCGCGTTCCTCACCGATGGTCGGCAGCTTTGCGCGCCCCTGGGTGCCAAGACTGCGCAGGCGTTCGATTGTGGCGAGGCCTTCGGCTTCGGACATCCAGCTGCCATCGACCCGGTCGCGGCGGTAGCGATCCAGATTGAGGTGGACGCCGGCAAGGCAGGTGACGGTGCCGGACGTGCCGATCAGGTAGCCTTCATCGGCAACAAGCCGCGCCTTGGCTGCCTCCAGGCCCGGCCAGGCAGCGACGGTCTGGCGGGCGTGGCTGACCATGTCCGGCCAGGCGTTCTCCTCGCCGAGCGCGGCGAAGGCGTCGGTCAGGGTCACCACGCCGAGTTTCAGGCTGGTCCAGTCGAGGATTGGCGCCCGGTCGAGCAAGCCTTTCAGGCCGAGCTGCCGGGCTGTGCTGGCATCCAGATGGGACAGCTCCGTCGAGCCGCCGCCGATATCGATGACCATGACGGATGCAGCCGGCGGGGCGAGCAGGTCGTGGCAGCCGATGGCAGCGAGGCGGGCCTCTTCCTTGGCTCCGATGACCTTGAAGGTCAGGCCGGTTTCCTCATGCACCCTGCGGATGAAATCCATGCCGTTCGCTGCCTTCCGGCAAGCCTCGGTGGCGATGCAGCGCACGCGCCCGACGCCGTGATGGCGCAGCTTCCGGCGGATGGCGTGGAGGGCGTCCATCGCGCGGTCAATCGCGGCGTCAGACAGGCGGCCTGTCTCGTGCAGTCCCTCACCCAGCCGGGCGATCTGGGAATGGGAATCGACCACGCGGAAGGTCTTGCCCCATGGTTCCGCAACCAGGAGCCGGCAATTGTTCGTGCCAAGGTCGACCGCTGCATAGAGCGGGCGGCCACCGGAAGGGCCGGTGCGCGCCCTCGCAGGCGCTCCGGACCCGTTTTTTTTGTCAGCCATAGTGTGGCCCGAATTGAAATCTTGAGGCATTGATTACCACAGGAGCTGAAAATGACCAGTAGACGGAGCCTAGGCGCCTGGTTTGCCTCAATCTTTCGGGGGCGGCCGCAACCGGCGGAAGCCGAGCCTTTGCTGCTTACAGACCAGGTCGATGAGCGCTTTACCTATGGCGCGGTCTCCACCCATATCGCCAAATTCCAGATCGGACAGGTTGTCCGCCACAAGGTTTTCCCGTTCCGGGGCGTGATCTTCGACGTGGATCCGCAATTCTCGAACACCGAGGAATGGTACGACTCCATCCCGGAAGAGGTGCGCCCTCGCAAGGACCAGCCCTTTTACCACCTGTTCGCGGAAAATGAGCGGACGCATTACATCGCCTATGTGTCCGAACAGAACCTGGATGCGGATGATTCCGACATCCCGCTCAGCCATCCGGATATACCAGAATGGTTCGATATGACCGGGATCGGTACCTATGAGCTGAAGAAGCACGCGACCAACTGAAATTGGCTTGGCCTGTCAGTTTGAGGGCCCTTCCGGCGCTGCCATCGCTGTCAGGATTTCGCGGACTTCATCCCAGTGGTTCAGCGCTTCAAGGTCGCCCATGGCGGCGACTTCCGCTGCGCGCAGGACTGCGATCACCACGGCATCCTCTCCATACTGGCGCCAGAGCTGGGCGGCGGCGGATCCGGCCTCGGGGCTCATGCGCCGGACTTTCCGCTGCGGGCGATGGTGGCAGTGGTGGAATGGCCCTGCAGGGTCGGCACGATCAGAACATCCCCTCCCCGCGCCTCGACGAGGTCCGCGCCGACAATGGTGTCGCGGGTATAATCGCCGCCCTTGACCAGAAGGTCGGGCGTGAGGGCCTCGATGAGACGGATCGGCGTGTCTTCCTCGAATACTGCGACAGCATCGACTGCGCCGAGCGCTGACAGAACAGCCGCGCGGGAGTCTGCGGTATTGACCGGCCTGCCCTGCCCTTTCAGCCGGCGGACCGAGGCATCCGAATTGAGGCCGACGATCAGCCGGTCACAGCGGGCGCGGGCTTCCTGGAAGACGCGGATGTGTCCCGGATGAAGGATGTCGAAACACCCATTGGTAAAGCCGATCCGCAGCCCGGCGGCGCGCCAGCGCTCGACCTGGCCGACGAGGGCGTCGAGCGTCTGAAGGCCGGGCTTTGCCGCACCAGCGCCTTCGGACAGGGACGCCGCAATTTCGGCAGCGGTGACGGTGGCCGTGCCGGATTTTCCGACCGCGATGCCGGAGGCCGCAATGGCCAGCGCGGCAGCGTCATCGAGCGAACCGCCGCCCGCAAGGCCTGCTGCGAGCGCTGCGAGACTCGTATCACCGGCGCCGGAGACATCGTAGACCTCGCGGGCCCGTCCGGCCTGATGGCGGACAGCGCCTCCCCGTTCGAGGAGCGACATGCCGCGCGCGGCGCGCGTGACGACAATTGCGCGCGCCGGAAACGCCTCCAGAGCTGCGGACAGGGCACGCTCGGCTTCTACATTGTCGCCAACAGGCAGGCCGATTGCCGCCGCGAGTTCGGAGGCGTTCGGCTTGATCAGATCGACCGCTCCATAACGCGAAAAATCGCGGCCTTTAGGGTCGGCGATGACAGGCACGCCCGCGCTGCGGGCGAGATCCGTTACGTCTGCAAGCACGCGATCCGTCAGCAGGCCTTTTGAGTAATCCGAGAGGAGCAGCACGGCGGCGCCGGCGCCAAGCGCCTCTCTGGCGCGCGCGATGATCCTGTCTGCGGTTTCGGCATCAAGCGGCCGGGCATCCTCTGCATCGAGGCGCAGGAGCTGGTGTCCGCCGGCGACAAACCGCGTCTTGACCGTCGTCGGGCGGCCCGGTGCAACTTCGAGAAAGGCGATGACGCCCGCTTCGGCGGACAGGACATGAGCGAGCTCCGTGCCCGGCTCATCGTCGCCGCAGACCCCGATGAGGACCGGGGCAAGGCCGAGCGAGGCGACATTGCGGGCAACGTTCGCGGCGCCGCCAGGCATGGCGGCCTGGCGGTTGTATCGCAGCACCGGCACCGGCGCTTCGGGCGAGACGCGGGCCACATCACCGTAGACGAACCGGTCGAGCATGACATCGCCGACGACAATGACCCGCTTGCCGGACGCGCGGGCGAGGATTTCAGCCAGACTGGAGCTCAAAGGGGACTGCCATTCACAAGAAGCTGTGGAAAGATTTCGGCTATAGCCTTGCGGGAGCGCCGGTGAAAGGCCGAAGCACTGCGCCGGGTGATCCGCAGAGAACGCACCCGCGTACCAAGAGTGTTGAAACACAAGCAGGATTTTCCGCCTGACCATGGCTTCCGCCGCCCCGATCATCCTCTGGTTTCGCGAAGACCTGCGGCTAGCAGACAACCCTGCCCTCAGCTGGGCAGCGGGCACGGGGCGCCTAGTGATCTGCCTCTACATTCGCGAGACCGGCAGCGGCGCCCCGCGCGCCCATGGCGGGGCCTCGAACTGGTGGCTGGACAAGAGCCTGAAGGCCCTCGGCGACAGTCTGGAAGCGCTTGGGGGGCGGCTTGTGCTGCGCACCGGCGAGGCAGGCGAGGTGATCCGCGGCATTGCCCGCGAAAGCGGCGCGGACGCTGTTGTGTGGAACCGGCGCTACGGCCAGCCGGAGCGGGACGCGGACGCTGCGCTGAAGGACCGGTTGAAGGCGCTGGGCCTTGATTGCCGGAGCTTCAATGGCCGCTTGCTGGTGGAACCCTGGGAGCTGAAAACCGGCGCCGGGGGCTGGTACCGGGTGTTCACGCCGTTCTGGAAGGCCCTTCAGGCCAACTATTCATGCCCGGCCTACCTGCCGCCGCCAAAGCGGCTTGAGACAGTGAAGGTGCAATCAGAGGAGCTTGGCGGCTGGGGCCTGCACCCCACCCGGCCCGACTGGTCATCCGGGCTCGCGGAAAGCTGGACACCGGGCGAAGCGGGCGCGGCGGCGCGGCTGGATGCATTCCTCGACGGGCCGGTCGATGGCTACAGCAGCAACCGGAACCGGCCGGACCTGGCCGATTCGACCTCGGCCCTGTCGCCGCACCTGCGGTTTGGCGAGATCAGCCCGGTGACGATCTGGCGGCGGACCACCGCGCTGGCCGAAGCGGGCCGGATCAATGAGGCGTCGGCCCGGGTATTCCTGTCAGAAATCGCCTGGCGGGAATTCTCCTACACCCTGCTCTACTTCAATCCGGACCTTGCGACGGAAAACTACAACCCCTCTTTCGATGCCATGCCGTGGCAGAAGAATGCCGACGCGCTGCGCGCCTGGCAGCGGGGGATGACGGGCTACCCCATCGTCGATGCAGGTATGCGCCAGCTGTGGCATACTGGCTGGATGCACAACCGCGTCCGAATGATCGTGGCTTCCTTCCTGACCAAGCACCTGCTGCTGCCATGGCAGGCCGGCGAAGCCTGGTTCTGGGATACGCTGGTGGATGCAGACCCGGCGTCAAATCCGGCGAGCTGGCAATGGACCGCTGGCAGCGGCGCAGATGCGGCGCCCTATTTCCGGGTGTTCAATCCGATCACGCAGGGTCAGAAGTTTGACGAAACCGGAGAGTATGTGCGCCGCTGGTGTCCAGAACTGGCGAAGGTTCCGCTCAAATTCCTCCATGCGCCTTTCGAGGCCGATGGCGCGACACTGGCCCGCGCGGGCGTGGACCTCGGCGTGACCTATCCAAAACCGATCATCGACCATTCAACCGGCCGGGAGCGCGCGCTTGGCGCGTACCAGTCGCTCAAGGAAAAACAGGCCTCTTCATGAAACGTATTGCAGTTATCGGCGCCGGCATCTCCGGCATGGGCGCAGCCTGGGCGCTGAAAGACCATGCGGACGTCGTATTGTTCGAACGCGAGACCCGCCCCGGCGGACATGCCTGCACGCATGTGTTTGACTATGACGGACATCAGACGGCGGTCGATCTCGGCTTCATCGTCTACAATGCGCTGAACTATCCGAACCTGATCGGCTTTTTCGATGCCCTCGGCGTCGGGACGCAGGCTTCGGACATGAGCTTTGCGGTCTCTGATCCTCAGGGGTGGGAATGGGCGTCGACCGGTTCGGGATTGTTTGCGCAACCGGGCAATCTTTTCAGCCCGAAATTTCACACCTTCTGGCGCACGATCCTGCGTTTCAACGACCTTGCACGTACGGAACTTGAAAAAGGCGCGATCACCGACACGACGCTGGGTGCATGGCTCGACCGGCATGGCTTCGATGAGGCGTTCCGGGACAATTACATCCTGCCGATGGGCGCGGCCATCTGGTCGACGCCCGAAGACCGTATGCTGACTTTCCCGGCACTGAGCTTTTTTCAATTCTTCGACAATCACCGCCTGATGCACAAGGAACGCCCGAAATGGCGGACGGTGACCGGTGGCAGCCAGTCATATGTGGCGAAAGTGCAATCAGCGCTGGGGGGGCGGCTGAGACTGGGCGCTGATATAGACCATGTGTTCCCCTTCGGAGACAAAACCGGTGTTGCGCTGCGCGGCGGCGGGACGGAAGTGTTCGATGATGTGATCCTCGCCGGGCATTCCGACGATGCCTTGCGACTCGTGTCCGACCGGTATGAGGATCAGTCCTTCCTGCTCCGGTCTGTACATTACCGGCCCAATCGGATTTTCCTGCACCGTGATCCGCGCCTGATGCCGAAGCGCAAGGCGGCCTGGGCCAGCTGGAACGTACTGAAACAGGATAATGGGGACATATGCCTCAGCTACTGGATGAACCGGCTGCAGGGCTTGCCGCCCGAACGCCCTGTGTTCATCACCCTCAACCCTGCAGAGCCGCCCGATCCGGCGCTGACATTCCATGAATACAGTTTCGATCACCCGCAATTCGATGCACCGGCGGAAGCTGCCGTGCGCAGCCTGAAACGTATTCAGGGTAAGGATGGTTTGTGGTTCGCCGGCGCGTGGATGGGCCGGGGCTTCCATGAAGACGGCCTGAAATCGGGCCTGGCCGCAGCCTTCGCGCTTGGTGGACGTGTCCCGTGGGAAGCGAAACATGTGGACACCTACGGGTCCAAACCCCATTTTCAGCTTGTCCCGGCAGCTGCGGAGGTTTCGGCTTGAACGCCCCTTCCCTGCAATTATGGCTCGGCCAGACGGTGCACGAGCGATACACGCCGTTCCGGCGGCGGTTCCGCTACCGTATTGCGCTCGTTGACCTCGACATTGACCGGCTTGAAGAAGCCGGGCGCGTGACGCCGCTGTTCCGCGTCGGGCGTCCGGGCCTGTTCTCCTTCCGTGCGGAAGATCATGGCCCGAAGCGAAAGGGCGCGTCCCTTCGGCAGTGGGCGGAGGAATTATTTGCGGGGGCCGGTATTGATCTCGGCGGCGGACCGATCCGGCTGGTTAGCTTTCCGCGCCACCTGTTCTTCAAATTTGCCCCGATATCGACCTGGTACGGATATGACCGGAGTGGCAGCCTTGGCGGCGTGATCTATGAAGTGAACAATACCTTCGGCGAGCGTCATTGCTATGTTGCGCGTACGGACAGTCCCCGGGCCCGGCACGCGGCGGACAAGCAGTTTCACGTCTCGCCATTTTTCGACGTGACTGGAATGTACCGGTTCACGCTGAGAGCGCCGGAAGAAAAAATGTCATTGATGGTTGAGTCCCTTGAGAATGGCGAGCGCGTCCATATGGCGAGCATCACCGCGCGCCGGGAAGACGCGCGCGCCTGGCCGCTGGTGTCACTGGCGGTAACCCAGCCTCTGTCATCTCTCGGTGTAGTGGCCGCGATCCACTGGCAGGCGCTGCGGATCTGGCTCAAGGGCGCAGGCTATCGCCGCAAGCCGTCCCCGCCAAAATCCGTGGCGACCTATGCGAGCCCCCTGCCCGCGCCTGATACGAAGAACACCGGAGCCTCGCATGGCTGAATTGATAGTTGCGACACCCACCTCCATCCGTGGACTGAAGGGTGTACCGGCGAGTTTCCGGATTGTGTGCCTGTGGCTGCTCAAGACCGAATACGGGAAGCTGACGTTCGTGTTGCCGGATGGGCGGCGGCTGAGCTTCGTAAATGCCGCAGACGGGCCTGAGGCCACGGTCGAAGTGCATGATTATGACTTCGTGAAGCCTGCGATTGCGGCCGGGGACGTGGGCTTCGGTGAGACCTATATGGAAGGGCTCTGGTCGACGCCCGACCTGACGGCTGTGTTGCGGTTCTTCTCCGCCAATTTCGATGCAGCCTCGCGCCTCGCACGGGGCGGATGGCTCGTGCGCTCCATGAACATGTTGCAGCACGTGTTCGCGCGGCGCAATTCGCGCTCGGGCGCGCGGCGCAACATTATGGCCCACTATGACCTCGGCAATGCCTTTTACGAGAAATGGCTGGATCCGAGCATGACCTATTCGTCTGCCCTGTTCGAAAGCCCCAACCAGTCGCTGGAACAGGGGCAGATGAACAAATACCGCAATATCTGCGACCGGCTGAATGCCGGGCCGTCGAGCCATATCCTGGAGATTGGCTGCGGCTGGGGCGGGTTTGCGGAGTATGCCGCCAAACAACGGGGAAGCCGGGTGACCTGCCTGACGATTTCTCCGGCACAGCGCGATTATGCCGAGGCGCGGATGGCGCGGCAGGGCCTCTCCGGGCTGGTGGACATCCGGCTGGAAGACTACCGCGACCACAAGGGAAGCTATGACGGGGTCGCCTCCATCGAGATGTTCGAGGCTGTCGGCGAGGCCTACTGGCCGAGTTACTTCTCGAAGGTACACTCATCGCTGAAGCCGGGCGGGCGCGCGGCGCTGCAGATCATCACCATCGAAGACCGCTTGTTCCCGAAATATCGCAGCCGGGTCGACTTTATCCAGCAATACATCTTTCCGGGCGGAATGCTGATCAGCGAGGAAGTCCTAAAGGAACAGGCTGCGGAAGCCGGTCTCAGGCATGACGGAGTTGCCTATTTCGGACAGGATTATGCGCGCACCTGCAGGGAGTGGGCGCGGGCATTCAATGGACGCTGGGACGAAATTTGCGCGCTCGGCTTTGACGAGCCGTTCCGGCGCCTCTGGAACTTCTATCTCAGCTATTGCGAGGCCGGCTTCAGCGATGGCCGGATCAATGTCGGCCAGTTCCAGCTGACCCGGGGCTGAGGCTTAGACGAGGCGGGACTGGCGGACGGCGGCCGCGATAAAACCGGCGAAAAGCGGGTGCGGTTCGAACGGCCGGGACTTGAGCTCGGGATGGAACTGCACACCAATGAACCAGGGATGGTCCTGCAGCTCGACGATCTCCGGCAGGCGGCCATCGGGCGACATGCCGGAGAAGATCATGCCGGAGGCCTCGAGGCGCGGGATGTAATCGGCATTGACTTCATACCGGTGGCGGTGGCGCTCTGAAATGTCTGAGGCGCCGTAGACCTGCGAGACAAGGCTGCCCTCACGCAGCCGCGCCGGATAGGCGCCGAGGCGCATGGTACCGCCGAGGTCCGTGCTGGCATCGCGGGTGATCTTCTCATTCCCGCGCGTCCATTCACTCATCAGGCCGACGACAGGTTCCGGCGTCGGGCCGAACTCGCTGGTGGAGGCATCTGCGATGCCGGCGAGGTTGCGGGCCGCCTCGACGACGGAGAGCTGCATACCGTAGCAGATGCCTAGGCACGGGATCTTTTTCTCGCGGGCATAGCGCGCTGCCCGCATCTTGCCGTGCGCGCCGCGCTCACCGAAGCCGCCGGGCAGAAGGATGCCATGGACGCCGTCGAGGATTTCGAGGCGGGCGTCGGGATCATCGAACTGTTCGGAATCGATCAGCCGGATATCGACCTTCACCTGATTGGCGACGCCGCCATGGCCGAGGGCCTCGCTGACGGATTTGTAGGCGTCCGGCACGTCGGTATACTTGCCGACGAGCGCGATGCTGACTTCCCCGTCCGGATTGCGGATCGTGTGGGCGATGCGCTGCCAGGCCGACAGGTCCGGCGGCGGCGCATCCTGGATCCGGAAATGGGCGAGCACTTCGGTGTCGAGGCCTTCGGTGTGGTAAGCGATCGGGACATCATAGATGTGGCCGACATCGCGGGCTTCGATCACGCTGGAGGGGCGGACGTTACAGAAGCTGGCGATCTTGCCTTTTTCATTCTCCGGGATCGGCCGGTCGCAGCGGCAGAGGAGAATCTGCGGCTGGATGCCGATGGAGCGCAGTTCCTTGACCGAGTGCTGCGTCGGCTTGGTCTTCATCTCGCCGGCGGCTGGGATGTAGGGCAAAAGCGTCAGATGGATGAACAGGGCACGGTCGGGGCCGAGTTCCTGGCCGAGCTGGCGGATTGCCTCGAAGAAAGGCAGGCCTTCGATGTCGCCCACCGTGCCGCCGATCTCGCACAGCACGAAGTCCACGCCAGCGCCGGGATCGTTCAGTACGAAGGCCTTGATTTCATTGGTGACGTGCGGGATCACCTGGATGGTGGCGCCGAGATAGTCGCCGCGGCGCTCCCGCTCGATGATGTTCTGGTAAATCCGGCCAGTGGTGATGTTGTCTGACTGGCGGGCGGAGACGCCGGTGAAGCGCTCATAATGGCCCAGGTCGAGATCGGTCTCGGCGCCGTCATCGGTGACGAACACTTCGCCATGCTGGCGCGGGCTCATCGTCCCGGGATCGACGTTGAGATAGGGGTCGAGCTTGCGCAGGCGCACGCCATAGCCGCGAGATTGCAGCAAGGCTCCGAGCGCGGCTGAGGCGATTCCCTTGCCGAGAGAAGACACCACGCCGCCAGTGATGAAAATATAGCGGATCATGGGGCCACACTCATGGAATGATTCGCGCCGGATGCGTCAGCGCCCGCAAAACCGGTTGCGGGAATTACTGGGGATTTTCCGGCTCGGCGTCATCGGATCCATCTGCTTCGCCCGGCGTGAGCGCAGCATCAGGCGCCGGAGGCGCTGCCGGCTGGGCCGGTGCAGGCAAGGAATCCGTAAGCAGCGGCGCCGTCGGATCGAACAGGTCGATCGGGCCTGCCGGTGCGGCCGGAGCCTCGCGTTCCAGCGCGCGCTCGATCCCGGTGCGATTGTCGGAACTCCGGTTGGCAATTGAAGTCAGAGTCAGGCTGGTAATGAAGAACACCGCGCCGAACAGCATGGTGGCGCGCACGAGCGCACCGGCCGCGCCGCGCCCTGACATCAGCGAGTTACCGCCGCCCCCGCCGATCCCCAGACCGCCGCCTTCCGACTTCTGAACCAGCACAAGGCCGATCATCGCCAGGCAGGCGAGGATGTGAATGACAAGGATGACGTTCTGCATGGGTCGCGGCGCTTTCGTGAATCCAAGGCGCCCGCTTATCGCCATTGACGCGGTTCGCCAAGCCTCCGGGGCCAGTCTAATGCCAGTCTATCGGGCGGATGCTGCAGTGTAGATGGACAGGAAGTCGGCCGCCTTCAAGCTCGCACCGCCGATCAGGCCGCCATTGACGTTCTCAACCTGCAGGATTTCGGATGCATTTGCCGGGTTCATGCTGCCACCATAGAGGATGCGGACCTCGCTGGCTGCGGCGCCGAAACGGTCGGTCAGGAGCTTGCGGATCAGGCCATGGGCCTCTGCAATCTGCTCCGGACCAGCCACCCTACCCGTCCCGATCGCCCAGACAGGCTCATAGGCGACAACAAAACTGCCGGGCTGGGCCTCGGCTGGCACAGACTCGGCGATCTGGCGCGAGATCACGTCCGAGACCTGCCCCTGCTCCCGCTCAGCAAGTGTTTCGCCGACGCAGATGATGGGGGTAAGGCCCGCCTTGATGGCCGCTGCCGCCTGTTCTGCGACAAAAGCACTGGTTTCTCCATGATCGGCCCGGCGCTCGGAATGGCCGACGATTACATGGCTAGCGCCGGCATCTTTCAGCATCGCGGCGGACAGATCGCCGGTGTGAGCGCCCTTCTCCTTTGCATGGCAGGCCTGCCCGCCGACTCGCAGCGGGCTTCCGGCTGCTGCATCGGCAGCAGATGCGATCAGGGTGGCCGGCACACACAGCAGGACTTCTGGGTTGTCCTGATCCGGCGGTAACGCAGCGGCAACCTCCTTCAGGGTCGAAAGGTCGGCCCGCAGGCCATTCATTTTCCAGTTTCCGGCAATCAGTGTACGAGGCACCCGGCTTTCCCTCTCTTGCAACTCACAAACCGGTCGCCTAGCAAGCACTGAGCCATCCGGCAAATCCCCAGACAGAGACGTTGTTCCATGCTCGCCTCAATGAAGAATCTTCTGCGCACGCCCGTCGGCAAGCTGATCCTGATGATCATGATCGTCGGGATGGCGGCCTGGGGTGTCGACGAGTTCTTCAACCAGCTGCGCGGCGGCGTTGGCGGAGGCCTTGCGCGCGCAGGGACCCGGACGCTCGAACCCGCAGATTTCGACCGGCGCGTCGAAGCGATCCTGCGGGACATCAACACAAGGTCAGACAAAGCCGTCACCAAGTCTGACGCCCTGGAATCCGGCCTGATTGACCAGGTCCTGACCGTTGAAAAGGAACGCCTGATCCTGCTCGGCTATGCCGACAGTATCGGACTTTTGCCTTCGGCAGAGGCCGCCATTCAGCAGATCAGCTCGATCACCGCCTTCCAGAACCCGCTGACCGGCGAACTCGACCCCACAGTGCTGCGCGACCGGCTGGGCCAACTGGGCATGACGCCGGCTCAGTTCGAACGCCAGGTCAAGGACGACATCCTGATCGACCTGATGCGTACCGGCACCTCTTCAGCCGTCGTCGCGCCGCAATCGCTGGTCTCGCTTCAGGCACGGTTCCTTGCAGAGACGCGGGATGTGGCGTGGTTCTTCTATGACGCCTCCACGGCAGAACCACCGGCCGCCCCTACGGACGAAGAAATCCGCGCCTTTTATGATGCCAATATCGAAGCCCTGCGTATCCCGGAGCGGCGTGCCCTCGATGTGCTGCTGATTTCGGCGGATGATTTCACCGGCCAGGTTGAAGTGACCGAGCAGGAAATCGCGACCATCTACGAAGCAACCAAGTCGGAACAGTTTTCCGAGCCCGACCAGCGCACTTTCGTGGAAATGTATTTCCCGACACGCGACCTGGCGCGTAACGGGTTCGGATTGCTCGCTGGCGGCGCTGATCCCAACACAGTGCCCGGCTCGTCCTCCTTGCGCCTGCGCACGGGGCGCGCGGCAGACGTTACGGATGAGGCCCTGCGCGAAGCGATGTTTGGCCGGGGACGCCAGAGCGGCGCAATGTTCGGGCCGCGCGAGACCCCGAATGGCTGGCTGGTGACCCGTCTGATCTCGGTCCAGCCGGGAGCCGTCAGGCCGCTTGAAGAAGTGGCCGAGGGCATCCGGCTCAACCTCGCGCGGGAGCGCGCGCGGTTCCAGATGACCGTTGCCCTCGATACGCTCGATGAGCGGATGGCTGCCGGCGAAGGATTGTCAGGGATTGCAGCGGAACTCGGTGTCCCGGTCCTGAGCCTGATGCCGCTGGACCGGAACGGGGTAACGCCTTCAGGCGCCCGGTTTGACACGTTCGCGGCGTTTCCGCAGGCGCTGACACAGGCCTTCCAGTTGCCGCTCAATGAACTGAGCAGCCGGTTCGACGCTTCCGGCACTGTGCTCCTGCTGTCACCCCGGGAAATCTTCCCGACAGCGCTGCCCGAGTTCGATACCGTTCGCGAGACGGTGCGCCGCCAGCTTATGGCCGAGCGCCTGTCGACAGCCACCGCCACCGCCATTGAACGCCTGACGGGCCGTATCCGGTCCGGTGACGTCAGCTTTGAAGCGGCTGCGGAGGAAGCGGGCAGCCCGCTTGAGACCCTGCCGCAACCGGTGTCCCGCCTGAATGCCCAGGCCATGGGTGTGCCGGGCGCCGTTCTGCAGGCCGCCTTCATGACCCGGGAGGGCGATGTGGTCGCCTTGCCGACTGGAGCAGCAGAACTTTTCGCGGTTCTGAAAGTGCGAGAAGTGATCCCGCCCAGCCCGTCGGTGATTGCGGGGCTCAGCGCGAATGCGAATAGCGACATCATTGCTTCGCTGCAGGCAGACCTTGAGATCGCACTCGGCGAAGAAATCCGCCGGGCGGTCAAGCTGCGGGAGAACAATGCCGCAATCAACGCCTACCGGCAGAGTATCTCGGGGAACCGATGACTGCGCGGCTGATCGTCAGGCGGCGCATCGGGGATATCGAGACACCGGTTGGTGCGATGCTGAAGCTGGGAGCGGATGCTCCGGGAAGTTTCCTGTTTGAGTCCATTGCCGGCGGCGAACGGCTAGGGCGCTACTCGTTCATCGGGCTTGAGCCTGAGGTGTGGCTGCGCATCCAAGACGGGCGGGCGGAACTGAGCCAGTCGGCCAGCTTTGCGGATGCCGTCCCGATGCCTGGCTCACCGGTAGATGCGCTGCGCGCCTTTGCGAAGATGGCGGAGGCCTCCACGGATGAGCCCCTGCCCCCGATGGGGTCCGGTGCGTTCGGTTATGTGGGCTATGACATGATCCAGCATGTCGAGCCGGTGAACATTACCCGGCCTGACGGGCTGGGCGTTCCGGAAGCGCTGCTGGTCATCCCGAGGATCATCCTGATCTTCGACCATATCTACCAGGAACTGATCCTTGTGGGGCGCGTCTCGGGCGAGGACACTGCCGGCATCGAGGCCCTGATGGACGCGGTCGAGGCGAAGCTGGAACAGCTGCCCTCGGTGCCACCCAAGACTGGGCATGCCGAGCCGGTGGCGCTTGTTTCGAACACGTCCCGGGAGCGCTATTTCGAAATTGTCGACCGGTGCAGGGAATATATCCGGGCCGGTGACATCTTCCAGGTCGTGCCCAGCCAGCGCTTTTCTGCGCCCTACGCGCGCCAGTCGATCAGCCTGTACCGCGCGCTGCGGCGGCTGAACCCGTCGGCCTTCATGTTCCATATCAATCTGGGCGATGTGAGGCTGGTCGGGTCGAGCCCGGAGATCCTCGTCCGGGTGCGCGATGGCCGCGTCGCCATCCGCCCGATTGCCGGCACACGACCGCGCAGCGGCGATGCGGCAGAAGATGCAAGACGCGCCGAAGACCTTCTGTCTGATCCGAAAGAGCGCGCAGAGCACCTGATGCTGCTGGACCTGGGCCGCAATGATGTGGGCCGGGTGGCAGCTTATGGCTCGGTCGAAGTGACAGAGCAATTCATCGTCGAACGCTACAGCCATGTCATGCACATCGTCAGCCATGTGGAAGGCAATCTGCGCCCCGGGCTTGATGCGGTGGATGCCCTGTTCGCCGGATTTCCGGCTGGCACCGTCTCCGGCGCGCCGAAGATCCGCGCAATGCAGATCATCGACGAGATGGAGACGCACCGGCGCGGCATCTATGGCGGCGCGGTCGGCTATTTCGGCTGGAACGGCGATCTCGACACCTGCATTGCGCTGCGTACAGCGGTGCTGAAGGACGGGCAGATCCATATCCAGGCGGGCGGCGGGGTCGTGCTCGATTCTGAAGCCGAGTATGAATTCGATGAAACCGTGCACAAGTCCGGCGCGCTGAAGCGTGCCGCCGAACTCGCCGCTGCTTATGAGTACGACCAGTGATCCTCGTCATCGACAATTATGACAGCTTCACCTGGAACCTCGTCCATTATCTTGAGGAGCTGGGCGGGCGCACGCATGTCGTCCGGAATGACGAACTGACGGCTGCAGAAGCACTGGCATTGAAGCCGTCTGCGGTCCTGTTGTCCCCCGGCCCCTGCACCCCGAACGAAGCTGGCATCTGCCTCGACCTGATCCGGACGGCGCCGGCGGACCTGCCAATCCTGGGTGTCTGCCTCGGTCATCAGGCCATCGGGCAGGCGTATGGCGGAGATGTCATCAGTGCACGGGAAATCCGGCACGGAAAGATCTCGGAGATCAGCCATGGCGGCGGTGGCCTCATGACCGGCCTGCCGGAGCGGTTCCAGGTGGTACGGTACCATTCGCTCGCTGTGAGCCCAGAAAGTTTGCCCGGCTGCCTGATCGCTGATGCGCATACGGATGATGGGGAGATCATGGCATTCCATCATGCAGATCGCCCGGTTTATGGGGTTCAGTTCCATCCGGAGAGCATCCTGACCGAGCATGGACATGCCTTGCTCGCCAATTTTCTCAGGAAGGTTACGGCATGACTCCGGAGGCCCTCAACCTTGCGATCCGGGCCATTGCGCGCGGCGAGGCGCTGAACCCGCAGATGCTGGAAGGCGCGTTCAGCCTGCTGCTGGCCGGCGAAGCGGCTCCCGAGGAAATTGGCGCTTTCCTGATGGGGCTCGCCGTCCGCGGAGAAACCTCGCAGGAACTGATCGCCGGCGCAACGATCATGCGGCAACATGCGCGCCGCGTAAACGTCGACGGCCCGCTGCTGGATACATGCGGCACAGGCGGACTGCCCTGGACATCGCTGAACACCTCCACTGCCAGCGCCATCGTCATCGCAGCGGCAGGCGGACGCGTGGCCAAGCATGGCAACCGTTCGGTCCCGCCGAAGACAGGCTCTGCCGATGTGCTGGAAGCGCTCGGCGTTGAACTGGAACTCTCGGACGGCGCGTTCCGGGAGTGTATAGAGACGGCAGGTGTAGGCTTCCTGTTTGCACGCAGCTTTCATTCCGCGATGCGGCATGTGGCCCCTGTCCGCCACAAGCTCGGTATCCGGACGATCTTCAACCTGCTCGGCCCACTCTCGAATCCTGCGGGCGCAGAATACTCCGTGCTCGGCGTTTATGACCGCATGTGGGTGCGGCCGATGGCGGAAGCGCTTGCTGCGCTCGGTGCGAAGCGCGCATGGGTGGTGCATGGGCTGGACGGAATCGATGAGCTTTCGATTTCGGGCAGATCGCTGGTGTGCGAAGTGTCCGATGCTGGCCTCCACGAATTCGAGGTGCATCCCGGCGATGCCGGTTTGCCCGTGAGCCCCATCTCGTCGCTGGAAGGCGGCGCGCCTGAGGAGAACGCAGCGGCTATCCGGGACCTGCTGGATGGCCGCGAAGGCCCCTTCCGCGATATCGTGCTGCTGAACGCCGCTGCGGGCCTCCTGGTGGCTGGATTTGTGCCGGATCTGAAGACAGGCGCCGGGCTTGCGGCCGAGGCAATCGACAGTGGCCGGGGGACTGAAACGCTCAGCAGGCTGAGGACTGCTTCTCGCTGGACGGAGCCGGCATGACGACGGCGCTCGATCGCATCATTGCCTATAAGCATGAGGAAGTGCGGGCGCTGAAGGCCCGGCGGACATTTGCCGATTTTGAACGGATGGCCCGCTCCGTTCCCCCGCCGCGCGGGTTCGGCGCAGCGTTGGAGGCAGCGGCCGTCTCCAGGAATGCCCTGATCTGTGAAATCAAGCGCCGCAGCCCCTCCGCCGGAGATATTCTTCCGGGTGCGAACCCTTGCGAAATCGCAAAGGAATATGAGACGGGCGGCGCTGCCTGCCTGTCTGTGCTGACAGATGGCCCCAGCTTCGGCGGATCACTGGCGGATTTTGAAGCGATCCGGTCTGTGTGCACCCTGCCGATGCTGCGCAAGGACTTCATGGTTGATCCCATCCAGGTCGCCGAAGCCCGCGCTCACGGGGCCGACTGTATCCTGATCATCATGTCGTCTGCGGACGATGCTCTGGCGGCGGAGCTTTATGCCAGCAGCGTTGAACTCGGCATGGATGTGCTGGTCGAGACGCATGATGAGGCCGAGCTCGAGCGGGCGCTGCGCCTGCCCGCGCCCCTGATCGGGGTCAATAACCGGGACCTTAAACGGATGGTCACCGACCTGACCGTGACGGAGCGACTGGCCGCGCTTCTGCCTCCGGGCCGGCACCTCGTATCTGAGAGCGGCATTTCCTCCGTAGACGCTATCTGCCGCCTGCGGATGACCGGCGCGCGCCGTTTCCTGATCGGCGAATGGCTTATGAAGCAGGGAAACCGCAGAACAGCGGCGGTTCGCGAGCTGGTTGCCGCCGGTTCCGATTGACCCGAAGCGGGAACGCATATAGAACAAAAGCGAACAGAGATTCGCCCTGCGGAGGCCACCATGCTGACAAGCAAACAGAAAGAGCTCCTGCTCTTCATCAATCAGAGGATCAAGGAGACAGGGGTTTCCCCCTCTTTCGACGAAATGAAAGAGGCGCTCGATCTGGCATCCAAGTCGGGTATTCACCGCCTGATCACAGCGCTGGAAGAGCGCGGGTTCATCCGGCGCCTCGCAAACCGGGCCCGGGCCCTGGAAGTGTTGAAGCTGCCTGATTCGGCCATTCCGACAGGCGCTTCCCGTCAGCGGCGGGACTTCCGGCCGGCATTGGTCACGTCACAAGGCATCGAGACGCCCCGCGCGCCGATGATTCCCCTGGTGGGCCGGATTGCTGCTGGCTCTCCGCTCTCTGCGATCCAGCAGGACAATGGCCAGGTCGCGAGCCCGGGCGGGCTGCCGGAGGGCGATGATTACTTTGCGCTTGAGGTGCAGGGCGACTCGATGATCCAGGTCGGCATCCTGAATGGCGACACGGTTATCCTGAAGCGGACGAGCACGGCACAGACAGGCGATATTGTGGTGGCCCTGATTGATGGCGAAGAGGCGACGCTGAAACGGCTGCGCCGGAAGGGCGCGTCCGTCGCGCTGGAGGCCGCCAATCCGGCATTCGAGACGCGGATTTTCGGACCTGACCGGGTCGAAGTGCAAGGACGGCTCGTCGCGCTCATTCGCCGCTACGATTAGGCGGTGCCGGACTGCCCGCGCAGGGCGCCCATCGGCGCGCGCCGCAGGCCGCAGGCGTTCGCAGGCGTAGGTGACTGCCCTGCAGGAACAAGGTCGTTCCGCCAGTGGCTGCCACCTCCTGCCAGGTGAGTATTATCGGCGGATCTTCATCTATCCTGACCTCAAGGACAGGCTGAGGCTTATCGGCAGCAAGCCCTCCCGCTTGCAGTGCCTGTCGAACCTGAACCTTTCCAAGGGCGGTGATGGTGCACGCCTCCTGCGGGCAAGGGGGCGCATCCTCGACCCATGAGTATCTGAGCGGGGACAGACCCGCGCCCTTGGTCAGAGTGTGGCGGCGGACAATGCCGTCTTCGCCCGCGATGAAAGCCGCTCCGGAAGGCGACCAGTGCAGGACGAGGCGCGGGGCGGCCTGCCAGCTGAATGCGCCGGCGATGATCCAGCCGGCGACCATCACGATGCGCAGCCATCCCCTGAACAGGATCAGACAAGCCATCGCGAGGGAGAAAAGGACCAGAGTCATCGCCGGCATGGCGGCGGTGGGACGGACAGGTCCCGGTGAGAGCGATTCAAAGGAATGCGACAACCACAGGACCAGTTCGAGAGACTTGCCAAACCAGGCGAGCCCGTCATCCGCGAACCCGAACGGGAGCAGGATCAAAGTCACTGCCGCGAGCGGGGCGGTTACAAAAGTGATGATGGGCATCACCGTGAAGTTCGTGAAAAGCCCGACGGGTGAAACCCTGTCGAAATGATAGAGGGCATAGGGCGCCGTTGCCGCGTCAGAGACGATGGAGGTCATGATGATCGACGCCCAGGCGAAGGCTACCGGCCCGAGGATACGTCCCGGATGTGCAGAGCGATGGGACCGCCAGCTGGCGTAGAACGCGATCAGGGCGCCGGTCGCGGCAAAGGACATCTGGAAACCCGGCGTAACGACGCTCTCCGGCCAGATCAGCACCATCGCGAGCAACGCAATCGAAAACGTCCGCAGGCTGACGGCGGACCGGTCGAACACGATCGCCGCAAACACGATCGAAGCCATGATGAAGGCCCGCTGGGTCGATACGCCGGCGCCGGACAGTACGAGGTATCCCGCACAGGCTGCGAGGGCGAGAAACGCCGCGACTTTCTGAACCGGAAAGCGAAGCGCCAGAGGCTCGATGAAGGCGAGCGCGCGGCGGGCTATCAGATAGACGAGGCCGCCAACAATCGACAGGTGAAGGCCGGAAATGGCGAGCAGGTGAGCGAGCCCGGTGTTTCGCAAGGCTTCCTGATCCTCAAACCGAAGGAAGCTCCGGTCTCCGGTGATCAGAGCTGCGGCGAGCCCGCCGGCCCGCTCCCCGCCGGCGCGATTGACGTGCTCGGCAATCAGCCGGCGCTTGGAAGCGATCCATAAAGCCGCCTGATCCAGCCTCCCGACCGGGCGGCCGAGCGCCCCGCCCCGGCAGCGCCCCTGAACGTATCCCACCGCACCCAGCTGATCGAAATAAGCCTGGCGCCGGAAATCATAGTCGCCCGGAAGGGAGGGTGCCGGTGCTGGCCGGAGCACAGACCAGCAGCGGACAAACCGGCCAGGGAAGACTTCCAGAGAGCTCATATGGGTGACGCGGACCTGGCGTGGGGTTTGCTCGGCGGCGAGCCCGGCGATGGCGTGTACCTGTATCTTGAGCCGGGCGCCGTTCTGACCAGGCTCGATGGCGGTGACCCAGCCCTCGATCATAAGGGGGCGGGTCTCCGACAGGATGGCGGGGGCAGCGGCATCGGCGGCCTTCAGCATTCCTGCAACGAACCCGGCACTCATGCCCGCAAGGACAACTAGCAAAGTGTAGATCCCGTCGGACCTGCGCACCTGCCGGACGATCAGGAGTGATACGGCTACCGCGCCGGCCAGGAGAAGGGTTGCCTCCGGCTGCGGCTCAAACGGCAAGGTCAGATAGATCGCCGCGCCTGCGCAGGCGGCAAAGGCGAGCAGCAGCGGGCGCAGCCGCGCACCTGTCAGTGCCGGCGCTTCTGTTTTCACCCGTGACAAGAGTCTGCCGCCCTCTTGCACTTGCCCCCATCCTCGTGTTTGTCCACCGCAGGACGGCCCCAGCGCCGGTGTCTCGGAGTCTGGATCGAATGCGCGTGGTTACCCGGTTTGCCCCTTCCCCAACGGGAATGTTGCATATTGGAGGCGCCCGGACTGCACTTTTCAACTATTTGTTTGCGCGCCGCCATGGCGGAAAGTTCCTGCTGCGGATCGAGGACACTGATCGGGAACGTTCAACCCCCGAGGCAACAGCTGCCATCCTTGACGCGATGGAGTGGCTAGGGCTGACGGCGGACGAGCCGCCAGTGATGCAGTCGGCGCAGGCTGAGCGCCATGCTGCCGTCGCGCACGAAATGATCCGGCGAGGCACAGCGTTCCGATGTTACGTGACGGCGGAGGAGCTGCAGGCGCGGCGGGATCTGGGCGAGCAGAAGCGCGCTGCCGCGCGGCAGGAAGGCCTCAGCGACGCAGAGCGCGAGGCGCTGCGGGCCGAAGCTGATGCGCTGCTTGCCCCTTTCCGTTCCCCCTGGCGGAGCGGCGGCGAACCGCCAGCACCGGACGCCCCATTTACAGTCCGCTTGCGCGCACCGGAGGCCGGATCCCGGACCCTCGAAGACGGCGTGCAGGGAACGATCACGATTGATGCCTCGGAAATCGATGACCTCGTGATGCTGCGCGCCGATGGAACGCCGACCTACATGCTCGCCGTGGTCGTCGATGACCATGACATGGGCGTGACGCATGTCATCCGCGGCGACGATCACTTGCGCAACACCTTCCGCCAGGTGCCCATCTATGAGGCCATGGGTTGGGATGTGCCTCAGTTTGCGCACGTCCCGATGATCCATGGGCAGGACGGCGCCAAACTGTCGAAACGCCATGGCGCGCTCTCGACGACGGCTTACCGGGACATGGGCTACCTGCCCGAGGCCATGAAGGCTTATCTCCTGCGCCTCGGTTGGAGCCAGGGAGACCAGGAAATATTCACTGAAGCCGAAGCGATTGCAGCGTTTGACATCTCCGGCATCAACAAGGCCCCTGCCCGGCTGGACCTCGACAAGCTCGCCGCGGTCAACGCCCACTTTATCCGGGCGGCAGATGAAGACCGGTTGTTCGGCCTGCTGGTCCCGTTTCTTGAGGCCAGCGGCGCACTGACGCCTGAGGACACGACGCGCATCCGCAATGCCCTGCCCACTTTGAAAGAGCGCGGCAGCACGCTGATCGAACTGGCCGCAGCATTTGAATTCCTGAGGGTCCGCCGCCCCTTGCCGTTAGGTAAAGGAGCGGTCAAGGCCCTGTCCGATGAAGGCAAAGCCAGATTGGCTGCAATCAGGCGGGAATTCGACACATTGCAGGACTGGTCGGCGGCTGGCATTTCCGCAGCAATCGCGGCATATTGCGCTGCAACAGGCCAATCCATGGGGCAGATTGGACCAGCACTCAGAGCCGCTCTGACCGGCGGCCTTCCTGCACCGGACCTCGCGCCGGTGATGGAATGGCTCGGCCGGGAGGAAACGCTCGCGCGTATCGGGGATCAACTTGCCGGCTGAGCATCGGCTCAGACCGGCCCAACTATAGCAGACAGGGTAAGAGGCTGATGGAAAACAAGGTCAAGAACGCTGGAACGGCAAAGCTCGAAGTGAACGGCAAGGCCGTTGACCTGCCGGTCTATTCGGGATCGCATGGCCCGAACGTGATCGATATCCGGAAGCTCTATGCCGAGACGGATCATTTCACGCTGGACCCGGGCTTCACCTCCACGGGCAGCTGCGAGAGCCAGATCACGTTCATCGACGGGGATGAAGGCATCCTGCTGCACCGCGGCTATCCGATCGAGCAGCTGGCGGAGCATTCGAACTATATCGAGCTCTGCTACCTGCTGCTGAATGGCGAGCTGCCCAGCCGCGAACAATACAATGATTTCTGGAAGGAAATCCGCCAGCACACCCTGCTTCACACTCAGCAGGACCGCTTCTTCGACGGCTTCCGGCGTGACAGCCACCCGATGGCGATGCTGACCGGCGCCGTCGGCGGCATGGCGGCTTTCTATCCGGGCGCGATGGGCAATGAGGATCCGGAAGAACGCCGTATCAGCTCGATCAGACTGATCGCCAAGATGCCGACGATTGCCGCCCGCTGCATGAAATACAACATCGGCCAGAAGTTCATCGACCCTCTGAACCGGCTGTCCTATTCCGAAAACTTCCTCAACATGTGCTTCTCGGTGACGGCCGAGGACTATGAAGTGAACCCGGTTGTCGCGCGCGCGATGGACCGGTTCTTCATGCTGCACGCCGATCACGAGCAGAACGCATCGACCTCGACCGTGCGCCTTGTTGCCTCGTCGGGCGCTCACCCGTTTGCGGCCATCGCGGCAGGTGTTGCCAGCCTCTGGGGCCCAAGCCATGGCGGCGCGAACGAAGCGGCCCTCCGCCAGCTGCGGGAGATCGGCACGGTCGATAACGTTCCGGACTTCGTGAAGAAGGTGAAGGACAAGTCGAGCGGCGTGCGCCTGATGGGCTTCGGTCACCGCGTCTACAAGAACTACGACCCGCGCGCCAAGGTGATGGCGAAGACAGCGCATGAAGTGCTCGATGCGCTGGACCTGCGTGACCACCCGCTGCTGCAGGTGGCAATGGAGCTCGAGCGGATCGCGCTGCAGGACGACTATTTCGTTGCGAAGAAGCTCTACCCGAACGTCGATTTCTATTCGGGTATCATCCTCGAGGCGATCGGCTTCCCGACCAAGATGTTCACGGTGCTGTTCGCAGTGGCCCGGACCGTTGGCTGGGTCTCGCAGCTGAACGAAATGCTGGACGATCCGACCCAGAAGATCGGCCGTCCGCGCCAGATCTACACTGGCGCGCCGATGCGGGACTACGTCTCGATCGCCAACCGGCCGGCCTGAGCCAGCTCTGACAGGATTGCCCCGGCGGCCACCCGTGCCGCCGGGGTTTCTGTTTGAATGAGGCGCGGCAAGGCTTCAGCCTGACGCCGTTTTTGCGCATTGAGGGCTTCCGGATCCTGCAGCCAGCCTGAGACGGTGCGTGCGATCAGATCTGGCTTCAGCTGGGTCTGTACGAATTCAGGGACCACCGGGCTGTCTTCATTCAGAATATTGAGCAGGGTGATGTGCGTGCGCTTGTAGAGGAGGCCTCGCGCAAGCGCCCAGGTCATCCAGCCGGTCTTGTAGCAGACCGCCATCGGGGTTCCCTGCATCGCGACTTCACTGGTCACCGTGCCAGAACAGGCGATCACGACATCCGCGCCGGCCATCGCGTCAAAGCGGGCCTTTTCATCCTCAAGCAGCGTAAAGACGCCAAGGTCTGCAGAGAAGCGCGCCTTGAACTGTTCGCTGATCGAACCTGCCGGCTGAACGAACAACCGCACCTGAGGATCAGCTTTTCGGATCAGGCGAGCTGCGTCCATCATCGCAGGCGCGACACGCCGGACCTCGCTCGTGCGGCTGCCGGGCAGGATCAGGATGGCCCTGTCCTCCGGGGCGAGCTTGTACGCTGCGCGGAAGCCCTCCCGGTCACCGCGCCCACCGCGATGCAGGGCGGGGTTGCCGATGACCGTCGTTTTGAGGCCAAAAGGCTCATAAAACGGCCCCTCCAGATCGTACATGCACAGCAAATGATCGACGGTAGACGCCAAGGTGCGCGCCCGGCCGGGCCGTGTCGCCCAGACCTGCGGGCCGATCAGCTTGACGAGACGGATGTGCGGCGCCGCAAGCCTCAGGCGCTGCGCAACCCGCAGCATGAAGCCCCAGGAGTCGACGAGGACAACCACATCGGGTGCGGCCCGAATGATCTCGGCGCAGGCCGCATCGGCGAGCCGCACGACATCGCCATAAGCCTTGATACCTTCCAGAAATCCGAGAACCGAGAGCGGCGACACATCGACCGGTGATACGAGGCCCGCTGCCGAAAGCTCGCGGCCGCCAATGGCACTGATCTGTACATCGGGGCGCCGATCACGTATCTCCGAGATCACTTCGAGCGCGAGCAGGCTGCCGGAGGCTTCCGCTGCAACGAAGTAGATGTGCTGCCCGCTCACGGCAGGCCGGTCTCAGGCGCGAAGCCGAACAGGAACAGGCCATGCGCCTCTGCCGCCTCGATCATGCCGGCGCGATTGAGCATCAGGGCGCCCCCTGCCTCGATGGCGATGCCTGCCAGCCCGGCTGCCGCAGCCAGTTCAACAGTGGACACGCCCGTTGTCGGCAGGTCGATCCGGCGTTCCTGAAGCGGCTTCGGACGCTTCACAAGGACGCCTCGCGGCTCAGACGGTGTGCCCCGGATCGCCTCGGGCAAGCTGGCGCACCGGCGCAGCATGGCGTCCGTGCCCTCCTGCGCCTCGACAGCCAGGACCAGCCCGTCACACACGACGCAGCCCTGCCCAATATCGAGGGCGCCGGTTGCAGCGGCGACGCGGGCGGCAGTTTCGATGTCCGCCATGATTTCAGGGGCCGGCATCGGACCGCAGATCAAGCCGGCTGGCGCCAGGAGGGCTTGATGGGCTGCATCGCTGCCTATGACGTTGAAGCCGCTGCGCTCGAATTCCGAAACGAGGACCCGCAGCAGCGCATCATCGCCGCGCCGGGCCTCAGCCAGGACTTTCGGCAGCATCGAGAGACCCTTGAGATCGAGCTTCAGGTTCCTGAAATCCGGACGGCTGACATTGCCGGCGAACACCACATCCCGGCACCCGGCAGATTTGAGCCGTTCCAGCACCGCGCCCACTTCGCCGAGACCGGCAACGCTACCCGGAAAGGAAGCGAGGCGGGGCTCTTCAAAGCCTTTCAGACGGATGACATAGACGCCCTGCCCGCTGGCCTCAGCATTCTCGGCGATGGCGACCGGTAGGTCGCCGAGCCCTGCGATGAGACCCAGCGGCGCGCTCATGGCTCAGGCCGGCTTGCAGATGGGCCGGTCGCCGCCCTCGCGAATGAAGTCGATCAGCTCCATGGCCAGAGGCTGAGCAGCATAGGTTTCGGCTGCGGCAGCCAGTCTGTCTTGGAAGAGACCTTCTCCCTCAAAGATCGCGCGGTAGGCGGCGCGAATGGTATGCATGTCAGATTTGCTGAAGCCCCGGCGTCTGAGGCCGACCACATTCAGGCCCGCGAGTTTCGCATGATTGCCGACAACCGACCCGAACGGAATCACATCCTCTACCAAAATGGCGCCACCTCCAATAAAGGCGTTGCGGCCAATCCGCGTGAACTGGTGGACCGCAGCAGAGCCCCCAAACCAGACATGGTCGCCTACCTCGATATGGCCAGCGAGGGAGACATTGTTCGCCATCACCACATTGTTGCCGATGCGGCAATCATGCGCGATGTGTGCGCCGACCATGACGTAGCAACCCGTACCGACGCGGGTAACGCCTCCGGACTTCGGCGAGCCGCTATGGGCGGTGGCAAATTCGCGGAACACGCTGCCCGCGCCGATTTCGAGCCGGGAGTCTGGCGGCGCGCGCACGCCGATCACCTGCGGGTCAGATCCCAGCACAGCGTGCGGATAGAGCGTGCAGTTCTCGCCCAGCGTGGTGTGGCCTGTCACCACCGCGTGGGACATGAGCTCTGTGCCGGCGCCCAATTCAACGTTTGGACCGACATGGCAGAATGGCCCGATGCGCACGCCGGGATGAAGGATCGCACCTTCTTCGACGAAGGCGGTGGGATGGATTTGAACGCTCATGCGGCGCCTGCCCTGCTGCTTGGCTGCTGACCGGGATATCAGCTGGTTTTCTTGGGGTTTGTCTGCTTCTGCAACCAGGCAATCTCGCGCATCCACTGCCGGATCGGTTTCGCCGGTGTGCCGCCCCAGGTTTCGCCGGCATCCACATCCCGGAAAAGGCCTGCCGAAGCGGCGAGGCTGACGCGCTCACCCACCGTGACATGATCCGCAATGCCGACCCGGCCGCCGAGCATGGACCCGTCGCCGACGCGGACGGAGCCGGAGATGCCGCCGAAGGCGGCCACGATCACGCTGCGCCCGAGCTGAACATTGTGGGCAATCTGGCAGAGATTGTCGATCTTGGTGCGCTCACCGATGATCGTGTCCTCGAACACGCCGCGGTCGATACAGGTATTTGCACCAATCGTGACATGGTCCTGGATAATCACACGGCCGAAATGAGGCGCGTCCTCTGCGCCGGCTGGACCGCTCAACACGCCGAACCCGGCCTCTCCGATCCGCGCACCGGAGAGAATGGAGACATGGTCGCCGATCAGCGCGCAGATGATCGACACACCGGCGCCAATGACACAGTTGCGCCCGATCTGGACCCCCGGGCCGATGACTGCATTGGGAAGAACGACCGTGCCCTCTCCTATTGCAGCCCCTGCCCCAACCACCGCGCCCGGAGCAATGAGCGCTTTGGGATGGATCGAGGCGTTCTCATTCAGCCGCTCGCTGCCGGTTGGCATCAGGTGGCGAGGCCGGAACAGCGCCTTTGCGATGACGCTGTGGGCGTGCCGCGCGAAGCGGGTTTCCAGGACGCTCACGCCTTCTGGCACATGCCCGCGCATTGCAGGCGTCGTCACAACAGCTTGGAGAGCCGGGCTCAGATCCGGCGCCGCCCGCCCATCTCCGTCAAGGAATGCGAGTTCGCCGGGGCGGGCATGGGCTGATGAAGCGATACCCGCGATCTGGAAATCCGCATCGCCGGCCAGATCCGCGCCTGTCAGCTCCGCAGCCTGTCCAAGTGACAAGGGTGCTTCCGGAGCAAAAAAGCGGGGATCGACGGCCATACGGGCAACCGGTTACTGTTGCTGGGCCGGCAGGCGCTGGCGGGTCACAGCAATCGCCGGTGTACGCTGATCGAGCTTGGAGATGACATCGGCGGAGACATCAACACTGTCCGCAACGACCAAAGCCATGTCCTTTTCGATCACGATCTGGGCACCGCGCTCACGCATCACTTCCAGGACGACCGGTTCCAGCGCGGTGTTGAAATCAGCCAGCGCCTTTTGCCGGGTGAGCGTGAACTCCTGGGAGACGACCTGCTGGCGCTGCGCAAGCTCCTGGCGGCGTTGCTGGAAGGTGTTGAACTCAGCGACAATCGCTGCGTCCGCCGAAATCTGCTCTGGTGTCTTGCCCTGAAGTTTCGGCTGCAGCGCTTCGGCCAGTGTATCCACCGTCCGGGCAAGCGGAGCGACTTCGCCATCAAGCTGGGTACGGATGTTCTGCAGCTTGGTCACGATATCACGGCCCGCGCGGCTTTCCTGGAAGATGCGAAGTTCATCGATCACGATAATGGTCGTACCCTGAGCATGTGCGGCCGGGACTGCGTGGATGATAGACGCCAGCGAAATCGCCAGTGCGGCGAGGAGAAAGCGGAAAAGGGTCATGGCAGGTTATCCTGATGGGGGCTGAGAGGCTCAGAACCGTGTTGAGGTCGAGAAGCGGAAGGTTTCGGTCCGGTCATACTCTTCCCTGCGAATGATCTGAGAGAAGTCGAACCGGATGGGTCCGAATGGCGAGTCCCAGAAAACACTGAGACCAGCCGACGCCCGAAGCGATAGCGAGTCCTTTGTCAGTCTGACGGCATTAAGATCGCCAAGACCGAGAATCGCCGGATCCGTGATGAAAATGGGATCGCCCTTGTCGACATCGGACAACAGCCCCAGTGAGCCGACATCCACAAAGACTGCACTCCGGATCCCGTATTCCTCCGGGATGAAGTTGGGCACGGTCAATTCGAACGTACCCTGATAGTAGGCGTTGCCGCCAAGCGAGTTGAGGCGGCGCGTATCAACGATTTCGCCCGTGTTCGGATCAAAAATTCGCAGGATTTCACGCGGCCCAAGGCCCGCGACATCAAATCCGCGGAACGTGCTGCCACCCCGGAAGAACCGGTTGTTGATCCGCACGCCTTGCTGCTCGTCGAGTGTATGCACGTAACCGCCGGCGAAGCGCGCGCTTGCCACCACATCGCGCCAGATGCCGCGATAGAAGGACAGCCCTGCCTCGGTGCGGATATAGCGCACATCCCCGCCGATGCCGGCAATGTCCTGGCTGAAGCGAAGGTCAAAGCCGCGCGTTGGCGAGATCGGGTCATTCGTCCGGTCAAGGAACAAACTGTAGCCGATGATGCTCGAGATATCGTTGCGCTCCGATCGGCAGATCGTGTCGCGGAACAGGTAAGCCGGATCACAGATATCGACCAGAAACTCACCTGGACCCACATCTTCCGGGCGCGGCTCCCGGAACAAGTCATCGAACGGATCATCGGGCGTATCCTGGCCCGCAATCTGAACGATCGTGCGGAGGAGATTGCCGTTTTCGTCAATGATGATGTTCCGGTCGGTGATGTTCACATCATCCGACTGCAGACGATAGCTGAGGCCCATCTGCATCCGGTCCGACAGCGGGAAGGCCATGCGCAGACCGCCGCCGATTGTCTCGCTCTTGAAGCCAGTGAACTCTTCAAAATCCTGCCGGGTCGCAAACATCTCAACACCGGCCGAGAGGTTCCTGTCGAGGAAGCGCGGTTCTGTGAAGCGAAGGTCTACAACCTGCTGCCGGCTGGAAAGCGAGGTGCGGGCAACGACCGATTGGCCACGGCCCCGCAGGTTGCGCTGCGAAGCGCTGAGATCGAACAGATAGGCATCGACCGAGGAGAAGCCGGCAGCAAACGAAAGTTCGCCGGTCGACTGCTCCTCGACTTTCAGTTCGACGATTGTCCGGTCCGGCTGCTCGCTTGGTGTCTCGGTGATCTCGACATTCTTGAAGAAGCCGAGGGCGCGAACCCGGTTGCGCGAACGGTCGAGCAGGATTCGGTTGAAGGCATCGCCCTCCGAAATTCTCAGCTCACGGCGGATCACGCGATCAAGCGTCTGGGTGTTGCCCACAATGTTGATCCGCTCGATGTAGACGCGCGGGCCTTCATCGATTGCGAAGGTGATGTCGATGCGGCCGGTCTGCTCATTCACGCTGACTTGGGGCCGGACATCCACAAAGGCGTAGCCCGCGATACCGGCGGCGTAGGTGAGGGAGTCGATCGTCGCTTCAATCAATGACCCGCGGAAAAGTTGCCCTTCCTGGATCGGGACGACCGACCGCAGCACATCCGCATCGAGCTTTTCCAGGGCCGTCTCGACACGAATGGTGCCGAAATCATACTGGCGCCCCTCATCGACCGTATAGGTGATGTAGAAGTCTCTCTGGTCCGGCGTCATTTCCGCCACGGCCGAGACGACGCGGAAGTCGTAATAGCCGTTGTTCTGATAGAACTCACGGAGCTTTTCCCGGTCGAACTCCAGCCGGTTGGCATCGTAATTGTCGTTGGAGCTGAAGAAGCGCCACAGCCGCGACTGGCGCGTGACGATCTCGCTGCGCAGCCGGGAGTCCGAATAGGCCTTGTTGCCGATAAAGTTGATGGCGCGCACGCCGGTCGTCGGGCCTTCGGTGATTTCGAAAATCAGGTCGACGCGGTTCTGGGCAAGTGGCTTGTATTGCGGCTCCACCTTGGCTGCGAAGCGGCCAGACCGGCGGTAAAGTTCGAGAATGCGCTGCACGTCTGCCTGAACGCGGGCAGCGGTGAACACGCCGCGCGGCGCGGCCTGGACTTCCTCGCGCAGCTTGTCATCGCGCAGGGCCCGGTTGCCCTCGAAGATGACGCGGTTGATGATCGGGTTTTCGACCACCTGGATCAGAAGGTCATCCCCGCGCCGGTCAATCGAGACGTCGGCGAACAGGTTGGTCGCGAACAGCGTCTTCAGCGACAGGTCAATCCGCTCCGGATCAAACGGGTCGCCCGGCTCCAGCAGCAGGTAGGACTGGACCGTGCGCGCCTCGATCCGCTGGTTGCCTTCGACCAGAATGCTCCGGATGGTGCCGCCATAGCGCACATCTTCCTGAGCCTCGGCCAGCATCCCGAAATTATTGATACCTAGGCCGAGCGTGCTCGAAGCAAGAACAGTGGCTGCGAGAAACTTGCGCATCTTGGAAAACACTTTCTGTCTAGGGCCAACGGTCGGTCAGCCGCCCCCCCGCCCGAACAGTCCGGTCTCGAGGATATCGCCCCAGGTGATAACAACCACCAGCAAAAGCAGCAGGAATAAGCCTGTCCGCAATGCCATCGCCTCCACCTGGCCGGGCAACCTCGCCCCGGTCACAGCTTCGTATGCATGAAACACAACCCGACCGCCATCCAGCACTGGCAGTGGCAGCAGGTTGAAGAATCCGACCCCGACCGAGACAGCCGCGCACAGGCTCATCAGCATCCAGAAAAGCTGCTGGGTCTTTTGCCACGGCGTCAGCGTCGGATGCTCGACGACACGGTTCACGACCCTGCGGGAGATGTCGCCAATCCCGACGGGACCGGACATGGTGTGGATGGACATGTTGCCGGTGATGATGCGGCTGAGCATCGTCACCGTCTGCTCGATCGTCCGGCCGGTCTGCATCGTGCCGGCGGCGAGCGATCCGAGCGGCCCGTGCCGGACCGGCTCCATCCACTCTACCTGGCCCATTCGCACGCCGATCGTGCTCTGCGGGACGATCTGCCCGAACTCGTTGGGCCTGACGACTTCCTGCGGTGTGACGATCAGGTCCAGCATCTCCTCACCGCGCTGCAGCGAGAAGGTCAGGCCCTGATTCGGGTTGACGAGGATGATCGAGAGCGCGTCCCCGCGGCTGCGGATCTCACGCCCGTTGATCTGAAGGAGGCGGTCCCCCTGCTCGACCCCGGCCTCGGCAGCCGGCTGCCCGGGCAGAACATCCGCGAAGACAACCGTGTAGCGCCCGATCCCGTTGGCCCAGATGATCAGCGCAAACATCAGGATGGCGAGGATGAAATTGGCAACCGGGCCGGCGAGGCTGACAACGATCTTGGGGAAAGGCTTCAGCGAATCAAAAGGCACGCCCCGAATGACAGGCTCGTCAGGCGCCGGCGCGGGTGCGTCCTGTTTGGGTTCAGGGATAAAGGCGACGAAGCCGCCCAGCGGGACCATGTTCAGCCGCCAGCGCGTGCCCCTCGAATCACGGCGTTCGAACAATGTCTTGCCGAAACCGACCGAGAACGACTCAACCGCCGCGCCATAGTAACGGGCTGCGAGATAGTGCCCGAATTCGTGAACCACGACCACGATGCCCATCATGAAGATAAGGCACACAATAAAAAGCGGGCCCTGGCTGAGAACTTGATCCACTGTGATCACCCTCCTGCCCGCTTTCGGGCGCGTTCCAGCCAGTCAGATGCAAGAAATGCCCCATACCGGCCAACTTCCGCAATTTCCTCAAGCGTTTCGCATTTGCTAGAGGCAAAACTGCCGGAAGAAAAGCGCTCGAGTGCGTCTTCCACTGACCTTGTAATGTCCAGAAATCCGCAGGATCCGTTGGTAAACGCCTCGAAGGCTGCCTCATTAGCGCTATTTAATACAACCCGTCCCCCGGGGCCGAGCGCGATCGCCTCGCGCGCGAGCCGGATTGCGGGGAATCGCGCCTCGTCCACTTCCTCGAAATCAAGCCTTGCGAGCTGGGACAGGTGCAGCCGGTTCACCGTGGTCGGGATCCGGTCCGGCCAGCCGAGAGCATAGGAAATCGGGGCCTTCATGTCGGGCGTGCTGAGCTGCGCAATCACCGACCCGTCGGTGAAATGCGCCATGCCGTGCACGATGGATTGCGGGTGCACGACGACATCGATCCGCTCAGGCGGCATGTCGAACAGGACAGAGGCCTCGATGAACTCCAGCGCCTTGTTCATCAGGGTGGCGCTGTCGATGGAATTCTTGACCCCCATCGACCAGTTGGGGTGGGCTGCGGCCTGAGCCGGCGTCGCCCGGGCCATTTCTTCGAGGCTGGCCGTGCGAAACGGCCCGCCGGAGGCAGTGATCGTTAACAGCTCGATGGAGCGGCCATCTCCGAGGCATTGGAAGATCGCGCTGTGCTCTGAGTCCACCGGCAGGACTTTTGCGCCGTATTTCTGTGCCTCGCTGAGGATCACCTGCCCCCCACAGACGATGCTTTCCTTGTTCGCGATAGCGACATCATTGCCGGCGCGCACGGCAGAAAGCGTCGATTCGAGACCGGCAGCCCCAACGATGGCCGCCAGGAACCGGTCGCACGGCATGGCGGCAGCCTCGTTGAGGGCGGAGGTGCCTGCAGCGACCTTGATTCCGCTTCCCGAAAGCCGGGCGTCGAGTTCTTCCCGGCGAGTTTCGTCTGCGATGACAGCGAGTTCCGGTCGGAGCAGCAAAGCCTGCTCAGCGAGCCTCTCCACATTGCTGCCGCTGGCCAGGGCAACGATTTCGAAGTCACCGGCGCCGGTATCGCGGGCATGCTGGATCACATCGACGGCTGAACAGCCGATCGACCCTGTCGAACCCGCGATGGAAATGCGCCGCGCCGCCATGTCCTACAGCCCCAAAGCGCCTGAAAAGCCCGGGATTGCGGCCAATGCAAGGCAGCCCGCAATGCTGACCGCACCAAGGCCGTCCACACGGTCGAGCAGCCCGCCATGGCCGGGCAGGATCGTGCCGGAATCCTTGACCTTGAAGCGCCGTTTCAGGCCGCTTTCGAACAGGTCGCCGGCCTGTGCAAAGATTGAAATGGCAATGCCGGTCATGATCCAGATCCCGTGATCGGCCTGTTGTAGGCTGGCGGCCGAATAGCCGCAAACGCTGCAGGCGATGATCGCGCCCAACGCGCCGCTCCAGGTCTTGTTCGGGCTCTCGCTCGGCAGCAGCCGGGGCCCCCGCAGGGCCCGGCCAACAAAGTAAGCGGCTGCATCCGAAGCCCAGACGAAGGACATGAAATACAGCGCGGCGGCGCGCCCGTCCCATGGCCCCTCGCGCAGGCCATAGAGCGCCCCGACCATCGCATAGACGTAGATGACGCCAAACCCTGCGGTCAGACGGGCCTTCGCGCCCCCATGGGCCGTGAGCACCGCAAAGACGCCTCCCGCCATCAGGGCGGCCACCGGCAGCCACAGTTCATTTGCCGCGAGCGACAACCCAAAAACCGCGCCAAGCACCGCCTGGATGCGCGGCTGTGCCGCCGCGCTCATCCCGCACCATTCCAGCATCATCACATAGGCGAATGCCGCACACGCGGCAGCGAGCCAGATACCGCCCATCCAGACGGCGCCAAGAGCCAGCGGAATAAGGACAAGGGCAGAAGCGAGGCGCAAAGGTAATTCGGAAAACCGCCGGTCGGCCGGTGTCCAATCGCCCATCAGCCGGCTCCCGGCGAGACCGCGCCGTACCTGCGCTCCCGTTCGGCGTAGCGCCGGAGGGCTTCTTCAAGCTGCGCGCGGCCAAAATCGGGCCAGAGCACATCCAGAAACACCAGCTCCGCATAGGCAGCCTGCCAGAGCAGGAAATTGCTGATCCGGTACTCACCGCTGGTCCGGACCATCAGGTCAGGGTCAGGAAGACCGCTCGTGTCGAGGTAGCGGGCAAAGTCGGCCTCGCGGATGTCTGCGCTGCACTTTCCGTCTGCCACATCCCGGGCGAACGCCGAGGCGGCGCGGGCGATTTCATCGCGCGAGCCATAATTGAAGGCAATGGTCAGATTGAACCGCGCATTATCACGCGTTTCGGCCTCTGCCATCGAGACGAGGCTTGCGATGTCCGGCGGAAGCCCGCCCCGCTCACCGATGACCCGGATGCGGACCCCTTCCCGCTTGAGGCGGGCAAGGTCGAGCTGCACATAGGTCTTGAGCAGGCTGAACAGCGTGCTGACTTCGGCAGCGGGCCGGCGCCAGTTTTCAGTCGAGAAGGAGAAGACGGTCAGGTAGCGGATGCCGAGGTCTCCGGCCGCCTCAACGGTCCGGCGCAGGGCTTCAACGCCGCGCTCATGGCCAGCGGTGCGCGGCAGGTGCCGGGCCGTTGCCCAGCGGCCATTGCCATCCATGATGATCGCCACGTGCTGCGGGACAGCAGGACCGGGCCCAGCCGCCGCAAGATCTGTCGGGGCAATCACCCTGGACATTAAACCTGCATGATCTCCGCTTCCTTCGCTTTCAGGGCCTCATCGACCCGTTGAACAAAGGCATCCGTCAGCTTCTGCACTTCTTCAGTCAACGCGCGATGGCGATCTTCGCTGATTTCGCCATCTTTTTCCATTTTCTTGAGCGTATCCATCCCGTCCCTGCGGACATTGCGCACAGCCACCCGGGCGGCTTCGGCATACTTTCCGGCAATGCGGGTCAACTCGACGCGGCGTTCCTCATTCAGCGCCGGGATCGGGATGCGCAGCGTCTGGCCGTCCATGACCGGGTTCAGGCCGAGGCCGGAATCCCGGATGGCCCGGTCTGTCGCGCCCACAACGGACTTGTCCCAGACATTCACAGACAGCATCCGCGTATCAGTCACCGTGACTGAGGCGACCTGGCTGAGCGGCACGACGCCGCCATAGGCCGGAACCTGAATGGAATCCAGCAGGTTTACGGAAGCACGGCCTGTCCTGAGGCCCGCGAATTCAGAGGCGAGCGAGGCCAGCGCGCCGTCCATCCTGCGTTCGAGATCCTGTTTGCTGTAGCTCATATCTGGTCAGCTCCCTTTGTTGCTGATCGTCGTGGACGTGCCGCGGCCGTAGAGGACGTTCAGCAGGGATCCCTCTTCTTTCAGGGAGAATACGACGATCGGAATATTGTTGTCGCGCATCAGGCTGACAGCGGAGGAATCCATCACGCGCAGGTCCTTGGCGAGCAGTTCCTGATAGGCGACGGCATCATAGCGGGTCGCGCTGGCGTCCAGTTTCGGGTCGGCCGTGTAGACGCCGTCGACCTGGGTGCCCTTGAGGAGGGCATCGCAGTTCATTTCGATGGCCCGCAGGGCGGCGCCTGTATCGGTGGTAAAGAACGGATTGCCGATGCCGGCGGCGAAGATCACGACGCGGCCCTTCTCCATGTGCCGCTGGGCGCGGCGGCGGATATAGGGCTCACAGATCGCATCCATGCTGATGGCGGACTGGACGCGGGTCGGCACGCCCTTGCTTTCCAGCACGCTCTGCATCGCCAGGGCGTTCATGACGGTGGCGAGCATCCCCATCGAATCAGCCTGCGCGCGGTCCATGCCTTTCGCTGCGCCAGCAACACCGCGGAAGATATTGCCCCCGCCAATGACGAGGCACATTTCAGCGCCGGCCGCCCGCGCATCCGCGATTGCCTTGGCGAATTTCTCGCAGGTCGGGATGTCAATGCCGAACTGGCCGGGACCCATAAGGGCCTCACCTGACAGTTTCAGCAGGACACGGCGGTATTTCAACTTCGGGAGATCGGCTTCGCCGGACGGCATGTCTAACACCCTCACGCTTCCCGGGCGGGTAAGCAAGATACAAAAATCCCGGCCACCCGCTTCGAGTGGCCGGGACTGTTCAAAGCCTCTGCCGGGCTCAAAGGCAAGCCCGATCAGGAACCTTTTGTGAGTGCGGCCACTTCATCAGCAAAGTTGTCGGCCGCCTTTTCGACGCCCTCACCCAGCTTGAAGTGGACAAAGCCCTTCAGCGCGGCGCCCTGGCCTTTCAGGAATTCGCCGACGGTCTTGTCGGGATCCATGATGAAAGGCTGCTCGACGAGCACGACTTCCTTGTAGAACTTCTGCATCCGGCCGACGATCATCTTCTCGATCACCGCTTCCGGCTTGCCGCTCTCGCGGGCCTGTTCGGTCAGCACGCGCTTCTCGGTCTCGACGAGGACGGGGTCCAGCTCGTCCGTGGTGGCAGCAGCCGGCGAAGTGGCCGCGACATGCATCGCAACCTTGCGGCCAGCGTCTTCCAGGTCACCCGAACCTTCGACCGAGACAAGCACGCCGACATTGCCCATGCCGGGCACGACGGCGTTGTGAATGTAAGCGGCAACCCGGCCCGTCGAGGTCAGGCGCTTGAAACGGCGTAGCGTCATGTTCTCGCCGATGGTGGCGATCATGCGCTTGATGAGGTCATCGACCGTGCCATCGCCGTCCGGCGACGGAGCAGCGGCAAGCGCCTCAACATCCCCGTCAACGCCGAGGGCGACAGTTGCGATACCGTCGAGCGATTTCTGGAAGATCTCGTTGCGGGCAACGAAGTCTGTCTCAGCGTTCAGCTCGACAATGGCGCCGGTCTTGCCATCAGCCGACAGCTTGACGGCCACAAGGCCCTCAGCCGCCGCCCGGCCCGATTTTTTCGCGGCCTTCGACAGGCCCTTGGCGCGCAGCCATTCAACGGCCGCGGCCTGATCGCCGTTATTCTCGACGAGGGCCTTCTTTGCATCCATCATGCCCGCGCCGGTCTTCTCACGAAGTTCCTTGACGAGCGCCGCCGTAATCTCAGCCATGAGATCGATCCTTCAGTTTGCGTTGCCGGAGGCAGCGTTTCAGACGCCGCCAGCCGCTTCTTCATCTGCGAGTTTCACGTCCGCGTCTGCGAGCGTGGCCACATCCGAGGACGCGCCCAGGTCAATGCCGAGACCCGCCGTGGACTCAGCCAGACCATCCAGCACGGCATCTGCAAACAGGTTGCAGTAGAGCGAGATGGCGCGGGCCGCGTCGTCATTGCCCGGGAAGCCGTAATCAGCGTCGGCCGGGTCGCAGTTCGTGTCGAGCACGGCAACGACCGGGATACCCAGCTTGCGGGCCTCCTGGACGGCGATGGCTTCCTTGTTCGTGTCGATCACGATGATCGCAGCCGGAAGGCCGCCCATGTCCGCGATACCGCCGAGGGCGCGCTGCAGCTTGTCGCGGCGGCGCTCCAGGTCGAGCAGTTCTTTCTTGGTGAGGCCGCTGCCGCCGCCGCTTTCGAACATCGCGTTCAGCTCACGCAGCTGACGGATCGAGTTGGACACGGTGGTCCAGTTCGTCAGCGTGCCGCCGAGCCAGCGGTGGTTCATGTAATACTGGGCGCAGCGCTGCGCGGCTTCTGCAACCGGCTCCTGAGCCTGGCGCTTGGTGCCGACAAACAGGATCCGGCCGCCCTTGGCGACGGTGTCACGCACGAAAACCAGCGCCTGGTGCAGCGAGGGCACGGTGTGCGACAGGTCCATGATGTGGATGCCGGAACGCTCGCCGTAAATATACGGCTTCATGCGCGGGTTCCAGCGGTGGGTCTGGTGACCGAAGTGGACGCCAGCTTCCAGCAGCTGACGCATGGTAAACTCGGGTAGGGCCATCGATTTCTCCATCCGGTTGGCCGTCGCAGGTGGAACTGCGGGACTATCCCGCCGCACCGGATGCACCCACGACTTGGGTTTCGATGCGCGGCGTATACTCAATCCTGCCGGAACGGCAAGTGGCAAAAGGCGGCTGGTTCAGGCCGGTTGGCTCACGCAGCCTGGCCCGGATCCACCCGTTCCACGCCCGGAAGCTCCTTCAGCGCCCGCTGGGCCCGGAGGCCGATGGTATACACTTTCGGCAGCTGCAGGGTTACCAGCCGGCCATTCTCAAGGGGAACTTCAAGGAAGATGCTGCCCCGGTCCGGCGAGGCGAGCTTTTCCAGCCGGTCTACCACCGCCGCAAGCTCCCTTGGACTGGCCCCCTCGGCAAGGCGCACTTTCAGCGAGCCGGAGGGCTTGGCGAGGCGGGCCGCTTCCAGCTCGACAGCCCGGTCAAGGTTCAGGCGGAGTTCCTCGCCATTGAAACGGGCGGTCACGGTCAGCGCGACCGCCTTGCCAGCCTGCAGGAGGTCGCCATGCTGCTGGAGGCCTTCGCTGAAGACCATCATCTCAGCTTCGCCGGTCGGATCCGATATGGTCAGGAAGGCGAATTTGCTGCCGTTGCGGCCCTGCTTGTCGGTGCGCGCGCGCACGATGCCGATCATTTCGAGCGGCTTGCCATCGGTTGCCCGGTCATGCAGCTCCATGACGAGCGTTACCCGGCTCCGGTCAATCGCCGTCAGGACATCATCCAGCGGGTGGCCGGAGAAATAGAACCCGATGGAGCGGAACTCCTCGTCCAGCTTCTGCTGGCTCGTCCACGGGCGCAGCTGCAGCAGGTCTGGCCGGAGCGCCGGTTCGCTTTCGCCGAACAGCCCCCCCTGCCCGCCCATCCGGTCCTCGGCGGTGCTGGCACAGTATTGGGCGAGCAGGTTCACAGCGGCGAAGAGCCTTGCGCGGTTCGGCTCCAGCCCATCAAACGCTCCGGCGCGCGAGAGGGATTCCAGCGCCTTCTTGTTGACCTGGCGAGGATCAACCCGTTCGGCGAAGTCATAGATATCCCTGAACGGCCCCTGCGCTGCGCGCACGGCCACCACATGGCGCATCGCCTCCAGCCCGACGCCCTTGATGGCGCCGAGGGCGTAGAGGATCGCTTCATCATCCACATCGAAGTCCGCTTCGCTGCGGTTGATGTCGGGCGCGCGGACCGGGATGCGCAGCCGGCGGGCTTCCTGGAAGAAGGCGGCGAGCTTGTCCGTGTTGCCAACATCAAGGCTCATCGAGGCGGCGAGGAATTCGCGCGGGAAGTGACATTTCAGGAAAGCCGTCTGATAGCCGATCAGCGCATAGGCAGCGGCGTGGGATTTGTTGAAGCCATAGCCGGCGAACTTTTCCATCGTGTCGAAGATTTCGTTCGCCAGCGGCTCTGCCATGCCCTTGGTTGCGGCGGCGCCTTCGACGAACCGCCGGCGCTGCGCGATCATCTCCTCGAGCTTCTTCTTGCCCATGGCGCGGCGAAGCAGGTCGGCTTCGCCGAGCGAATAGCCGGCAATTTCCTGCGCCATCCGCATCACCTGTTCCTGATACACAGGCACGCCATAGGTCGCCTCAAGGACGGGTTTCAGGTCCGGATGTTGGTAGCGGACGGAGGCCGGGTCTTCCTTACCCTGAACATAGACCGGGATGTTTTCCATCGGGCCCGGACGATACAGCGAGATAATCGCGATCAGGTCTTCGATATTGTTCGGGCGGACGCGCCGGAGCGTGTCACGCATCCCCGCGCCTTCAAGCTGGAATACGCCGAGCGTCTCGCCGCTCGCCATCAGATCGAACGTGTCCGGATCATCGAGGCTCTGCCATGCCGGGCCGACATCGCGCCCGCTGCGGCGGATGAAGCCGAGAGCCCGCTCGATCACGGTGAGCGTTTTGAGGCCGAGGAAGTCGAACTTCACAAGCCCGGCCATCTCGGCATACTTCATGTTGAACTGTGTCGCGGGAAGGTCCGCCCTCGGATCATTATAGAGGGGCACAAGCTCGACGAGCGGGCGGTCTGCGATCACGACGCCGGCGGCGTGGGTTCCGGCATTCCGGTACATGCCTTCGAGGGATCGCGCGATGTCGATGAGTTCGCCAACACGGGCGTCTGCGGCGATTTCCTCATCAAATTTCGGCTCGCTGGCGATGGCCTCATCGAGCGTCGGTGGCTTGGCCGGGTTGAAAGGGATGAGCTTGGCCAGCCGGTCAACCTGGCCATAGGGCATCTGCATCACGCGCCCGACATCGCGGACGACGGCCTTGGCCTGCAGCGTGCCGAAGGTGATGATCATCGCGACGCTGTCCGCGCCGTACTTCTCACGCACATAGCGGATGACCTCGCCGCGCCGTTCCTGGCAGAAGTCGACGTCGAAGTCCGGCATCGAGACCCGCTCGGGGTTCAGGAACCGCTCGAACAGCAGGTCGAACCGCAAGGGATCAAGATCGGTAATCAGCAACGCCCAGGCGACCAGCGAGCCGGCACCGGAGCCCCTGCCCGGCCCGACCGGAATGCCGTTCGCCTTGGCCCATTTGATGAAGTCCGAAACGATCAGGAAGTAACCCGGAAAGCCCATGCGGGCGATGATGCCGAGTTCATAATCGAGGCGCTCGAAATAGGTGCTACGTTCGGCATAGAGGCGGTCCGCCTGCTGAAGGCGCAGCTCAAGCCCCTCCCGGGCCTGGTGGGCAAGCTCTTCGGCCTCGGAACGGCCTTCCTTGCTGAAGTTCGGAAGGATCGGCTTTCGCGTTTCCGATTTCACGGCGCAGCGACGGGCGATCTCGGCGGTGGTCTCGATGGCCTCCGGCAAGTCGTGGAACAATGCTTCCATCTCGGCAGCGGTCTTCAGGTACTGGTCCGGCTGGACGCGCTTGCGATCCTCCTGGCCCAGATACTCGCCATTGGCGATGCACATCAGCGCATCATGGGCAGTTGCATCTTCCGGCTTCATGAAGCGCGCATCATGCGTGGCGACGACCGGCAGGCCGAGCTCATAGGCAAGGTTCAGGAGGTCCGGCTCGGACTTGATCTCGTCCTGCGTGCCATGGCGCGTCATCTCGACATAGCAGCGCCCCGGATAGGCGGCGGCGAGCGTGGCGAGTTCGGTGCGCGCGTCCGCGATCCGGCCTTTCAGGATATGCCGGGCGACTTCACCTTCGGCGCCGCCGGTCAGCAGGATCAGCCCGTCGGTTTCCTCGAGCAGATGGGATTTCAGCAGCTTCGGCACGCCGTCCGCGGCGTCGAGATAGGCCCTTGAGGACAGGTACATCAGCCGCCGGTAGCCGACCTCGTTCTGTGCGTAGACCGCCAGGCGGGTTGGCTGGGCGCGCGGCGCACCGTCCGTCACATCGAAACAGCACGCCATGATCGGCTGGACGCCGGCATCAGACAGGGTGAGGGAGAGTTCGAGCGCGCCGAAAAGGCAGTTCCGGTCGGTCACCGCCAGGGCCGGCATCCCCTGCTTTGCGCACCATTTCGCAAGGTCATAGGGCCCGATCATGCTTTCCAGCAGGGAATAGCTGGAACGGACGGCCAGATGGATGAAGGGTGAGCGGGTCATGGCGGGCTCCGGACAGACCGAAGAGTATCCCACCGAATCAGTCCCGCCAGAAGCGCCGATGCGCCGCGATCCACAGGTGTTCAGCCGGGATAGTCGACCAGCTTGCCATCCTGCAGGGTCAGGATCCGGTCCATATGCCGTGTCAGCGCCAGGTTATGGGTGGCGACGAGCACGCCGGCGCCCTCTTCCCGCACCATCTTGATCAGCGTGGCGAATACCCGCTCCGTCGTGCCGGGGTCGAGATTGCCGGTCGGCTCGTCCGCGATCACGAGGCGGGGATCGTTCGCCAGCGCCCGGGCGATGGCGACGCGCTGCTGCTCGCCGCCGGAGAGCTGTCCGGGCTGATGGAAGGCGCGCTCCTCCAGGCCCATCTCGCCGAGCAGGCTGGCGGCCTTTTCGCGGGCGGCCTTCTGCTTCACACCGGCGATCATCAGCGGCATCGCAATATTGTCGATGGCGTTGAACTCCGGAAGCAGGTGGTGGAACTGGTAGACGAAGCCGATCTTGCGCCGGCGCAGGGCTGTGCGGCCATTGTCGTTCAGTTTGAGGCAGTTGATGCCATCCAGAAGGATCGTGCCGGCTTCCGGGCGTTCGAGCAGGCCGGCGGTATGGAGCAGCGTCGACTTGCCCGAGCCTGACGGGCCGACAAGGCCAACCAGCTCGCCCGGCGCGATCCGCAGGTCCGTGCCGCGCAGCACGCGCAGCGCGCCGGCCTCGGTCTTGTAGGTCCGCTCGATCCCCTGCAGTTCCAGAACCGGTGCGCCCGTCATTCGAACCTCAGCGCTTTGACCGGGTCCTGCGAGGAGGCCCATGTGGCAGGAATGAGCGAGACGACCATCGACATCAGCAGCGCATAGGCGCCGGTGCTAAACACATCCGCCCAGTCAAGGATCGCCGGCAGGTGGTCGAGACCGTACTGCTCTGCGGGGAAAACCTCACCATCGATCGCGAGGTTTATCAGCGCCTCAATGGGGCCGATATTGAGGATGAACAACACGCCCACGGCCATTCCCAGCAGCGCACCCAGCGAGCCAAGCACAGTGCCGACCATCAGGAACACACGCATGACGCCGCCCCGGCTGAGGCCAATGGTGCGCAGGATCGCCACATCGCGGGTCTTGTTCTTCACCAGCATAACGACGCCGACGATGATGTTCAGGGTGGCGATCATCATGATGATGGTGACGAGCAGGCGGACCATCACCCGTTCCGTCCGCAGGGCGCCCAGATACGTCCGGTTCTTGGTCTTCCAGTCCTGCAGCAGCATCGTGTAGCCCGTGGCTTCGGAGATGCGCCGCATCATGATCTCGGTCGTATCCGGATCCTTCACGCGGATATCGAGCCGCTGGTAGCGGCCACGCGACTGGAACAGGATCTGGGCCTGCTCCATCGGCATGAAGACGTAGACATTGTCGAGTTGGGCCGAGCCCGTGCGGAAGATGTCGCCAACCGTATAGGCCTTGCTGATCGGGCTCTGCCCGACCGGGCCGGAGCGCATCTGCGAGGTGACGATCTCAACCCGGTCGCCAGGCAGGAGGCCCAGATTTGCGGCAAGGTACTGCCCGATCATGATGACGTCGCCGCCATTGCGCCCCTCGCCGAAACCGGCCGCGATGGCCGCTGCTCCGCCATCCGGCAGGATGGGCATGGTCGCCAGATCGGCCGGCGGAACGGCACGCACAACCCCGCCGGTACGCTGGCCGTTGGCGGAGAGTAGCACGAATTGCTCGATATACGGCGACACGCTGACCACACCGTCTACTGCACGCACGCGTGCGGCCAGTTCCTCAGCCTCAGCCTGGGGGTAGCCATCCACCGCCGCAGAGATGTGCGGCTCGCCGCCGAGCAGTGCGTCCAGCAGCGTCGCCCGGAAGCCGCTCATGATCGACATCGTGATGATCAGCGCGGCGACGGCAAAAAAGATGCCGACGAAAGAGATGACCGCGATCAGGCTTGCGCCGCCATGCTCCCGCCGGGCGCGCAGGTAGCGCCAGGCGAGCGTGCGCTCGAGCTTTCCGAAGGGGGCGGCGGCGGCCTCGTTCATCTGGCCGCCTTCAGCTGGGCCAGCACGTCGTCGATGCTGACATCGTGCTTTTCGCCGGTCTTCCGGTTTTTGACTTCCACCTTGCCCTCTGCGACGCCGCGCGGGCCAACGGTCGTCTGCCAGGGCAGGCCGATCAGGTCCATTCGTGCAAACTTGGCGCCGGCGCGGTCCTCGGTGTCATCATAGAGCACGTCGCGGCCTGCAGCGGTCATCGCGGCATAGAGCGTCTCGCAGGCCTTGTCGCACGCCTCGTCGCCCGGGCGCATGTTGATCAGGCCGACATCGAACGGAGAAACGGCTTCCGGCCAGACAATGCCATTCTCGTCATGGCTCGCCTCGATGATCGCACCAACGAGACGGGAAACGCCAATGCCATAGCTGCCCATCTGGACCGGAACCATCTGGCCATCCGGGCCCTGCACGACGGCGTTCATCGGCAGCGAATATTTGGTGCCGAAGTAGAAAATGTGGCCGACTTCGATGCCGCGGGCAGAGACCTGACGGTCTGCCGGGAGCTTCCCGAAGGCGTCGGCATCATGCATTTCTTCAGTCGCCGCATAGAACTGCGTGCGCTTTTCGACCTCAGGGGTCAGATCCGCCTCGAAATCGAGATCCAGCCCCGGCGCGGGCAGGTCGAGCAGCGCCTTGTCGCAGAACACGGCGCTCTCGCCCGTCTCGGCGAGAATGATGAACTCATGGCTCAGGTCGCCGCCAATCGGGCCGGTATCCGCGCGCATGGGAATGGCAGTCAGGCCCATCCGGTCGAAGGCGTTCAGATAGGCGCAGAACATCTTGCGGTAGGCCCGGCGCGCGCCCTCTTCCGTCAGGTCGAAGGAATAGGCGTCCTTCATCAGGAATTCGCGTCCGCGCATCACACCGAAACGGGGGCGCACCTCGTCTCGGAACTTCCATTGCTGGTGATAAAGGTTCAGCGGCAGCTGCTTGTAGCTTTTCACATAGGTGCGGAAGACATCCGTGATCAGCTCCTCATTGGTCGGGCCATAGAGCATGTCGCGCTCGTGCCGGTCCTGGATGCGGAGCATTTCCTTGCCGTACGCTTCATACCGGCCGGATTCGCGCCAGAGATCAGCCTGCTGCAGCGTCGGCATCAGCATCTCGACCGCGCCGGACCGGTTCATTTCCTCGCGTACGATCTGTTCGATCTTCTTGAGGACGCGGTAGCCGAGCGGCAGCCAGGAATAGATGCCGGCGCCGTTCTGGCGGATCATGCCGGTGCGCAGCATCAGCTGGTGCGAGACGATGGCCGCATCAGCGGGCGCCTCCTTGGCTACGGGCAGGAAGTATTTGGAAAGGCGCATGAATTGTCCGGGATGTGACCAGTGTTCGAGATCGCCACCTAGCCGGACCTAGACCGCCTGGGCAAGCAGGAGAGGAACGACGAGCGCAGTTATCCCTGTGATGACAACCGCGCCGGCCGTCGCCCAGAGGGCTTTCTTCGCCAGCATCGGCTCCTTCGGCGCGCCTTCTTCCGTTCCCGGCACGGTGGAGCCGTCCTCCCACTGCCCCTTCACCCCTATGGGGAGGACCGCGAAGAAGGTGATCCACCAGCCAAGGGTGAAGACGATAAGCGCGCTGAAGGGCGACATCAGTGACCGCCTTTGGGTGTTTCCATCAGTTCGACGAGGACGCCGTTGGAATTCTTCGGGTGGACGAAGATGATGAGCGTGCCATGCGCCCCGATGCGCGGCTTGCCGAGCACTGTGGCGCCTCGCTTCTCCATCTCGGTGACAGCCTGGTGGATGTCCTCGACCTCGAAACAGACATGGTGCTGGCCACCATTCGGGTTCTTCTTGAGGAAGTTGGCGATGGGGGACGCCTCGTTCAGCGGCTCGATCAGCTCGATCTGGCTATTGGGCAGGTTGACGAAGCAGACCTTGACGCCCTGTTCGGGCATATCGAAGGGCACGGTGATGTCGGTCGCGCCATACAGCGTCCGATAGGTCTCGCAGGCGGCCTCGATATCCGGCACTGCCACGCCGACATGGTTCAGCGGTCCGATGCGGAATTCACCCATTGCTGTCTCAGCTCCTCAATACAACCACTTCGATCATCGGCTTGATGCCAAAGGCCGCAATGCAGGCCTTGCGCAGAGCCCGGCCGAGCACCCGCTCGACCGCCTCATCATCCATGCGATCTTTCCGCGACAGGCTGTCAAGCGCGCCTTCTGCCGCTTCCTCGAGTGCGTCGAGGCTTTCCTCGGCGAGCCGGCCATCGGTTTCGGAGAGGCCTTTGACCACGATCACCGGACCGTCCACGGGTTTGCCGGATGCATCGAGGCTGACTGCGGCGAAGATGATGCCCGAAGCGCTGAGCCGCCGGCGCTCGCCCAGTCCCTGCGCGCCCTCCGGCACCAGCTGCGCGCCGTCGAGGAACAGACGGCCGGCCGGGACCTCATCGACGATCTCGGCATGGCCAGGGGCCAGGCGGATCAGGCTGCCATTCCGGGGGGTGACTGTTTCGGAAATCTGCAGCGAGCGGGCGTAGTTTGCGTGCTCGAGGATATGGCGCCGCTCGCCATGCACCGGCACGGCGATACGCGGGCGGACCCATTGGTACATCCGGCGCAGCTCATCCCGGCAGGGGTGGCCGGAGACGTGGATCGTCTGGGGCACCATGCGCGGCGTGATCACCTGAATTCCCGCTTCCGCGAGCGCGTTCTGCAGGCCGTAAACTGCGCTTTCATTGCCCGGGATCAGGCGGGACGAGAAGATGACACTGTCGCCTTCCTTCAGCACGACGTGCCGGTGATCCCCGCGCGCGATCCGTGAGAGAGCGGCGTTGGCTTCGCCCTGACTGCCGGTGCAGAGGTAAAGAATGTTTTCCGGCGGCAGGTACCCGGCTTCGGCTTCATCGACGAATTCAAGGCGCGCCGGCAGGATGCCGACCGCTTTCGCCGCCGCGGTGACGCGGTGCATACTGCGCCCGACGAGGCACACGCTGCGGCCCGCAGCCGCAGCCGCCTCCACGATAGATTTCACCCGCGCGACATTCGACGCGAAAGTGGTGACAGCGACGGCATTCTTCTGCTGAGCGATGAGTTCGGTCAGGCCGTGTTTGACCGTCTCCTCGGAGCCCGCCTCGCCTTCTTCGAAGACGTTGGTGGAATCGCATACCATGGCGAGGACGCCCTCATCGCCGAGGCGCGTCAGCGCAGCGACATCGGTGGTACCGCCGATCTGCGGGGACGGGTCGATCTTCCAGTCGCCGGTGTGCAGGATCAGGCCGGCGGGCGTGCGGATGGCGAGGGCGTTCGGCTCCGGAATGGAGTGGGTGAGCGTGACATAGGTCACCTCGAAGGGCCCTGCCCTGACGGTTGCGCCGAGCGAGACTGTTTTCAGCCAGCGGCTGTCGATGCCTCGTTCGTCCATTTTCGAGCGCACGAGTTCGCAGGTGAACGGCGTCGCATAGATCGGCGCGCGGGTATTCAGCTGCGGATAGATCAGGCCGACGGCGCCGATATGGTCTTCGTGCGCATGGGTCAGGAAGACTGCCTCGATCTTCTCGCCGATGAGATAGGACGGGTCGGCACAGATCAGCTCGATGCCGGGCGTATCGAGCGAGCCGAAGGTCACGCCGACATCCACGACGATCCAACGACGCGCGCCGGGCGAGCCGTAGCCATAGGCGTTGAGGTTCATGCCGATCTCGCCGCAACCGCCCAGCGGCAGGAAGACGAGTTCGTTCAGCACATCAGCGGAATCTGCCATCTTGTTCAGCGGTTCCGTTTCCAGATTTCGAGGAGGCCGCGGATGAGCACGTCCTGGTCATAGTGATCTATGGTTTCGCTGGCGCCTTCGAAGAGCGACGCAACGCCGCCGGTCGCAACGACCGTCATCGGGCCGCCGCGTTCTGCCTTGATGCGGCGGACGAGACCGTCGATCAGCTCGATATAGCCGAGGAAGACGCCCGATTGCATCGCAGATACGGTGTCCACCCCAATTACCTGGGCCGGTTTCTGGATCGCGATGCGGGGCAGCTGCGCGGCGGCTTCATGCAAGGCGCGCATGGACAGGTAGATGCCGGGCGAAATGATGCCGCCGACAAATGCGCCATCTCCCGACACGATGTCAAAGGTGGTGGCCGTGCCACTGTCGATCACGATGAGGTCGCCCGGATAGGCGACGTGCGCACCAAGCGCACTGACGATCCGGTCGGCCCCGACCTGTTCTGGATGGCGGACCCGCACTTCCAGCCCGGTCTTGAGGCCGGGTTCACCGACAAAGAGCGGCTCCAGGTTCAGGTAACGGCGGGCAAGGTTGCGGAAGTTGAACTGCGCCTGAGGCACCACGGAGGAGACGACGCAGCCTTCCACTTGCGACAGGTCCACCCCGTGCATGTCGGCAAGGCGCCAGAGCCAGGAGGCGTGATCGTCGGCTGTCTTGGTCGAATCGGTGGCACTGCGCCATTGGTTGACCCAGGTCTCGCCGTCATGCAGCGCGAAGACCGTATTGGTGTTGCCGACATCAATTGCGAGAAGCATGGATCAGGATCGCCCGAGGAGGTTGACTTCGCCCGCCCTTATGATGCGCGCCGACCCATCCGGCAACCGCAGGCGCAGGCCGCCATCGGCTTCCATGTCCTCGAAGACGCCTTCAACCGCCTGGTCACCGGTCCGGACAGAGACGGCCTGCCCCAATCCTTCGGCCCGGGCGAGCCAGTCCGTTCGCAAACTTTCAAAACCGGTGCGTGCCTGAAGCAGCCGCGCTGCGAAGGAGGCCCGAAGCGTCTCAAAAACGGCATTCACATCAACAGGTTGACCGCAAAGCGCAGACAGCGTCGTCGCCGGCTGGCCGGGGTTGTCCGGCATGGCCGACACGTTGATGCCGATTCCGGCGGCGATCCAGTGGACCGGGTCACCGCCGCCGGTTTCGACGAGGATGCCGGACACTTTCTGCCCGTCAGCGCGGACGTCATTCGGCCATTTCAGCTGGATTCCCGCAGTTCCGGCAAAGCGGGTCAGCGTGTCGGACACGGCGAGCGCTGCGGCAAACGGGATCCGCAAGGCGACCGGAATACCGCCGGGCTCGGAAAACAGCGCTGTGGCGTAAAGATTGCCCAGCGGAGAGAGCCAGGCCTTGCCCTGCCGGCCCCGTCCTGCGGACTGCTGGCCCGCGACTAGCCACTGGTCCTCAAACCTGCCTGTGGCCGCGCGGCGCTTGGCTTCGGTATTCGTGCTGTCGATCTGATCGAAACGAAAGACCGGCCAGTCCGCGCTCAAGGCATCAGCCCCGAGGCCGCGACACCCGCAAGGCCGCTGCTTCCGAGCTGGCCGATGAACACCATGAACACGATCCCCGCAATAATGGCACTTCCAAGAACCGCCAGCAGGACGCCGGTATCGACCCGCTCAAAGGCTTCGCGCGGCTCATCGAACCACATGATCTTCAGGAGGCGCAGATAGTAACCGAGTGAGATCACCGATGCGATCACGAGGAGGATCGCCAGCGGCACCAGATCGGCGTTCATCCCGGCCTGCAGCACTTCATACTTGCCAAAGAAGCCGCCGAACGGTGGCAGGCCTGCCACCGACAGGATGAGGATTGTTAGTGCGAGCGTCAGCACCGGCTGGCGCCGGGCGAGGCCGCCAAGTTCCTGGATGCTCTCGACCATCCCGCCTTCCCGGCGCATGGCGAGGATACCGGCGAAGAGACCAAGCGAGGAGATCGCGTAGATCATCGCGAACGTCATGAGCGCGGCCGCGCCAAGCGCCTGTCCGGCAGCGACGGCAATCAGCGCGTAGCCAACATTGGCGATCGAGGAATAGGCCAGGAGGCGCTTCACATTCGTCTGCGTCAGGCCGCCGAGCGCGCCGACCATCATCGAGGCGCCGGCGAGGATAGCTAGGATCAGCTGCCACTGATCAATCACGCTGCCGAACAGGGTGAACATGATGTTCGCAAAGACGACCAGCGAGGCGAGCTTCGGAGCGGAGGCAAAGAAGGCCACAACCGGTGTCGGGGCGCCTTCATACACGTCCGGCGTCCAGACGTGCATTGGCGCGGCCGAGATCTTGAAGGCAAGTCCGGTGATCATCAGCACCATGCCGAACATGGCCCCGATCGACTCGCCGGCGAGGGCGAGGGCCTCATAGGAGGTCGTGCCCGTAAATCCGTAGACCAGCGACGCACCATAGAGCAGCAGGCCGGAGGCCAGCGCCCCCAGCACGAAGTATTTCAGGCCGGCTTCGGAGGAGCGCGCGGAATCGCGGTGGAACGCCGCCAGGACGTAGGATGACAGGCTCAGCGTTTCGATGCCGAGATAGAGCGTCATCAAATCATTCGCCGACAGGATCACGCCCATGCCGAGCGAGGCGAGGACCATCAGGACCGGATATTCATACCGGGTGATCTTGTGGCGCTTCAGGAAGCTCTCGGAGATCAGCACAGCGACAGCCGCCAGCGCGAAGCAGATCACCTTCGCAAGATTCAGGAAGGTGTTCGTCTTCACAAGGCCGTCGAAGGCTGTACCGCCCTCAAGGTGCAGGAAGGCGAGCCCCGACGCTGCGAGCAGGACCAGCGCGGAGACCTTGTAGGACAGGCTGTTGAACCGGTCACCGATGATGGCGCCGAGGAGCACGAGCGTCAGCGCGGCAGCCGCCAGCCAGAGTTCCGGTGCGAGGGTCTGCACAATCGAGGTGAAATCGAGCATGGCTCAGTTGCCTCCAGCCATGAGCGAGAGGATCCGCAGGGTCGCCTCGCCGGTGACGCCGAAGATCAGGTTCGGCGCGACGCCGAACAGCAGCGTCAGGGCGGCAAGCGGCGCGATGCATATCCACTCGATCCGGTTCATATCTTTGATGCCCTCGAGCTTCGGATTGGTAACCTCGCCAAAGACCGTCCGGCGATAGAGGGTGAGCATGTAGACCGCCGAGAAGATCACCCCGAGCGCGGCGCCGGCGGCAGCCCAGGTTGCGGCCTGGAAGGCGCCGACCATGGTGAGTATCTCACCGACGAAGCCGCTCGTACCAGGCAAGCCGACATTGGCCATCGTGAACAGCATGAAGAAGCCGGCATAGATAGGCATCCGGTTCACAAGGCCGCCATAGGCTGCGATCTCGCGCGTGTGCATCCGGTCATAGACCACCCCGACGATCAGGAAGAGCGCGCCGGAAATCAGGCCGTGGCTCAGCATCTGGAAGATCGCGCCCTGGATGCCGGTCTCGTTGAAGGCGAAGATGCCGAGCGTGACAAAGCCCATGTGCGCGACGGATGAGTAGGCGATCAGCTTTTTCATGTCCGTCTGGCGCCAGGCGACGAGCGATGTGTAGACGATGGCGATGACCGCGAGGGCAAACATCATCGGCTGGAAGAAGGCGCTCGCATCCGGGAACATCGGCAGCGAGAAGCGCAGGAGGCCATAGCCTCCCATCTTCAGGAGCACACCGGCAAGAACGACCGAGCCTGCGGTCGGTGCCTGAACGTGCGCGTCCGGAAGCCAGGTGTGGACCGGCCACATCGGCAGCTTGACTGCGAAGGAGGCAAGGAAGGCAAGCCAGAGCCATGTCTGCACCGAGGGCGCAAAATCATGCTGCTCCAGGACTTCAAAGTCCGCCGAGCCCGCTACATTGATCATGTAGATCGCCGCAACCAGCAGCAGGAGCGATCCGATCAGCGTGTAGAGGAAGAATTTGAACGAGGCATAGATCCGGTCCTTGCCGCCCCAGATGCCGATGATCAGGAACATCGGGATCAGGCCAGCCTCGAAGAAGATGTAGAAGAGCACGATATCGAGCGCGGTGAACACGCCGATCATGAACGTCTCGAGCACAAGGAAGGCTACGACGTATTCCGTCATGCGCTTGGAAATCGAGTTCCAGCTCGCCAGCAGGCAGATCGGCGTCAGGAACGTCGTCAGCAGGATGAGCGACATCGACAGGCCGTCGACCCCCATCTTGTAGCTGATGGGTCCGTACCAGGCGTACTGCTCGACCAACTGGTAGCCGGTTGCACTGGAATCGAACGCCGCGAAGGCCGCAACCGAAAGCACGAATGTCGCGAGCGAAATGATGATCGCCGACATCAGGATGGCGCGGTTCTGCCGGGTTTCGTCCGACGCAGAGCGGCTGCCAGCCGTGGCCGCGCGCACCAGCAGGATCAGCAGGGCGCCCGCCAGCGGCAGGAAGGTCATTGCGGTGAGAATGGGAAAGCCGCCCATCAGCTGGCTCCTCCGGCCCGGAGCCACAGGATGCCGCCGAAGACGATGGCAGCCCCGATGATCAGGAACGCATAGTGATACAGGTAACCGGTATGGAATTTCGACAGGCGGCGCGCACTGAAGTTGGCGAGCGCGGCCATGCCATCAGGGCCGGCGCCGTCAATGATCTTCTTGTCGGCCTTCCAGAAGAGGTTGCCGAGCAGCGCAGAGCCCCGCACCAGCGTCGCCTGGTAGAGCTCGTCGAAATACCATTTGTTCGAGAACAGGGAGTGCAGCGGTCCGCCGCTGGCTGCGACGCGCGCGCCGACGCCGCGATTGAAGAAGTAGGTCATCGTGGCCACGAAGAAGCCCGCGATGGTGACCGTGAGCGGCGCCCAGAGCACCCATTCCGGCACGTAATGGCGCTGATAGAGGACATTGTTCTCGGCCGCGCGGTAGATTGCGCCGGCCCAGAAGGCCTCGTTATTCGCCTCGACAAAGGCGTCGTAGAAATACACGCCCGCAAAGATCGCACCGAGGGAGAGAAGGCCGAGCGGGATGAGCATCACCAGCGGGCTCTCATGCGGCGTGTGGTCGTGACCATGATGGGCGTCATCATGGGCATGATCATCCGCATGCGCATCGCCGTGACCATGGCCTTGAGCGTCCTCATGAGACGCCATCGGACCGTGGAAGGTCATGTAAATCAGGCGCCAGGAATAGAAGCTCGTCAGGAAGGCAGCGACAAGGCCGAACCAGAAGGCCATCTGTCCGAACATCACGCCGGCAGTCGCCCCGGCGAATGTGCTCTCGAGGATCGCATCCTTGGAGAAGAAGCCGGCAAATCCGAACATCGTGTGCGGAATGCCGAGACCGATGATCGCAATCGTGCCGATCAGCATTGCCGCGTAGGTCAGCGGCATGAATTTCACGAGGCCGCCCATGCGCCGCATGTCCTGCTCGTGATGCATTCCGTGGATGACCGAGCCCGCGCCAAGGAACAGGAGCGCCTTGAAGAAGGCGTGCGTGAACAGGTGGAACATCGCGGCTTCATAGGCGCCGATACCAGCAGCGAAGAACATGTAGCCGAGCTGCGAACAGGTCGAATAGGCGATCACGCGCTTGATGTCATTCTGCGCCATGCCGACGGTGGCGGCATAAAGCGCTGTGACGGCGCCGATGATCGTGATCATGCCGGCGGCGTAGAAGGTGTACTCATAGATCGGCGAGACCAGGCAGACGAGGTAGACGCCGGCCGTCACCATCGTGGCGGCGTGGATCAGCGCGGAGACCGGCGTCGGGCCTTCCATCGCGTCGGGCAGCCAGACATGCAGGAAGAACTGCGCCGATTTGCCCATCGCACCGATGAAGAGAAGAATGCCGATCAGTTCCAGCGCGTAGACCCGCTGGCCGAAGAACACCATAACCGCTTCGCGCGCGGGGGCGGCTTCGGCAAAGGCGACGGGAGTGACGACCGTGTTGTTGCGGATGGCGTCGAGCACGGGCCCGAACTCAACGCTGCCGAACACGAAGAACACCGCCATGATGCCGAGCGCGAGGCCGAAATCGCCGACGCGGTTGGTCACAAAGGCCTTGATGGAGGCGTCGTTGGGCGCCTTCTTCGTGTACCAGAAGCCGATCAGCAGATAGGACGCCAGGCCGACACCCTCCCAGCCGAAGAAGAGCTGGATGAAATTGTCGGCGACCACCAGCATCAGCATGGTGAAGGTGAAGAGCGACAGGTAGCTGAAGAAGCGGGCCTTGTGCGGCTCCTCGCTCATATAGCCCCAGGAGTAGAGGTGAACGAGCGCGGAAACGCCGGTGATCACCGCCATCATGACGATGGAAAGCGCATCCACGCGGATCGCCCAGTTGGCCTTGAACCCGCCGACATCAATCCACGGCATCAGCGTGATGATATGCTGTTTGAGTTCCTGCGTGCCGTGGGCTGCGCCGGCTGTTAGATAGGCGTCGAGCGCGCCATGGGCTTCTGCGCCGCCATGGCCGATGCCGGCGACATAGGCGAAGAGTTGGTAGAGCGACAGGATGCCGGCAGCGCCGACCGTGCCGGTCGTGGCCAGCATCACCGCCCGGTCGCCGATCCATTTGTGGAACAGGCCGGTTGCGGCCGCGATGCCCGGCGCAAGCACAATGAAGATCAGAAGGCTGTCAGGGAGCATACCGGTCTCAGCCCTTCATGAGGTCGATGTTCTCGACCGAAATATCGCGGCGGTTGCGGAAATAGACGACAAGGATCGCCAGCCCGACCGCTGCCTCCGCCGCTGCCACCGTCAGCACCAGCATGGCGAAGATCTGGCCCTGGATCGTGCCGCTGAACACGGAGAAGGCCACAAGGTTGATGTTCACCGAAAGCAGGATGAGTTCGATCGCCATCAGGATGACGATGATGTTCTTCCGGTTCACGAAGATGCCGACGACACCGATCGTGAACAGGGCAGCCGAAACGGCCAGATAATGCGGGAGCGTAATGTCCATCGGCGTCAGATCCCCTGCCCCGGTGCCGGGTCCTTGAGTTCCACAGCGTCCTGCCGGCGGCGCGCGGTCTGCTTGGCGACATCCTGCCGCTTGATGTGCGGCCGGTGGCGCAGGGTCAGCACGATGGCGCCGATCATGGCCACAAGGAGGACCATGCCGGACAGCTGGAACAGGAGGATATAATCCGTATACATCACGAGGCCGATTGCCTCGGCATTCGTCTCTGCGCCCGGCGCGGCATTGAACTCACCGGCTGGCACCTCGCCGCCCACGAAGGAGACAAGCGCCAGCTGCGCCAGGAGGACCAGTCCGACGAGGATGGCGAACGGCCAGTAGCGCAGCGTGCCCTGCTTGAATTCGGCAAAATCGACGTCCAGCATCATCACGACGAACAGGAATAGCACCGCGACCGCGCCGACATAGACAACCACCAGCAGCATCGCGAGGAATTCGGCCCCGATCAGCACGAGCAGGCCGGCTGCGGAGAAAAAGGTGAGGATAAGCCATAGGACCGAATGCACGGGATTGCGCGCGGCGATGACGAACACCGCCGACAATACGGCCACTGCCGCGATCAAATAGAAAGCGATCAATGCCAAAGCCTGTCGCCCCTTCCTGCTCTTGCTGCGAGCCTTTCGGCCCAGCCTGATTAGCCCCAGCGCCGCCCTAGCGGTACGGCGCATCCAATTCCAGATTCTTCGCGATCAGCCGTTCCCAGCGGTCGCCATTCGCCAGCAGCCGTTCCTTGTCATAGAACAGCTCTTCACGTGTTTCGGTCGCGAACTCGAAATTCGGTCCCTCGACGATTGCATCCACCGGGCAGGCTTCCTGGCAGAAGCCGCAATAGATGCATTTGACCATGTCGATGTCGTAGCGCGTGGTCCGGCGCGCGCCGTCTTCGCGCGGCTCGGCCTCGATCGTGATTGCCTGCGCCGGGCAGATGGCTTCGCACAGCTTGCAGGCGATGCAGCGCTCCTCGCCGCTCGGATAGCGGCGCAGCGCATGTTCGCCGCGGAAACGCGGGCTCAGCGGGTTCTTCTCGAAAGGATAGTTCACGGTCGCCTTGCGCCGGAACATTTCCCGTGTCGCGATCCAGAACGCGCCCAGAAAATCAGTCAGCAGCGCGCCGCGCAGCGTTTGCGCAAGGCTCATGACAGGCCTCCCACGAATGTCACATATCCGGCCACGAGAACCACGGCGACCAGCGAGGTCGGCAGGAAGATCTTCCAGCCCAGCCGCATCAGCTGGTCATACCGGTAGCGCGGCACGATGGCCTTCACCATCGCGAACAGGAAGAAGCAGAACAATACCTTCAGCATGAACCAGAAGAGGCCCGCGAGGCTTAGGAGAAGCGGCGGCAGGTTTGCCGTAAGCTCGGCGCCCAGCGCAATGGGGCCGTGCCAGCCGCCGAGGAACAGGATCGTCATCATCGCGCACATCAGCACGATGTTGAGATATTCCCCGAGCATGAAGAGGAGATAGGGCGTCGAACCATATTCGACCTGATAACCGGCAACGAGCTCGGATTCGGCCTCCGGCAAGTCAAACGGCGGCCGGTTCGTCTCGGCGAGCGCGGAGACGAAGAACATCACGAACATCGGCAGCATCACAAGCACCAGCGGGAAATACTGGAAGCTGAACACGTGCCAGTTCTGCACCCCGCCATCCTGGTTGTTGACGATGGTCGTCAGGTTCATGGAGCCGGCCAGCAGGATCACCGTGATGATGATGAGGCCGATGGAGACCTCGTAAGACACCATCTGCGCCGCCGAACGCAGCGAGCCGAGGAAAGGATACTTCGAGTTCGACGCCCAGCCGCCCATGATGATGCCATAGACGCCGAGCGACGAGATCGCGAACAGGTAAAGGATGCCGATATTGAGGTCGGAGATGACCCAGCTCGTTCCCGTCGCCGTGCCGGGCGCGACGGGAATCGCCGCCCAGGAAGCGAATGCCAGCGTACAGGTGAGGATCGGCGCCATCAGGAAGACGGTCTTGTTCGCGCCCGCCGGGATAACGATTTCCTTGAGCAGGAATTTGCCGAAGTCTGCAAAGGACTGAAACAGGCCGAATGGGCCGACCACGTTGGGACCCTTGCGCATCATCACGCCGGCCCAGACCTTGCGGTCGAACAGCAGCAGGAAGGCGATCGACAGCATCAGAACGAGCGTGAACAGCCCGATCTGGCCCAGCACCAGAAGCGGCCCCCAGAAGCTGCCAAGTGACTCGATTGCTTCGCTCATGGCGCCGCCCTACTCCGCCGCTAGCGGAGTGTCTAGGCGGCTTGCCAGCGCGGAGCACTCCGCCATCGTCCGCGACGCCCGCGCAATCGGGTTTGTCAGATAGAAATCCACAACCGGGCTCACGAACGGCGCCGCGCGGAGCGGACCTGTTGCAGCCTCTACAGGTGCCGAAAGGGCCTCCACCCCCTTCGCGCCGGGCGCATAGCCACGGCCGGAGAAAGGTGTGTTCTCGCCGTCCTTGCCGCGCAGCAGCGCCCGGAGCGCATCGGCGGTGTCATACGGCAGCGGCTTGCCCATCACGTCCGAGAGGGCGCGGAAGATCGCCCAGCCCTCGCGGGCCTCGCCTTTCGGCTGTACCGCGCGTTGGGTCATCTGCACCCGGCCCTCGGTGTTCACATAGGTCGCCGCCATTTCGGTGTAGGCGGCGGATGGCAGGATGATGTCTGCGCGGGCAGCACCGGCATCGCCATGCGAGCCGACATAGATCACCGTTGCGGCCCCGGTCTTGCCGAGGGCCACCTCATCCGCACCGAGCAGGACAAGCGTTTCGACCTCGCCGGACAGCATCGCCTGCGTTGCAAGACCGCCCTCGCCGGGCACGAAACCGGCATCGAGCGCGCCGACGCGGCCTGCGGCGGTATGAAGCATGCCGAATCCGGCCCAACCTTCCGTGATGGCGCCGGTTTCCTGCGCGAGGCGCAGCGCGGCATTGAAGATTGCGGCACCGTCTTCGCGGCAGAGCGCGGCTTCGCCAATCACGATCATGGGCCGCTTGGCAGCCTTGAGGACCTCGTGGAAACCGGATTGCGCCAGTGCGCCCAGCGCGTCTGCACCGGCGCCGATATGCTCATACGGGTAGGTCAGGTCGGCGGCTTCACCGATGACGCCGATTTTCAAATCGCCCAACAGCCAGGCCTTCCGGATTCGCGCGTTCCAGACGGCGGCTTCGCGGCGCGGATTGGTGCCGATCAGCAGGAGCGCATCAGCCTCTTCGACGCCCATCAGGGTCGGGTTAAGCAGGTAATGGGCCCGCTCGCCGGAGGTGCCATACTGGGCGCCTGCCGGGCGGCAATCGGTGCTCTTAACACCGAAGCCGCGGAAGAAATCGAGCGCAGCTTTCGCCTGCTCCACCTCGATCAGGTCCCCGGCGATCACCCCGATCTTCTCGGGCGCAACCGAGAGCGCTGCTTTGACTGCCGCGAAGGCTTCCGCCCAGCTGGCCGCACGCAGCTTTCCGTTCTCGCGGATGTAGGGGCGGTCAAGACGCTGGCGGGCGAGGCCATCCCAGACAAACCGCGATTTGTCCGAAAGCCATTCCTCGTTCACTTCCTCATTGATCTCGGGAAGGATCCGCATCACGGCGTCGCCCTTGGCATCGACCCGGATGGACGCGCCCATGGCGTCCATCACATCGATGGAGGAGGTCTTGCGCAGCTCCCAGGGGCGGGCGTTGAACGCATAAGGACGGGACGTCAGCGCGCCGACCGGGCAAAGGTCAATGACATTGCCGGAGAGTTCGGAGGTCAGCGATTTTTCAAGATAGGTCGTGATTTCGGCGCTCTCGCCCCGGCTGATCATGCCGAGTTCCTCAACACCCGCAACTTCCGCAGCGAAGCGCACACAGCGCGTGCACTGGATGCAGCGCGTCATGATCGTCTTGACCAGCGGGCCCATATACTTGTCTTCGACCGCGCGCTTGTTCTCGTCATAGCGCGAGGTCGGCCGGCCATAGGCGACGGCCTGGTCCTGCAGGTCGCATTCGCCGCCCTGGTCGCAGATCGGGCAATCGAGGGGGTGGTTGATGAGCAGGAACTCCATCACCCCGTTGCGCGCCTTTTCGACATAGGCGCCCTTGGTGCGCACGATGGGCGCGGAGCCATCGCGGTTCGGCCGCATATCGCCGACAATCTGCGCGCAGGAGGCAATCGGCTTCGGCGCGCCGTCCCATTCGACGAGGCACATGCGGCAATTGCCCGCCACCGACAGGCGCTCATGATAGCAGAAGCGCGGGATCTCGGCGCCCGCTTCCTCGCACGCCTGCATCAGCGTGTAGGACTTCGGAACCTCGATCTCCTGGCCGTCGATATTCAGCTTGAACGTGTCGGACATGGGGCTTCAGAACTCTTCGGAAGGGTGGAGCCGGGGCTTGCCCGGATTGTCGATGGCGTTGAGGCCGATGGCGAAGCGGGAAAACAGCAGTTGCGCCGCAATCACCAGCGGCACAAACACCGAGAACGGCACGGCGTGAACCGCATAGGCATAGAGATACATGCCGCCACTGATGATCCCCAGCAGCATCACGCCCCAGAGCGCCTTCACATACACGATGGCGAGGACCGCCAGAACCGCCGTGAGCGCAGACACCGCAGCGCCCGCCATCAGGTATCCTGCCGGCGGCAGGCTCGGCCCATTGGTGAAGCGCTGCATCAGGTAGCCGAGCACATACGCCGCAACCGCATGGATGGCCGCCAGCGAGAGGCACCAGGATACGATCAGGATGGCACGGGTGAGGCTCACAGGCGTGCGGGTCCTATTCTGCGGCGGTTATGACAGCGCCCTGCACGAGCGCGCGGGGGCTGCGGTACTGGGAGATACGGTCTTCGATTTCGTGCCGGAAATGACGGATCAGCCCCTGGATCGGCCAGGCGGCGGCATCGCCGAGCGCGCAGATCGTGTGGCCTTCGACCTGCTTGGTCACGTCCAGCAGCGTGTCGATTTCGTCATGCTCAGCCTCGCCGCGCACCATGCGCTCCAGCACGCGCCACATCCAGCCGGTGCCTTCCCGGCAGGGTGTGCACTGACCGCAGCTCTCGTGCTTGTAGAAGTAAGCGAGGCGCGCAATGGCGCGGATCAGGTCCGTCTGCTTGTCCATGACGATGACTGCCGCCGTGCCGAGGCCGGATTTCAGGTCACGCAGCGTGTCGAAATCCATATGCGCGTCCATGATCTGCTCGGCCGGCACCATCGGCACAGATGATCCGCCCGGAATGACCGCCTTCAGATTATCCCAGCCGCCGCGAATGCCGCCGCAATGGGTTTCGATCAGATCACGGAAGGTGATCGACATCTCTTCTTCGACATTGCACGGCTTGTTCACATGGCCGGAAATGCAGAACAGTTTCGTGCCAGCATTGTTCGGGCGGCCAAATCCGGCAAACCATTGTGCCCCGCGCCGCAGGATCGTTGGCGCCACCGCAATCGACTCGACATTATTGACCGTGGTCGGACAACCATAGAGGCCGGCATTGGCCGGGAATGGCGGCTTCAGGCGCGGCTGGCCTTTCTTGCCCTCGAGGCTTTCGAGCAGCGCGGTTTCCTCGCCGCAGATATAGGCGCCGGCGCCGTGATGGACGTAGATGTCGAAATCCCAGCCATTCACATTGTTCTCGCCGATCAGCTTCGCTTCATAGGCTTCCTTGATCGCCTTCTCCAGCGCATGGCGCTCCGCAATGTATTCGCCGCGGATGTAGACATAGCATTTGTGCGCGCGCATCGCGCGGCTGGCCACCATGCAGCCCTCGATCAGCAGGTGCGGATCATGGCGCAGGATTTCGCGGTCCTTGCAGGTGCCAGGCTCGGACTCGTCGGCATTGACGACGAGATAATGCGGCCGGTCGCGCACTTCCTTCGGCATGAAGGTCCATTTGAGGCCGGTCGGGAAGCCTGCCCCACCCCGCCCGCGCAGGCCCGAAGCCTTGATCTGGTCGCAGATCCAGTCCGGCCCCTGGGCGAGCATTTCGCGCGTCAGGTGCCAGGCGCCGCGTTTCTTCGCAGCTTCGAGGCCCGGCGAATGCAGGCCGTAAAGATTGGTGAAAATCCGGTCCTTGTCCTGGAGCATCTTACGCCTCCTTTGCCGGCTCGGCGCCGGGCAGGTTAGGAAGGGCCTCGATCCGGTTCCGGCTGCCATCGAACAGTGCCGGGTCGGTGAGCGCCGACGTGCCGCCCTCCGGCGCGCTGTTCACCCGGTCGATCTGCGGGCCGGGGGTTACATCCGCGCCATTCTTCAGCCTGCCGATTATCTTCGCGAAGGAGTCCGGCGTCAGGTCTTCGAAATAGTCGTCATTGATCTGCACCATGGGCGCGTTCACACAAGCGCCGAGGCATTCCACCTCTTCCCATGACAGACGGCGATCATCCGTCACATACATCGGCTGGCCAATTTCGCGCTGGCAGACTTCCTTCAGCGCTTCGGCGCCCCGGAGCTGGCACGGCGTCGTCCCGCAAAGCTGGACATGGAATTTGCCGACCGGCTGCAGGCGGAACATCGTGTAGAAGGTCGCCACCTCATAGACGCGGATGTAGGGCATCTCCAGCCGGTCGGCGACTTCGCGCATCGCCGGCTCGGACAGCCAGCCATTGTTGTCCTTCTGCGCCAGCCAGAGCAGCGGAATAACAGCCGAGCGCTGCTTGTCCGCCGGGTATTTCGCCCGCCAGAACGCGATCTTGTCTTCCGTCTCGGGCTTGAACGAGAAGCTCCCGCCTCCTGCCTCGAGATCAAACCGGCGCAACGCCATCTACTGCTCCTTCCCGCGCGGGATGCTCACCCGCCCGGCTTCATCGATCGGCCAGAAGGGATTGAATGCCACTTCCCAGGCATTCCCTTCCGGATCCGCAAAATAACCTGAATACCCACCCCAATAGGCCTTGTGCGGCGGCTTGGGGATACTCACACCCGCCTCGGCAAGGCGCGCAAAGATCCCGTCGACTTCCGCTTCCGACCGCGCATTGAAGGCAAGCGCAAATCCTTTGAAGCCAGTCCGGCTCCCTTCGGCGAGACCTGCATCGTCAGCAAGTTTGGTCTCGTCCCATAGGCCGACGACCATCCCGCCCGCATTGAAAAAGGCAACCTCACCCTTCACACCTCGATCTTCAAAGCCGAGAACATCCGTGTAGAAACGGATCATGCCGGCAAGGTCCCGGACCCCGAGCGTGATCACCGATACACGTTGTTCCGGCAGCACGCCCATCAGACCGCCCCTGCCCTTGCAAAATCGACCCGCGCGATCTTGCCGTGGCGGATCGTGTAGATTGCCGCAACTTCAAACTGCTCACCACCGGGAGAGCGCTCGACCGCTTCATGATCGATGACAGTCGAGCCGAGATCGATCCGGTTCACGAGCTTTGCCCGGTTCTTCGGAAACTGGAAGAACAGTTCCTCATGACGCTGGCGGATGGCGGGAAGGCCCTTATGGGTCACTGCGCCATTGAGGCCGGCTAGCTCCGCGTCCTCGGCATAGCATCCGAGAAAGGCGTCGATGTCCTGCCGGTTGTAGGCGTCGAGCTGGCGCTGGACGAGATCGCTGGAGGCCGTCACCGGTCGATCTCCCCGAACACGATATCGAGCGTTCCGAGAATGGCCGAAACGTCCGCCAGCTGATGACCCTTGCACAGGAAGTCCATCGCCTGAAGGTGCGGATAGCCCGGCGCGCGGATCTTGGCGCGGTAGGGGCGGTTTGTCCCATCGGCGACGAGATACACCCCGAACTCGCCCTTCGGCGCTTCGACGGCGGCGTAGCATTCGCCTTCGGGAACGTGGAAGCCTTCCGTATACAGCTTGAAGTGATGGATCAGCGCTTCCATCGAATTCTTCATTTCCGCGCGGCGCGGCGGCGACAGCTTCGACCCCGCCAGCAGGACCGGGCCCGGACCATCCTTCGCCATCAGCTCGATACATTGCTGGATGATCTTTGTAGACTCGCGCATCTCATCCATACGGCAGACATAGCGGTCGTAATTGTCGCCATGCTTGCCGACCGGCACCTTGAACTTCAGCTCGCTGTAGCACTCATAGGGCTGCGAGCGGCGCAAATCCCAGGCAAGCCCGGACCCGCGCACCATGACGCCCGAGAATCCCCAATCGAGGATCGTGCGCTGATCGACCACACCGATGTCCACATTGCGCTGCTTGAAGATCCGGTTCTCGGTAACGAGGCCTTCGATCTGGTCGAGCTTGCCGGGGAACTGTTTGCACCAGGCAGCGATATCATCGATCAGCCGCTGCGGCAGGTCCTGATGGACGCCGCCGGGGCGGAAATAGGCCGCATGCATCCGGCTACCCGAGGCGCGCTCATAGAACACGCAGAGTTTCTCGCGCTCCTCGAAGCACCAGGTGATCGGCGTCAGGGCGCCAACGTCCATCACGCCGGTACCGACGTTCAGGAGGTGCGACATGATCCGTCCGATCTCGGAATACATGACGCGGATCAGGCTCGCGCGGCGCGGAACCTCAACGCCCAGCAGCTTCTCGATGGCGAGGCACCAGGCATGTTCCTGGTTCATCGGCGAGCAGTAATCCAGCCGGTCGAAATAAGGCAGGCCCTGCAGGTAGGTCTTGTATTCCAGGAGCTTCTCGGTGCCCCGGTGCAAGAGGCCGATATGGCTGTCCACACGGGTGACGATCTCGCCGTCGAGATCGAGGATCATGCGGAGCACGCCGTGCGCGGCCGGGTGCTGGGGTCCGAAGTTCAGGGTGAACTTGCGGTCTTCGCCTTCGGTGATGTGGGCGGTGTCGGCCATGGCTTCAGCCTTTCTTCGCCTTCTCGTCGCCGGGAATGACGCTGGTCATGCCTTCCCAGGGCGAGAGGAAATCGAAATTGCGATATTCCTGCGCGAGTTTCACAGGCTCGTAGATCACGCGCTTCTCGAGATCGTCATAACGCACCTCGTAATGCCCGGTCAGCGGGAAGTCCTTGCGCAGCGGCCAGCCTTCGAAGCCATAATCCGTCAGGATGCGGCGAAGGTCCGGATGACCGGCAAACTGGATGCCGTACATGTCGAATGCCTCGCGCTCGAACCAGTTCGCGCAGGGCCATATGGCGGCGCAGCTGGGAACGGCCGTGTCTTCATCCGTGCGGATACGAACGCGGATGCGATGATTGAGCCGCATCGAAAGCAGGTGATAGACCACCTCGAACCGCTCGGAACGCTCGGGATAATCAACCCCGCAGATGTCCACCAAGGTTTCGAAATTGCACTGCTGGTCATCCCGCAGGAAGCGCAGCAGCGCGAGAATGTGATCCCGCTCGGCCAGCAGCGTCAGCTCGCCAACCGCGATTTGCGACTTGCGCACGGCGTCCGGCATCCGGCTTTCGATATGGGCCGCGAGATCGGAAAGGGTCTGGGTGTCCATCGTCCTGTTCCTCAGCGCTCCAGCGAGCCTTCGCGGCGGATTTTCTTCTGCAGCTGCAGGAAGCCGTAGACGAGCGCCTCTGCGGTCGGCGGGCAGCCCGGGATGTAAATGTCCACCGGCACGATCCGGTCGCAGCCGCGAACGACGCTGTAGCTGTAGTGGTAATAGCCGCCGCCATTGGCGCAGCTGCCCATGGAGATGACATAGCGCGGCTCGGGCATCTGGTCGTAGACCTTGCGGAGTGCGGGCGCCATCTTGTTGGTAAGCGTGCCGGCCACGATCATCACGTCCGACTGGCGAGGCGAGCCGCGCGGCGCCATGCCGAAGCGTTCAAGGTCGTAGCGCGGGTTGCCCGCATGCATCATTTCCACAGCGCAGCAGGCGAGACCGAAGGTCATCCACATCAGCGAGCCGGTGCGCGCCCAGGTGATCAGGTCATCGGCGGCGGCGGTGAAATAGCCCTTGTCGGCCAGTTCATCCGACAGGCCGGTATAGAACGGGTCGTCTGCTCCGGGCTTGAAGCCGCCTTCTACCCCTGCCCGGGCCGCGCCAAGCGCGTAGGGTTTGTAGGACTCATCCGACATCATTCCCACTCCAGCGCGCCGCGGCGCCATTCATAGATGAACCCCACCGTGAGGACGCCGAGGAAGACCACCATGGACCAGAAACCGAGCACACCGATCTCGCCCAGGCTGACCGCCCAGGGGAACAGGAAGGCCACTTCAAGGTCGAAGATGATGAACAGAATCGCGACGAGGTAGAAGCGCACATCGAACTTCATCCGCGCATCATCAAAAGCCGCAAACCCGCACTCATAGGCGGAATTCTTCTCAGGATCGGGCCTCGACGGCGCCAGGATCGCGGAGCCCACGACGAAGAGCCCCGAAATAATGGCCCCGAGGCCGAGGAAAATGATGACGGGCAGATAGTCGAGCGCCAGCCGTTCTACTTCGGTCATTGATCCATGGCTCCCACGAGTCTGCCGCCCGATTAGGACGGTTTCCGGCCCCGCGCAACAGACCGGCGGCCTTATTCACTGCGCATTGCATTATACCCTGCCTGCCCGCCTTTGCAGCGCGCCGGGAGTGCGGCGTCCGGTCACGGAACGGGCAGGTCCGCAGCCTTGTTGCGAGCCACTCTCAGCCTGACTGGCTCACCTGCTCGAAATGCGCAGCCGCCCCGATCAGCGGCGCCATCGGGTCATGCATCAGCCAGACAGGGCAGTCCTCCAGATAGGAGGACATCGGCCCGCGCGAGACGAATCGCTCCCGCGCAGACGGGGTGCTCATGAAGTCAGCGATGCGCTCTGACACTCCGCCCGCCAGGACAACCCCGCCAAGCGCGCCGTTCGCCAGCACAAGATCGCCGGCAGCCCCCATCACCGCCAGAGCCCTTGTCTCGATCAGGGCGAGGTACATCTCGTCGCCGGCATCTGCACGCAGCCGCATGTCCCCCGGCGCAACCGGCTCCAGCGGGCGGCCATAGATCTCGCAGAATGCCGTATGGACTGAGTTCAGCCCGCTGCCGGAGGCGACCAGTTCGTTGGAGACATAGCCATGATCCCGAATCAGAATCCGCGCGAGGTCGCGCTCAAGGTCGGTCCGGGGGGCATAGGCCAGATGGCCGCCCTCGCCGGACAGCACAATCCAGCGCCCGGCCGAATCGCGCAGCAGGGTCGCCACGCCGAGCCCGGTCCCGGGCCCGGTCACAAGCACCGGCGCATCCGCGTGCGGCGTGCCGGCGAAAATGGTCTCGAACGTGCTGACGGCATGTTCAGGCACCGAACGGGCCATGGCATGGAAATCATTGATGATTTTCATTTGCCGGAACGGAAACTTCGACCGGAGGCCCGGCGCTGAAACCTGCCAGCCCCGATTGGTCAGGACGACTTTTTCATCCCGCACCGGCCCGGCAAAAGCGAAACAGGCCGCGTCCGCAACCGCGCCGGTTTCCCCGATATAATGAGCAAGCGCCGCCTCGAAGGTCGGAAAATCCTTACCGGCGAGCACTTCGAACCGCTCCAGCGTGAAGGCTTCCCCGCGCCGCACCGCCAGCGCAAAGCGCACATTGGTGCCGCCAACGTCTCCAACGAGGACTGGTTCACCCATCATCTCAGCCAGCCGCCTGCGTGAAGCTGAACGGGCTGCCGCCGGCCTCGGCTGGGCTCACGACATTGCGCATCATGTCGAACATCTCGCGCCCGAGGCCCATGGGTGACCGATTCGGACGGAACTCCGCCGGTGAGCGCGCTGCAAATTCGGAGGGATCGACCAGCAGCGCAAGCTCTCCCGCATCCGCGTCGAGCCGGATGATGTCGCCGTCGCGCACCCGGGCGAGCGGGCCGCCCCGGGCTGCCTCAGGTGAAATATGTATCGCGGAGGGAACCTTGCCGCTTGCCCCGGACATCCGGCCATCGGTGACCAGCGCCACCTTGTGGCCGCGGTCCTGAAGCACCCCGAGGGCGGGGGAAAGACTGTGGAGTTCGGGCATCCCGTTCGCCGCCGGCCCCTGGAAGCGGACCACTGCGACGAAATCCCGGTCCAGCCGGCCGGCTTCAAAGGCAGCCTTGAGGGCCTCCTGCGAATCGAACACCAGTGCCGGCGCTTCAATCCGCCGGTGCTGCGGCTTGACCGCCGACACCTTGCACACCCCCCTGCCCAGCGGCCCTTCCAGCAGGCGCAGCCCGCCATCGGCTGAGAATCCGTCCTCGGCAGGCCTGAGGACTTCCGTATCGCTGCTGGTAGCAGGCGCATCGCGCCAGGCCAGCGCGCCGTCCTGCAGATAAGGCTCGCGCCCATACTGCGAAATGTCACCGGCCACGCCTCTGGCCGAGCCGTTCAACAAGCCGGCCTTCAGAAGCGAGGACACCAGGAAGCTCATCCCGCCGGCCGCATGGAAATGGTTCACGTCCGCCGGGCCGTTGGGATAGATGCGCGCCATCAGCGGTGTGACGGCAGAAACATCCGCGAAATCCTCCAGCGTCACCGTATATCCCGCCGCTGCCGCCATCGCCGGAATGTGCAGGACATGGTTGGTAGATCCGCCCGTCGCCATCAGCCCGACAAGGGCATTGACGATGGAGCGCGCATCAATGAGTTCGCCGGCCGGGCGGTAGTCAGCGCCCTGTGCTGTGATCGCAGCGGCGCGGTGCGCGGCTGCGCGGGTCAGCGCGGTGCGCAGCGGCGTGCCTGGATTGGTGAAGGCAGCGCCCGGCAAGTGGAGGCCCATCACTTCCATCAGCATCTGGTTGGAGTTGGCCGTGCCATAGAAGGTGCAGGTGCCCTGCGAATGATAGCTCTCGGCCTCCGCCTTCAGCAGCGCGTCGCGCCCGACCTTGCCTTCGGCGAACAGCTGGCGGATGCGCACTTTCTCGGGGTTGGGCAGGCCGGACGGCATCGGCCCAGCCGGCACGAAGATCGACGGCAGCCAGCCAAAGCGCAGCGCCGCGATCACCAGCCCCGGCACGATCTTGTCACAGACGCCGAGGTGCAGCGCGGCATCGAAACTGTCATGCGAGAGGCCGATGGCCGAGGCCATGGCGATGACATCGCGCGAGAACAGCGACAGCTCCATCCCCTCCTGCCCTTGTGTGACGCCGTCGCACATCGCGGGCACGCCGCCGGCAACCTGCGCAACGGCTTTCACTTCGCGCGCGGCCTCGCGCAGGAGCTGCGGATAGGACTCGAACGGCGCGTGGGCCGAAAGCATGTCGTTATAGGATGTGACGATCCCGATGACCGGCCAGCCCGCACCGAGGATCTGCGCCTTCTCGATCACCGCGCAACCTGCTGAAGCGTGAGCGATATTGCCCTCATGCAGGCGCGTCCGCGCATAGGCCGTGGGCCGCCGGCTGCGGATCATCTCGAGATAAGCGTCCCGCGTATCTTTCGAGCGCGCCTCAATACGGGCGGTGACTTCCTGGATCTTCGGGTGGAGCGGGGTCATGATCTATGGTGCCCAGATGATGGTGAGCCGGTCGCCAAGGCCATCCATGGCATGCCGGACGGGAAAAGTCTGCGGGTCGCCGGTAAAGGCAGCTTCCAGAACGGCGCGTTTGTCATCGCCGAAGACAAGCAGGATACCGGCCTCGGCGGCACAGACCGGACCAGACGTCAGAGTCATGCGAAGAGGGTTCGTCCCGGCAAGCGGCGAGTTGCTCGCGTCAATCGCAGAAATGACGGGCGCATCCGGACGCAGGGCCTCGGTGAGGCCCCTCGAGCCCGGGAACCAGCTGGCGGTGTGCCCGTCTGATCCCATACCGAGGACGATACACGACACCGGACCGCAGGCCGGTGCATACGCGGCAGACCGCTCAGCGGAGGCCTCTGCCGGTGTTGCAGCATCCGTCTTCATCGGCAGGAACTTCGCTTCAGCAGCGCGGGATTTCAGGAGCGTGGCGCGGAGCAGCTTTTCATTCGAGTCCGGATGATCCGGAGCGACCCAGCGCTCATCGACAAGACCGGCGGTCACATTCGCCCAGTCAACATCGGCTTCCGACATCATAGAATACATAAGCCCCGGCGTGGAGCCGCCCGAGGCCATGAAACTTGCTGACCCCCTGGCAGCGATTGCCCGGGAGAGGGCCGCGACTGCAAGTTTCGCGGCGACTTCCGAGGCGTCTTCCCGGTCGTCGAGGATGATGCGGGTTGCCGCCACGCTCAGCCTTCCTTCCACCATTGACGCCCGTCCCGGTCCATCATCATCGCAGATGAGAGCGGGCCATCCGAACCGGCCGGATAAGGCTCCGGTGCGTAGCGAGCTTCTTCCCAGGCATTGATCAGCCCGTCGACCCAGCGCCAGGCCGCCTCAACCTCATCCCGGCGCATGAACAGCGAAAGATTGCCGCGCACGATGTCCATCAGCAGGCGCTCATAGGCGTCGGGATAGCGCAGCGTGAAACTCTCGGCATAGGAGAGGTTCAGCGGAAGGGATTTGACCCTCAGGCCGCCCGGCCCCGGCTCCTTGATCTGGACGTAGAGGCGCACCGCCTCATCCGGCTGCAGGCGGATCACCAGCCGGTTGACGGTGCCGGCATCCTCCCCGAACAGATTGTGCGGCGTGCTCTTGAACTGGATCACGATGTCGGAATGGCGGGACGACATCCGCTTGCCAGTGCGCAGGTAGAACGGGATGCCGGACCAGCGCCAGTTGCCGACAGACGCCTTGATCGCGACAAAAGTTTCCGTCTCACTCTCGCTGCCGCCGGACAACTCTTCCAGATAACCTTTGGCTGGCTTGCCCGCATGCAGACCGGCAGCATACTGGCCCCGAACCGTCAGCTTACGGACATCCTGCGCTGTGATCGGCTTCAGCGCGGTCAGCACCTTGATCTTTTCGGTCCGGATATCGTCATCGGCATAGACATTCGGCGGCTCCATCGCCGTCAGGCAGAGAAGCTGGATCAGGTGGTTCTGCACCATATCCCGCAGTGCGCCGGAACGATCATAATAGTCCGCCCTGCCCTCCAGGCCGAGGTCCTCTGCGACCGTGATCTGCACATGGTCGATATAGTTCAGCGACCAGAGCGGCTCGAACAGGATATTGCCAAAGCGCAGGACCATCAGGTTCTGCACGGTTTCCTTGCCGAGATAATGATCGATCCGGAAAACCTGCCGCTCGTCGAACACTTCCGCGACACCGTCATTGATCGCCTGCGCAGAGGCGAGGTCGGTGCCGATCGGCTTTTCCAGCACGACCCGCGCGCCTTCGCCAGACAGCCCCGCCTTACCGAGGGACCGGCAGATATCGACATAAAGGTGCGGCGACGTTGCGAGGTAAAAGACCCTCGGGCGCGTCTCGCCAGGGGTCAGTTCCGATTTCAGGGCCGCCCAGTCGGCTGCAGGGTCTGTCGCGTCGATCTGCACATATCGGATCAGCTTTTCAAACGCGGGCCATTCCTCCTCTTTCCACGCAGTTCCGGAGGCAAGCTCGCAGGCCTTGCGGGCCATCTCCCGATAGGCTCCGGTGTCCATGGCGGAGCGGGCCGTTCCGATGATGGTGCTCGTGTCGGGAATCTGGCCATCCAGCCATCGGTGATACAGCGCCGGCAGCAGTTTGCGGCGGGAAAGATCGCCCGTCCCTCCGAAAATCACGATGTCGAACGGGTCGACGGGGACGAACTTGGCCAAGCGGGCTTCCTCTCCTGATTCCGGCACCGGAGCGCCGCAACCTTCATCCTAATCGGTGGTCCCGTTAAGGAAACGCTTCGCCGGGATTGGCACCGGCGCCAGGCGTCCTGTCAAGGCAGCGGGCATCGCGGCCCGTTTGCACCGTTTTCGAAGCGGCGTATACATCGTCTGCGCTGAAATGACAACGTGGTCATTCCTGTTGCTGCCGGCGTCCGACCCATACTGACAGCCCGCTGAGCACGTTCCCCCGCAGCGCATCGGAGGCATTCGAGATCAGCTCTTCATAGCCCGCCAGCAGGGCCTCCGGCAGCTCTGCCGCCCGGTCTGACAGGTTGAACAGGCAGGCCAGATCTTCGCCCTCATGCACCCGCCGGATCAGGACCACGTCTTCGTTCAGAGGCTCGCATGTCACCTCGCCGAGACGCAGCGCCGGCGAGGCCATGCGCAGGGCGATCATCCGGCGTGTGAACTCCAGGACCGAGCCGGCCGCACCCGCCTGCTCGCTGACAGCCAGCGCCGCATGCCCCTGCCCGACCGGCAACCACGGCTTGCCGGATGTGAACCCTGCCATGGGCGCGCCCGAGTCCCAGGGCATCGGCGTGCGGGCCCCGTCGCGGCCCAGCGTCATCGGCCAGTTGGCGATCGCCTCAGGGTCCTGCAGGTCCTCGAAAGCAATCTCGGCCTGAGGCAGGCCCAGCTCTTCGCCCTGATAGAGGATCGGATTGCCGCGCAGGCAGAGGAGCAGCGCATTAGTCAGCTTTGCAGAGCGCTGCAGGTCTCCGCCCGGCGGGCACCAGCGGCTGATGCAGCGCGGCGCGTCATGATTCGAGAACGCCCACGCCGCCCAACCCTCGCTGAGGGGCCCCGCCCAGTTCATCTGCGCGCGCGTGACGCGGCGCGGCGACAGGCTCTGCGCATAGAGGAAATCGAAGCTGTAGGCCGAACTCAACCGCCCCTCGGCCGTGAAGGCCCGCATCTCCGCCAGCGGATCTGGCCCCGCCACCTCAGCCACCGTGAACACCGCGCCATAGCCATCGGCCAGCGCGCGAACGCGCTCCAGGAACAGCGGGATATCGGCATGGGACTGGTTGTGCACCGTCCGTTGCAGGTCGAACGGCCGGGTGATCTTCCGCCCTTCCGCTGGCCAGGCCGGATTATCCCGGAAATCCGGATCGAACATCGCGAAATTGATCGCGTCCAGCCGGAACCCGTCCACGCCCCGGTCCAGCCAGAAACGGGCGGTCTCGAGCAGCGCATCCTGAACCGCCGGATTGTGGAGGTTCAGCTGCGGCTGGCTAGAGAGGAAGTTGTGCATGAAATACTGGCCGCGACGCGCATCCCACGTCCAGCCCGGACCGCCGAAAACCGATTGCCAGTTGTTCGGCGGGGTGCCGTCCGGTTTGGGATCGCGCCAGACATACCAGTCCGACTTCGGCCCGGTCCGCGATGCCCGGCTCTCGGTGAACCAGTCATGCGCGTCGGATGTATGGGCATAGACCTGGTCGATGATGACTTTCAGGCCGAGTTCATGCGCGCGGGCAAGGAGCCGGTCGAAATCCTGCAGCGTGCCGAACACCGGATCGACATCGCAATAGTCGGATACATCATACCCGAAATCCTTCATCGGCGAGCGGAAGAAGGGCGAAATCCAGACGGCTTCCGCGCCGAGACCGGCAATGTGCTCCAGCCTGTGCGTGATGCCCGGCAGGTCGCCGACCCCGTCGCCATTGGTGTCCTGATAGGAGCGCGGATAGATCTGATATATCACCGCGCCGCGCCACCAGGGCTCAGAACTTGCCGCCATGCCTATGCCTCCCCCCGGGACCAATCCATGGTTGGATCCAGCCTGCATCCCCGGGCTGCGGGGCCGCGTCAACCTGGCTTGTCGGAGAGCTTACCGGTTCCGGAAGTGGCAGGGGCAGAGGGACTCGAACCCACGGCCTGCGGTTTTGGAGACCGCCGCTCTACCAGCTGAGCTATACCCCTATCCGGTCTGAAGGCATTTGCCCGATCTGCCGGTATGCTGCAAGCCTGTCCCTGACAAAGAAATCAGGAGGAATTGCCCATGCCGCGCCTGCCCTATCCGGAGGATACCAGCCTGCTCGCCCCCGGCGGCGACAAGCTGCTCGGAAATCTCGCCCCGCTGAACGTGTTCCGGATGCTGTGCCACGCCCCGCACCTCGTGAAGCCCTTCGTCTCGATGGGCACCGGCTTCATGATCCAGGGCAAGCTCGACCCCGTGACACGGGAATGCGTGGTCCTCAGGGTAGGCTACCTCTCGCAGGCCGGTTATGAGACGGCCCAGCACGAAGCCATCGGCCTTGCGGTCGGCATGACGCCGGCGCTGATCGAGGCGGTGAAGGAAGGCCCCGGTGCGGGCGGGCTCAGCGATGAACAGCGCATTGCCCTCAGTTTCACCGATCATCTGGTCGCCCATCCCCGCCCCTCGGACGAGCAGGTTTCAGCGGCCCGGGCGCATTTCGGTCTTGGGGGCCTCGAGGAACTCGTGCTGCTGATCGGCTACTACATGATGGTCTGCCGCTTCCTCGAGACCTTCGGCGTCGATGTTGAAGATGGCGGCCCGAAAGGCGGCGCCATCGTGCGGTAGTGAGGACAGACGGAGCCGGGAACGGACAGGCGCCGCACTATCTGCCCGGCGATACTTCGCAAGCCTTTGTCAGTTTTTGAAAAGACCCCGGACTTCCGCTTGAACGGCTTCAGGTGTTCCGTCCGGAAACTTGCCGGCGAGGATGTTGGAGATCATGACGTTGACCGCATCGATCGCCACCGGCTCTGCAACTTCCTGCCCGATCAGACTGGCGGCGCGCAGCAAGTCGCCCTGAGCCTCAGCCCACTCGGTCCCGGCAGGGGTCTCCAGAAATTGCCGGAAGGCAGACATGCTCTCCGGAGAAAGGGTCGTGATATAGGCCCTTGCCATCTCATGCCGCAATTCAGTCACCAGCAGCGGCAGCATCTCTGCAATCATCATCTCGCTGATGAACCTCGCAGCTTCGGGGCTGAGTTCGTTCCCGGCCTTGGGCGCCTGCCCCTCAAAACTGCTGACAATCAGATCGGCCATGGCGGCGAAGCTGGCGGCCATGACGTCTTCTGTCACCGTCATGTTCACGATCACCTGCGCATCGGCGGCAGGATCAGCCCACCCATCGGCCGCGATTACTCCGAATGCCAATGTTGAGGCCAGAAGTGCGCGCATGGACCTGTCCTTTCGTTTCCGGCGGAGCCTAACCCGCGCGCGAAATCCCTACAATCGGGGATAACTTTCCGGAACGCAAAAAAGGCCGCCCTTTCGGGGCGGCCTTTTCGTTTGGTCACCGCTGATCCGGTGATTACTTCTTGATCGCCGAGACGACGCCGGCGCCGACGGTACGGCCGCCTTCGCGGATGGCGAAGCGCAGGCCCTGGTCCATGGCGATCGGGCTGATCAGCTCGACATCCATTTTCACGTTATCGCCCGGCAGCACCATTTCCTTGTCGGCCGGCAGCTTCACGATGCCGGTGA
>NZ_JBKBXW010000014.1:0-81044 GCF_046313735.1 Hyphomonas sp.
GGGGCATTTCGCTGGGCGCGGAAGGTTTTTGCCTCCCATTTCGGGGCACAAGTGAGGCCCCAGCGCTGTTCCTCCGCATCGGGAGGGCCATTGTCGACCCGGTCCAGCCCGTCCAGCAGGTAGTCGGCCAGGAACGGCTCGCGCCAGGACTGGAAAGCGCCGCGCCCGGTATAGGAGTCCAGCGCGGCGCGGAAGGAATCGAACACAGACCGGCGCTTGCGCGCGCGGGCGGCCATCTTGTTGCGCATGAACAGCCAGGACACAGGCGGGAACACATGGTTCCAGAAATAGGCCGTGCGCGAGAGGATCACGGGATCTGCCAGCACGAGACCCTTCACCAGGTCCGGCCGCTTGCCGGCAACGAGCAGCGCAACGCAGCCGCCCATCGAATGCCCGCACAGCACGACGCCCTGCGGCGCTTCCTTTTCGAGGAATTCGATGACGTCATCGCGGTAACGGTTCCAGGAGGCCATGCCGCCTTTTTTCGGCATCGTGGTGCGGCCATGGCCGCGCAGGTCGAGCGCCCCGACGCGCGCGCGCAGGCCCAGCGGCGCCAGCATCGACTGATAGGTCATGGCATTGAAGCCGGTGGCGTGCAGCCAGATGGCGGCAAACGGCTTGACCGGATCACCGAACTCGATGCCCGCCATCTCGCCGCCGGAGCTCATTTCCTCCCGGAAACGCCGCATCAGCGCTGTCCTCCGAAGACACGGCGGAGCAGGTCGGTCGTACGCGCCACTGGGTTCTCCCTGATATTTTTCTCTTCTTCGGCCACATAGAGGAACAGCCCGTCAAGCCCGAACTGGACGGCATGGGATGTCAGGTCCGCCTGCAGGCCGGCGGTCGCGCCCCCTGCGCCCACCTGCCCCGCGACGCTTTCCAGCGCGCTGAAGGCGCCGGAACGGGCGAGCGCATCGCGCACATGCGGGGTGAAGGCGGCGCGCAGGTTTGCCTCGGTGCGGGCGCGCAGGAAATCGGTGGCGGCGGTGTTGCCGCCATTCAGGATACGGACGGCATCCTCGATCGTCATCTGGCGGATGGCGCTGACGACCAGGGTGCGCGCTTCCGGCATCGCGGCCTCGGCGGCGCGGTTGATGCGCAGCTCCAGATCATCGAGCGGGCCGCTGGCGCCGATCAGGGCAAGTTGGCGCTGGGTGTTGCGGTAGGCATTCGGCAGCGGAATGCGCACTTTCGGATCGCCGAAATAGCCATCGGTGCGGCCGAGGCGGCCAGCGACATTGTTGGTGCCGAGCGTGAGCGCTTCGCGCAGGCCCGCATCAATCTCTGCCGCGGTGACCGGGCCGCCGGCGGCGGTCTGGATACTGCCGAGGACGCGGCCATAATCGCCCGCGCTTTCGCACCCCGCCGGCAGGATGGCGAGCGCAAGCGCGAGGAAAAGGCCGGGTCTCATCAAGGGGGTGTCTCCGGATACCCTGCCGGAACGGGCCGGGCCTCAAGAGGGACCCTACAGGACGCTTCCCGCGAATAGAAGGGGCAGCGCGCCGCATGGCGCTGCTGCTTGGCAGGTTACGCAGAATTCATCGGGAAGGCGGTTGACTACATGTGTAGTCACCGATAGTGACCACACCTGTAGTCAATTGGAGCTTCCTGGGATGATCCAGATTTCGGCAGCCGAACTTGAAGTGATGGATGTGCTGTGGGCCGAACCCGGCCTTGGCGCGAGCGAGGTCTTCGACCGGCTCGACCGTACCAAGGACTGGAACATCCGCACCGTGAAGACCTTCCTGGCGCGCCTCGTCGAGAAGGGCGCGCTGAAGACCGAGGAGGATGGCCGCCGCTTCCTCTATCATCCGGCGATTGCTGAGGCGCATTACAAGGCCGAAGCCGCCGGCCAGTTCGTGGACCGGGTGTTTTCCGGGCGCGCGGCGCCGCTGGTGGCCTATCTGGCCGACAGCCGCGGGCTGACAGCGGACGACATTGCCGAACTCGAAAAACTGCTTGGGGACCTGAAGAAATGAGCGCCCGGATGTCTGAACTCTCCATGCTGCACGCGCTGGAAACCCTTGGCGGGGCGAGCCTCCTGATCCTTCTGGTGCTGGCGGTGCGCCGGCCCGTGGCGCGCCATTTCGGGGCGGGCCTTGCCTATGCGCTGTGGCTGTTGCCGCTGGCGCGGCTGGTGATGCCGCCGCTGCCGGGCGGGGTTTCGGTTTTCTCCTGGCTGAAGGGCGCGCCGGACCCGGCGCCTGTGGCCGATACATGGATGCCAGCGGCTGATGCGGCGTTGGCTGCCCCGCCTGCGATGGCATCGGCCGAAACAAGTTGGCGCGCTGAGCCTGCCCTGCCCGCGCCGGATGCGATGCTTGCGGGTGCCGGCGGGATGATCGAGCTGGCCGCGCTGGTTGGGGCCGCTGTGTGGCTGACCGGAGCGATCTGGATGGCCGGGCGGAGCCTCGCGGCGCATGTGCAGTTCATGGCCATCGTGAAGCGCGAAGGCAGGCCCGCCAGCGGCGCGCTGGCGGCACTTGCAGCCACTGTGGCAGCCGACATGGGCCTGCGCCGGAGCCCCCGCGTGGTGACGAGCCTGATCGCCAGCGGCCCGTTCGTGACCGGGCTGGCCCGGCCGACCGTGGTGCTGCCCGCCTGGTTCGAGGCGGAGTATTCCCAGCTGGAGGCCCGCGCTGCCCTGTCGCACGAGATGATGCACCTAAAGCGCGGCGACCTGTGGGCGCTGCAGGCCGCCGAGCTTGCGATTGCCGCGATGTGGTTCAATCCCCTCGCCCATGTCGCCCGCACCGCCTTCCGCACCGATCAGGAAGCCGCCTGCGACGCCGATGTGCTGGCGCGCGGACACCTCAGCCCGCACGCCTATGGCACGGCGCTGGTGAAAGCCGTGCGGATGCAGACGCCCTGCCGGATGCACATGGCTGCAAGCCTTCCCCTCACTCACGCCCTGAAAGAGAGACTGAAACTTATGGCCCATCCTGCCCCTGATGCCCGCCTGCGCCGGACCGGCGTGGCCGCTGCCGCCCTGCTGGGCGCCGCTGCCCTTGCCGCAACCGCCTCGATTGCGGCTGCCGGAGAGCCCGCTGCGGCCACCGAGATCAAGATCACGGATGGCGCGCTGTGGCTGGACGGCGAGAAGGTCGGCAACCGCCATGTGGTCCTGCTGAGCGATCCGGCGGAGGGCATCGCACCTGTGCCGCCGCGCCCGCCCGGCGCTCCGGGTGCAACGGAGATCCGTGTCCGGATGAAATCCGACATCAACGAACTGGTCGGTGCAGAGGGGCTTGGCCCGATCATCGCCGCTGCCCAGGATCCGGTGATCCGGGAAATCGCCGAGACCGCACGGGAGCTGGCCTCTGTGCATACCGAACTGGGCGCCTTGCGCCGGTCGGGACAGGATTCAGCCCGCGCGAACGCGCTGGAAGCGCGCGCCAAGGCGCTGGAAGCGCAGATCGAGGCTCAGGCCGCGCGTATCGAGGCCCGCGTGAATGCCGGAACCGAAGCCCGCGTGCACATTCTGGAGCGCCGCATCGAGACACACGCCGCCAATCTGGAAGCAGCGATCGAACACCGGGTGAGCGCCTCGATCGACCGGGAGCGGATTTCCGGGCGGACTGACATGCTGCGCGGCCTTGCGTCCGAGTGCCGGGACAGCGAACTCGCCGGCGGCGAGACGCGCGTGCTCACCCGGCAGACGCCGCAGGGCGACACGGTGAAGCTCGCCTGCATCGACAGCAGCACCGGCCAGTCGCGGACCGCCGCGCTGAGCGTGCTGGCCGCCCTGCCCGGCCTGACCGAGGCCGAGCGCGAGCGGGTGCAATCGGCCAGCGAAGGCGGCAGCCGCACATTCATCTACCGGACCTCGCGCCGTGGAGAGGGCGTGCCCGCACCCGAAGCCCCGGCCTTCCCTGTGCCGCCGCAGCCACCGGAAGCACCTGCTGCGCCTGAATGGCCCTGATCTGCGAACCCTGATCGGCCAGCCCTGACGCGAGCGGCCCGAAGAAGCACGCCGCGCGGCCCGGCCTCCCTCCCCCGAAGTCTGGGCCGGGAGCCGGGCCTTCCGGCATCTGCCCGAGCCTTGCGCGCCGCCCCGCCGGAGGGCTAGTGTCGCGGCCTGCAGGAACCGCCGCGAGGATGCCCCGATGACAAGATGGATTGTGCCGCTTCTGATCGGCCTCTTCCTGCTGCCGGCCTGCGCGACCCGGCCCGAACCGTGCACGCCGGAATGGATTGATTACCGCGTCTCGCAGACCTTCTCCTCCTTCGCGTCAGAGAACAGGAGCCTGATCAACGACATCCGCCGCGTGACCCGCGCCGATGGCAGCCTCGACCCGGTGCAGACGATCCTGCTGGCCGGGCGGACGGAAGATATTGGCCAGTTCGTGCGCAGCTTCGATACGGTGGTCGGGCGCGACATCCGCGCGGCCTATGCGCAATGCGGGCGCGATGACCGGTTCGTGCCGGCGATTACTGAGTTCCTCGCGCGCGAGGGCGTGCCGCAGCCGGCGCTGGACTGGATCGGGCCGGTTCTGGCGCTGGTGCAGGTGTCGCAATCCTCCGGCGAGCAGCGCTGAAGGACACCGAAGCGATGGAAACCCTGATCGTCGTTCCTGCCCGCTATGGCTCCACACGGCTGCCGGGCAAGCCGCTGGCGGAGATTGCCGGGCGCAGCATGGTGAGCCGGGTGGCGGAGCTGGCGCGCCGCGCCGCCGCAGCGCTGGGACGGGCAGACTGTGTGGTGGCCACCGATGACATGCGCATCCTGGAACATTGCCGCGACAAGGGCATCAATGTGGTGATGACGGATGCGCGCCTGCCGTCCGGCTCCGACCGGGCGCTGGCGGCGGCAGAGGGGCTCGGCGTCAATCCGGACTTCATCGTCAACCTGCAGGGCGACGCGCCGTTCACGCCGGTGGCGCATGTCGTGGCGGTGGTGAACGCCCTGCGCACCACAGGCGCGGATGCGGCGACGCCTTATATCCGCCTGAGCTGGAAGGCGCTGGACCAGCTGCGCGCGCACAAGCGGGAGACGCCCTTCTCCGGCACGACGCTGGTGGCAGACCCCAAGGGGCGCGCGCTGTGGTTTTCCAAGACCATCCTGCCGGCGATCCGCAAGGAGGAGGCGCTGCGCGCGCTGGGGCCGCTCTCGCCGGTGTGCCAGCATATCGGGCTTTACGGTTTCCGGCTGGAGGCGCTGAAGCGCTACTGCGCGCTGCCCGAGAGCCATTATGAGCGCCTGGAAGGGCTGGAGCAGCTGCGCCTGATCGAGAACGGGATGCGGGTGCAGGCGGTGGAGGTGGAGCCGGGGCCGATTGCCATTCCGGGCATCGACACGGCGGAGGATATTGCGCTGGCCGAACGCCTTGTTGCAGAGCTTGGCGAGCCGGACCGGGTATAAGGCGATGGCGCGGCTGTTCATCGTCCGGCATGGCAATACGTTCGATGAGGGGCAGACTGTTACCCGCGTCGGCGCGCGGACGGACCTGCCCCTGTCGAATTCCGGGCGCATCCAGGCGATCGGGCTGGCGGCGTATTTCCGCGAGATGCGTTTTGCCGCCGCGCTCGCCTCGCCGCTGATCCGGACACGGGAGACCGCGCGCACGATCCTCAGCTGGCGGACGGACAGCCCGGCGCTGCTGATTGCGCCTTTCCTGACCGAGATTGATTACGGGCCGGACGAGAATGAGCCGGAATGGAAGGTCGCCGCCCGGCTGGGGCCAGCATTGGAGGCCTGGGACCGCGACGCGGCCGTGCCGCCCGGCTGGATCGTGGATGTGGAGGCGATCCGGGCTGGCTGGCGGGGGCTGATCACGCGGGCGGCAGACCTGCCGGAGGACGCGGCGGCGCTGGTGGTGACATCAAACGGGATTGCGCGGTTCCTGCCGGATGTGGCGGATGCCGCGCCGGACGGGATTGACCGCAAGCTGAAGACCGGCGCGTTTGGCGAGCTTGCGGTGTCTGCCGGGCGCGCGGAAATCCTGCGCTGGAATGTGCGGCCTTAGGACAGACTGCGTTCAGGCAACATCGCGCGCGTCTTCGTTGTATTGCGCCGCGAGCGGGCCGCCGATGGGCAGGATGAATGCCACGGTCGTTCCCTCGCCATAGATCGAGGATAGCTGCATCCGGCCGCCATGCATCTCGGCGAAGGATTTCGTGAGCGCGAGCCCGAGGCCGGTGCCTTCATGATTGCGGTCGCGGGTTTTCGACACCTGCTCGAAGGGCTGGGCGAGGCGCGGCAGGTCTTCAGCGGGGATGCCGATGCCGGTATCGGTGACGCCGAAATAGATGTCCGGCCCGCGCTGCTCGACCGTGATGGTGATGCGCCCGCCGGGATCGGTGAACTTGATGGCATTGGAGACGAGGTTCAGCATCATCTGGCGGATGGCGCGGTGATCGGCGTCGATGTCCGGCATGTTCTGCTGGGCTTCGAGAATGAGCTCGACCTCTTTCTCCTCGGCGCGGCGGCGGATCATGCGGATGGCGGCATCGACCGGATCGACCGGGTCGATCAGCTGTGTGCTGATGGTCATCTTGCCGGCCTCGATCTTCGCCATGTCGAGGATGTCGTTGATCATGTCGAGCAGGTGCTGGCCGGAGGTGAGGATGTCGCGCGCATATTCCTTGTAGGAAGGATCGCCGAGGGGGCCGGCGAGCTCGCTGGTCATGATCTCGGAGAAGCCGATGATGGCATTGAGCGGTGTGCGCAGCTCATGGCTCATATTGGCGAGGAAGGCGGACTTGCTGCTGGCCGCGCGCTCGGCCTTGTCGCGCTCTTCCTTGAGCTTGCGGGAAAGCTCCATCGTCTGGCCTTCGGAGCGTTCGAGGTCCAGCGCGGTGCGGCGGAGTTTTTCCTTCTGGCGGCGGAGTTCTTCCTCATTGCGGACGTTTGGCGTGACATCAACGCCCACGGTCATGAAGCCGCCATCGGAGGTTTCCCGCTCGATCATCTTCAGCCAGCGGCCCGACCGCAGGGCGATCAGCGAGGTGCGGTTATCCTCTGTGGACTGACGCTCCGAAATAACGCTGCCGGCGCGGGCGATCTGGATGGTTTCGTGGCTCATGCCGGGGCGGAGCGTATCCTGCAGGCCGAAATCAATCGCGAAGGCGCGGTTCCAGTAAAGGAGGCGCTTGCGCATGTCCCAGAGGGCGAAGGGGCCATCGAATCCCTCGATGGCGGCGCGCAGGCGGCGTTCGGCGGTCTTGACGCGGTCTTCGGCCTGTTTGCGGTCGGTGGCGTCCAGCATCATGCCGCCGAAGACGGCGCCGCCGGTGACGGGATCGGTGGACTGGCTGCCGCGCAGTTCGATCCAGCGCAGCGGGGCGACCTGGGCGATGAAGGTGAGGTGGATCCAGCCGATGCCGCGGGCCTTGGTGAAACTGCTGGTGATCTGCGAGCGGCTTTCGATGGGCGCGCGCTCGAGGAATTCCTTGAGGGTGAGGCTGGTGGCGCGGCTGAGGCCGAGGAGCGCGGCAGCGCCGTCGCTGAAGAAGAAGCTGTCTTCGGCCTGGTTCCATTCCCAATAGCCGGCGCGGGCGCCGTGCATGACGAGGCCGAGGATACGGTCGGATTCGCCGCTGCGGGTCTGCTCGATCAGGCGGGCGCGCTCATGTGCCGACAGGCGCCGGACGAGGCCGAAGAGCGCCAGCGCCGGGGCCGCGACGAGCAGGAACACGATGACAAAACTCGCGAGCGCCGACAGGGTGAGCAGCGGGCGTTCCTCGGTGAGGCAGACAGAGAGGGGGCTGGCCGTGACCGGGGCGCAGGCGGTGGCGGCGCCGTCCATCCCGGCCCGGAATATCCGTGGGCGGGCAGTATCGGCCTGCCGGGCGAAGGGCTCCAGCGCGCCCTCGCCGAGGCCGGTCAGGTAGCCGCCGGCATGAAGGGAGACGAACACCGGCGCGGAGGGCGTCTCCAGCACATCCCTGTACGGAGCAATGGCGATCTGGTTGGCATGGGTGCCGGCCGCGCGGAAGACGAGATCCCCTTCCGCACTGAAGGCCACCTTCTGGCCGCGGGAGAGCGCGGCGGCGGCCCGGGCGGCCTCGCCGAGACGCGAGCCGGGCGGGGATTGCAGCGCATCGCTCAGGGAGACGAGCGCGTCGATGCCGGGCGTCTGCGCAGCAGCGCGCGAGCGGGCGAGGCCGCTGCCTTCGGCGATGGCGATGGCGGCTTCGGCAACCCCAGCGCGCGCCTCGATCCGCAGGGCGATGTTGCGGGCCTCACCGCGCAGCGCCATGAGGCGGGCCGCTTCGCTGGTCTGGCGCTCGTCCCAGGCTTTCAGGAACAGGCCGGACCCCATCAGGAGGAGGATCAGCGGCAGGAGGAGTTTCAGGCGGCGTGCGTCATCCGGCCCGTCCGGCCCCCTGGCGGCGGGTGGTTTCGGCTTTTTACGGTCATCCGTTCTGGCCAAGGCTCCGCCCGTCCGGTGGCTGCGGCCCGGAAATCCGGGCAAACTTCCTTGTCAGGGCCAAATATTGATCGAGCGTTAAGACTTCCGGGCCCGGAATTAACCTCCTGAGGGCTCCGCAAGCGCGCGTCCTGCAATATCTGCAGCGTTTGGCGACAGGCCGGCGGCCACCAGACGCTCCAGGCAGGATTTTGCCTCCCCCCTCGCCCGGGGCTCCAGGAGGCGCCATTGTTCGAAGGCGGTAAGGAGCCGGGCGCCGAGGGCGGGGTTCGCCCGGTCGGCGGCGAGGATCGTGTCCTCGACCGCACGGTAACCGGTGCCATCGGGGGCGTGGAAGGCGGCGAGGTTGGTCATCGAGAAGGCGGCGATGACGGCGCGCACGCGGTTGGGATTGCGCAGGTCGAAGTCCGGATGCGCGATCAGCCGGCGGACATCTTCGGCACTGCCGAGGCCGGCCTGGACGGAGAACCATTTGTCCATGACGAGCGGATTGGCGCGCCATTTCGCTTCGAAATCAGCGAGCGCCTCGGCCCGGCCGGGGCCGCCGGCAACCGTCAGGGCGCGCAGGGCCGCGAGCTGTTCGGTCATGTTCGGCGCGCCGCGATAGAGGGCGGCGAGGGTTTCGGCGGCCGCCGCATCGCCTTTGCCGCCGAGCAGCAGGATGAAGGCCGAGCGCAGCGCGCGGATGGAGGCCTGCTCCGCCCCCGGATCATAGGGCGCGGGCGACGGCGCGGCCAGCGTCGCGGCAATCTCGGGCGCCAGCGCAGCGCAGATGGATGATTGCAGCTTGCGGCGGGCCGCCGCGAGAGCGACGGGGTCTGCCGGTTCGCGGTCGAGGAAGAGTTCCCCGACATCCGGCAGGCGAGTCAGCAGGGCGGCGAAGGCAGGGTCATCCATCGCGCCGCGCACGGCAGCGGCGATGGCAGAGACGAGCGCGTCATCCGGCGCAGCCTGTGAGCCATCGGCGAGAGCGAGGATTTCCTGGCGGATGAGGACCTGCAGACCGTCCCACATGTTGAAGCGGTCGGTCTCGGCCCGGGCGAGGGCGAGCTGGTCTTCGCGGGAGAGCGCGCGGGAGAGGCGCACGGGGGCGGAGAAGTCACGGTTCAGCGACAGGACCGGGCGGGCGCTGCCGGGCGGCAGGCGGAAGGTGAGTTCGGTTTCGTCCGTATCCAGAAGGATCAGGAAGGGCTCGGCGGCGCGGCCTTCAGCGGCGACATGCCCGCCCTTGCCATCGAGGAGGGCAGAGAGGAGCGGCACGGGAACGGGCTGTTTCACCGGCTGGCCGGGCGTCGGGCGGGTGGACTGGGCGAGGCGGACAGTGAGCGTGGCGGCGCGCTCGTCCCAGCTTTCGGTGACGGTGATTTCAGGCGTGCCGGCCTGGGCGTACCAGCGGCGGAACTGTGACAGGTCTCGGCCAGTCACAGCCTCGAAACAGGCATAGAAATCCTCGATGGTGACGGCCTCGCCATCATGGTGCTCGAAATAGAGGTCCATGCCCTTGCGATAGGCGTCGGCGCCGATGATGCGGCGGAGCATACCGATCAGCTCGGCGCCCTTCTCGTAGACGGTGGCCGTATACAGATTGTCGATGGCGCCATAGGTGTCCGGCCGCACCGAATGGGCGAGCGGGCCGGCGTCTTCGGCAAACTGGCGGGCGCGCAGGCGGATGACATCCTTGATACGCTGGACGGGACGCGAGCGCATGTCGGCGGAGAAGTTCTGATCCCGGAAGACGGTGAGGCCTTCCTTCAGGCAGAGCTGGAACCAGTCGCGGCAGGTGATGCGGTTGCCGGTCCAGTTGTGGAAGTATTCATGGGCGACGATGGATTCGATGGCCTCGAAATCAGCGTCCGTGGCGGTGGCTTCATCGGCGAGGACATAGGCCGAGTTGAAGATGTTGAGGCCCTTGTTCTCCATGGCGCCGAAATTGAAATCGCGCACGGCCACGATGTTGAAGACGCCGAGATCATATTCGCGGCCATAGGCTTCCTCATCCCAGCGCATGGAGCGTTTGAGGGAGTCCATCGCCCAGGCGGCGCGGGGTGCTTCGCCCTTGTCGACATAGATGCCAAGCTCGATGGCGTCGCCGCTGGCGGTGGTGAAGCTGTCTTTCAGGACGTCATAATCGCCGGCGCAGAGCGCGAAGAGATAGGCGGGCTTCTTATGGGGGTCGTCCCATTCGGCGAAGTGCCAGCCATCTTCAAGATCGCCCGAGGCGCCGGGCGTGCCATTCGAAAGCAGGTAGGGGCATGAGGCTTTGGGTGCTTCGAGGCGGACCTGAAAGCGGCTCATCACATCTGGCCGGTCGGGATAATAGGTGATGCGGCGGAAACCGACGGCCTCGCACTGGGTGCAGAAGCGCCCGCCGGACATGTAGAGGCCGGAGAGAGCCGTGTTGGCCTCGGGCGCGATCTCGACCACGGTTTCGAGCGTGAAGGGGCCCTGCGGCGGGGCGTGAAGCGTCAGGCCATGGGCGTCGGCGGTGAAGTCTGCGGGGTCGAGCGGGCGCAGCTCGCCGCCATCTTCGGCAATGTAGATGGATTTCAGCGTCAGCGCTTCACCGTCGAGGCGCATCGGGCCGGCGGCCTGCGGCGTGATCGCCAGCGCGGCGCGCACCTCGGTGTGTTTCGGGTCCAGCCGGAAGACGAGGCGGACGCCGTCAATCGTGAAAGGGTAAGGGGCGTAATCGGCGAGGCGGACGGCAACAGGCGTTTCGGTGCGCATCAGGGGGAGGCTCCGGCTTGGACTCTGGGAAGACTTTCCTCGTACCGGACCGGGGCGGAGGCGTCGAGGCCTGTTGCCCAGAAGAGACCCCTCTGGCAGAGCGGGGCGATGCCGCCCTCCCCGCCCCGCCTGACGCCCGGATTGCGCCGATCAGCCGGTATGGCCGCGCTGCTGACGGCGCTGGCGATTGCCTGGCTGTCGCTGATCCCGGCAGAGGGCGTGCCGGCGCCGCAGGTGTCCGACAAGATCCGGCATTTCGTGGCCTATGCCGCGCTCGCCCTGCCATTCACCGTGTGGATGGGGGTGCGGCGCTGGCTGGCGGCGGCGGTGATTGCGGCGGTCTATGGCGCGGCGATGGAGGTGGCGCAGGCGCTGGCGCCGACGGGCCGCGAAGGCTCGTTTGGAGATGCAGCGGCCAATGCCGGAGGGGCGCTGATCGGGGCGCTGGCTGCGCGCCTGATCTGGCGCGGGCAGGACTGAGTTATTCGGCCGCTTCGGCGGGCTCGTATTCCAGCCGGTAGACATCGCGCAGGATGGCGCTGCACCGGCGCACGAGGGCGAGCATCTCCTCGTCCATCCGCTCGGGATAGGCGGAGGCATGGTCGGTCAGCTTACGGGCGATCCGCAGGAGGTCCGGTGCGTGGACGATGATGCGGGCCTGATGCTCGACGCGCTGGGGGTCGCGGTCATATTCGGTGGAGGGCACGCGCCAGCCGCCGGTGCTGCCATCATCGGTGGCGATCACGGGATAGGTGCCGGGATTGGCGCTGGGAGCGCCGGGCATATCATCCGCGCGCCAGCGGATCATGCGGCGCACGACGCGCCAGTGTTCCAGCAGCAGGTCATCATCCTCGTCGGCTTCCGGCGCGTGATCCTGCATCGCCTGTTCGGAGACGAGTTCATGGCCCTGGAACAGCCGGCCGAGGCCGCAATCATAGGATATGCGCAGCGGCTCATCGACGCCCTTGACCCAATGTGGCACGATACGCTCAACCCGCACCCAGGTGCCGACTGGTTTTACGAAGACGCGCTGCGCCTTGTGGAAGAGGGCTTTGGCCATGAAGAGGGTCCCGCAACTGTTCCCGGGATAGTGCCAGAGGAAGGTGCCGGAACCGTAACCGGGATCGGTCAAATTTCCCCGAAGTTACGGGCAAATTTGTTTCCCTTGGGTCACGGCTTTCCGTGCGCGTAAAGCGCGCTATGCTGATCATTCAGACAGAAACAGACCCTGCCCCAAGGGGCAAAACGGGAGCGGACGCGCGATGAATTTCGATTTTTCTGAAGACCAGAAATACCTGGCCGGTGAGGCCCGGAAGTTTCTTTCGCAGGAGTGCACGACGGCGCATGTGCGCGCCGTGCTGAACGATGCGTCGGTGCCCTATCACAAGGAGCTGTGGGGCAAGATTGCGGAGATGGGCTGGCTGGGCACGACCATTCCGGAAGAGCATGGCGGGCTTGGCCTCGGAATGCTGGAAATGTGCGTGCTGGCCGAGGAGATCGGCCGGGCGATTGCGCCGGTGCCGTTTGCCTCCACCGTCTATTACCTGACCGAGGCGGTGAAGCTGGCGGGCAGCGAGACGCAGAAGGCCGCCATCCTGCCGCGCATTGCCGCCGGCGAAGTGATCGGCGCGTATGCGGCAAGCGAAGGCCCCGGCCATCCGGACGCCGCCAGCCTGAAGACCGTGTTCGATGGCGAGACGCTCACCGGCACGAAGATCCCGGTCGCGGACGGCGATGTGGCGACCCATGCGGTTGTGCTGGCGAAGGAAGGCTCGGGCGCCTCGCTCGTGCTGGTGGACCTCTCCGGGCCCGGCGTGACGCGCAAGACGCTGCAGACGCTGGACCCGACGCGCAGCCATGCCGAGATCACTTTCAGCAAGACGCCGGCCCAGCGCCTTGGCGGCAAGGGCGACGGCGCGATGCTGAATGACCAGTTGATGGACCGGGTGGCGGTGCTGCTGGCGTTCGAACAGCTCGGCGGAGCCTCGGTCTGCCTCGAGATGGCGAACGAATATGCCAAGCAGCGCTACGCCTTTGGCCGGCCGATCGGCGGCAACCAGGCGATCAAACACAAGCTGGCCGACATGTATGTGAAGAATGAGGTCGCGCGCTCGAACAGCTATTACGGCGCCTGGGCGCTGTCGACCGGCGCAGCGGAGCTGCCGGAAGCGGCGGCGGCGGCGCGGGTGGCGGCATCGGAAGCGTTCTGGTTTGCCTCGAAGGAAAACATCCAGACGCATGGCGGCATGGGCTTCACCTGGGAAGTCGACTGCCACCTGTTCTATCGCCGCGCCAAGCTCTTGTCTGTGCAGGCCGGCGCACCGAAGGTGTGGAAGGAAAAACTGGTTCGCGCCCTCGAGGCGAAGAATGCGGCCTGAGGCCCGCCTTCCCCCCAAAGAAAACGGGCGGCAGGGAGAACCCCGCCGCCCGTATACGGCCCTTTCGCGGGGCCTATTCGGCAGACGTCCAGTTGACCGACGCGGTCGGCGTGTTGCCAGCATCGGTGTAGACGCTGAGGCGGGCGGTCTTGTAGCCGATCTCGAAATTCTCGACGATGGCATCGCCTTCACCGACATAGGTGGAGTAGTTGTTGAAGGTGGCGTTCGTCAGGTCCCAGACCTGGCGGCCGGGCTTGCCATCCTGGGTCATCGTCACACGGACGGTTGGCAGGGTTGTGCCGTCCACGACATGTTTGAGGATGGTGACGGACGAGGCATCAAAACCGCGCGAGACATAGAGCGCGCCGGTGAACAGCTGCATCCGCTTCGGCTCGACCGGCATGTAGGTTTCCGGATCATAGGCCGGCTGCTGGGACACGCTGAAGGTGAGGCTGGACGCAGAAACCCTTGTATTTCCGGCCTCGATCTCGATACCCGCATGGGCGAGACCGGCGATGAGCAGAGAAGCCGCCATGGCACCGGCGAAGCGGCGGGTGTTGGCAACGAAGTTCAGCATTTTGGTGTGTCCCTTTCTGAGGCGTGGGAGGTGTCAGCCCAGCGCTGCCCGCCCATTCGCCGTCTGTACATACGACGCGCGAAGTGCGGAGGGAATAAGGCAACCGCCCGGCGAGTTCCGCACACTGCAAACATTTTTTTCGCGTCTCCGGCGGGGATGGCTCTGGCCTTCCGCAGCGGGAACGCACAATCATCCCCTGAAATCCTGAAGACAGCCGACGGAGACCGACATGGACTTCAATGACACCCCCGAAGAAGCCGCCTTCCGCAAGGAGGCCCATGACTTCCTCTCCAAGCACCTGAAGCCGAAAGGCGCCCAACCGATGCGCAATGCCATCGACGGGAAGGAATTCCTGCGCCGGGCGAAAGAGTGGCAGAAGACGAAAGCCGAGGGCGGCTTTGCCCAGATCACTTGGCCCAAGGAATGGGGCGGGCGCGGCGGCACCTCGATGCAGGCCGTCATCTGGGGCCAGGAAGAAGCAAAGTTCGACGCGCCGACCGGCCCGTTCGCCATCGGCCTTGGCATGTGCATTCCGACCGTCATCGCCTTCGGATCGGATGAGCACAAGAAGCGCTATGTGAAGAAGGCCCTGATGGGCGAGGAGATCTGGTGCCAGCTGTTCTCCGAGCCTTCGGCCGGCTCTGACGTGGCGGGGCTGAAGACCCGCGCGGTGAAGGACGGCGACCATTGGGTGATCAATGGCCAGAAGGTCTGGACTTCCGGCGCGCATTATTCCGACTACGGAATCCTGCTCGTGCGCACCGACCCGAAAGTGCCCAAGCACAAGGGCCTGACCATGTTCATCGTGAACATGAAGCAGCAGGGCGTTGAAGCCCGGCCGATCCACCAGGCGAGCGGCGGCCGGGAATTCAACGAGGTGTATTTCACCGATGTGCGCATTCCGGACTCCGACCGGCTGGGCGAGGTTGGCGCGGGCTGGAAAGTTGCGCTCGTCACGCTGATGAATGAGCGCCTTGCGGTGGGCGGCTCGCCCGGGCCGGACTGGGGCGAGATCATGGCCTATGCCCGCGACGCCGGCAGCATGGGCGACCAGGCCTTCCGCGAGAAGCTGGCGGACTGGTACGTGGCAGCCCAGGGCTACAAGCTGACGAAGTTCCGTACCCAGACGGCGCTCTCGCGCGGCCAGACGCCGGGGCCGGAAAACTCCATCGGCAAGATCATCACCGCCAACCATCTGCAGGACATCTGCAACTCGGCCATCGAGATGCAGGACCATTACGGCATCATCTCTGACAGCTCAATGATGCCGGCTGAAGCGATCTTCCAGCAGAGCTTCATGTGGGCGCCGGGCCTGCGCATTGCGGGCGGCACGGACGAGATCCTGAAGAATATCATCGCCGAGCGCGTTCTGGGCCTGCCCCAGGATGTGCGCGTCGACAAGGACCTTGCCTTCGACCAGATGAAATCCGGCTGAGGCGTCCGGGTTTCTACGGATACGCGCCCGGCTGCTCCGGGTGCACTACAAGCGGCGGGTTCCTGAACCGGGACCCGCCGTTTCTTTTTGGGGAGCAACCTATGTTCAAGACCAATGAAGGCACGATCGACCGGGCGCTGCGCATCATCGTCGGCGTGGTGCTGATTGCGATGGTGTTCACCGGGCCGCAGACGCCCTGGGGCTGGATCGGCCTTGTGCCGCTGGCGACCGGGCTGATCGGCTGGTGCCCGCTTTACACGCTGCTTGGCATCCGCACCTGCCCGGTCAAGCCGGGCTGACACGGATCACTCCGCGCCGCTGTCCTCGGTCGAGCTGGCAACGAAGGCGGCGACATCCGATACGCAGGCGCGCCCCGCATCGGTGAGCGCCTTGGCGCGCGCGGCGTTGGTGTTGTCGAGCGCGATGGCGGAGGTGGCGACATTGGTTTGGCTGATCACCGTGCGGCGGCGGCCATCAAGCAGGGTCGCTTCAAGCCGGCATAGGGCCGTGGTGCCGCTGAGGGTGAAATCGGAGATGCGCCAGACGAGCTCGAAGCGCGCCGGGGCGCCGGAACTGGAGCCGACCGCGACGCCCTGCCCCTCTCCGCCGAGGGAATCGAGCAGGGCTGTCTGCATCATATGAGTGGCGCTGTCCGACCACTGAATACCCCGAATGATGCGCAGGGCGCCGGTGGCATCCTCTGCCGCAATCGCCCGGCCGGAGAAAAGCCGCGAGGCTTCCGGCTCGCGCACCACGACCGAGGCGCTGAGCCGGTGGGCAGGCTCCATCGGCCCGATCCGGTAGAGCGCTTCAGGCGTCTCGGGCTGCGGGATGACGTTGACGCAGGCCGCCAGCAGGAGCGGCAGGCCGGCGCCGAGCGCGGCGCGGAGCAAGGGTCGGGTCATCGGCGTCTCTCCTCATAGGGCAGCGGGTCTCCGGTCACGAAGCCCTGCGGGTTGCGTTCAATCTCGCGGGCCATCCGGTCCAGGCGGTTGATCAGGATACGGAGGTCATGGGTTGTCGTGCCGGCCGTTTCCAGCGCGGCGGTGGCCGGGCCTTCCATCAGGTCGGCTGTGGCATCAGCGGCGCGAGTGGCGGCAGCCAGCGTCTGTTCCGCTGATTGCGACAGGCGGCGGACATCTTCTGTCAGCGTGCGGACTTCGGCGGTGGCGGCCTCGATATTCTCAGCCGCGGATTTGCCGAAGAGTTCGATTTCGATGGAAGCAGCTTCCACGGCCTTTGCGGCCTCGGAGGCGTCAGCCAGCATCACCATGGCGGCGGTGATAGGGCCATCATCGGCAGCGAGGCGCTGGGATACCGTTTCGATATTGCGGAGCGTTCGGCTGACGGAGGCGATGTTTTCATCCGTGAGGATCAGGTTGATCCGGTCGAAGGTGAGGTTGGCGCGGCCGAGCGCCTGGGCGCCGCCGGCGACGATCTGGTCGACGAGGGTGCGTTCGGAACGGATCACCGGGACGGCTTCACCGGGCCGCGCTTCAAGCAGCTGGCCGGTGCCTGCGCTGATCTGGACGAAGGTCGCGCCCGTGATGCCGGCCAGCTGGATGCTGGCGGTGGAATCGGTGCGGATGGGCGTGTCGCGCGACACCCGCACGCGGGCGCGCACCTTGGCGGCATCGGCCCGGTCGACCCGCACATCGGCGACCTCGCCCACCTTGATGCCGATATAACGCACCGCCGAGCCCTGCTCGAGCGAGACCGGGCCATCGAAGACGATGTCATAGGATTTGTAATCGCGCCGGTATTCCGACTGGCCGAACCAGAGCACGAAGCTCGCCGCGAAGACGGTGGCCAGCACGACAAGCGCGCCGATCAGTGCGTAGTTTGCCCGGGTTTCCATAGCCTGTCCTTCCGCGCCTTTCCTAGTGTCCTGCAGCCGCTGCGCGTCCGCGCGGCCCGCCGAAATATTCCTGAATCCATGGATGCGGATGATGCCTGAGCTCCGCGATGGTTCCGGTGGTGAGTACCTTTTTCTCCCCGATCACGGCGATCCGGTCACAGACGGCGTGCAGCGTGTCGAGGTCATGGGTGACAAGGAAGACGGTGAGGCCGAGGGCCTGTTGCAGGTCGCGGATCAGCTTGTCGAACGCGGCAGCCGTGATCGGATCGAGGCCAGCGGTCGGCTCGTCGAGGAAGAGGAGTTCAGGATCGAGCGCGAGGGCGCGGGCAAGCGCGGCGCGCTTGCGCATCCCGCCGGAGAGGTCGGAGGGGTATTTGTCGGCTGCGCTGGACGGCAGGCCGGACATGTGGATCTTCATTTCAGCGAGCGACCGCCGGAGGGCGGGGCTGAGCGCAGTGTGCTCGCGCATCGGCACCATGACATTCTCCGCCACGGTGAGGTTCGAAAAAAGTGCGCCATCCTGGAACATGATGCCCCAGCGGCGCTCGAGCGCGATGCGGTCCTCGCGGCTGAGCTTCTCGAGCTGCTGGCCGAAGACTTCGACGCTTCCGGCAGAGGGTGGCTTCAGGCCAGTTATCGCCCGCAGCATGACGGATTTTCCGCCCCCGGACGGTCCGATGATGCCGACGACCTCGCCGCGGTGGATATCGAGATCGGCGTCCTCGAGCACGACATTGCGCCCGAACGCGACCTTCATGCCGCGCACCCGGATGATCGCCTCGGCGCTCATATGCTGAGTTCCATGTAGAAGATGGCGAACAGCGCATCGATGACGATGATGGCGAAGATGGCCTGCACCACGGAGGTCGTGGTCGCGCGGCCGAGGGACTGGACGCTGCCACCGGTGAGGAGGCCCTGCCGGCAGGCGATGAGTGCGACGACGAGGCCGAAGACCGGGGATTTCGACATGCCGACCCAGAATTGGTCCAGCGGGACGGAGCTGCGCATCCGCTCCAGGAACACGCCGGGATTGATGTCCAGCGCCGACCAGGCGACCGCCATGCCGCCGCCGATGCCGGCGAGGGTGGCCGCGAAGGTGAGGATCGGCGTCATAACCAGCATGGCAAGGACACGCGGGGCGACGATGACTTCCATCGGCTTCAGGCCGAGGGTTTGCATCGCGTCGATTTCCTGGCGCATCTTCATCGAGCCGATCTGCGCGGTGAAGGAGGAGTTGGTACGCCCCGCCAGCACGATGCCGGTGAGCACGACGCCGAATTCGCGCAGCATGGAGAAGCCGATGAGCTCGATCGTGTAGATCTCCAGCCCGAAATCACGCAGCGACGTGGCCCCGATGAAGGCGACCACCATGCCGACGAAGAAGGACAGGAAGACGACGATCGGCAGGGCGTTGAAGCCGGCTTCTTCCATGACGGCGAAGATCGAGGTCCAGCGCAGCTTCCAGGGGCGGAGGGCGAGGCGCGCAAGGGTGGCGACCGTTTCGCCGAGGAAAGTGAGGATGCCGGTGACTTCGCGCAGGAAGTCCATCGTGCCCTGCCCGACCCGGGCGAGCATCGCGAGCAGGCCCGCGGAGGGCTTATCAGGCGGCGAGACCGGCTCGGCATGGGGATGGACCTGGGCGAGAAGGCCTTCGGCGACGGGGTGATCGCCTTGAAGGCGCGCCGGCCAGGCGCCGGCGGCACGCAGCGTGCGGTCAATGAGAAAGGCGCCGGAGGTGTCGATACGGCCAAGACCAGAGACATCCAGCACCAGCCCCTGCCCCGCCCGGACCGCGCCGAGACCGGCATCGACAAGGTGAATCGTCGCGACCGTCCAGTCCCCGCTGAGGCGGAGTATCTGGCCTTCGCCGCCCTCTTCGAGCGCGAAACCGGGGACAGTCGGATGGTACATTCTGTGATCCTGCCTGACCTTTCTAGCGAAACATGCTTAAGAACGGCCCCGGCGCAACCAATCGGATTCACCTGACAGGATTAACCAATGGCTCATAGACGGATGACGATCACGGCCATTTCCTCGCCCCTGAAGGCGCCGTTCGCGATTTCGCGGGGCACGAAGACCCATGCGGAAACCGTGCGTGTTGTGCTGGAGGAAGCGGGCAAGGCGGGCCGGGGCGAGAGTGTGCCGTATGGGCGCTATGGCGAAACTCCGCAATCTGTGATCGAGGAAATTGAAGCAGCTCGCGCTGAAGTTGAGGGCGGGATCAGCCGCGAGGCGCTGCAGGCGCGGATGAAGCCGGGGGCGGCGCGCTGCGCGGTTGACTGCGCGCTGTGGGACCTTGAGGCGAAGCTGAGCGGACAGCCGGTCTGGCAGCTCGCGGGCCTGCCCGAGCCGAAGCCGGTGGAGACGGCGGTGACGATCAGCCTCGGCGTGCCGGAGGAGATGGCGGAGGCCGCGCGTGCGGCGCCGGGGCGGCTGCTCAAACTGAAGCTCGGCAGCGAGGGCGGCCTCGCGCGGATCGAGGCGGTGCATGGTGCGCGCCCCGATGCGCGGTTGATCGCGGATGCCAATGAGGGCCTGAGCGCAGCGGAGCTGGCGGCGATCTCCCGCAAGGCGGCCGGGCTGGGCCTCGTGCTGATCGAGCAGCCTTTTGCTGCCGGCAAGGATGAGGCGCTCTTGAAACGCCCGGGCGCGATTGCGGTGTGCGCGGACGAAAGCGCGCATACGGCCGGCGATATCCAGATGATCGCGCGGATGTATGACGCGGTGAATGTGAAGCTCGACAAGGCCGGCGGGCTGACCGAGGCGCTGGCCATGGCGCGCGCGGCGAAGGCGGCGGGGCTCGGCGTGATGGCGGGGTGTATGGTGGCAGGCTCGCTGTCGATGGCGCCGGCGGTGCTGCTGGCGCAGCTGGCGGACGCAGCGGACCTTGATGGGCCGCTCTGGCTGGCGGAGGATGTCGAGGGGGGATTGGCGTATACGGAGGGGTTTGTGAGCCCGCCGGGGGCTCGGCTTTGGGGTTGAAAGACCCTCACCTCCCACCGCCTTCGGCGGCGGGCCCCTCCTCTCCCACTTTGTGGGAGAGGGGTTAAGGGACGTTCGAAGCGGCGCGGTGAAAACCCCTCTCCCTCTGGGAGAGGAGGGGCCCATTGCGAAGCAATGGGAGGTGAGGGTCTTTCATCAGTCTGCTGAAGAGTCTGGGTCCCGGTATTCGCCGGAATGACAGGGTCAGGAGGCGGCAGATTCCTTCAGCGCCGCTTCATATTCTTCCAGCGCCATCAGCCATGCTTCTTCGGCTTTTGCAGCCTCTGCTTCCAGCTTGCCGCGTTCGATGGAGAGTTCTGTCATTTTCTGGGGCGAGAGGCCGGATCTGGCGAGCTCTGTGTCGATGGTGCGTATACGGGCGTTTGCCTTCTCGAAGGATTTTTCGGCGGCGTCGGCTTTCTTTTTCAGGGGCGCGGCGGTGTCGCGGGCCTGGGCATTGCGGCGGCGGTCTTCGGCCGGGTCGGCGCTGGCCTTGGTGGCGCCGGCTTTCTCGCGGTCGGAGCTCATGACGAGGGCGCGGTAATCGGCGAGGTCGCCGGCATAGGGCGCGACCTTGCCATCCTTCACCAGCCAGAGCTGGTCGGCGGTTGCCTCGGCGAGGTACACATCATGGGTGATCAGGAGGACGGCGCCGGGAAAGTCGTTGAGCGCATAGATAAGCGCTTCGCGGCTGTCGATATCGAGGTGGGAGGTCGGCTCGTCGAGGATCAGGATGTGGGGCTTTGCGAGCGCGATGAGGCCGAGGATGAGGCGGACCTTTTCGCCGCCGGAGAGTTTCTCGACCTTCGTTTCGACCTTCTCATGGCTGAAGCCGATCTGGGCAGCGACGGCGCGCTGCTTCGCGACGGGGGTATCTTTCGGCAGGGCGCGCATGACGTGTTCGAGGACGGTGTCGCCTTCGGTCAGCTCATCGAGCTGGTCCTGCGAGAAGTATCCGATCTCGACTTTCTTCGGCACCTTGCGATTGCCCGCGAGCAAAGGCAGGCGTTCGGCGATGGATTTCACCAGCGTGGTCTTGCCCTGCCCGTTCGTGCCGATGATGGCGATGCGGTCGTCAGGATCCAGCCGCAGGCGGACGTTTTTCAGAATGACCGCCTGCGGACCATAGCCGAGATGGGCGTCCTCGATCTCCAGCAGCGGCGGGGAGAGTTTCGTTTCCGGCTCCGGGAAAGAAAAAGGCAGGGTCCGCTCCGCGATCGGAACGGTGATTTCCTGCATCTTCTCCAGCATCTTGATGCGGCTCTGCGCCTGCCGGGCCTTGGAAGCCTTGGCGCGGAAGCGGTCGACGAAGGCCTGCAGGTGGGCGCGGTCCTTGTCCTGTTTCGATTTCTGGCTTTCGAGCTGGGCGAGTTTTGCCGCGCGCAGCTTCAGCCAGTCATCATAGCCGCCGGGCGTGATCGTCAGCTTACGGTGTTCCAGCGCCATCGTGTGCGTGACCGAACGGTTCAGCATCTCGCGGTCATGGCTGACGATGAGGACCGTGTTGGGATAGCGGCGCAGATAGCCTTCGAGCCAGGCGGCGCCTTCAAGGTCGAGATAGTTGGTCGGCTCGTCCAGCAGCAGGAGGTCGGGCTGGGCAAAGAGTGCGCCGGCGATGGCGGCCCGCATCCGCCAGCCGCCGGAGAATTCGCGCGTCGCGCGGGAGAGGTCGGCGGTTGTGAAACCGAGGCCCATCAGGATTTCGGAGGCGCGCGCCTCTGCGGTCCAGGCATCGATATCGAGGAGGCGGGCATGGATGTCGCCGATCCGGTCGGGATCGGTCGCGGTTTCGGCTTCCTGCATCAGGGCGTGGCGCTCAGCGTCGGCCTCGAGGACGACATCGAGGATGGTCTGGTCTGTCGGGGCGACTTCCTGGGCGACCCAGCCGAGGCGGGCGCCATTCTGCAGGCGGATGGGGCTGTCCTTGCCGGGTGCGGCGATTTCCTCGCGGATGAGGCGCAGGAGCGTGGACTTGCCGGTGCCGTTGCGCCCGATCAGGCCGACTTTCCAGCCGGCAGACACGCGAGCGGAGGCGCCCTCGAACAGCGGGCGCGCTTCGACGCGGTAATCAAGGTTGCGGATTTCGAGCATGGCGGGGCTTTACCCGCCCTGCCCGCAAAAATCACGCCTCTATTTCACCCCGCCCCGTCGAGCATGTCCTTGAAGCCGCTTGGTGCGTGCTTGCCGATGAAAAGCTGCTCATAGGCGCCGATGCCGGTGGAGGTCTCCCCATCCGGGCCTTTATGGACGGCGCGGACGATTTCCTGGATGTGGAGGTTTTCGGGGTTGGCCCATGTAAGGCTCGCAGGTTCCCAATCCTCCCGCACGGTCATCAGCTGGTCGCCCTGGAAAGCCCCGTGACGGAATTTGGCATGGCCATAGCCGAGCCCCTTCATCAGGAAGGTGCCCATCGGTTCAAACTCCACCGTATGCGGACGGCCGGAGGGGTCCTTCACTGCGAGGGTGGCCGAGGCCATGCGGCGCGTGCCTTTCGCGTAGCGCACATCCATGTTCGCTTCGCCCAGATGCAAGCCCGAGCCCTGCGGCGCGCCGTCCGGCATCAGCACGGCGCGGGTGTTCCAGGCCTCGCCATGTTCGTCATCATTGCGGTGGAAGAACATCGAGAGGTTCGGGAACTGGGTGGGCGTCCAGAGCCAGTAGAATTGCGGCGGCATCGGCGGGATCATCGGCTGGGGATCCGGCGCGCCGATGGGGCGCACACCCCAGGAACGGTCGCGCGTGCCGGTCCAGCTGGCCGGATCAATCGCGATTTCCTGCCCGTCGATGCGCAGCTTGCCGGACCAGCGGCCATTCTGCGTCATGCGGGTCAGGTCCATCATCATGCGCGGGCCGATGCGGCGGGTGAAGCGCGGCTCTTCGATGGGGGCAGAGCGCCCGGTGAATTCGGCGTCGAGCGCGATGCCGTCGGTTTCGGCGAGCTTAAGGCGCACGCGCTTCAGCGGCTCCAGGACCTCGACCGAGAGCCCGCCGACATGCATGTCCATCCGCTCCATATTCAGCGGGCGGGAGAAGAAGACCGAGGATTGCTTGCCGCCCCGCAGGACAGAGACTGCGCCATCAATGATGTTGAGGTGCGGATAGATACCCATTGCGGCAGCGAAGAAGGTGGCGCCATCCGCGCTGTAGCCGTTGAAGAAAAACCGGTCATAGAAATTGCGGTCGGAGCCGGCGAAGGCGATGGGCTCGGGCGTCTGGTGGATAGGGTATTCGTCTCCGGCGGTGAGCATGGGGTGTCTCCTTCCTCGGCGTGACCTCTAGGCGGGCGGCGCTCTGAGGGGCAAGTTTGCGCGGGGGCTGACCGGGATCAAGCGGTGCCGCGACGGGAGGGCAGGCCATGACGAAGTTTACCGCCGATGAGGCGAACGCTTTCCTGAACGGCGCGTTTCCGGGGCGCGGCGACGAGAACCAGGTGGTGCTGATGGAGCCCGGCCGGGCCATCGTGCGGCTGGAGGCAGACGCGCGGCACCTGCGCCCCGGAGGCTATATCTCCGGCCCGACGCAGATGAGCCTCGCCGATACAGCGGCCTATATGGCGATTATGACCGTGACCGGGCTGGAGCCGATGACGGTGACCAGCAACCTCAACATCAACTTCCTGCGCCCGTGCATCGGCAAGGCGGTGCTGGCGGAGGGGCGGCTTATGAAGATTGGCCAGGCGCTGGCGGTGATCGAGGTGGATGTGCGGATCGAGGGGGCGGAGAAGCCTGCAAGCCATGCGATCGTGACCTATGCCCTGCCCCGCAAGGACTGACCTCGCGAAGATAGATCAGGAAACGGCGCCGCCGGCCCCGGCATAGCGATCCGCCAGCCGGTCTGCGACGCGGCGGGCTTCGTCAATGGCGCTGGCAAAGCGGGTGAGTTCCTCGGAGACCGGCGACGTATCCATATCTGCGCGGACAGATACAGCGTCCAGCGCCTCGGCGAAGCTGCGATAGGCGATCTGGGCGCGCACGAGGGCGCGCTCATAGCTGATGACATCGCCGCGCCCGGATCCTTCGCCCGCTGTGCCGGTCAGCACGTCGCGGGCTTCACTTGTGACCGCCTCGAGGCCGGCCCGCGCCGCTTCGCTGTCGGCAGCAATGCGGCCGAGCACGATGGCGGGGGCATGGGTGTGGGCGCCGATCCGGCTGGTATAGGCGGCACCGGCGGGGGTGGCGCGGCCATGCAGCAGCGTGTTCGCCAGGCCCAGCATCCCGCGGTCTGCCTCCGCCCAGCCCTTTTCGGCCAGCATGTCGCAATACGCATCAGAGGCGAGGCGGAGCGCCGACTGGCTCTGGGTGAGCGAGGTTTCCACGGTCGTTTCCCCGGATACGACCGAAACGGTTGCGCATCCTGCGAGAATGCCTAGGGATAGAGAGACAAAAAGCAGCCGCATCAAACCTGTGATCCACCCTCAGCCGATTTCCGCGTTCGGATTAAACCCTAAGGGACACGTCTGACCATGTCCAGCAATCCACAGGAAACTGCCCCAGAATATGTGAAGAGCGCATGAACAGACGCCAGACACGCAGGTCCTTATACTATCGGCATGAACCTTATGCGTCAGGGCGCCTGCGGGTTTCGGACCTGCATGAGATTTTCTGGGAAGAATCAGGCAATCCGGATGGCATTCCGGTCGTCGCGCTGCATGGCGGCCCCGGTGGCGGCTCCAGCCCCGAGATGCGGCGCTTCTTCGATCCCGAGCGCTACCGCATCTTCCTGTTCGACCAGCGCGGCTGCGGGCGCTCCACGCCCCATTCGGAACTGCGCGAGAACACGACCTGGGACCTGGTGGCTGATATGGAGGCGCTGCGCGAAAAGGCGGGGGTGAAAGCCTGGCTTGTATTCGGCGGCTCCTGGGGCTCGACCCTGTCGCTCGCCTATGCGGTGACCCATCCCCAGCGTGTGCTGGGCCTTGTGCTGCGGGGCATCTTCCTCGTCAGCAAGGCGGAGATCGGCTGGTTCTACCAGTCCGGCGCGAGCCACCTGTTTCCGGACGCGTATGAGCAATATGTGGCGCCCATTCCCGAAGCAGAGCGCGGCGACCTCTTGCACGCCTTCTACCGGCGCCTGACGGGCAGCGACCCGCAGGCGCGTATCGAGGCAGCGCGCGCCTGGTCGCGCTGGGAGGGGCAAACCCTCTCGATCAAGGGGCCGCTGACGGCGCCGCCGCGCTTCAATGAGGATGATTTCGTTGATGCCTTCGCGCGCATCGAATGCCATTATTTCGTCAATGGCGGCTTCTTTGAAACCGATGGCTGGCTGCTGGAGCAGGCGGCGGCAAAGCTGCGCGGCATACCGGGCGTGATCGTACACGGACGATATGACGTGGTCACCCCGCTCTCGAGCGCCTGGGCGCTGTCGAAGGCCTGGCCGAATGCCGAACTGCACATCGTGCCGGACGCCGGACACTCCTCCATGGAGCCCGGCATCGTGGACCGCCTTGTTCAGGCCACGGATGATTTTGCGGACAAGCTGGGCGTCAGGGCGCGGGTTTAGCCAAATCGCTTCTCGTAGGTCGGATAGAGGCCGAATGGCCGAAATCCGACGCACACGGGCGCTGTGTTTCGCGGGTGGCGGATTTCGCTTCGCTCTATCCGCCCTACGGGTTGCGAAGCGACGCCCCCTACTCTTCCGCCTCCCAGTTCGGGCCGAGCAGCACTTCGAGGGCGCCCGGGAGCTGGACGTGGTACTGGTCCTGGATCTTGTCGAGGAAGCCGAAGACCAGGACGAGGCCGATGAAGGGCGGGACGAACCAGCGGATCAGGAACCGCCAGACATTCATGATCATGCCTTCGCCAAGCTCGGAGGTGAGCATGTCGCGGCTGAGGATCCAGCCGGCGAAGATCGCCGCGAGCAGGCCGCCGAGCGGCAGGAGCAGGCCCTCGGTCATGAAGTCCATGAAGTCGAGATAGTCGAGGGAGAAGACATAGGCCGCGCCGACCATGAACAGCACGAAGCCGACCCCGCAGGCTGCGCCGACGCGGGTGACGCCCTGGCGTTCCTCCAGCCATGAGACTGACACTTCCATCAGCGAGATGGAGGAGGTGAAGGCCGCAAACAGCGCGAGCGCGAAGAAGACGATGGCAAACAGGCTGCCGCCGGGGATCGCCTCGAACGCGACGGGCATGGAGATGAAGAACAGGCTGGGGCCGGCGGCTTCATCAAGCCCGGCGGCGAAGACAATCGGGAAGATCGCAAAGCCCGCGATCAGCGCGACGAAGGTGTCAGAGCCCACGATAATGCCGGAGGATTGCGGGATGTTTGTCCGCCGGTCGAGATAGGCGCCATAGGTGATCATCAGGCCGACGCCGACTCCGATGGAGAAGAAGGCCTGGCCAAGAGCGGCGAGGAAGGTCTTGAAGCCGACATCCTCCCATTTCGGCTCAAAGATGAAGGCGGCGGTGCGCGCGACATCGCCATTCGCCATCGAGAAGCCGACCACGACCAGCACCATGATGAAGAAGGCCGGCATGAGGATGGTGGCCACCCGCTCGATCCCCGCCTTCACACCGCGGCCGACGATGAAGATGTTGGCTGCGATGAACAGGCCAAGCAGCATCAGGATGTACCATTTCGAGCTCATGGGCATGTCGCCCTGCCCGATGGTGTTGAGGAAGTTCTGCGCGGATTCGTCCGCCGTCGTGCCGTGCAGGTCGCCGCCAACGGCCTGGATCAGGTAAGCGAGCAGCCAGGTGGAAATCACCATGTAGAAGGTGAGGATGAAGAAGGCGGTGAGCGAGCCGACCCAGGCAATGATGCCCCAGTTCTGGCTCTTGCTTTCGGCGCGGGCGAGCGACTGGACGCCCTCGACCGCCGACATGCCGGATTTGCGGCCCATCGAGTATTCCGCCATCAGCAGCGGCAGGGCGATCAGCAGGACGCAGAGAATGTAGATGATGATGAAGGCGCCGCCGCCATTCTGGCCGGCCGTGTAGGGAAAGCGCCAGAAATTGCCGAGGCCGACGGCGGAGCCGACCGCTGCCATGATGAAGCCGAACCTGGAGCCCCAGGTTTCAGCCTTGCGGCCAATGTCTGCCATGAATCACGCTCCCCGGGGCACTGTTTGGCGTGACGTTACCGGCCACGGGGCAAAAATCAACGCGATACGCTGCGCAAGCGGGGTCAGATAAGGCCCCGGGCGGTGAGCTTCTCGCCCTGATGGACATGCGCCGAGATAATCAGGCCGAAACAGGCCATGACGGTGAGCAGCGCGGTGCCGCCATAGGAGATGAACGGCAGCGGCATTCCGACGACCGGGAGCAAGCCGATCACCATGCTGATATTGAAGATGGCGAAGAAGGCGACGGTGGAGGCCGCCCCGCAGGCAGCCAGCCGCCCGAACCAGCTGCGACAGCGCAGGGCGGCGAGGAATGACCACACGAGCAGGAAGGCGAAGGCCGTCAGAAGCGCGGTTGCGCCGATCAGGCCGAATTCCTCCGCAATCACGGTCAGGATGAAGTCGGTATGCTGTTCGGGCACATAATCCTGCTGCGACTGGATGCCCTGAAGATAGCCCCTGCCCCGCACGCCGCCCGCGCCGATGGCAATCTTGGCCTGTTCGATCTGGTAGCTCTCGCCGAGGCCATTGGTCGGCTCGCCCGTCAGGCCCGCGATGAAGGTGTCGACCCGCTCGCGCTGATAGGGGGCGAGGATGAACAGGTAGAGCGCCGGAACCGAGGCGATGCCGAGCGCCAGGACGCTGCCGACGATCCTGAGCGACAGGCCGGCAAAGAAGATGAGCATACAGCCGGACGCAACGAGCGCGAGCGTGGTGCCAAGGTCCGGCTGCTTGAAGACGAGCGCGGCGGGCACGAGGATGATGCCGAGGGCGCCCAGATGGGTCAGCAGGCCGGGCACGTGATTATTGGTGCTGAACACGGTGTGATAATAGCGGGCGAGCGCCATCGTGATGGTGAGTTTTGCGAGCTCCGAAGGCTGGAGCATCATGCCGCCAATGCGGATCCAGCGCTGCGCGCCGCCGCCCATGACACCGAACTGATCCACAAGGATCAGGAGGACAAGCGTGGCGAAATAGGCCGGAAAGGCAAGCGCCGCCCAGACTTTCAGCGGCGTCAGCGCGAGCACCAGTAGAAGGACGAGGCCGATGCCGAAACGGACAAGGTGGTTGCGCCAGAGGTCGGCCTCTGCGGGGTTCGGCGCCTGGGCAACCGGATCCCAGGCGGTGGAGAACAGCATCGCCGCGCCGGTCAACGCCATCGCGCTGATCACGAGGATGGTGCCCCATGGCAGGCGCGCGAGCTTGGCGAGCGGCCCGAAGGTTGCGAACTGCAGGTCCGAACTGGCGATACGGGTGCGCGCCTCGCCCCGGGTGAAGCCTGTATATCCCTCGCGGCTCATGCAGGATCCCCGTCAGGGGAAGTGCCGGTCGCGGCTTGTTGCTGGTATTTGGGCGTGCGCCCACTGTCGAGGCGCAGGGCCGCCGCCATGATGTCGCGCGCGACGGGCGCTGCGGTGCGCGAGCCGCCCTCACCATGCTCGACGATGACAGAGACGGCGTATTTGGGATCATTGTGCGGCGCATAGCCGACGAACAGGGCGTGGTCACGCAGCTCGCGGGCGATGTCATCCCCGCCGCGCACCCGTCCTGCGGCGCGCTCGGCAGCCGTGATGCGGCGCACCTGGGCGGTGCCGGTCTTGCCGGCCATGCGGGGCCCGCCGAGCCCGAGATCGCCGGAGCGTACGGCTGTCCCGCCACCTTCAGAGGTCACGCCATACATGCCGCGCTTCTGGATCTCCATGATCGCAGCATCGAGCGGGCCATCGAGGGTTGCATCATTCGTCTCCGGGCCGAGGCCGATCATCCGGGGACGGAGCGCTGCACCGCCCGACGCGATGCGCGCGGTCATCAGGGCAAGCTGCAGCGGCGTGGTGCCAAGCTGGCCCTGGCCGATGCCGAAGTTGAGGGTTTCGCCTTCGAACCAGGGTTCGCCGCGCACGCGCTGTTTCCAGTCAGGATCGGGCACAAGGCCGGCGCGCCCGCCAGTCATGCCCAGCACGAACGCCTCGCCGAAGCCGAACCTGTGCGAGACTTCGGCAATCTTGCGCACGCCGGTCCGCCGGGCGATCTCGTAGAAATACACGTCGCAGGACTGTTTGATGCCCTCATGCATGTCCATGGAGCCATGGCCGCCGCGTTTCCAGCAATGCCAGGTGCGGTTGCCGAAGCGGTAATGGCCGGGGCAGCGCACCCGGTCTGACGGCTTGACGACGCCCGCTTCGAGCGCGGCGGTGGCAACCACCATCTTGAAGGTCGAACCCGGCGGGTAGACGCCGCCATGCGCGCGCGGATAGAGCGGCGCGCGCGGGTCATCACGCAGAAGCGCATAGTCTGCGCCGGAAATGCCGTTGACGAAACTGTTCGGGTCGAAGGCCGGGGTGGAGACCATGGCGAGGATATCGCCGGTAGCGACTTCCATCAGGACCGCTGCGCCGCTTTCGCCCTCGAAACGCTCGATCGCGATGCGCTGTAGCTCGGCGTCGATAGTGACGTAGAGGTCCTTGCCCGGCACGGCGGCCTGGCGGGGGTCCTGTTCGGGTTCCCAGAGCGGGCGGCCATGGGCGTTGGCGACGACCCGGCGGCGTCCGGGGCGGCCGCGCAGCCAGTCTTCTGCGAAGCGTTCCATGCCCTGCCGGCCGGTGCGCATATCGGGATGGCGGAACATTTCCTGATAGGTGCGCCGGTCTTCCGGGCCGAGCCCTTCTGTCAGGCGTTCGAGATCCTCTGCGCTGGCGCGCGCGACATAGCCGAGAACGTGGGCGAAATCCCGACCGCGCGGATAGGAGCGCGTCGAGGCCATCTGCACATCGACGCCGGGCATCTCTGCCGCGTGCACCTGCATCCGGGAGAAATCCTCATAGGTCAGCTCCTGCGCGACGATGACGGGCAGGAAGGCCGCATTGCGCCGGCGGGCGTTGCGGATGTCGTCGAGGATGCGCTGGGCGCGCGCGTCCGGAAGTTCGATGAGCCGCGAGATCTGCGCCAGCGTTGCGACCGGATCGGAGAGCTGTTCCGGGATCACGGTCACCCGGCCCGCCTGGCGCTGGGAGGCAAGCGGGCGGCCGAACCGGTCGAGGATCTGGCCCCGCTCCGGCGGGGCCATCACCAGCTTGATGTGATTGGCGGCGGCAAGGCGCTGATACCGTTCGCGCTCCAGATATTGCAGCTGGAACAGCCGCGCGACGAGCCCGGCCCAGACCACACCCCCAACGCCTGCTGCAATGAACAGGCGGCGGTCGAACACGTCATCGGCGTTTTTGTGCTTCCGGCTCATTCGCTCTGCCCTGGCCTTTCGCCCGGCCGGCGTCCGAGATCGAACATCCGCCAGGCTGCAAGATAGAAGACGCCGGTCGTTGCGACCGACATGAGGATCGGCGAAGACCGCACGGGCTGGTTCGTCGTGACGCTGGCGAACACCCAGACCATCAGGAAGGCCGCCGCGAGCATGAAGACCGGCCCGGCGGCTGCCACGAGGGCATCGCGCATCCCGTCTGTCTGCTCGGTAATGAAGGCGCTGAGGCCGTAGACGGCGAGGTTGATCACCGCGAAACAGCCAAGCGGCGCATTCGAGACGATGTCCTGCATCAGCCCGAACAGAAGCAGCAGGACCATCGGGCGGACGGACAGGCCGGCCCGGCCCCACCCCATGGCGCCCCAGAGCGCCGCATAAGGCCAGGCAATCGTCACGCCGAAGAGTTCGCGCGGAAGCATCCCGATCGTGCCGGCGAGCGCGATGAAGAATGCACCGAAAGCGAGCCGGGCGCTGGGCGCAAGGCCGCTCCAGATGGATTTGGGCTTCCTGCCAAGGGCGAGACGGTTCATGGGGCCCCTCCCCCTTGCTGGACGGCTCCGACGCCGGCTTCGCTGACCGCTTCGGCGGGCGGAGACTCAGGCGGAGGTTCTGGCACAGGCTGCGGGATTTCCGGCGGATAGATCATGCGGACATAGCCGCCCGGATGCTCCCGCATGGCGAGGCGCACGCGCCAGCTGCCGCCTTCCTTGCGGGCCGTGCCGACCACGAGTCCGCGCGGATAGGCGCCGCCATCGCCAGAGGTGAGGATGCGCTCGCCTTCGATGAAATCTGTCTCTTCCGGCATGTCGCTGAGGCGGCCGGCCTCGCGGTCCTGGCCGTACATGATGCCGCGCACGCCGCTGACTTCGCCCATCACCGGCAGGCGGCTCGAATAATCACTCACCAGGAGAATGCGCGCCGACCGCTCGCCGAGATGGATCACGCGGCCGACAAGGCCGCCTTCATTGACGGCGACAGAGCCGGGCGCGACGCCCTGCAGCCGGCCGGCATTGGCGAGCAGGGTCTGCGAGAACGGGCCATCGACCTCGGTCATCACGCGGGCAGTGACGCCGCGCTCCGGCGGCTCGCCCATCAGGTTCAGGATGCGCTCATAGGCTTCCAGCCGGTCGGCCATCGAAATGGCAGCGGCCTTGTAGCGGGCAAGGTCGCGCACCTCGCCTTCGAGTTCGCGGATGCGCCGCTCGCGGACGGCCTGGCCGGTGATACGGGCCCAGAGGCCGATCTCGTCTGGGGCGCGCAGCCGGTCGCTGACCGTGGTGCGGGCGGGCACGAAGAAGTTGCTGATCTGCGGCGCGCTCTGCGCGACCACGAGCGCAAGGGCCACGGCGATGAGCACGCCGAGCACCAGCCTGCGGGCCCCGCGGCCGGCTGTTTTCTGACCTGAGCGGCCAAAGCGCGCCATGTGTCTGGCTCCCTCGCCGATCCGCGCTGCCCGCGACTCAGACCTCCGGGCAGAGGACGCTTTTCATTTTTGAATAATTTTCGAGCACATGGCCACACCCGTTGACCACACATTTCAGCGGATCGTCTGCGATCATCACCGGAAGCTGGGCCTGGTTGCGGATGACGGTGTCGAGATTTCGCAGCAGCGCGCCGCCGCCGGTGAGCACGATGCCGCGGTCGACAATGTCCGCCGCCAGTTCCGGCGGCATGGCTTCGAGCGCGATTTTCACCGCGTCCACGATGTCGGTCACAGGCTCTTTCAGGGCTTCGGCGATCATCGCCTCAGTGATCTCGGTTTCCTTCGGAACGCCGTCCAGCGTGCCGCGGCCGCGCACGGTCAGCGCCATGCCGGTGCCGTTTTCCGGCGGCAGGGCGGTGCCGATTTCCTTCTTGATCCGCTCGGCAGACATTTCGCCGATGAGGATTTTCTGCTCGCGGCGTAGATAGTTGACGATGGCCTGGTCCATCTTGTCGCCGCCGACGCGCACCGAGCGGGAATAGACAATGCCGCCAAGCGACAGGACCGCGACTTCCGAGGTGCCGCCGCCGATATCGACGACCATGGAGCCGGCCGGATCATCAATCGGCAGGCCGGCGCCGATGGCGGCTGCCATGGGCTCCTCGATCAGCTCGACATGACGGGCGCCGGCGGCAAGGGCCGACTGGTGGATGGCGCGGCGCTCGACGCTGGTAGCGGAGCTTGGCACGCAGATGATGATGAGGGGGGAGACGAAGGCGCGGCGATTGTGCACTTTCCGGATGAAGTGCTTGATCATCTCCTCGGCGACTTCGAAGTCCGCGATAACGCCGTCGCGCATGGGGCGGATTGCCTCCATGTTCACGGGCGTCTTGCCGAGCATGTTCTTGGCCTGCTCGCCGACGGCATAGACGATCTTGCGGCCGCCCTGCGTCATGTAGGCGACGACAGACGGCTCATCGAGCTGGACGCCCTGACCCTTCACATAGACAAGGGTGTTGGCGGTCCCGAGGTCGATGGCCATGTCTGTGGACAACAGGCCGAGAAGGCTACCGATCATGCTGTTATCAGCTCTTTCCTATACGGTCCGGATCGTACCGTCCGGGTTTGCGCGCACGTGTGATACCAGCCCCGTACACCATCTGCCGTTAACGCCCCATTAAAGCAAGAGTCCGGGCTCAGTTAAACGGAACGAGTCGTACATATGCGTGAAATCTGTTGCAAACAGGCGCTTTCTTGCGATGCTGAGTGGAGATTCGAGCAGGCCCCTCAGGGGTTATGGTACAGTTCGTTCCGATTTTCTTAACCGTTCGGGGTGGCCGATTCAGGAATTCGGGGGGCTATCTGGCGCGGCGAGGCGGGCGCCGCCTGCGCAGATGACCGGCAGGTGAACGCCGCGTTCGGATTTCGTCGGGTTGCCATATGAGAGGGTTCACCTGCAGCGCCGGGCGGCCCGCAGTGTTTCCTCCCAGCCCCTGAAGCAGCGCGAACAGCGGAGCCGGCCCATCCTCCCCCTCGGCCGCCCCGCCTGAGCCCGGCGCTGCACCCCTTGCCGCTCAGGCAGCTGTCACGAAGGTGGCGATGACTTTCTTGCGGCCGGACTTGTCGAAATCGACGGTCAGCTTGTTGCCCTCGCTGAAGGCGACCCGGCCATAGCCGAACTTCTCATGAAAGACGCGAGCGCCGGTCCTGAAGCCGGAGGCGCCGGTGTCGGTGGCGGTGAGGCCGGAGGCGTCGCGCGGCGGGGCGCCGGTGGGCCGGGCCGCATTCTCCTTCAGCCGCTTCCAGCCGGGGCTCTGATAGTCGGAGCGCTCGCCAAGGTCCTCCACCGTGCCAGTGAAGGCGGTTGTCCCCGCAGGCAGGCCGGAATAGCCGGTCTCGGACACGGCATCGACGTGTTCAGGCGGCAGTTCGTCAATGAACCGGCTGGGCATCACGGCCTGCCAGCGGCCATAGATCTGCCGGTTGGCGACGAAGGAGATGTAGCAGCGCGCCCGCGCGCGCGTGATGCCGACATAGGCGAGGCGGCGCTCTTCCTCGAGCCCTTTGAGGCCGCTTTCGTCGAGGCTGCGGCGGGAGGGGAAGACTTCCTCCTCCCAGCCCGGCAGGAACACCATCGGCCATTCGAGGCCCTTGGCGGCATGGAGCGTCAGGATCTGGACCTGGTCCTCCCCTGCCCCGCCGGCGGCGACATCCATCACCAGTTCCACATGCTCCAGGAAGCCTGCGAGGCTGTCGAACTCGCCCATCGCGCGGACGAGTTCCTTGAGGTTGTCGAGCCGGCCCTGCGCCTGCGGGCTGCGGTCCTTCTGCAGCATGTCCGTATAGCCGGACTCCTCGAGGATCATCTCGGCAAGCTCGGTATGGGGCATGCCGTCTGCGAGGCGGCCGCGCCAGAAATTGATCTGGTCGATGAACTGGGTGAGGCCGCGCTTTGCCGGGCCTTTGATCTCGTCAGTCTGCAGCACCAGCGGCGCCAGCGTGAAGAGGCTGCGCCCATCGGCGCGGGCATAGGCCTGCAGCTTGGCAATGGAGGAATCCCCCACGCCCCGCTTCGGCTCGTTCACAACACGCTCGAAGGCGAGGTCGTCATCGGGGGAGCGGATGAGGCGGAGATAGGCGAGGGCATCGCGGATCTCGGCGCGCTCGAAGAAGCGCGGGCCGCCGATGACGCGGTAGGGAATGCCCAGCAGGATGAAGCGCTCCTCGAAGGCACGCATCTGCCAGGAGGCGCGCACGAGGACCGCGCAATCATCATGCCGCCCGCCCGCGCGCACCCAGCTTTCGATGTCGTCGGCGATCAGGCGGCTTTCCGCCTCCCCGTCCCACAGGCCGCGCACGCGCACCTTCGAGGCATCCGGGTCGGCGGCGAGGGCATTGTCATCGCCGACATACAGCGTCTTGCCGAGGCGGCCGCGATTGTGCGCGATGACGCCGGAGGCGGCCGCGAGGATATGATGGGTGGAGCGGTAATTCCGCTCCAGCCGGACGACCTTGGCGCCGGGAAAGTCCTTCTCGAAGCGCAGGATGTTATCCACCTCTGCGCCCCGCCAACCATAGATTGACTGGTCGTCATCGCCCACGCAGCAGATATTCTTCGAGCCCTGCGCCAGAAGGCGCAGCCAGAGATATTGGGCGACGTTGGTATCCTGATACTCATCGACCAGGATATAGCGGAACCGGTCGTGATATTCCTTAAGGATATCAGGGTTCTGCTGAAAGATCGTGATGTTGTGGATCAGCAGGTCGCCGAAATCGCAGGCATTCAGCACTTTCAGCCGCGCCTGGTAGATCTCATAGCATTTAATGCCCTTGCCATTGCCGAACAGGGCGGCGTCCTCGGCGGGCACCTTGTCCGGGGTGAGCGCCTTGTTCTTCCAGTTGTCGATCAGGCCGGCGAGATAGCGCGGCGCCCAGCGTTTCGGGTCGAGGCCCTCGGCCTGCACGATCTGCTTGCAGAGGCGGACCTGGTCATCGGTATCGAGGATGGTGAAGCTGGATTTCAGGCCGGCGAGTTCGGCATGCCTGCGGAGGATCTGCGCCGAGATGGAGTGGAAGGTGCCGAGCCATCTGAGGCCCTCGCCGGCCTCGCCGAGCAGGGCAAGCGCGCGTTCGCGCATCTCGCGGGCCGCCTTGTTCGTGAAGGTCACCGTCAGCGTCTGCGAGGGCCAGGCGAGCCGCGTCGCCACGATATGCGCCAGGCGTGCTGTCAGCACACGGGTCTTGCCCGTGCCGGCGCCGGCGAGGACCAGCAGCGGGCCTTCGGTGTGCAGCACGGCTTCGCGCTGCTCCGGATTGAGGCCGCCGAGATAGGCGGCCTGCCCGGTGGGCGCGGGCGGGCGGGCGGCGGCCATCTGGCTGATCGACAGGCGATTCGGATTGGAACTCATGGCGAACATATAGCAGGGGGCGCCCGTGAAGACACCCGCCCGCTGCGCGGCTTCGGCCCCTTCCCCCCTGAACAGGCAATTGGCAAGCGTAGCGCCCTGCGCGAGCTTCAGGCGGCGCTGACCCGATTCGGGGCGGGCTTGCGCCTTGATCTGAAGAGGGGGAGCTGCCATGGCACGCAAGGATGAGACCACCGCGCGGGAGGATTTCCGCTATGGCGGGCTGCAGGTTTTCACCTCTGCCTTCCTGATCGGCCTGATGGCGCTGATGATGCTGATGTTCGTCTGGCTGGCGGCGGAGATTACCGTGGGCGGCGATCTGGTGTTCGGCCTCTCCCTTTTTGGGGCGTGTCTTCTGTTTGTTGCCCTCAGCCGCATCATGGTGCGCGATTTCATCTTCCGCAGCCGCTGGCGTATCCAGCTGGGGCCGGAGGAGGCCTGGTTCAGCCTGCCGGTCTGGCGGCTCTTGTCCGGGCCAGAGCCAAGCCTGGTGGGCCCCCTCGCCTATTCTTCCATCGCGGCCATCGAGTGGCGCGAGGAAGCGATGCGCAGCCTGGGGCTGACCGCGCTGAACCGGGTTTATGCCATCCGGCTGAAATCCGGCGGGGTGATCGCGCTCGGCGAAGACCGGCCAGTGGCAGACACTGGTCAGTATACGGCGCTTGCCGGCGACGCCGCGCGCGCCCTTGCAAACCGCGCCCGCGTCCAGCTGGTGGAACGTCCGATGGCGGAGGGAAAGACTGGCTTCCTCACCCTTTGGGGCAATGAGCGCGCGCCCTGGCCGGAGGATGACACGCCCGGCGCGCTGAGCGAAGAGGATGAGCGCGGCATACGCCGCGGGCTGGCGCTGACGCAGTTTGTGCCGATCGCTGCCTTCGCGATAATTATCCTTGTGCGGATTTTTGGCTGAGCCGGCTCAGGGCTTCCTGAAGGCGATGGTCACCTGGCCGATCTCGACGCCGAAGCGGGTGACATAGGCGCGGTTGATCAGCACGCCGTCTTCCATCAGGAACATCCAGTCATTGAAGCCGACATTCCAGACAGAGTCGCCGACTTTCAGGTCGACCTTGTATTTCCAGTTGAAGGCGTTGCCGGTGACCTGCCCTTCGGCATAGCCCGGCACGTCGCCAGCAGTGCCCCGGTAGCGGCCATTACCCAGGATGTCGATTTCCCAGATGCGGGTGTCGAGCTCGCCATCATCATAGACGAAATGCTCGGTGAGGGTCAGGCGGTTGCCCTCGACCTCTCCGAGGATATCGACCGTGAACTGACGGCGGACATTTCGGAACCTGTCCTCGAACAGACCATAGGCGCGCGTCTCCCCAAGGAAGTAGTCTTCCAGCACCAGCTGCCGCGGGGCGCCCTCGAAACGGACCAGCTGGGCCGGGCCGGGTGTGGCGCAGCCGGTGGCGGCGGCAGTTGTGAGGCCCGCCGCCAGGACAGGCGCGACAAGGCGTGCATTGCGCATGAGCAGGGGCTCCGTGCTGAGAGTCTGTGCTGTCAGTACGAAGCCCGCGCCTTGCCGGATTACAGCATCAGTAAAGCGTCGCCAGTGCCTTGGCGTCGTAGTCGGCGATTTCGCTGACGCGGCCTTCCTTGACCTTGGTGGCCCATTCGGGGTCCTGCAGGAGGGCGCGGCCGACGCCGACGAGGTCGAATTCGCCCCGGTCCAGCCGCGCTTCGAGGTCGTCCATCGAGCGCTGGCCGGCGCCCTGACCGGCGAAGGCATAGATGAAGTCGCCATTCAGGCCGACCGAGCCGACGGTGATCGTGGGAAGGCCGGTGAGCTTCTTCGCCCAGCCGGCGCCGTTGAGACCATTCTCGCCATCGATTTCCGGGAATTCCGGCTCCCAATAGCGGCGCTGCGAGACGTGGAGACAGTCCACGCCGGCATCGACGAACACTTTCAGGAAGGCTTCCAGCTCCTGCGGCGTGGGCGCGAGGCGGGCGGTGTAATCCTGCTGCTTCCACTGCGAATAGCGCAGGATGATCGGATAGTCCGGGCCGACTTTCCTGCGGATCTCGCGGATGATGTCGCCTCCGAAGCTCGCGCGCTCGGGCAGGCTGCCGCCATATTTGTCGGAGCGCTTGTTCATCGCGTCCCAGAAGAACTGGTCGACGAGGTACCCATGCGCGCCGTGGATCTCCAGTGTGTCGAAGCCGAGGCGTTTGGACTCCGCCGCTGCATCGGCAAAGGCCATGACCATATCGTCCACTTCCGCGCTGGTGGGCTCGGGCAGCACCTGCTTGCCGGTATGGGTGATGCCGGAGGGGCTGTCGGTCGGCGCGTCCGGTTCCGGCCCGGTGCCGGCCTTGCGCACCATGCCCTGGTGCCAGATCTGGGGCGCGATAGCCCCGCCATTGGCGTGGACCTTGGAGACGACGCGCGCCCAGCCGGCCAGCGCATCGGCCTTGTAGAAATTCGGAACGTTGGGATCGTTGGACGAGCCGCCCCGGCGCACAGTGGTGCCTTCGGTGACAATCAGGCCGACATCGGCGGCGGCGCGGCGGGCATAGTAATCGGCCACATCCTCCCCCGGAACACCGCCCGGAGATTTCGAGCGCGTCATGGGCGCCATGACGATGCGGTTCTTGAGGTCCAGATTCTTCAGCCGGAAAGGCGTGAACAGGGTGCGCGTCATGGGAAGTGTCCTTCAAATGCTCGCAGCAGAAGTGGGCGGGTCCTGTTTCGCCGTCAACCATTGACGTAACGGCCAGTCAGCGGCACGGCTGAAGCGACACTTGAGGGGGGGCTCACTTGAAACATTTCCTGCCGGTTGCCATTGCGCTCCTGTCCGCTGCCGCGTGCCAGACGCCAGGCTATGAATACAGCGCCCGCGCCGCGCCGAACTTTCCCGAAGCCCTGAATTACACCGATGTGTCAGTGGGGCGGTTCCGGGGGCCGGCCTCGGATGTGGCGGAAGCCGGGTTCCAGGCGCTGATCGAGGACGCCGAACTCGGCGGGCAGCGCTGGTTCACGAACACGCAGTCGCGGCGCCCGCAGGGGATCTATGAAGGCGAAGTCTTCATCACCGGGTTCCGGCGCGAGACGCGGCTGCAGCGCGAACGCCGCTGCGACACGCACCGGGGCCTGTTCAGCTGCGAGACCTATGTGGTGGTTGAGCAGCGCTGCCCGAAGGACATTGTGGATGTGTCGGTTGCTGCCACGCTGGTCGATTTTGCGAGCGGCCGGCCGGTCTTTACGGCCGAAAGGGGCGCCGGGGCGGAGCGCGAGGAGTGCTTCGACATCGCGGTCTATCCTGACACCGGGCAGGCAACCGGCGCGGTGGGCGAGACAGTGAACGAAACCTTCAACCTGCGGGACGCGCCCGTGGGGCTTGTGGCCGATGCCGTGGCCGCTGCGATACCGGGATTCCGGTTCGACATCGCGCCGTACATGACCACGCTTCGGGCCGAGATCGTCAGCAAGCCGCTGGTGCCCGAGGAGGCGTCTGACTACCGGTTCGAGGCGGCTGTGAAGGCAACCCGGCGCGGCGAGATCATCGGCGCCTGCGCGCAATGGCAGGAGCTGGCCGCCGCCTACCCGTCTGCGCCGGGTATCCTGCACAATTGGGGCGCCTGTACCGAGGCAAGGGGCGACCTGGCCGGGGCGCACACCCTTTATGCACGATCCGCGGAGATTGCCCGGGGCATTCCCCTGCTGCGTGACCGGGATGCGCGGCCGATTTTCGATGCGCTGGCCCGTGTTTCACGCGGCCGGTATGAGGATCAGCTGATTGACGGGGCGAGGAACCCGGCGGGCTATTGAGGGGCGCGCAGAATAGCCGCTACCAGCCCTGAAAGACACCGATGAGAGGAATGCCAGCGGCGCTCGCCTCGGCCGCGATGCCCCAGAGGATGCCCGAGCCGAAGGCCGCAAAGGCAAAGGCCGTCTTCTGCATCACACGCTTCAACATCGGGTCACGGGTCCCTGACTGACACAACACTGTCATGTCCGTGCAAGGCCCGCGCCTGTCAATTCTTTTTTAACCCTCCCCGGAGGGCTCCGTGCGCCGGTGCGCGTCCGTGAGTTTGGCGAGCTTTTCGGCGCGGGCCGCTTCCAGTTGCTTCTCCGCCTTGGTGCGGCCGAATTTGGCGCGATTTTCCTTCGCGCGCTGTTCCTTTTCGGATTTCGCCTTTGCCTTGCGGGCCTTGTTGAGATTGATCGGCGTGGTCATGATCCCTGCACTCTGCCTCTTGTCCCGAACTCCGGGCGGCGTCCGCTTCAGTAAGCCTGTTGAAGCCATTCACTTTCTGAACTGAGCAAATCGCGTATGATTTCAACGTTCTCTTCGGTTGCCGTCTGTTCCGGCCATGCCTTCGGGGCTTGCCCGGTCCCCCAACTGCCATGTCCTGCCTTCACACAGACGGTATCGAAATAGGTGAGGTATTCATTGTATTGGCGCCGCTGCGCCCGGAAGGCGGCGTAGGCCGAGTTGAGGCCTGTCGATTCATTGTGATTTCGGGTCATTGCCGGATTGCGGCGAACGCAGCCTTCGGATTCACCCTCGGCGCAGACCCATTGTCCCGAATTGGAGAGCGCATCAAGACGAGCCGCAATACGGTCCATCCGCTCATGCAGCGCCGATTGGCTCTCAGCGGCGCGCTGGTGCAGCGTCGTCAGTTCGCCGAACCTGTGCTCGCAGCGCGAGCCATCATCAGCGCCTTGCGGCAGGCCGGGCGGCGCGAGGAGGCAGAGGCTGGCAGCGAACGCCAGAATGCGCAGAGAGTGCCGCTTCATCTGGTATCCTCACGATTGGCCCGGAAACGGGTCATATGCGCAATGTCCTAAGGACCTTGCCGGAAGCCTGCAAGACGCGCATCGAGCCGGACCTTCACTTCCGGCCATTCCCGGTCGAGGATGGAGAAGAATACCGTATTGCGCACGAAGCCATCCGGCAGGGTGCGGTGATTGCGCAGCACGCCTTCTTTCTGAGCGCCGAGTTTCAGGACACCGGCCTGCGAACGCTGGTTGCGCTCATCCACCTGGAACTGCACGCGCCGCGCGCCCCAGGCTTCAAAGGCATGGCCCAGCAGGAGGCGTTTGGCAGACGGGTTGACGGCAGTGCCCTGCGCTTCGGGCGCATAGCATGTCATGCCGATTTCGACGGATTTGTTGGTTTCGCTCGGGTCCAGGTAGCTGGTGATGCCGAGGAAATTACCCGTATCCGGCGCTGTGACGGCGTAGGCGATCATGCTTCCGTCACTCGTCCGCCTGCGGATTGTCTCGATCCAGCCGCCGACCCAGTCGCCCGGCCCGCGGAAGGACCAGAGCCGGAAGATGTCCGGCGCACGTTCCGCAAGGGCATGAAGCTCACCGCCATCCGTCTCCGGATCAAACGTCCGGAGGCGGATGAAATCGTTCACGAGCGCCGGGACAGCGAGGCTCATTCCTTGTGGGAGTCCCGCCATTGTTCCATGGCCAGCGAAATGGCGAAGGTCTCGCGATATTTCGGGCTGGAGGCCGGACGCGGAGGCTTGGCCGCCGTCAGCGCCATGATCTCGGCGAGCTTGTTATGCGCCGCGCCCGACTGGCCGGCGCCGATATAAGCATGCAGCTCGACCAGCGCCGAAGAGAGCGGATCGTGCGCGCGAATGACGAAATAGGGCTCGTCCTCGGCGAGCTTCGGCAGCACATCGAACTGGGACGGGTTGGATTTCGAGCCGATCGGGGGCTTGGACATGGGGCGTGCCTTTCCGGACATGAAGTGATTCTTCTGGAGCCACTCTAGCCCCGCCCCGCCCCGCCGTCAGCCGGGCATTGCGGCGGCGTCAGATGCCGAAGAACAGCCGGTTGATGGCATTCGCGATGGGGTATTCGTGGGCGGTGAGTGTCGTCACCTGCTGGCCAAGTTCCTTGACCGGGATAGCTGCCATCTGCTCGGTCGCGAGCGCGAATCGGGTTTCGCCGAAATCGAATACCGGGTTGAGCCCCTCGGCGACGGCGAACCGGGAAGTATCGAGCAATGGCGCGGCAACGACAGAGCTGGCTTCCGCGATCAGGGGATGGCTCAGGATCAGGACCAACCTGTCAGGCTGCTTCCGGAGCGTGAAGACCGCCAGGTAATCCATGCTTCAGAACATCCGGAGGCCGTCGGACCAGAGCCCCTCTTCCTCGATCTGCCGGGCCTTGGCCTGAAGCGCAGCCTTGTTCTCCTCCGCCCAGCGCCGCATTTCCTCGGCACGGGTTTCGAAGCGGATAGCTTCTTCAGCGACAGCTGACAGGTTGATGCCGGCAGCCTTGGCCTTTGCGACAAGGTCTTTGTCGAGCGTAAGGCTCACCCGGGTCTTGTTGGCCATAGCTGCCTCCGCACGCCGATTATGCGTATGAACTATACGTATGTACCATGCGTATGGCCAGCCCGCACACCTGCTCGTCGCGGTTGAGACTTCCGCACCTAGTTCGGGCGGCGGTCGTCGCTGCCGCTGTGGCGCGTGCCCGGCCCGTAGCGCTCGACCTTGACGACCTCGCCCGTGCGCCCATCGACGGAAACTTCGATCTTAATGCCGGAGGCGTCGACGCCTTCCATCTTCCAGACGCCGCGGCGGGCCTTAGTCTCGTAGATCTGCACCATGCCTTCGGCGCGGGCGATCGCGGCGGCCTCGCCTTGGGTCACCGCGAAGCCGGCCGCCGGGCGGCTGTCATCCCCGCCCCGGTGGGCAAGCGCTGCACCGGCCGGCGCGGCTGCGATGATGGCGGCCAGAATGAGTGTCCGAACCTGTGAGCGCATGGCGGGTTTCCTCCCTTTGAACCTCTCCGGGCAGGTCTAGACCTGCCCGGACAACGCGGCATGAACAGGCATTCAGGCCGGATCCGGCCCGATCATCTTCTCCGGGCGGACGATGTTGTCGAAGTCTTCTTCGGAGATGCCCAGCGCGAGGGCCTCTACCTTCAGGGTCGTGCCGTTCTTGTGGGCGTTCTTGGCGACCTTGGCGGCGAGGTCATAGCCATACTTTTCCTTCAGCGGCGTCACCAGCATCAGCGAGTTTTCAAGGCCGCGCTGGATGTTGTCGAGGCGCGGCTCGATGCCCACGACGCAATTCTCGGTGAAGGACACGGCCGCATCTGCCAGCAGGCGCACCGACTGGAGGAAGTTGTACGCCATCATCGGGTTGAAGACGTTGAGCTCGAAATGGCCCTGGCTGCCGGCAAAGGCGATGGCGGCATTGTTGCCGAGGATGTGCGCGCAGACCTGCGTCAGCGCCTCGCACTGGGTCGGGTTCACCTTGCCCGGCATGATGGAGGAGCCCGGCTCATTCTCCGGCAGCGCCAGTTCGCCAAGGCCCGAGCGGGGGCCTGAGCCGAGGAAGCGGATATCGTTGGCGATCTTGAACGCGCTCATCGCCACGGTCGTGATGGCGCCATGCGTGAACACCATCGCGTCATGTGCGGCGAGGGCCTCGAACTTGTTCGGGGCGGTGGTGAATTTGAGGCCGGTGATCTGCGCGATCTTGTCCGCCACCATCTCGGCAAAGCCGGCGGGTGAGGCGAGGCCGGTGCCGACCGCCGTGCCGCCCTGGGCAAGCTCCATCAGCATCGGCAGCGTCATCTCGATGCGCTGGATGCCGTTCTCGATCTGCTTCGCATAGCCGGAGAATTCCTGGCCGAGCGTGACGGGCGTTGCATCCTGCGTATGCGTGCGGCCGATCTTGATGATGTCTTTCCAGGCCTCGGCCTTGTCGTTCAGGGCGTTGCGCAGCGTCTGCAGCGCCGGGATCAGCCGGTGGACGACTTCCTCGGCGCAGGCGATGTGCATCGCAGTCGGGAAGGTGTCGTTCGACGATTGGGACATGTTCACATGATCGTTCGGGTGGACGGGCTTCTTCGAGCCCATCTCCCCGCCGAGCATCTCAATCGCGCGGTTCGAGATCACCTCATTGGCGTTCATGTTCGACTGCGTGCCCGAGCCCGTCTGCCAGACGACGAGGGGGAAATGCGCATCCAGCTTGCCCTCGATCACCTCCTCGGCGGCCCTGACGATCACCTTGCCGATCTCGGCGTCCATCTTGCCGAGGGCCATATTGGTCTCGGCGGCGGCCTTCTTGACGATGCCGAGCGCGCGAATCACCGGGGCGGGCTGGCGCTCCCAGCCGATCTTGAAGTTCCCCAGCGAGCGCTGCGCCTGCGCGCCCCAATACTTGTCCGCCTCGACCTCGATGGGGCCGAAGGTGTCAGACTCGGTGCGGGTGGGGGTCGTGGCCATGGGCGGGGCTCCTGAAGCGAGGATGGGTCTATATCGCCGCGCGGTGTAGCCCCCTGCTGGGGAGGCATCAAGGGCTTGCACGGCTGCGCCCACGGTGCAAAGTCCCTTTATGCCCTTGGTAAAACATGGGGTGTATGAACGGCGCGGCTTCCCGCCCAAACCGTTGATTTCAGGGGTTGTCCTCATTTTCTTCCAGACCACGAGCGCCTTGCTTGCCTTCGCGCCGGGCCTGCTGCAGGAGCATCACCATGTCCTTGCCTGACCGCAGACTTTCCGCAGCCCGGCGCCTGACCCGGCTGGCCGTGCTTGCGGCGGGATGGGCAATGGCCGCTGGCGCAGCTGTCGCGGACGAGACAGAAACCACCCCTGAGAGACCGAAGATCGCACTCGTCCTGTCTGGCGGCGGCGCGCTGGGGCTGGCGCATGTCGGCGCGATCCAGGAACTGGAAGCGATGGGCCTGCGCCCCGACATGGTGGTCGGCACCTCGATGGGCGCCGTCATCGGCGGGCTCTATGCCTCCGGCATGAGCAGCGAGGCCCTCGCCGAGGCGGTCGAAAGCGCGGACTGGGCCGGCATCTTCAATCCCGCCCCGCAGCGCCGGCGGCTGACCTTCCGGCAGAAACAGCAGCAGGCGGATTTTCCGGGTACGGCGAGCCTCGGCGTTTCGGGCGCGGGCCTTATCCTGCCGACAGGCGCGGTGTCCGACCAGACGCTGATGAAGGAGCTGCGCCGCTTCACCCCCGCCCGCATGGCAATGGAGAGTTTTGACGACCTGCCGATCCCCTTCCGTGCGGTGGCGACGGATATCGCGACCGGGGAAGCCGTGATCCTGGACCGGGGCGAACTGCCGATGGCGATGCGGGCATCCATGTCCGTGCCCGGTGTATTTGCCGCCGTGCCTCTGGATGGGCGCCTGCTGGTCGATGGCGGACTGGCGGCGAACATTCCGGTGAGTGTGGCGCGGGAGATGGGCGCTGATATCGTCATCGCGGTCTGGACACCGAACGAGCTCCTGCCGCAGGAACAGATCGGATCAGTCGTCAGCGTGCTCTCACAGACCGTCAGCCTGCTGATCCTTGCAAATGAGCGGGCGGAAACGGCCGCTATGCTGCCGGATGACATCCTGCTCCGCGTTGACACCGGCAAGATCGGCCCGACGGCGTTTACCCGCAGCGGCGAATTGTTCGCCGCCGGGCGGGCTGCTGTTACCGGCGAAATGGCGCGCCTGTCTGCGCTGGCGGCGGAACGCCCCGCACCGCCGGAGAGGCCCCGCGAGCCGGACCCGCGGGTCATATCCTTCGTCCGTATCGAGAATACATCGCGGCTGAGCCAGTCCCTGCTGGAAGCGCGCACCCTGCCCCTGCTTGGCCAGCCGGCGGATCCGGCCGAGATCAATGAAGTGATCGATGACATCTACGCCCTCGGCCCGTTCGAGCGGGTGGACTATACCCTTGCCGAGCAGGACGGCCTGTCGGGGCTTGTTCTGCGTGCGGAGGACTTACGCCCGGATGCCGGGCGGCTGCGCCTTGGCCTGATCGTCGAGAGCGACTTCAATACGGAGTCCGACGCCTCGGTCTCGACTGATTATCGCAGCCCTGCGCTGGACGCCTATGGCTCGGAAATCCGCGCGCTGGCGACCATCGGAGACCTCGCCGAGTTGGGCCTCGAATACTTCCGGCTGCTGGAGCCGGAGCAGAGCTGGTTTGCCTCCGCCCGCATCGGCGCGCGCAAACGGCCGGTGAACATCTTCTCGGAGCGCGGTTTCAAGACCGGCGCCTATGACCTGACCTACGGCCTCGCCGCACTGGACATCGGGCGGCAGTTCGGCAATTTCGCAGAAATCCGTGTCGGGACAGAATTCGGCACCGGCGAGGCGAAGTTGCGGGAAGGTGTCGCGCCTGTTGACGGAACCGGAGTGAACATTGGCCGGCTGACAGCGTCAGCGGGGTTCGACACGCTCGATGATCCGTTCTTCCCGCGCGAGGGCCAACAGGGAACCTTGCGCTATGCTTACGGACTTGAGGCCCTTGGCGAACGGCAGGACTTCCAGACGATCAGCCTGTCCGGCCTGACAGCGGTCAGCCGCGGCCAGCATACGCTGATGGGGTCCCTGTCAGGAGGCTTCCTGCTGGACGGCACATCCCCATTCGACGCTTCTTACCGGGTTGGCGGATTGTTCAGCCTGTCAGGATACCGGCTGGAGGAATTGACCGGCGAAAACTACCTCGCGGGAAGGATTGTCTATCGCTACGCGATCGGCGGGGGCCAGCCAGCCCTGTTCGGCGTGCCATTGTTTGTAGGCGGATCTGTCGAGGCCGGCGAAGCCTGGTCACGGACGGAGAGTTTCACGCTGGAAGACCTGCGATTTGGCGGCAGTGTCTATACCGGGACCCATACAGCGCTCGGGCCGATCTACCTCGCTTTCGGACGCTCCGAGGGCGGACGGCAGACGGCCTATCTCGTCATTGGACGGACGTTCTGAGCGTCAGCTGGCCGTCGCGCGCGTCTCGCGGCCCGCTGAGATGACCGCATCGGCAAGCGCCGCCACCAGGTGGCGCGGGCGGACCGGTTTCTCGACCAGGCTGGAATAGCCGGCACGCTCGCAGGCAAGGCGCCGTTCCGGGCTGAGATCTGCGGTGACGGCGAGCACAGGCACGCTGCGATTTGGGCTGGATGCGGACCGCGCGGCCCAGAGGACGCTGTCCCCGCCCCCGCCCGGCATGTGAACGTCGGTGAGGATCGCCTGATAGCGGCGCACTGCGATGCGCGCTGCCGCTGTCGCCGCATCGGGCGCAACCTCGACGCGCCATCCGGCAGCGATCAGGGCTTCGCGCATGACGAAGGCGGTCGTCTCATGGTCTTCCGCAATCAGCACTTCGCCGAGGCTGAAGCTCGCCGGGCGCGCGGGCACGGGGTTGTCGACGGCGAGGCGCGGGCCTGCCTTGCGCACCGGCACAGCCACCGTGAAGATGCATCCGCCGCCGGGATTGTCGGCAAGCGCGATGTCCCCGCCGAGGCGGCGGGCGAGCGCGCGGGCGATCGCAAGGCCGAGGCCCGCGCCGCCGGCGGCGTCGGCGGTCATCTCGCCGCCCTGCTCGAAGGCTTCAAACAGGCGGGCCTTGTCCGCATCGGAAATCCCGCGGCCAGTGTCTGTCACGGTCATGATCAGGGAGAGCTCGTCGCCGGCGGGCTCGGTGTAGAGCTGCACTGTGACATGGCCCCGCTCCGTGAACTTCACGGCATTGCTGACGAGATTGAACAGGATCTGGCGCAGGCGCGCGGCATCGCTCTCGATGCGGGCCTCGGCGTTGCGGGCCACCGCCATGCGCAGGGCGACGCGCTTGGCATCCAGGCGCGGCTGCCAGAGGTCGCGCGTCTCGCCGGCAAACTGGCGCAGGTCGAAGGGCTGCAGGGAGACCGTGAGCTTGCCCGCCTCGATACGGGAGAGGTCAAGAAGGTCATTCAGCAGGCGCTCGAGGTGCTGGCCGCTGCCAGCGATCGTCTCGGCGAGACGGCGCAGGTCAGAATTCGGGGCCTGTTCGGAGATTAGGTCTGCAACGCCGAGGATTCCGGTCAGCGGCGTGCGGATCTCGTGGCCGATGAAACCGAGCAGGCGGGCACGGCCTTCGGCGATTGTCTTCAGTTTCGATTCAAGGGCTGTCACCTGCGCCTGCGCCTTGTGCTGGGCGCGGGCGCGGGCGGTGTTTTCCTCGGCAACGGCCTTGAGGATCGAGGAGGGCGCGGCGATACCGGCATAGGCGCCATCCTTCAGCACGATGACGCCATCGGTCAGCGCGCTCGTGCCCTTCTCTGCGGCCTGCTTGGCGATCAGGGCGACGGGGGTGGAGCCCTCTGCGATGACTGGGTGCGGGCTCGCGAGATGAATCACGGGCCGGGACATGAAGATGTCGCGCCCATTGGGGCCGGCGAGCCCCTCCATGAAGCGGGCGCGCGTCACATGGCTGATCCCGGCTGCCCCGCCCTCTTCCGCGCCTGCGCGCAGGATCGGCAGGGCGAACATCGCCGGATCGGACAGGAACAGGGAGAGCGCAGCCCCGGCCATCGTGGAGGACGGGACCGGCGGGACGGCGAGGGCGATTTCTTGGAGGCGAACTGGCATGAAGACCGGAGCGTTAAGGTTAACGCCCGATCTTCACCGGCAAATCTTACCGTCCGGCAAACGCGCCGGAACGGAAATGGCTCAGCTGATCTCGCCGCGATGGCTGACGATCTTTCCGACGAGGCCGTATTCCATCGCCTCGGCCGCGCTCATCCAGAAGTCCCGGTCGGTGTCCTTCTTGATCTGATCGAGGCTCTTGCCCGTTGCGTCCGCGAAGATCCGGTTCAGGCGCTCGCGCATCTTGATGATCTCGCGGGCCTGGATTTCCACATCGGTCGCCTGGCCGCCCACGCCGCCGCGGGGTTCGTGCAGCAGGTAGCGGGTGTTGGGCAGGGAGTAGCGGTTCTCCTTCTTTGCCGCCGAATAGATCAGCGCGCCGGCCGAGGCGACCCAGCCTGTGCCGAGCACTTTCACCGGCGCGGAGACGAATTTGATCATGTCATGGATCATGTCGCCGCTCTCGACATGGCCGCCGGGCGAGGAAATGACCAGCAGGATCGGGTCATTGCTCTCGGCCGAAAGGGCGAGCAGCCGCTCCGACACCATACGGGCCTGTTTGAAGTCGATCCCGCCGGTCAAGAGGATCGTGCGCGACTTGAACAGCGCGTTCTCGATCAGCGAGTTCGGGCTCGCGGAGGCCGGGGTTTCTGTTTCGTCGTCGAGGCGAATGCGGGTCATGCAGGCTCCGGGGGAATCTCGTTTGAAATCTGGCCATATAGGTGCGGTGCCGGAGGCAGCGGGTCAAGGCGCCGGGCTCACTATTCCCCAGCGCGCTCAGGCGTTGCCTGCAACGATCCGGGCGACGTCCTCGGCATAGGCCTGCGCCTTTTTCTCTCCGACGCCGCTGATTTCGGTGAGGGCCTGCGCCGAGGCAGGCCGTTCGCGGGCGATTTCGGCCAGCGTCCGGTCATGAAAAATGACGTAAGGCGGCACGCCGCGCGCCTTGGCGAGGCTGGTGCGCCAGCTGCGCAGGGCCTCGAAAATCGCCTGGTCGCGCTCCGAAAAGTCCGCCAGCACGGCCATCCGGGCGGCGCCCTTGGCACGGCTGCGGCGGCGGGGAGCGGTCACATCCTCGCGCAGGGACACCGCGCGCTCGCCCCGGAACAGCGCGCGGGCGGCATCAGCATCCGGCACGATGACCACGGGGCGCATCGCTTCGCCGCCCTCGGCGATCAGCCCTTCGAACATCAGCGCATCGAATACGCGGTTCCAGCCCTGGCGGGGCAGGTCCTTGCCGATGCCGAAGGTCGAGAGGGTGGAGAATTCGGTGTCGAAATCATCCTTTGCCTCGCCCAGCAGGTGCTGCACCAGCCGCCCTCGCCCGATGCGCTGGCCGCAGCGCAGAACGGCGGAGACTGCCATCTGCGCCCAGCGGGTCGCGTCATGGCGCTCGCCAAGTTCGCCCTTGCAGGCATCGCACACGCCGCAGGGCTCCACTTTTTCTTCGCCGAAATAGCGCCGTACCGCGCCCCGGCGGCAGTCATCGCCATTGAAGAAGGCAAAGAGCTGGCGCGTCTTGGTCAGTTGGACGCGCCTCACTTCGTCCGGCGCATCGCTCGAATAGGTCCATTGCAGCGAGCGGTTCATGTCCGAGGGCCCATAGAGCGCGACGCCCTCGGCCGGCTCACCGTCGCGCCCTGCCCTGCCGACTTCCTGCCAGTAGGCTTCCAGTGTCTTGGGCGGATCGGCGTGGATCACGAAGCGCACATCCGGCTTGTCGACACCCATGCCGAAGGCGACAGTGGCGCACATCACAAGGCCTTCCTCCAGCAGGAAACGGCGCTGGCGCTCGGCCCGCAGCCCAGCCTCCAGCCCGGCATGATAGGCCAGCGATGGCACGCCGGCTTTCTCCAGCGCCTCGGCGAGGTCTTCCACCGCGCTGCGCGTCGCCGCATATACGATGCCGCTCTGCCCGGCGCGCGCCTTGACGAGCTGGACGACGCGGGAGGTGCGGTTGCCCACCTTGGGCTCAGCAGAGAGGATCAGGTTCGGCCGGTCAAAGCTCGCCACATGGACTGCGGCGTCTGCCAGGTCGAGCTGCTGCAGGATGTCCGCGCGCGTGCGCGCATCCGCCGTTGCCGTCACCGCCAGGCGCGGCACGCCGGGGAACAGGCCCTTCAGGCGCCCCAGCGCGCGGTAATCCGGGCGGAAATCATGGCCCCACTGGCTGACACAGTGGGCTTCATCGACGGCAATCAGCGAAATCTTCATGCGCGACAGCCGGTCGGCCAGCCCGTTGCCAAGGCCTTCGGGGGACACATAGAGCAGGTCCATTTCGCCCCGCGCGGCAGCCTCCAGCGCGGCCGCGCGGGCGTTGAACTCCATCGAGCTGTCGAGGCGTTCGGCCCGCACACCGGCGAGCTTCAGCGCGTCCACCTGGTCTGCCATCAGCGCAATCAGCGGCGAGACGACGATGCCGACGCCTTCGCGCAGGAGCGCCGGGATCTGGTAGCAGAGCGATTTGCCGCCCCCGGTCGGCAGCACGGCGAGCGCGTCCCGCCCCGCCAGCGCATCAGCGATCACATCCTCCTGCAGGCCGCGAAACGCATCATAGCCATAAACGCGTTTCAGGAGCGCGCGGGCATCGGCAAGGGTCGGCAGCGGCGAAGGCATACCCCAGCCTTCTGAGGAGATGCGCGGAAGAGGGCAAGGGGTGGGCAGCCATTCTTGCCGAAAGACGGCAGGTCGAACCAGCGCCTGAGTATTTACTCTGCAGGCGGCGGCACCGGTGCTATTGTCAGCTGAACGCCGAGCGCCTTCGCTACCCCGAGAAGTGTCGAGAGCTTCGGGTCACCGTGCTCACCGAGAGATTTATAGAGCCCCTCGCGGGTTATCCCTGCAAGCCTCGCAACTTCCGTCATGCCGATCGCCCGCGCGATATCGTTCAGCGCCTGCTTGATGAAGGCTTCCTCTCCCTCCTCGAACGCTGCCGCAAGATAAGCAGCCCGGTCTTCGGGCGTTTGCAGATGATCTTGAATGTCGAACTTTGTTGTTTTCAGCGCCATGCTTCAGAGCTCCCGTGCCAGTCTTTTCGCGGTCTCGATGTCCCGGTCCTGAGAGCCCTTGTCGCCGCCGCAGAGCAGGATGACCACGAGCTTGCCCTGATGGACGAAATACACCCTGTAGCCCGGCCCGTGGTCGATTTTCATTTCACTCACGCCTTCACCGACAGCTTCGACCTGTCCCGGATTTCCGCCCTCCATCCTTCGAATGCGCGTCAGGATGCGGGCGCGGGCCTGCCTGTCTCTCAGACCGGATAGCCATTTATCGAACAGTTCGGTTTTCCGGACTTCGATCATGTGTATCCTTTAGTTTACAGTACGCAGGTGGTCAAGGTCATGTGAACTACAGACTACAGCCCCCGCCGCCAATTCATGCGCCCCTCGCATGAATGCTATCGCGCCTGCCCCCTGCCCCTGCGCCCTGCTATGCCCATATAGAGCCCAACTGCAACACCCCAGACAGGGAGGCTTCCCATGATTGAACTCCGCCCCTTCGAAAAGCTCGGCCGGTTCCGCAATGACTGGCTGAACGCCCGTTATCACTTCTCCTTCTCCGGCTATCATGATCCCTCGCGGGTCCATCACGGCGCCCTGCGCGTGTGGAATGATGACGAGATCCAGCCCAACACCGGCTTCCCGCCGCATGGCCATGAGTCCATGGAAATCATCACCTATGTCCGCAAGGGCGCGATCACCCACCGGGATTCGATGGGCAATCACGGCCGCACCGAAGCCGGCGATGTCCAGGTGATGAGCGCCGGCTCCGGCGTGCAGCATTCGGAATGGAACGCCGAGAATGAAGTGACCGAGCTGTTCCAGCTCTGGATCATCCCGCGCATCCGCGGCGGCAAGCCGAACTGGGGCGCCCGCAAATTCCCCAAGGGCGACCGCTCCGGCCAGTGGGTCGTGTTCGCCTCCGGCGATGGCGGCGGGGACAGCCTGCCGATCAACCAGGACTCCAAGGTGCAGGGCGCAACCCTCAAGGCCGGCGAGACGCTGACCTATGACCTGAGCGCAGGCCGCTATGGCTACCTCGTCGTCGCCGATGGCGAAGTCGTGCTGAACGGGAAAACCCTGAAAACGCGCGACGCAGCCGCCATCACCGGCGCCGAGACGCTGACGCTGGAAGGCGTCAAGGACGCAGAACTGGTCCTCGTCGATACGATCTGACCCGTCACGGCCTCGTGACTTAAACCGCGCGCCGGGAAGTGTTATGTCTCTGGGCTGACACTCTCCCGGCCGCTTCTGGCCGGCGAGACCCGTGCACCCAAAAGGAGCCCCGGAATGAAAGTCTCTGCCCTTGCCCTGATCCTGATGGCCGCTGCCCCGTTTGCAGCCGCAACCGAAATCGCCGTCAGCTACTCACCAGAGTTCACCGAAAAACTCGAAAAAGATTACGGCCTGCGCGAAGGCGAAGTGCTTTCCAGCCGCGTCGAGCGCGACCTGACCCGGCAGCTGCAGCGCCGGGGCGTGGATGTGTCCCGAATCGAAGTGACCATTCTGGATGCCCGCCCCTCGCGCCCGACCTTCAAACAGGCCGGCGACCAGCCGGGCCTCGACATGTTCCGCTCGGTCAGCACCGGCGGCATGAAGCTGAAGGCGGTCGCGTTTGATGCCTCCGGCGCGCCGATCGGCGACCTTGAGTATCGCTGGTTCGAGAATGACATCACCAATGCCGGCCTGACGACCTGGCAGGATGCGGGCCGCGCATCCGACCGGTTTGCCCGGCGGTTCGTTCAATCCCTGAACTAGGATATCGGGCCGGTTCGCTGGACCGGCCCGATAGCTCGAAATGCTGATACACCTCATCACAGGGCTACGCTCATCCTGAGCGAAGTCGAAGGATGGGCAAAGCAGAGCTGACCCACGCCCCGGCTCGTCCTTCGCCTTCGCTCAGGATGAGCCTACCGATACCTCAGCGCAGACTAGCTTCCCGGCTCGATCCGGACGTTCAGCGTGTCCGGCGATTTGAGGTACAGGTCGCGCTGCGGGATCGGGATGTGGATCTCGTGCTTCTCGAGCGCGGAGTGCACGGCCCAGACATAGTCCGCCATGACCTTCTGGGGACGGATGACCCCTTCATCCGTCAACCAGACGATCAGCTCGAATTCGAGGCGGAACTCGCCGAACTTCACCAGCCAGACCTGCGGCTTGTGATCGCCCCGGTCATCGAAGGTCCAGGGCACGGAGGCAGCGGCTTCAAGGCCCGCCTTCTCGACGATTGCCTTGTCGGTGCCATAGGCGACGCCGAACGGCACATGGATGCGCCGGCGCTGTTCGGTCATCGTCCAGTTGATCAGCTGGGCCTTTATGAAGGCCTCGTTCGGCACGATGATGTCGAGATTGTCGTTGGTGGTGACGACGGTGGAGCGGAAGTTGATCTCCTTCACCTGCCCCATCAGGCCGGACTGAAGCTCGATGAAATCGCCGACTTTCAGCGACTTCTCCATCAGGATGATCACGCCGGAGATAAAGTTCGAGAACACCGATTGCAGGCCGAAGCCGATGCCGACACCGAGCGCACCGGAGAAGAAGGTCAGGGCCGTGACGTTCACGCCGACAAAGTTGAGCGCGATCAGCACCGCGACGATCATCACCCCGATCTTGATGCTCTGGCCCAGGATGCCGCCGACCGAGGCCGGCAGGTCCGAGGCGCTGCGCAGCTGGGAATTGGCAAGGTTGCCCGTCAGCCAGCCGAGCCAGAGCGCGAACCCCGCCAGCGCAAGACTGGTGAAGATGCGCAGCAGGGAAACTTCGCTGTCGCCGAAATCGATGACGGCGGCGTTCAGCGCATCTGCCACCGGCCGCAGCCAGCCGACGATGTAGAGCGCGGTCACCACCCAGGCGGAGTAGGCCACCGCCTTCGACCAGAAGCCGCGCCGCATACTGGCCGTGAAGATACGCACGACAATCCAGGCAATCAGCAGCGCGGCGGCGACATGCAGACCTTCATGGCCGAGGCCGACAGCCTCGAGCACCAGCACAAAGATACCGAGGAGGATCGCCGTGATGACCGCCCAGACGATGCGCGAGAGCGACATGTAGGCGAGCAGGATCAGATCAATGCGGCCACGCTTGCCGGCGGCGTCCATCAGCATCTTGCGCGGATAGCGCGAGAGGAGATAGCCGCCCACGCCCGCCAGGATCAGCGCGCCGAGCTGCCATAAGGTCGCCTCGGACATCAGCGCCGTGGTGAATGTCTCGAGCAACCGGCCCGCAAGCGATTGCGCCGCCGCAATCACCGGGGCGGCCGTCTCCGGCTGCAGCAGGTCAAGACTCATCGGCCCTTGCGATCCTTGTTCCCGACGCTGAGTCGTCGCGCCGGAGCTTACCGGCCCCGCGCCCACAGGCGCAAGGGCCGCAAGGGATTGCCGGCAGGCTCAGCCCTCGAGGCAGGGCAAGCTTGCGGGGCTCACCGCCATTGCCGTGTATCGCGGCAGATCAACCGGCCCGCCGTGTCATAGACCCTGAGATCGGCGCGAAAGCCGTAAGCGCCAACCGGCAAGGCACCGGGACGGCTGCCGGAGCTCGAGATCACCGTCGTGCCCGGCTGGGCCGAATGGACACTGGACAGCGGCATCCTGTTGAGGGACCTCAGCGGCGACGCACCCACATGCACGCGCGAGAGCTGTGTCGGCCAGGCATTATAGGGCGAGAAGCTGCCGGACTGGTCCACGAACAGCTCGCCGTTTCCGCCATCCTGCCGGATCGTGAGCTCATAGGATCCCGCAAGGCGCGGCGCCGCGTAGGCCTGCAGCACGCCCTGGGCCGGCCCGCTGCGGACATCGATCCAGCAGGTTTCGGACCCCTGCGCCGAAGCCGGTCCCGCAAGACCGAACGGCATGGAGGCGGCAAGCGCGAGCATCAATCCGCGTTTCAGGGTCTTGGCCAACATCGTCATACTCCTTTTCTGGCTCCGTTCCGGGGCGCGATGGGGCAGGCGCACTGCGCGCCTGCCCCGCTCGGCCCGTCAGTGGCTGCCCTGGATGACAAGGGCGACATTGCCCCGGCCCGACTGGTTCACATTCGCCTGCTGGCCGGCGCCGACTTGAATCACGCCCAGCGAATTGCTCGTGCCCGTCTGGTTGGTCGAAGCGGTATGGCCATGGCCGATCTGGGCGACGCCTACCGTATTGTTGCGCCCGGTCTGGACCGCGCTGGCAGCATTGTGCGTCCCTTCCTGGCCGATCACGGCGGTGTTGCGCTGGCCAAGCTGGTCGGCATAGGCGGCATTGCCATGCCCGCCCTGCCCGACCGTGACCCCGTTGCGGGAGCCGGCCTGGATCGTCTGGACATACTGATAGGTGCCGCGCTGGTCGATATAGAGGCGGTTCTGCGGGCCGGTCTGGCGGGCCGAGAGTTCATTGGCATAGCCGGACTGGTTGATATTCACGCGGTTGCGCGACTGCGCCTCGGCAGCGGGCACGGTGGCCGCCATCAGGGCGAGGGCGGTGCCGGCAACGAGCAGGGATTTCATCAGCATGGGTCAGTCTCCTTTGGTTTGCGTCCCGGCAGGGTGTCCTTGCCGTTCGTCCGGACACTGACCGGCGGCGCCTGAACGCCCCCGGAGCACCGCGTTCACCGGGCGTTTTCTTTCAGGGGGGGCTTTGCGGCCTGGGGGCTACACTCCGTCATCCCGGAATTTGCGCAGCAAATGTCCGGGAGCCAGAGGCGGGAATATGGTGGCGTTTGGTCGATGCCGGGTCGCGGTCTTCGTGCCGGTGGCCCGAAACAGGGATGACGGGGCCGTGGAGTCCCGGTCTTCGCGGCGATCAGCCCCGCTTCAGCACCAGCTCACACCGCTCATTCAGGCTCGGGCGGGCGACGGCGATGCGGGCGAGGCCGGGGAGCGACGGGGCGAGGTCGGCGGCGGCCCAGAGGCAGATGCGCTCCAGGGTCGGCACGTCCAGCCCCTCGATCTCGTTCAGCAGCCGGTGATCGAGCTTGGCGGCGGTGGCTTCCAGCGCGGCGGTCAGCCGGCTGAAATCCTCAACCCATTGCTCGCCCGGCTTCACGACGCCTGCCACGGTGGCTTCCAGCCGGAAGGAATGGCCATGCACCGAGCGGTAGGGATGGCCTTCGGGCTTGCCGGACATGTAATGGGCAGCCTCGAAGGTCACCGCCTTCGAGATCTCGAAAACCTGGCCCTCTGCCTTCAGGCCCCCCATCAGGGAAGCCCGGTCAGTTTGTGGGTTTGCAAGCTCAGCCGCCATTTCGGGTTCTTCAGGCAATAGTCTGCCGCCGCCGCCACATGGCTGACGCCGGGTCCGTCGTCCCTCGGTTGGAGGAAAAAGTGCTGAAAGTCCAGCGCCTCGAAGCATCCGGGCTGCGCCTCGGCCTCGTCCTGGGGGAAGACCAGCTTGAGCTCATCGCCCCGGAGTTGCGCCAGCGGGGCGCGGCCCTTGGGGCTGATGCAGATCCAGTCGATCCCCGCCGGCGCAGCGAGAGTGCCGTTGCTTTCAATCGCGATCTCGAAGCCGGCTTCGTGGAGGGCGCCGATCAGGGGCGGGTCAAGCTGCAGGAGCGGCTCACCCCCCGTGCAGACGACATAGGGCCGCCCTGCCCCGCGCGCGCCGGCCTGCCAGAGCGCCTGGACATGCGCGGCAAGGTCGCCCGGCGTGGTAAACTTGCCGCCGCCGGGGCCATCGGTGCCGACAAAATCGGTGTCGCAGAAACGGCAGACGGCGCTGGCGCGGCCCTGCTCCAGCCCGTTCCACAGGTTGCAGCCGGCAAAGCGCAGGAACACAGCCGCCCGCCCGGTCTGGGCGCCTTCGCCCTGCAGGGTGTAGAAGGCTTCCTTGACGCTGTAGGTCATGCCGCGTCCTGCCAGCGCTGCCAGCCTGCGGCGCGCAACTCGCAGGCCGGGCAGGTGCCGCAGCCATAGCCCCAGGCATGACGCTCGCCGCGTTCGCCAAGATAGCAGGTGTGGGTCTCCTCCAGGATCAGCCCGACCAGCACATCACCGCCCAGTTCCCGCGCTCTCTGCCAGGTCGCCGCCTTGTCGAGATACATCAGCGGAGTCTCGATCCGGATATCGGCGCCGAGGCCGAGGCGGAGGGTTTCCTGCTGCGCCCGGATCGTCTCGAGGCGGCAGTCCGGATAGCCGGAATAGTCGGTCTCGCACATGCCGCCCACAAGGACGCCGATCCCCCGGCGGACCGCCAGGGCGCCGGCGAGGGTGAGAAAGAGCAGGTTGCGGCCCGGCACGAAGGTGTTCGGCAGGCCGGCATCGGTCATCCGGATTTCGACATCATGGGTCATGGCGGTCTGGCCGAGGGATTTCAGGACCGAGGCATCGACGACGTGATCTTCGCCCAGCCGGGCATCCCATGCGGGCAGCGCCGCACGAAGGGCGGACAGGAATCGCGGGCGGCAGGCGAGTTCGACGGCATGGCGCTGGCCATAATCGAATCCGATGGTTTCGACCCGGTCATAGCGCTCCAGCGCCCAGGCAAGGCAGGTCGCCGAATCCTGGCCACCGGAGAAAAGGACAAGCGCAGAAGAGAGGGGATCAGACATTCCGCCGCTGTAACAGCCGGTGTTGATCAGGCCAAGGCGACGCGAGGGAAACCGTCACTATTTTGACACCTTGGCCAAGAGTTTGGCGTCTCGCGAGGAGAGGCCAATTGACACATTGAGCCTCATGGCCTTCTGATAGCGTCGAAGCATCCCGCAAAGAGGATGTCTCGTCAGACACAGAAACATTCGGAGCCGGCAAACGGCCCGAGGGGAGGAAAATTCGAAATGAGCCGAATCACAGACTCGAAGTGCGTCTTGTTGGCAGGGGCGTCTGCACTGGCCATGAGCTTTGTCAGTGTTGCCTATGCCCAGGAGGATACCCCGGACGAAGCTCGCCGCCTTGGTACGGTCACGGTCACCACGCAGAAGGTTGAACAGTCCATCCAGGACGTTCCGATTGCCGTCTCCGCCTTTGATGAAGAGATGCTCAAGAAGATGCAGCTCGATGGCGGCCCGGACCTTGTGAAGGCGATCCCCAACTCGAACTTCACTGCCGGCAATTTCGGCGGCTTCAACTTCCGCATCCGGGGTATCGGCGTGGACGCCGTGGCCCAGTCCGGCGATGCCGGCGTCGGTGTTCACCAGAACGACGTGCCGCTGCAGGCCAATCGCCTCCTGGAAGCCGAGTTCTTCGACATGGAGCGGATCGAGGTGCTGCGCGGACCGCAGGGCACGCTGTACGGCCGGAACGCAACAGGCGGCGTGTTCAATGCCATCACCGCAAAGCCGGTCTTCGAAGAATGGCAGGCGAATGCCACAGTAACGCTCGGCAATTACAACACGCGCAAAGTGCGCGGCATGCTGAACGTGCCGATTGGTGACCGGATCGCCCTTCGTGTGGCCGGCAACTATCTGGAGCGCGACGGCTATGCCACGAACACTGTGACCGGCTCCCCGATCGACGGTCGGGAACTATACGGCGTGCGCGCGACACTTGCCGCCGAGCCGACTGACCGGCTGCGCGGCTGGCTGATGGTCGAGCATTTCGAAGCCGACGATAACCGCCTGCGCGCCGGCAAGCAGCTCTGTGCCAAGGACCCGTTCAAGACTTCCTTCCAGGGCGTTCCGATCGGACCGCTGGATCAGCTGGTAACCTCGCTCGGCTGCCGGGAGGCGCCGCTCAGCCAGAGTAATGATCGGGTGAACTCCGCTGCGACGCTCGGCGGCGGCCTGGCGATCATTGCAGGCCTCCTGAACGGAGATGCCTTCACCGCGCCGTTGGACCGCAATCTCCGGAACATCGAATCAGCGTTCGATCCAAGCTACAAGGCTGACCAGACCCTCTACACTTGGAAGGCGGAATTCGATGTAAGCGACGCCCTCAAGCTGACCTATCTCGGCAGCTATAGCGAGACTTCCCTCGCCTCGCTCGAAGACTACAACAAAATCGCGCCGACAATTGCCTTCAATGCAACGGCAGGTCCCTTCGCCGCGGTACCGCCCCTGTACGGGCTGCTGTTCCCCGGCGGGGTCGTGACTGATCCGCAACTTGGGTCATCCAACCTGTTCCGGACGTTCGATATCGCCGGCGCGTCCAGCGAACAGACGACGCATGAAATTCGACTGCAATCGGCCTTTGACGGGCCATTCAACTTCAACCTCGGAACCATTTTTATGGATTTCGAGTCGATCAATCCGCGAAGCCCGACGGATGGCTACCACGTCCTGTCCAACTCGCTGACGGCCCTGACCCAGATCAACAATGCTGCGGGCGGTGCTTTCTTCGGCGGGCAGGTGCCACTTGACCTCGGCACGGGCGGCGTCCCGGTGTTTGCCGGCGCCACAACCGGAGCGGGCGGTAACTACTTCCGGTCGCTTTCGCCGTTCCGTCTTGAGTCGTTTGCCGTGTTCGGTGAGGGCTATTACGATGTCACCGATAATCTGAAGCTGACGCTCGGCCTGCGATACACGGACGACAAGAAGGAACAGGATGTCATCCCGACCTTCCTGTTCACACCCGTTGCAGCCATCCCTGGGGGCGACCCGCTTGCCCCGCGGCCGATCGCGGGCGCTAGCCCGGATGCGGGCGGTGACGGCTCCATCAACGCCAACTTCAAGGAAACGACTGGCCGGTTTGGCTTGGACTGGCGTCCGGACCTGGCGATGACGGACGATACCCTGCTCTACGCCTTCTACTCGCGGGGCTATAAGGGCGGCGGTATCAACCCGCCCCAGCCGGCCGGCGCGAACCTGTTCCCGCAGACCTTCGATCCGGAGTTCATCAACTCTTACGAGATCGGTACGAAGAACACGCTGTACAACGGGGCCCTGCAGCTGAACGCGACAGGTTTCCTCTATGACTATCAGGGCTACCAGATCACCCAGATCGTCAACCGGTCGTCGGCGAACTTCAACATTGACGCCGAAATCTACGGCCTTGAGATCGAGACTGTCTGGAACCCTGTCTCGACCCTGCTCATCAACGCCAACCTTGGCCTGCTGAACACGGAGATCAAGGACACCTACGCGATCGACGTGCTCGACCGGACAAATGGCCGAAATGACCTCGTTACGATCAAGGATGCGAGCAGCTTTGCGAACTGCGTAATTTCGGCCCAGGGCTATCGCACGGTGCTCGGCGCTATTGCCGGCAACCTGCTTCCGGCAGGCGCCACACGTGGCATCTGCAACGGCCAGCTTGCAGCTGGCGTGGGAGGCAGAACCGCACTCGAGGGCCTCCTCGGACTTTCCGGTCAGACAGTCACAGTCCGGAACTCGGACGGCGGAACAACAACCTATTCCGCACTCCAGCCCTTCGATGGCGAGGCCAAGGACCTGTCGGGCAAGTCGATCCCCGGCGCTCCGGAAGCCACGTTCAATGTGGGTGTCGAGTACACTTGGGACCCAGGTTCGTTCGGCGACTGGGGCCTGACCGGCCGGGTCGATTACTACCGGCAGACAGAGAGCTTCAGCCGTGTCTGGAACACCGGCCGCGATCGCCTCGAGAGCTGGGACAACCTGAACCTGACCTTCTCATTCTTCAACGATCCGAAGGGGCTGAAACTCGACCTCTTCGCGAAGAATATCGCAAATGATGACATCATCACCGGCGCCTACCTGACCGATGACTCCTCGGGCCTGTTCACGAACATCTTCCTGAAAGAGCCGCGGACCTACGGTATCGCCCTGTCGAAGTCCTGGTAATTTGGGGCCAATAGGCCTTCAGATCCTCAAAGGCGGGGCAGCTCTTCACAGGGCTGCCCCGTTTTCTGTTGGCCGGCGCCACCGGAAGCCCTATGTGTCCCGCAGGTGAGCCCCCTCCCGAACCCTCCCAGCCAACAGGAGCCGGCATGTCCCCCTTCGCCAGATCTCTTTTCCTCGCCCCGCTTGCCGCCGCGCTGATCGCCTGCACGGGCGCCGGCGCTGCCGACCAGACGCCGGTTGTGAGCAGCGAAATCTCCCTCAGCCTCGAGCATGTGACCGACGCCGAACAGCCCTGGGGCATGACCTTCCTGGCCGATGGCGGCCTTTTGTTCACGGAAAAGGAAGGCGGCCTGAAATACCTCGCGCCCGGCGCAAGCGCGGCCGCTGGCGTCTCCGGCCTTCCGCAAGCCTTCACCGCGAACCAGGCCGGCTATCTGGGCATCGCCCTCGATCCGGCCTTCGAGACCAACCGCCTGGTCTATGTCGCCTACTCTGCCGGAACCCAGGACGATAACACCACCGCAGTTGTGCGCGGCGCGCTGAATGACGCCCGGGACGCTCTCGAGAATGTCGAGGAAATCTTCCGCGCCGATCCGCGCAATACCGCCTTCCACTATGGCGCGCGGCTCGTCTTCGCGCCGGACGGAACATTGTTTGTCGGCCTGGGTGAAGGCTTCCGCCTGATGCAGGAATCCCAGAACCCGGCGAACACGCATGGCACGATCGTCCGCATCAACGCAGACGGCTCTATCCCGGCGGACAATCCGTTTGCGGATGGCGAGAACGGCCACCCGGCTGTGTGGTCCTACGGCCACCGGAATATCCAGGGTATGGTCTATGATCCGTCCACGGACACCCTCTGGGCGACCGAGCACGGACCCAAGGGCGGCGACGAACTCAACATCATCCGGCGGGGCGCCAATTATGGATGGCCGGCCATCACCTATGGCGTGAACTATGATGGCAGCATCATCACGACCGCCACGGAAGCCCCCGGCATGGAACAGCCGGAAGTCTTCTGGGTGCCGTCCATCGCGCCTGCCGGCCTGACGATCCTGGCAAGCGACAAATATCCCGGCTGGGAGGGCAGCCTGTTCTCTGGCGGCATGAACGGGCCGGCCGGCCTCGTCCTTGTGCGGATCGAAGTGGAGAATGGCCGCGTGACCGGAAAGGAAGACCTGCTGAAAGGCGAAATGCCTATCCGCGATGTTGTTCAGGGCCCGGACGGATACCTCTATGTCGCCCACAAGGATTTCGACGGCATCTTCCGCGTTGTTCCGGAACTCTGATCCGCAGGCGGCAGATTCGTTGACGGCCCTGCCCCGGCGGGGCCGTCAGTCCTTTTCCTCGATCCGTACGCCGTAGAGCTCCAGCCGGTGATCGACCAGCCGGTAGCCGAGCTTGCGGGCAATCTCGACCTGCAGCTGCTCGATCTCCTCGGAATGGAACTCCACCACCTCGCCTGATTTCACGTCGATCAGGTGGTCGTGGTGTTCTTCCGGCTTTTCTTCATAGCGCGCCCGGCCATCGCGGAAATCATGCGCCTGGATGATGCCGGCATCCTCGAACAGCTTCACGGTGCGATACACCGTCGCCAGCGAGATCGACGCATCCAGCGAGTTGGCGCGCCGGTGCAGTTCCTCGGCGTCCGGATGGTCATCCGAAATCGACAGGATACGCGCAATGATGCGGCGCGGCTCCGTCATCCGGAGGCCTCTTTCGATGCAGAGTTTCTCAAGTCTGTCCATGAGCCCTAGATGCCCCTTGTCGCCGGGATTGTCCAGTTCAAGCGATCCGGCGCCTGCCTAGCCGAGATGCGCCGCAAAGAATTCGAGCGTCCGGCGCCAGGCGAGCGCCGCGGCCTCGGGGTCGTAGCGCGGTGTCGTGTCATTGTGGAAGCCGTGCTGGGTGTCCTTATACCAATGCACTTCGTAAGCCTTTCCGGCGGCCTTCAGCGCGGCCTCATAGGAGACCCAGCCCTCATTGACGCGCGGATCATCGCTGGCGAGGTGGATCTGGAGCGGCACTTCCAGACGGGCCGCCGCTTCGCCTGCCGGCCAGCCGCCATAATAGGGCACCGACGCGCTGAGCCAGGGCAGATCGACCGCCAGCTGGTTCGAAATCGCCCCGCCAAAGCAGAAACCGGTAACCGCAACTTTTCCGTTCACCGCAGAATGGTCCCTCAGGAACTCCGCCGCCGCCACGAAATCTGCATACATCTCCTCGCGGGTCCGCTGGGCCTGCAGGGCGCGCCCGTCATCATCATTGCCGGGATACCCGCCGAGCGGAAAGAGCGCGTCCGGCCCGAAGGCGACATATCCCGCGCTCGCAGCGCGGCGCACCACATCGCGGATATAGGGGTTCAGCCCCCGGTTCTCATGAATCACCAGGATGGCGGGCAGCGGCCCGGTCGCCCCCGCCGGGCGCACGAGATAGCCGCCCATCGTGCCCGCCCCTGCTGGCGAGGGATAGGTGATGTCTGCTTCGACGAGGCCCGCCTCGCCGGGCTGGGTTTGCAGGCGGTTGTAATCGGGCATCACGCAGGCCGCGAGCATCGACACCGTGATGCCGCCGCCCGCAAAGGTGCTGAGCTTCGAGAAGAATGCCCGGCGGGAAAGATCACCATGGCAATACGCATCATAGAGCGCGAAGACTTCCTTCGGGATGTCAATCTTGGGGGTGCCGTCTGCCATGGCCGTGTCTCCTCGCCTGTCTGCGGGGAAGTATAGGCTGGCTTCCGCCGGGGGCCACCCTTTCAGCCTGCTCTTAACGGATGGGAGGCCGTGTAAGCAGTAATGACATCAGAACAGCGTCCGCCGGCGCCGCCCGCCCTGCCGTATAATATCCCCGCCGGCGGCCATCCTCGGTGAAGCCGAACCGGGCGTAGAGCCGCCGCGCGGGCGTGTTGTCCTCGGCCACTTCGAGCATCAGGCGGCGCGTGCCTCTGTGCTCATGCTCGCCGATCAGCGTGCCCAGCAATCCGGCGGCGAGCCCCTGCCCGCGCCGTTCCGGCGCGGTAGCGATGGTGAGGAGTTCTGCTTCGCCTGCCACCTCCTGCGTCAGGGCAAACGCGATCAGGGCATCGCCCGCCCAGACCCCAATCGCCCGGGCACCTTGCGCAGAGAGCGAGCCATGCATAGCCGCCGCGCTCCACGGATCGGGAAAGCAGCGCGCATGAAGGGCTGCCGCCGCCGCAGCATCCTCCGGCCCCAGCCATGCCTCGTTCATGCGTCATCCCTTGGCCCAGGCAGCGTCGCATCCGGCGCGCGGGCATAGACCGGCGCGGGCGGATGTTTCGCCGGGTCGAGCCGGGCCGCTTTCAGTGCTGCCGTCACAGCGCTCGGCCGCATCGGGCGCAGGTCGAGATTTGCGGCAAGCTCACCGAGCGCGTCGGCGCCGTCCATGAACACCGGCGCGTGGAACCCCCGGAGCATCGCGGCCAGCGCTTCAAGGCCCGCTTCCTGAACCGGCGCCAGGCCAATGTCGCCGCTGACGCCCTGCACCCACCAGATCTGGTCCGGCGGCCTGCGCTGGGCCATCAGTGCGCCAAGCGCCGTGCCCGCCATGCCTGCCGGGATTGCAGCCTCGAGGCTGGTAATCCCCACACACGGCGCGCCCGTCACGAGCGACAGGCCGCGCGCATAGGCAACGCCGATCCTCAGCCCCGTGAAACTGCCCGGCCCGGTAACGACCGCAAACCGGTCGACATCGCCGAACTCCGCGCCCTGCGCCTTCAGAAGCGCCTCAGCAAAGCCCGGCAGCACTTTCTCCTGCCCGCGCGGCAGCGACTCCCGCGCATCCGCGAGCAGCTCCCCATCGCGCACGAGGGCCGCTTCGAGCGTCGTGAAGGCTGTATTGAGGGCGAGCACCAGCATGGTGCTGGCGGTTAGTAGATGCGGCAGGCTTCGTCAAATTCGAGGCGCGGCGAGCGGGGGAAGAGTTTCGAGGAATCCCCGTGCCCCAGTGTGCAGATGAAATTCGCCCGCCAGTGCTGCATTTCGCCTTCCTGGCTCTCGAAATACTCGCGGTTCACGCCCGCCATGTCGAACCCGCTCATCGGCCCGCAATCGAGCCCGAGGGCGCGGGCGGCGATCATCAGATAGGCCGCCTGCAGCGTGCCATTGCGGATCGCCGTCTCTTCAGCATTGTTTGCAAACCAGTCTTTCGCGCCGGGATTGTGCGGGAAGAGTTTCGGCACCTTCTCCGCAAAGCGCAGGTCATACGCCATGATAACCGTCCACGGCGCAGTTCTCGTTTTCTCGCGATTGCCCTCGCTCATGAAGGGCAGGAGGCGCTCCTTGCCCTCCGGCGTCGTGACGAACACAAAGCGCGCCGGCGAGCAGTTCGCGCTGGTCGGCCCCATCTTGGCGAGGTCATGGACCGCCCGGATCAGCACTTCGGGAACGGACTTGTCCAGATACCCGTTCTGGCTGCGCGCATCCCGGAAGATGACATCGAGGGCAAGGTCGTTCACCGGATGGGTCATATTCTATCCTTCTGAAGAGTGGGGAAATTCTGGGCGTGGCGCGGGACGGCCGGACCGGTCAGAGCGCGGCTTCGACGGCCGTCACTTCCGGCACATAGGTGCGCAGCATATTCTCGATGCCCTGCTTCAGCGTCATGGTCGAGGACGGGCACCCGGCGCAGGCGCCGCGCAGGGACAGGTGCACGATGCCGGTATCGGCATCAAAGCGCTGGAAGGTGATATCGCCGCCATCCTGGGCAACGGCGGGGCGCACGCGCGTTTCGATCAATTCCTTGATCTCGTTGACGATCTCTGCGGTCTCCCCCTCATATTCCGCCTCGCCCGCATCGGCCCCGGCCTCTGCCTCGACGACCGGAAGCCCGGCCATGTAATGGTCCATGATCGCCGCGAGGACGAGGGGTTTCATCTGCCGCCAGTCCCGCGAGGGGTCCTTGCTTACGCTGACGAAATCACTGCCGAGGAAGACGCGGTCCACGCCCTCCACCTGGAACAGGGCGCGGGCGAGCAGGCTCTGGCGGGCGCTGGCGGCATCGGGATAATCGAACGACCCCAGCGCGCCGGCCACCGGCGGGCCGGGCAGGAACTTCACCGTATCGGGATTGGGGGTCGCTTCAGTCTGGATGAACATGCCGGGCCTTCCACTGGTCTCGGACCAGACATGGACCGCCCCGGCGGCCAGTTCAAGGCCGGGCGGTGTCCTCAGCGCCGGACGTCTCAAGCGCCGCCGTATCCGTCGTGCCCGCTTCCGGCTCCACCGGCGTCATCAGGGCCGCAAGGTGGCGGGAGGCCTCTTCTGCCTCGAGCAGGAAGAACGCCATCGTGGCAAGGTGGTTCGGCGTCAAGGTCGCCGCGTCCGACTGGTTGGAGACCAGAAGCGGCTTCATCACGGCGGCCCGGGCCCAGGCAGCCTGCGTGCGCTGGGCAGCGACGGCAAGGCGTGTCTCGCCCAGTTGATAGGACTTCGCCTTGGAGGCGGTGAACATCTCATGCGCAATGTGCGCTCGGGATTTTGCGCGGTAGACTGCGGCGATATCCGCCTGGCTCGCCGGCCAGCCGGCCTGTTCGGCATTGATCAGGTCTGACAGGGCGGCACGATCCTCGGCTGCCCAGTCGGCGAACAGGGCGAGTTCTGCCGGCAGGATTTCTTCCGGCATCGGCCGCATGGCGAGCCCGCGCGAGGCGCGCGTGTCAAACCGGTTGAGCGCCTGAGCCGCTGCGGTCAGCCGCGGGCGCATCTTCTCATCATCTACCTCGACCAGCAGCCGCGATGCAATCGCGAGGTCGGCGTCCGGCGCGCCATCGGTCAGGGCGATGCGCGAGATGAGGTCTACATGCTGCGAAAGCGCTTCGGCGGTTCCGGCCTGCCAGGCTGGCAGGGCGGTCAGGCGGGCCTGCGGATGCCAGGCCGGGCGGTTCGACGCCCAGCCGGGACCTTCCAGCTCCCGGGCAATCTTGTGCACGGCAATCGCAATGCTCGGAACGGCCCAGTTCTCTTCGGGCGGAATCACAATGGTGCGATCATCAATCGTGCTCGACAGCACGATGGCGGCGGGATAGCCGACGATGGCTCCTACAATGGCGGCAACAATCACGAAACGTTTGAAGCCGCGCCAGACTTTCTGGAAGCCGACCATGATCGGACTGGGCTCGGCATACTCCAGCGCAATGAAATGAGGCGGAGTCTCCGGCGCGCGCGGAGCCTCTTTTTCTTCATACGCCTTCGGTAGCTTTGCTGCCGCTGCTGCCGTCATCCCGCTGTGCCGCTTTCGTAGGTCAGGTGGCCCCGATGAATTCATGCGCAGTATGGGCTGCGCATCCCCTTATTAACAGGCGCAGAATGCATGAAATTTCAGCAATTCCGACCACCGCGAAAGAACCATGCAATCTGTATGCCCGTCGCAGCGATTCTGGCACGACCATTGTAGGATGCAAGTTGATGATGGCGGAAATCAGGCGCCCCAGAACCCGACTGTGCGGCGCACATCCTGCATGACCGGTTCAGACACCGCGCGGGCCCGCTCTGCGCCGTCTGCCAGCACCCGGTCGATACCCTCCGGATCGGCCAGCAGCTCCCGGTAGCGGGCCGTGATCGGGGCGAGATGGGCGACCGTCACCTCCGCGAGCGCCGGCTTGAACGCGCCGAAGCCCTTGCCCTCGAACTCGGCGAGCACCGAGGTGGCCGTCTGTCCTGACAGGGCGGCGTAAATGCCCACGAGATTGGCCACTTCCGGGCGCCCTTCGAGGCCCTCGACCGTGCCCGGAATAGGCTCGGCGTCGGTCTTGGCGCGCTTGATCTTGTTGGCGATGGCATCGGCATCGTCGATCAGGTTGATGCGGCTGAGGTCCGAGGGATCGGACTTCGACATCTTCTTCGTGCCGTCCTTGAGGCTCATGATCCGGGCACCCGGGCCCTGGATCATCGGCTCGGGCAGCGGGAAGAAACCCGGCGCGCCATATTCGCGGTTGAACCGCTCGGCGATGTCGCGGCTGAGTTCCAGATGCTGCTTCTGGTCCTCGCCGACTGGCACATGGGTCGCCTTGTAGGCGAGTATGTCAGCCGCTTGCAGCACCGGATAGGTGAAGAGGCCCACAGAGGCCCGCTCGGCATCCTTGCCGGCCTTGTCCTTGAACTGGGTCATCCGCTCGACCCAGCCCATCCGCGCGACGCAGTTGAAGATCCAGGCAAGCTCCGCATGTGCCAGCACTGCAGATTGCGGAAAGATCACCGACTTTGCCGGGTCCACGCCTGCGGCCATGAAGGCGGCGGCAATCTGGCGGGTCTGCGAGACGAGCGCGCCCTTTTCCACCGGCAGGGTGATGGCGTGCAGGTCGACGACGCAGAACAGGCAGTCATGCCCGGCCTTCTGCAGGTCTGCGAACTTCTTCAGCGCGCCGAGATAATTGCCGAGATGCAGGTTCCCGGTCGGCTGGACGCCGGAAAACACGCGCATCGGCCCGGAATAGGTGGGGGTCGTATCAGTCATGGGTCGGGCGTTTAGCGCGTTTGCTCAGCGGCGCAAAGCCTGACGGATGTCCCGCACCCGAACAGCCCCGGTCAGGAAGGCCGCGCCGGTATAAATGAAGCCGCCCGAGAAGATGATCGCCGCCGCCGCGAGCGCCTTGGAGCCGTAAAGCGCGCCCTGGATTGCCGGCAGCTGCCACAGCATCAGCCAGATCGCCGCCGACAGGATCAGCGTGGCAAGCCCCGCCCGGACCAGGCCGGAAACCGCCGCAGGCCCCGGCCTGTACCAGCCGCGCTGGGCCAGCGTCAGCGCCAGCAGTCCGGCATTGACCCAGGAGGCCGCGCTGGTCGCCATCGCAAGGCCGGTAAAGCCGAGCCCGCCGGACTGTTTCAGCCACAGGAACAACCCGGCGCCCAGCAGCGTGTTGATCACCACCGAGACGAGCGCAAAGCGCATCGGCGTCTGCGTATCCTCCCGCGCAAAGAAGGGCGGAGCGAGCACCTTTATCAGCACGAAGGCGGGCACACCCCAGGCGAAGTGGAACAGCGCCGCGCCGGCAGCCTGTGCATCCGCCGCCGTGAACTCCCCGCGCGCGAAGAAGGCATCGATCAGGAACACCGGTGCAATCATCAGCGCAGCCGCGGCCGGCAGGGTCAGCGCCATGGCAAGGCCGAGGCCTTCATCCATTGTGCGCCGGCCGCCCTCGCCGTCCCCTGCCCGCGCCGCGCGGCTGAGGCGCGGCAGGATGGCGACACCCACCGCAACGCCGACGAGGCCCAGCGGCAGCTGGTAGAGCCGGTCAGCGGCATAGAGCCAGCTCTTGGCGCTGACCTCGAAACTGGCGAGCGACTGGCTGACGATGATGTTGATCTGGGTGCCGGAGGCCGCAATCGTGCCCGGCACGGCGAGCATCAGCACCTTCTTCACCGCCGGGGTCAGGCGCGGCCAGCCGATCAGGCTGAGGCGCACTTTCTGGCGCGAGACGCCCCACCAGAGCAGCGCCGCCTGCAATACCCCCGCGAGGCAGAAGGCAATTGCCGCATACTGGGTCGTCACCACCGGCGTCGTGCCCAGAAGGCCCGCCGGGATCAGGCAGAAATTGAGCACGGTCGGCGCGCCCGCCGACAGGATGAACCGCTCCGCCGAATTGAGCACGCCGGAGAGCAGCGCGCTGATCGCCATGAAGGTCAGGTAAGGCATCGTGATGCGCGTCAGCATCACGGCGAGGCCGTAATGTTCCGGGTCATCCGCCTGCCCGCCATGGATGATCAGCAGCACCCAGGGCATGAACAGCTGCGCAAGGATCGTGAGCGCCGCCGTCAGTGCAAACAGCACCCGCAGCGCTTCTTGCGCCACTTTCTGCGCCGCCTCCGGCCCGTCCGCCTCCAGCGTGCGGGCATAGGCCGGCACAAAGGCCGAGGCGAACGCCCCTTCGGCGAAGATGCGCCGGAACAGGTTCGGGAATTGCTGCGCGGTAGCCCAGGCATCGCCCACGGGCCCCGTGCCGATCTTGGCGGCGAGGATCACATCCCGGATCAGGCCAAGGATGCGGCTCGCCATTGTGAGCGAGGCTTGGACGGCGGTGTTGCGGGCGATACTCATGGCTCTCCCGCTTGGCGGAATTCTCAGAAACTGTCCACGGCCCGCGACCGGCGCAGCTTGCGCGCGGGGGTTTCGGGCCCGTCTGGTTCCTCGCGCGAAAGTACGGCGAGAAGACGCTCGCGCAGTGTTTCTTTGCGGGCCTTGGTCAGCGCCGGCGCGCCGGGCTCCGGCTCGACATAAAAGGCGTCGAACACCCGCTCGCCATAGGAGCCGACATGCGCCGAATGGATCGACAGCTTCATGTCGGTCAGCACCTCGGCCACCTCATGCAGAAGGCCCGGCCGGTCGCGGGCGGCAACATCGATCACCGTATATTCGGCTGATAGATCATCATGGATCTGCACCGAGGGCTGGACAAGGAAAGCCGCTTCCCGCCGCCCGGCGCGCGACTTCACCGTTCCGGTCGGCACCTCGCCGCCGAGCGCCTTGACGATCGCCTGTTCCAACCTTGCCAGCCTCGGCCCGTCGCCCTCGCCATAGGGCAGGCCGCGATGGTCCTGCAGCATGAACACGTCGACGATGCGCCCGCCGCGCGAGGTGAACACCTGCGCCGCGACGATGTTCGCGCCCATGCGTGCGAGCGTTCCGGCAAGGTCTGCAAACAGCCCGCTGCGATCCTTGCCGGAAACGAATAGCGCCACCGCGCCGCTTTCCGGGACAAGGCGCGTTGTGACCACATCCCCGCCCTTCGCGAGCGTTCCCGCGTGCCAGGCAATGTCGTCCGGATCAAACCCGGTCCAATAAGCCGTCTCGAGCTCCAGGAGCAGTGAGGGAACAGAGCCCAGCCGCTCGATCAGCATTTCGCGGCGCCTCTCGGCCCGGCGCTCAAGCTCGGCATGGATCGCGGCCTCATCGGTCCGCCCGCCGCGCAGGGCGGCGGCGGTATTGTGGTAAAGGTCAGCCAGCAGCTGACCTTTCCAGGCGTTCCAGACCGAGGGCCCGACCGCAGAAATGTCCGCCACGGTCAGGATATAGAGCAGCCGGAGCCGTTCCAGCGAGCCGACGAGGCGGGCGAAGGTGACCACCGTGCGCGGATCGCTGACATCCCGCTTCTGCGCGGTCTCGCTCATCTCGAGGTGATGGCCGACGAGCCAGACGACCAGGTCCGTCTCCTCCTCCGGCAGGCCGAGGCGTTCGCACGCACGGCGCGCGGTGCGCATTCCCGCTTCCTGCTGGTCGCCTTTGCCCTTGCCGGTATCGTGCAGGAGCATCGCGAGGTACAGCGCGCGGCGGTTCTCGATCTGGCTGAACAGTTCGGTTGCAAGCGGCGAAATGGAGCGGCGGTTGTGCTCGAGGTCCGCGATCGACTCGACCGCGCGCAGCGTATGTTCATCGACCGTGTAATGATGATACATGTTGAATTGGGTCTGCGCGACGATGGCGCCAAACTCCGGGATCGCGCGGCCCAGCACGCCGGCTTCATTCATCCGGCGCAGGACCTGGCCGGGGTCGTTGCCGCCGAGGATCGTGTCGAGGATCAGCGCTTGCGCCGGCGGCGTTTCCCGAACGCTTTCATTCAGGCTACGGAGGTTGCGCGTCAAGGCCGTCAGGGCCGCCGGATGGATGTCCTTGCCTTCCCGCCGCGCGACAGTGAACAGGCGGATCATGTTCAGCGGGTCGGCCGCCATCACGTCTTCGCCCGTGATGTTTATTCGGCCGGTGTCAATCATGAATCCGGGCTCCGCCAGCGGCTGCGGTGCACGCGCGGGCAGGAAGCGGCGCAGGCCTTCAGGCTTTTTCTTGTGCTCGGCTTCCAGCTTTGCCGCGAGGATGCGCGTCAACCCTCCGACATCCTTGGCGATCAGGAAATAGCGCTTCATGAACCGCTCGACGCCCTGCTGGCCGGTGCGGTCGCGGTAGCCCATCCGGGCAGCAATCTCGGGCTGCAGGTCAAAGCTCAGCCGGTCTTCGGCGCGGCCCGTGACGAAATGGATGTGGCAGCGCACGGTCCACAGGAACCGCGCCGCGCGGATGAACACAGCGTACTCATGATCCGTGAACGGACCAGCCTTCATCACCTGTTCCAGAGTGCCGCCGCCATACATATGCTTGGCGATCCAGTAGAGCGTCTGCAGGTCGCGAAGTCCGCCCTTGCCCTCCTTCAGGTTCGGCTCGACTACATAGCGCGCGTCTCCAACGCGGCCATGGCGCGCATCGCGCTCGGCCAGCTTGTCAGCGATGAACTGCGCATCGCGGCCCTTCACGGCCTCGCGCTGGAACAGAGCCATCATGTCATCCGCCAGCGCCCTGTCGCCGCAGATGAAGCGGGCGTCCAGGAGGCTGGTCTTGATCGTCACATCCTCCGCCGCCAGCTTGATACAGTCCATCGGTGTACGGAAGGCATTGCCCACCTTCAGCCCCATGTCCCATAGGGCATAGAGCATGTATTCGATCACGCTCTCCGTATGCGGACTGGCCTTGTAGGCCCGCAGGAACAGGAGGTCCGTATCCGAGGACGGCGCCATCACGCCCCGCCCATATCCGCCGGTTGCCAGAATGGCGATCCGTTCGGCCTCGGTGGGGTTGGAGGCGCGGTGCACATGCGTCACCGTGAAATCATAGAGCGCGTGGATCACCTCATCCTGCACCGCCGCGAGCAGGCGCGCCGTATCCAGCCCGTCCGCCCCCTGCTGCAGGCGCTCCTGCGCGATCAGGCGCCCACGGAACATCGCCCCGTGCAGATGGTTCAGGGCCTGCTTGCGGGCATCTGCCGGGCTCGTGATATTGTCGAGCGCCGCTGCGGTGAGCTTCACGCGCAGGGCGCGCCCGTCGATAATGTCGGCGATACGCCATTTGCCGGGCCGCCGCGCGAGGGGCGTGCGGCCGGGATGGGTCAGGGCGGTGGGGTGGCTCGTCTTAGAGGTCATGCGGGGCGCAACATAGCAGCTTTCCCTGCCCCGGCTACGGCCCGCAATCATCCCACAAAAGGATGCACCCGGTTGAACCAGAGCGGGGAATTTGCGAGGTCTATGAAGCGCTTCTCATCCTCCAGCAGCTCCTGCGCCGCCTCGGCCGCGCCGGGCTTTGCGCCTGCCGCGCGCATGGCCTCCTCGCTCTCGAAACAGATCTCGGCAATGCCGTCATAGGGCTCCGGCCCGCCGCGCGAGGCCCGGATGCCGGCACTCAGCTCATCAAAGCCGGCATGGACCTGCTCATAGCGCGCAATCCCCAGCACCCCTGCCCGCGCCGCGACCAGCGGGGCGTGCACCTCGCGCCAGTAGCGCTGGAATTCCTCCCGGCTCAGATGCGGCAGACGCCGGAGGCAGAAGGTGAGCTTGATCACAACAGGTCGCCCCCGGCGGCGGCGGCCGTCGTGCCATCCTTCTTGAAGGCGCGGATGACATTCTTGCCCGTGATCCATTTGTGCACCTCGTCCGGCCCGTCCACGAGACGCTGCGAGCGGATATGGGTGTACCAGGCCGCCAGCGGCGTATCGAGCGAATAGCCGAGCGCGCCATGCAGCTGGATGGCGGTGTCGACCACCTTGTGCACCATATTGGCGAGGAACACCTTGGCGATGCCGTTCTCCTGCCGGATGTCGAGGCCATTCTCCGCCTTGTAGGCAATGTGCATCAGCATCAGCCGGGCGATGTAGAGCTGGCTCGCGCACTCGGCCAGCATGAACTGGACGCCCTGCCGGTCCTCAAGCCCCTTCCCGAAGGTTGAGCGGCTGGTGACTTGCTCCGTCGCCAGATCAAGCGCGCGCTGGGCCATCGCCACATTGTGCATCCCGTGGCGCAGGCGCCCATAGGCGAGCCGGTGCTGGCCCATCGCAAAGCCCATCCCTTCCCCACCCAGAAGATTGGCCTCAGGCACGATAAGGTTGTCGATCTTCACCTCGGCATGGCCGCCGCCCATCTCGGCATAATGCTTTCCGTGTACGGCCATTGTGGGGATGTCGCGCAGGATCTGGTAGCCGGGGTTCGGCAGCTCGACGATGAAGGTGGAGAATTGCTGATGGCGCGGCGCCTCCGGATTCGTCCGGGCCATGACGACCGCGATATCCGCCGCCGTCGCCGCAGAGGAGAACCATTTCTCGCCATTCAGGACATAATTGCCCTTGCCGTCCTTCACGGCGGAGGTGCGCATCCCGGTCGCATCCGCGCCGGCAGCCTTCTCCGTCATGGAATAGCAGACACGCTTTTCCCCATTCAGGATCGGCTTCAGGAATTTTTCCTTCTGGTAGTCCGTGCCATGCGCCAGCAGCGTCAGCATCGTCGCATCATCCGGCCCCTGAGAATTCATCGAGAGCGCGCCAAGATGGCTCTGACCAAGCTCCATCTGCACCAGCGCATTCGCCAGCGGACCAAGCCCCATCCCGCCATGCTCCTTCGGGATGAACGGCAGCCAAAGCCCCTCCGCCCGCGCCTTCTGGCGCAGCTTGGCTAGCACCTCCTTGAAAGGCTTGCCGGCGGCCATCTCCTTCTCCGCCGGGATACATTCTTCCTGCACCCAGCGGCGCACCCGCGCACGCACTTCCTGCGCCTCTTCCGGAATCGTGAAATCGATGGCCATTGTCGCTTCCTCCCATATTGTCTTTGGGAGGGAGGCTAACCCCGGAAGCGCCCGGCCACAAAGCCTGCCTTCGGGTCAGCCGGGCGGCGCGCCATAATCAACGCGCTCCAGATACAGCCCGTCGGCTGGCGCGACCGGGCCGCAGCGCGCGCGGTCTGCCGCCTCGAGTATCTCGCGCATCCAGCCGACAGGATTACGACCGCGGCCAACCTCGACGAGGCTGCCGACCATCGAGCGTACTTGCCGGTGGATGAAACTCGGCGCGGAGCATGTGAACTCGATCCGCTCGCCATAGCGCGCCACATCAAACCGCCACAGCGTCTTGACCGGACTCAGCGCCTGGCATTCAGCGTCGCGGAAGGTGGAGAAATCATGCGTCCCGACAAGCGCCTGCGCCGCTTCATGCATCGCCTCGGCATCGAGCTTCGAGGGCACCCGCCAGGCAAGGCCGCGGTCCAGTGCAAGATCAGCCCGGCGGTTGATCACCACATAGCGATAATGCCGGCCAGTTGCAGAGAAACGGGCGTGGAAATCCTCATCCACCCGCTCCGCTTTCAGCACGGCAATCGGGTGCGGGCGCAGGTGGAAATTCATCGCATCGGCGACCTTGTCCGGCCGGTCCTGGCGCAAATCCATATGCGCGACCTGCCCAGTCGCGTGAACGCCGGCATCGGTGCGCCCCGCGCCGAAGACCTCCACCGGCCCGCCATCGAGCTTTGCGGCCGCCTCTTCCAGCGCCGCCTGGACCGTCTGCTTGCCCGGCAGTCTCATCCAACCCTGATAGGGTCCGCCATGATATTCGATCAGGAGCTTGTAACGCGGCATCCCTGCCCGCTGCCAAAGCCGGAGGCCGGGGTCAACCGGTCTCGCGTGAATGCCTGAGCTTCAGCCAGATGATCACTGAGAAATTGACCAGCGCCACCGCGTTCCAGAACACGATGCTGAAGGCGCCCTGCAGCCAGCCATAAATGCCCCAGAGCACCGCCCCGGTCAGCGCCATCAGGAACATGGAGAGGGAAACGTCCCGCGCCTGCCTTGTGCGGAGGATCTTGATCGCCTGCGGGGCGGAGGCAAACGTGCCAAACAGCCCGGCCACCAGGCCGAGGATTTCAATGGATGAGAGCTGCATTGAATTGGCCTTTCAGCCGGAAGGTGCCTTGAGATAGGTCATTGAGCCGGAAGCCGACTTGAATCCTTAGGACAACAGCCCGCCAGCCGCCAGCGGCGACCCTGCCAAAAACTCCCGCGCCTCCAGCGGCTTGCCGCCCGGCTTCTGGAGTTTCAGGAGGCGCACGGCCCGGCCATCGCCGCAGGCGACGGCCAGCCGGTCATCAATCAGCGCTCCGGGCGGCGCTGCCGGATTCCAAAGGTCCGTCAGCTCACTGAACAGGATCTTCAGCCGCACAGGCCCCTGCCCCAGATCGGCCTCGCACCACGCTCCTGGCGCCGGGGAAAGCCCCCGTATCTGGCAATCAATTTCCGCCGCCGGGCGGGTCCAGTCGATGCGCAGGTCAGCGGCGGTGATCTTGTGGGCATAAGTCACGCCCTCCTCCGCCTGCGGATGAGGCACAAGGCTGCCATCGGCAAGCCCCGCCAGCGCGCGCGGGGCAAGCTCTGCAGCCAGCGCCGCGAGCCGGTCATGCAGGCTGCCAGCCGTATCTGCCGGTGTGATAGGTGTACGGACGGATGCAATCACCGGGCCGGTATCGAGGCCGGCTTCCATCATCATGGCGTCGATGCCGGTTTCGGTATCGCCCGCCATGATCGCCCGCTGGATCGGCGCGGCGCCCCGCCAGCGCGGCAGGATCGAGGCGTGCATGTTGAGACAGCCCATGCGCGGTGCATCCAGCACGGCCTGCGGCAGGATAAGCCCATAGGCAACGACCACGGCAGCATCGAGGTTCAGCGCCGCAAACGCCTCCTGCGCGTCTGCGCCCTTCAGCGATTTCGGCGTGCGCACCTCCAGCCCCCGCGCCTCGGCGAAGGCGTGCACGGGCGTCGGCGTCAGCTTCTGGCCCCGCCCCGCCGGACGCGGAGGCTGTGAATAGACGCAGGCAATCTCATGGCCCGCCGCAATCAGCGCCTCCAGCGCGCCAAGCGCAATGCCGGGGCTTCCCATGAACGCAATGCGGAGAGGCATCAGGTAAGGCTCCATCCGGTCCGGGCGCACCGGAACATCATTCGGGGCAGCCTGACAAGCAGGCCCGCAGCCCGGCGGGACGCAGAATAACGGAGGTCAGTTCGCGTCTTCGCGGATCGCGCGGATTTTCGCCTTGCGGACCTTGTCGATCGCCCGCTCGCGCTTCAGGCGAGAGAGGTAATCGATAAACAGCGTGCCTTCCAGATGGTCCATCTCATGCTGGATACAGACCGCATAGAGGTCCTCGGCCCATTCCTCGACCGGGTTGCCGTTATAATCGAGATACCGGATGCGGCAGCGCGCCGGGCGCTCGATGGCATCGAAGATCTCCGGCACAGAGAGACAGCCCTCTTCGTAAGGCTTTGTTTCCTCAACCGTTTCGAGAATTTCGGGATTCACGAAATAGCGCGGCTGGGGCTCTTCATCCTCGCGCGCCAGATCCATCACGATCACCCGCAGCGGCACACCGATCTGGATCGCAGCCAGGCCAATGCCCGGCGCGTCATACATCGTTTCGAGCATGTCATCCATCAGCGCGCGGATTTCGTCGGTCACCCCGCCCTCGACGGGCTTGGACACCTGCTTCAGGTGCGGATCAGGAACGGTAAGGATTTCGCGTATGGCCATCTTCGCCAGATATGCACCCCTTCCGCCCGCGTCAATGTCCGTTCACTCGGCCGCCACATCGCCGGGTCCGGTATAGCCGAGTTCCGGGGCGCGGCGCACCTCGCTCGCGCGTTTGTCCAGCCGCTGCGGGTCGTCCGGGGCGGCATCTTCCGACGTGATCTTGAGGCTCTCCATTTTCCGCAGGCTGGGCAGGACCCGGGTTTCGACAGAGCCGACCATCTTGTTATAGGCATCGACCGAACCGTTCAGCTGCTTACCCAGCTTGTCCATGTGTTCCAGCACCTTGCCGATGCGCGTGTAGAGGGTCATCGCCTCCTCGGCGGCTGCCTTGGCATTTTCGTTCTGATGGTGCTGGCGCCAGAGGTGAGCAACCGTCCGGGCAAGCGCGATCAGGGTCGTCGGTGTCGTGACAATCACCGATCTGTTCATGGCTTTCTCGATCAGGTCCGGCGCATGTTTCAGGGCCTCGGCGAAGAAATTCTCCCCGGGAATAAACATCACCACATAGTCGAACCGGTTGCCGAGATTGGACTGGTAGTCTTTCGAGGACAGCGTCTGGACATGCCGCTGGACGCTGGACGCATGCGCCTTCAGGTGCGCCTCGATCTGGGCGGGATCTGCTGCGGCATGGGCCGCCAGATAGGCATCCAGCGACACTTTCGAATCGACCACAATCTGCCGGTCGCCCGGCAGGCGGATGACCGCATCGGGGCGCTGGCGGCCGGCTGCGGTCTGATCATGGACCTGCTCGGAAAAGTCGCAATGTTCTGACAATCCGGCCTGTTCCATCACATTGCGCAGCGTCATCTCGCCCCAGCGCCCGCCGCCCTTTGGCGCTGACAGGGCGGTAACCAGCTTGTTGGTCTCCTGCGTATTCCTCTGAAGGCTTTCGCCGATGGCCAGAACCTGCGTCTGCAGGGCCGATTTGTCCTCCACCCTCACCTTCTCGAGTTCGCCGACACGTTTGGCGAATTCTTCCAGGCTGAGGCCGATCGGTTTGACGAGCTCGCTGATCTGGCTCTGCGTGCCCTCCTTGTGGCGGGTGAATGTCTCATTGGCGAGTTGCAGGAACTGTTCATTCGCCTGCGCCAGCACGCCTTGCGCCATCTGGGCGAACTTGCGCTCGTCCTCGGCGCTGCGCGCCTCGGAGGCGGCGAGTTTGAGCTCCGCATCGCGGGCGACCGCTTCCAGCGTCTGCTCGCGCTGGCGCAGCCTGTCCAGCTCCGCGCGTTCAAGGGCGGTGCGTTGCCGGGTGGTCCACACGAAAGCCGCAAGGACCACCGCAATCAGCAGCAACAGGACATGCACCATGTCCAATCCGGCAGAACCAATGGTGATCACAGGAGACATGACGGCCCTTTCCGAAGCGCCGCCAGAACATATTCGGAACGAATACGCCTTGTCTACACCCCAGCGGCGAGCGGATACGTCTCCGCCGGGGAATTCCACAGGCCGCCAGAGGCAGGGTTAACGCGCGCGTCCTGCCACGCGCAGGGCGCTGCCTAGAGGAACCCGGCCAGCCGCTTCGTGATGATCGCCTCGGCGTCGCTCATGATCCGGTCGATCAGTTCCTTGCAGGTCGGGATGTCATAGATCAGCCCCGCCACCATGCCGCACGACCAGGCGCCTGCATCCATGTCGCCATCCTTCATGATGCGCGGATAGACGCCGGCGACTTCCTCGATGATGTCCTCGAACTTGATGTTCGCGCCAAGGGCTTTTTCCTTCTCCAGAAGGCGCTCGACCGCCGGATTGGTCAGCACGCGCTCGGTGTTGCGCAGGGGGCGCATGACGAGGCGGGTATCAAGCTCGGAGGCTGCCAGCAGCGCCTGCTTGACGTTCTCATGCACCGGCGCCTCTTTCGTGGCGATGAAGCGCGTGCCCATATTCATGCCTTCTGCGCCCAGCGCCATCGCCGCCACCAGCGACCGGCCATCGGCCATGCCGCCCGACGCGATGAACGGGATTTCCAGCTCATCTGCGGCGCGCGGCAAGAGGATGAAGTTCGGCACATCATCCTCGCCCGGATGCCCGCCGCATTCGAACCCGTCGACCGAGACCGCATCGCACCCGATCTTCTGCGCCTTCAGCGCATGTCGGACAGCCGTGCATTTGTGGATCACCTTGATGCCATTGTCCTTCAGCACGGGCATTACCTGCACTGGATTGTTGCCGGCGGTCTCGACCACTTTCACGCCGCCTTCGATGATCGCCTTGATATAGCCCGGATAATCCGGCTGGTTCACCGAAGGCAGGAAGGTCAGGTTCACCCCGATCGGCTTGTCGGTCATGTCGCGGCAGCGCGCGATTTCATTCGCGAGGTCCGCCGGCGAACGCTGGGTGAGCGCTGTAATGATGCCAAGCCCGCCGGCATTCGAAACAGCTGCAGCCATCTCAGCGAAGCCGACAAAGTGCATGCCCCCCTGCACGATCGGATGCTGGATGCCGAGCATTTCGGTGATGCGGGTTTTCATGGCGGACCTCTCCTGACGTTTCTGGAAGCTAGCCGGCATCCTTGGCCAAGCGACACGCCGCCCGCAAGCGTGTCATCGCGTCAATGAAAAGGGGGGGTGGGAGAAAGGCGCCCGGAGCGCCTGGGGGACATTCGGCCCTTCAGGCGCCTTTCTCGAGCGGCACGAGCCGGGTGGGGACATGCACGTGGCCGCTGATGAGGTTTGACCCGGGCCAATGAGCCTGGATCCATTTTTTGGACCGCCAGCGCGCTTTTCCTGCTGCCCGGCGGGAGAGATCCATGATCCTGAAAGCTATTGAATTAACCAAACCGGTGTGTGTCAATGAAACGGCAAAGGCAGATTTGCACAGGGGTGGGGCAAAAATGCACGTCCAGAACTGGGACGATTACCGCTTCGTCGCGGTACTCGCCCGCAGCGGCACGGTGGCTGAGGCCAGCGTCCTGCTCGGTGTCGACAAGACAACCGTGAAACGGCGCATAAGGGCGCTCGAGGCCAGCCTCGGCTATCCCTTGTTCCTGCGTAGCGGCGCGCAGCATCATGCCCTGCCCGAGGCCGAACCCATCCTGACAGCCGCCCGCACGCTGGAAGCCGCGCTCGGCGGCGGGGCGCTCCCGGCTGGCCAGGATACCCAGGCCCTGACCGGAAACATCACCGTCACAACCACCGACTCTCTCTACCTCTCCGGCATCAGCGAGATTATCGACGCCTTCCAGTCCCGCCATCCGGCGCTGCGAATCGATCTCCTCGTGACGACGCGAAAGCTCCAGCTGGAAAAGATGGAGGCCGATGTGGCCATCCGTCCGTCAGACTCCCCGCCAGACAATTTTGTCGGCCGAAGGGTCTGCGACCTTGCCTTCGGCGTTTATGCGAGCCCAGCCTATCTCGCCTCCCATACCGGCAAGCGGCGCGACCAGCACGCCTGGCTTACCGTCAGTGACAGCATGACGAACTCCCCGCCCGGCCGCTGGAACGAGGCTTTCGTTCCCAAGGACCGGCGTGTCCTTCGCGCGGACAGCTTTATTGCGATTGCCGAAGCCTGCCGCCTTGGCAGGGGCGCCGCGCTTCTGCCGAAAGCCTATGCGGCGCGCCTGCCAGACCTGGTGCCCCTCGACCATCTGATGGAGTCGCCGCTGGCCACCGGCCTCTGGCTGCTGACCCATTCAGACCTGCGCCAGAACCCCCGCGTGCGGGCCTTCATGGATCATCTCGGCCGGCGCCTGTCTCGGGCCAAGTCACGTTTTGCGGGCGGCTGACGCGGGGGCGGCATTGCGGCGCCA
>NZ_JBKBXW010000015.1:0-75420 GCF_046313735.1 Hyphomonas sp.
CTTGGCGGCCTTGCTCCGGCTGTGTTCGCCGATAACACCAGGCGAGCCCGGCCCGCTTCGCCTGAGCTACGCAAGAGCTCCGCTCAGCGGGCCTTGACCACCCACCCCCAACCAGAAAGAAGGGCGAACAGAGTCCCCAGTCAAACGGCCCGGATCAGGGGGCTGAGTCAACACCACCCTTAGTCCGGTGGGAGCGCGCCAACATTTCGGAACCATGCAAGATAATGGCGCAGAACGGTTGAACGACTGGCCCTGTCCATGTCGAACCCATCTTCCGCGAAGATATATGAGGCGGATTCAGGACCTTCCAGTTTGAAGGCCTGGTAGGCCCTAGCAATGGTGAGCATCGGAGAAGGTGGTTCAATAGCGAGATCATCCAGCAGCCTCTTGCCCTCTTCATGGCGGCCAAGGTCCGTTAGGGTCATCGCAAGCCCTGCGAGGGTTCGCAGACGCTGCGCCGATTGCGGGCCGCCGAAGCGAAGGTGGAGGTCGGCGGCCTCACGCAGCAGGGCCTCAGCCGTTTCCAACTCACCTTGACGGCGCGCAATCAGGCCTTCGAGTTCGAGCGCCCTTGCGGTCTCTCGGCTCTCGCCTTTCTGCTCCGCCTGATACTGGCGTGTGATGCGGATCTGCTGCAGGGCAGCGTCAGCGTTTCCGCGGAAATAGAATTCAGATTCGGCGAGGTTCAGGCGGTTGGTGTCCTGCCCCTGCATCAGGAGTGTCGGGTTCTCGTCAATGATCCGCACAACGCGGCGAATGGTTTCGTTCGCACCCGGATCATCGCCATATGTATCAAGAAGCTGGTACATCTGATTGAGTGCGCTGATCTGGCGGGAAGGGGCGGGTTCGGTCTCGACGATCCGGTTCAGGGCCGCAATTGCCCGTTCGTGATCATCAGGGTCCAGAGAATACTTCGCGATCTGTGCGAGCACGGAAGCTGCCCCGGGTCTTTCCCGGCCATAGGTATCAGTCAGGGAGTAAGATGTCCGGAAGGCTGTTTCGGCGAGCCCCGGATCGCCTGTATTTGCGTAGGCGTGTCCGAGCAGGGACCAGCCGAACCTGCGCAGCCGCTCGCTGCCATATGCTTCGGTGAGCCACGGTTCGAGGATGGTGCGGGCTCGTAGATAGTCGTTGCGCGACAGGAAGTGGCGGCCGATCGAGAATGAGGCAAGGGCTGCCGCTTCCGGATCGTCCGTGCGCTTGAGCCTCAGCTCATCCAGAAACTCTTCCAGCAGCGTGCTGACATATTCGACATCCATTCCGCGTCCGCTAAGCCGAAGCAGGGCATCGGAATAGACGGCATTAATGCTGTTGATCGTTTCAAGTTCGGCCTGGTTCCACTGGGCGCGGTCGAGCGCTTCCAGAGCGCGTTGGGTCTCGGCCCGGGCATCGGCGGCAAATCTCAGGCTGAACCCAAGACCGGCAGCAAGGGCGAGGATCGCAATAGCTGCAAGGCTGTTTGCGACGGGGTAGCGCTTCAGGAATTTTCCGAGACGGTAGGCCGGGCCGCCTGCCCGCGCGTTGACGGCCTGTCCGGCGAGATATCGCCGCAGATCTGCACCAAGTGAGTCTGCTGACAGGTACCGTTGAGTTGGATCTGATCTTGTTGCGCGCAGGAGAATGGCGGTCAGGTCTTCCGAATTTGCGGTCCGCGGCGCGACCATCGGGGCTGCATCCGCAAGACGCTGTGCAGCCCGGCCTGTGAGCACTGTGTGCATGACCAGGCCCAGGGCGAAGACGTCGGTGGCGACAGACAGGGGGGCGCCGTTCAATTGTTCCGGCGCTGCGTAGGCGAGTGTTAGCGGTCCGCCGGATTCGCCTTCCTCGAGTGACGAGGCAATGCCGAAATCGATCAGACGCACCTGGCCGCGCTGGTCGACCAGGATGTTTGCAGGCTTCAGGTCGCGGTGCAGTATGAGCTGGGTGTGAGCGTGGTGAACTGCGTCGCAAACCTCAGCAAGAAGTCGTATCTTTTCCCGCACCGGCAGCGCGGATGTGTACTGATCAAAGGGTTGGCCATCGACGAAGTCCATGGCGATGTAAGCAAGGCCATCCTCTGTGAGACCGCCATCCAGAATCCGGGCAATGCCGGGATGGTCCATGCGGGCCAGGCGGCGGCGTTCATTGTCAAACCGGGCGGCGCGATCAGAGCCCCCAGGCTGCATGAGTTTCACGGCTGCGTTCTGTTCATAGAGGCCATCATCGCGCTTTGCGCGCCAGACTTCACCCATGCCGCCGCGCCCCAGCAATTCCGAGAGGCGCCAGGGGCCAATCAGCAAGCCGGGCCATCCGACAAGTTCTGCGGGGCCGGCTTCTTCATCCGCCGATGTCGCGAGGAAACTGTTGTCCAGACGGGTGAGGAGGCGGCGGACTTCGCCGGCATGATCGGTGGTAGTTTCGAGTGTCGACAGGAATGCGGCGCATGCCTCGGGAGACAGCTCCCGGGCGTGTTTCACGTCGTTCAGGATCCGGTCCCACTGCATGTTCTACGCGCCCCTCCCAAAGCCTGAAGAAAGCGAAACGCAGACATCCGCCTGCGTCAAGATTTGTTGGGGGTCAGAGAGGGGTGAATTGCCGGGCATCAGAAGGTTGACGATATCCGGGTCCAGATGCGGGACTGGTCCCGGTATTGGCCGAAGAGGCCTTCCCGGGTTCCCCAGACGAGGTCAGCGCCGGCAGACAGGGTGAGATGGTCCGACTGGCGCCATTCGACCCAGGGCCGGAACGTTCCATCGCCCTCGCTGAGGGTTCCGAGGATTTCCGATTTCAGCCAGAGGCGCTCATTCCGGAAACCGCGTTGAAGGCGGATGGTTGCGATGAGGTCGGTCTCTGGACGGTAGAGTTCGGCGCCGCCTGCGTTCACATGGTCAAGGCCGAGCTGGAGATTGAGGAATACGTCTCGCGGCAAGTTCCAGTCCAGTCCGAGGCCGGCGAGGATTCGGCGGCGCTCGACAATGCCAGGGGTTGGCCCGGTCGCGGCATTGACCGGCTGGTCCGGGATGTAGGCCGCCTCCAGCCGCCAGATGCGCGCGCCATCTGCGCGGTCGAGCGTTGCGCCGATCAGGGTGCGGCGCGGGTACTGCAGCTCGACCTCGGGACCTGCCGGCGATGGCTCGAACTGGAAGAGCGGATCAGGCTCTGGGCCGGAGATCAGGACCAGATTAGCCTCTGTGCCGGTGAAGCTGCGCGAGAGCCGAAGGCCCAAACTCGCATCGCGGACTTGGTTCGAGCGGCTGGAAACGCGGAGGGGAGGGGTTGCGCCGCCTGCCGGAATGCCGGCGCGGAGCCGGGGCGCAGCGGGGGAGAATGCATCGCTGGTCTGCGGGAGCTGATTGACCGTCGCATCCAGGGCCGCAGCCGCATCGACGTTGAGGCCGGCGGCTTTGCCCTGCCATCGTACACCCCAACGTGCGATCCTCCGGGGACGGAGCTCTCCGAAGACAGCCTCAGTCCGGTCGACGGGATCAAACCTGTCCGTCACCTGAAGACCATCGAGGATTCCCCAGGCAAGGGTCTGCTTGCCAATTGTCAGGTCGTGGTCCCCGGCGCTGAAGGTGACGTAGGCGCGGTCAAGCTCCAGCCTTGCATCCTCGCCAAGCTCAAGCGGACGAGACAGGCTGGAGAAGGTCGAAACGGTTCCGAGACCGGTTTCATCTGCGGCTGCGATGATGCGGCCGGATACTTCCCCGCGCCAGCCTCTGTCGCTGCGCAGGAGGAGGCGTGGCTCGACCGTAACCCGGGCGAGAGATGCGTCTGCGTCCTCCATCCGGATGGCAGCCTCGGCATTGATCCGGGTGCGCGGGGATATGGAGAGGTCGTCGGCGATAGCCATAGGTGCGGCCGAATGGGCGGCAATCACGCCGCACACGAGGCTCGCAATAGTCCTGGTGCTGTGCATCTTTGTCATCGGATAGTTGGTACGCCGCGCGCAAGCTGGGTCGAGGTCAGGAAGCGGTCATCGAGCGCGGGGATGTGGCGCATGTTTTCGAAATGCACTTTTGTCGTGTGCCCTGTCTGAAGATTGCGGACATGGAAGCGCATTGCCGTCCACGCCCCGCCAACCTGCTGCTGCTCAAGGATTTCCACTTCTTTCAGAGGAGCGCCCGCTGTATCCGCATAAAGGACTTTCACCGGAAAAAGCGTTTTTGGGTCGATCAGGGCAGAGAAGCGGCTGTAACCGAGCTCCTTGCCGATATCGGGTGTTCGGACTGTGCCGGAAAGCTGGAGGAGGCCAGTCGCGGTATCTGCTGCTCCGCCGGAAAAGTCCCAGTCGTCCAGGCTGAAGCGAAAATTGTCCTTGATGTCTCCATAGGTCAGGTCCGTGCCCATGAAGTAGCTGCCCCGTTCGGAAGAGGGCAGGCGGCGCACACGGTCTGTCGCCGGCAGGTACAGCCAGTTCTCGCCCGCGCTGCCGGACGGCTCGTGGCTCAGGAATGCGGTATCGGCGATGGCGGCGGGCGCCTTGAAGAAGATGCCGATCCGGGTGAGATCGTTCGTGTCCGAATGAATCATCAGGGCCCGGCGATTTCTGACGGCACCGTTTGAAGTGGTCAGCTCAAAGACCATATCGCCGACCCTGCCTTCATTGGCTGGACGCTCCGCGATGGCGCGGGCCAAGCTGAAAGCGGCATCCTGAGCCTGTGCGATGGGTGCGGACAGCATGAGCGCGATGGACAGAGCGAGGGGCTTAAGCATTTTGCAGTCTCCTTACAAACCGGAAGCGCGTCAGGGCAAAAGCGCTGGGGATAATCAGCAGGGCGCCAGCCAGCGAACCGACGGCGCCGAGCGCCACGAGGCAGCCGAACCAGCGCAGCGGCGGGGCGGAACTTAGGCAGATGACGGCGAGGGCTGCCGATAGTGCGACTGCGGAGTAAAAGCAGGCGCGCCCGACGAGGCGGTAGTCAATCTGAAGGGCCTCCTTCAGGCTGTACCCTGCGGCGAGCTTGCTGCGCAGGTGCGTGATCAGGTGGATCCCGAAATCAATGCCCAGGCCGGTCGAGATCGCCGCTGTCATGGATGTGGCGGGGGCAATGTCGATCCCCAGTAAACCCATTGCAGCGTATACGGACAGGACGCCGACCGCGACAGGCAGCATCGCAAGCAGGGCGAAGACGATGCTGCGCAACATTACAACCGCGCACAGGAGAATGAGGCCGAGGGCGAGGCCGAGCCCGCGGAAATGGTTGTCAGCCAGCTGGCTCATCCAGCCGTCATTGACGGCCACCCGGCCGCTCACGACGGCCTGAAGGCCGTTCTTCTCTGACCATTCCGCGAGCCGGGCCTCGAGGCTTTCCACGACCGGCTTTGTCAGCTGGTAGCTGTCTGTCGAGAGGCGGGCGCGGACGAGCGCGTGAGTATGCAGGTAATTCAGGGTTTCGCGGAAGTCGTCCGGAGGCGCAGTAGATTCATAGAGGAACATGTACTGGGCGGGCGCAGTCTCGCGGACCGGCAGATTGCCAGGCTCGCTGCCTGTCAGGGCCGTGTGCATCACAGAGATGTATTCATCGATGCCTGTAACGCTTGCAACAAAGGGCAGCCCGGCCATGTCGTTTCGGAGCGCCCTTATGGCGCCGAGCGCTGCAGGCGTCATCAGCCCGCCTTCTGCTTCGGTCGAAACGACCACGTCGAGGAAGTTGATTCCGCCAAGGCGCTCATTCAGCAGGGTGTCAGCTTTGACAATCGCATCGCCCGGCGCGAAGTAGCGCTTGCGCTCATAGTCGAACTCGGCCCTCAGGGCAAAAGTCACAAGGCCTGCCACAAGCAGGACGGTCAGGCTCAACGAGGTCAGCGGGTGCCGCAGGGCGCGCTGCGAAATCGCCCCGATCATGCGCTCGACTTTGTCCGTACTGCGATGGTCGGCGGCCAGGAAGCCAGCCTGGCGACCGGGCCGGAGGTTCGACAGGACGAGGATGGAGGGCAGGCCAGTCAAGCTAAGCAGCCAGGCGGCGAGTACACCGACGGCGCCGAAGAGTCCGAACTCACTTATGGGCTGCATGGCTGCGCCAAATGACAGACCGACAAAGCCGGCGACGGTCGTCAGGCTTGTCAGAGTGACCGGGACCCATGTCCGCTGCAGGGCCATGGCGGTGGCCGTCCGGGCGTCCAGATGGGGCAGAAGCTGTCGGAGCCGGAGATAGATCGTTGACACATGAAGGCTGTCGGCAACCGCAATGGCCATGATTATGACGGGCAGGGCCGTGGTGATCAGATAATACTTGGCGCCAACCCAGCCGAGGAGCCCGATCGCGATGCCTGCGGAACCGGCGATCACGAGCAGCGGGCCAGCAAGGGCTGTGATGCGTCTCAGCGTCAGAAAGACAATCAAAAGGACGACAACCACTGCAGCCGGAATGAAGATCCGCGTGTCGCTATCGACGGTATCGGCCAGGCGCGCATTCATGGCCGCCACGCCCGCGACATGTATTTCGATGCCGGGATTGGCGCCGGCCTCCGCCGCGATCAGGGCCTTCACCTCGACAAGCACCGGGTAGGCATTGTTGGGGTCCTCGACAGGCACAATGATCGTTGCGAGACTAGCATCCCCGGATATCAAACTGCCCGTGAGCATGGGCATGTATTGGGCGCGCTGACGGGCGATCCCGGCGGATTGCGGCGTGAGCGCGTATTCCGGCAGGATCCAGTCTACCGCGAGGTCGTAATCTTCGCCCCAGATGGCTCTGATGGAGGCAAGGCTGCGCACTTCGTTTCTCAAAACGCCAGGTATTTCCCGGACGGCTTCGTCCAGACGCCGCAGAGTGGTGAGTGCGTCCGGATTGAAGAGGTCGCCGCCAGCTGTTGAGGCGATGCCGATGATGATCGGATCTTCCAGCCCAAAGATTTGCTTGGCTTCGTCGCGGGCGATGGCAAATCTGTGATCCTCAGGCACAAACGCATCGACCGAGGGATCCTTGACTACGCCGGGCAGACCTGCGGTAAAGCTGAGGATTACGGCCAGGCAAAGCGCCAGGATCAGCCGGGGCCGCCTGAGCAGCACCAGCCAAGGATCAAGGCCACGGTTTTCGGATGCGTCCTGCATCGGTTTTCCCCTCTGTTTCAGACACCAGGCCCCCACCCAGCGCTGCGGTTTCAGAGGGGAGTACGCAAGATGCGGCCGGAACCGGACACGACCGGGAAAAAAACTTGCAGGCGCTCGGGCACGGCTTCATCTCTCCGGGCGGCCGCCAGCAGCAGTCGAAAAGACTTTTGAAAGAAAAATTCAGAGGTATGGATAAAGCAGGGTATGGAAGACTACGCGAATAATGGTGCCGGTGAAAAATATGCCCTGATTGATCAGAGGCTGGCAGACCTTTATTTTGCTGAATGCTATGAGGCGCTGCTGCAGATCGCCCGCCAGAGGCGCCGGCGCTCACGAATGCACGACACTTTTGGCACGGTAGACATCCTTCACGAAACTTACCTTCGAATGACCGGAAAGCCGGCCTGGCAATCCAGGCAGCACTTCCTCAGCACCGCCGCGCTCGCGATGCGGCAGGTCATCATCGACCACGCCCGGCGGAAGGCTGCTGCGAAGCGGTCCTCGGGCCTGCCGGACCTCTCGCTCGACAACGACCAGCGGGTCTTTCCAGAGTTCAATGAGACGCCTGAGCAGATCGTCGTCATCGGCGACATTCTGGAACAGCTCGGCGAGGCAAATCCGAGGTGGCTCAGGATTCTCGACTGCCGTTACTTCGCGGGCATGACGGAGGCGGAAACGGCAGAGACACTCGGGGTTTCAGAGCGCACGGTCCGGCGTGACTGGGTGATGGTTCGTGGCTGGCTGGCCGACCGGATGGCACCCTGAGGAGGCCGCAGGATAGTGGGGGTCAGCCAAGTCAGGAGACCAGTTCGAGTTCGTCTGACAACACCGCCAGCCATTCTGCGCGTTTGTCCGGCAGGTATTTGCGATTTGAAACTGCGTGACTTGGGGCCGGGTGGCCGGTAGCTTGGTTGGGTGTCGAGTGATCCTTGGTCTGATGCTGAGAATGACCTGATCGTCGCGGATTACTTCGCGATGCTGGCGCATGATTTCGCCGGACGGAGATACAACAAGGCTGCGCATCGGCGGGCCCTGTTGGCCAAGCTTGCGGGGCGCTCGGAAGGGGCGGTGGAGTTCAAGCATCAGAACATCAGTGCCGTCCTGAAGGCGCTCGGCGAAGATTGGATTCCCGGATACAAGCCTGCCTTCAATTTCCAGATGTCGCTGGCTGATGCGGTTGCGCGCTGGCTTGCCCTGAATGAAGCTTGGATGACGCGAAGTTCCAAGCAGTGGCTTTCTGAAGGCGTCCATGAGCCGGCGCCAATCTGGATCGGCCCGGCGCCGACCCTCTCGAACCAGCCGCCCCCGGACGAACTCGAACAGATGCTGGGCGTTGCCCGCAAGTTTGATGTTGCGGGGCGCGATGAGCGCAACCGGGCCCTCGGGCGGGCAGGGGAGGAACTCGCGGTTGAGCATGAACGCTCGTCCCTGCGGTCTGCCGGGCGTGGCGATCTGGCAGACCGGGTGCGCTGGGTGTCGGATGAGGACGGGGATGGCGCGGGATATGATATTGCGAGTTTTACGCCGGATGGGGCGCCGCGCCTGATCGAGGTGAAGACGACAAATGGCTGGGAGCGGACGCCCTTCCATATTACGCGGAACGAGCTCGCGGTAGCCGAGGCGCGCAGGGCGGAATGGTGCCTTCTGAGGCTCTGGAACTTCTCCCGCCAGCCCAGAGCCTTTGAGCTCTACCCGCCCCTGGACGCGCACGTCTCACTGACAGCTATGACGTTTCAGGCGAGCTTTCATTGAGGGGGAAGGGGCGGGTCTCTTGCTGCGCCGCAGCTCCTTGCCTGCCAATTCCGGCGACCTGTTCGTTTTTGTCTGACGGGGCGCATGCAGCGTTCCGGGAATAAAATCTTCCCCCATCCGTCTCTCCTGCACAACGTCAAGCAAAGGAGAGACGTATGTTCGATCAGACAGGTAAAGTTTCGGTCGCTGCTCTTGTTGCAGCGATGATGCTGGCAGTACCTGCGGTGGCGCAGGCGCGTATCGGCCTCGAAGTCAGTGCGGAGGCTTCTGCGGACGCCTCGGCAAACTCGCAGGCCGCCGAGGAAACCGGCGCGAACGCCCGGGCCAATGCAGGCGTGAATGCGTCGGCCAGAGCGTCTGCCGACACCGAAACCGGCGGCGATGAAGACGGGATTCCCGATGCCGGTCCCCGCGAGGTCTCCGGCGCTGCGGAAGGCGGGATCGAGACCGCTCTGGATGCGATCTCCACTGCCGGCGATACGGCCAGTTCGGCAGCCGGGACGGGCCTTGCCACTGCTGCTGACGCGGCAGCAGAGGGACGCGCGACGGCTGTCTCCGCCGTGTCGACTGCCCGCGGGGCTGCGGATCTGGCAGCGGAAGCGGGCGCGGATGCTGCAGACCTTGGCGCATCGGTTGCCGGCTCGGCAGTGGGTGAGGCTATGGCCACAGGCCGCGGCGCTGTCGGCCAGGAGGTCTCCGCAGCGGTGACCGAAACCATTCGCGGCGACATCTCCAAGGAGATCAATGCCGCCGTTGCCGGTGAGGTCGCCGCGAACGTTGCGGGCGAGATCCGGAACACGGTTCGCAACGATATCGCCAAGGACATCCGCGGCAGACTGTTCAACTGAGCCGCAGCGGGCCTGGCCGATCCCCCCTCCCGGTCAGGCCCGCATCCTTCCGTATACAGTCAATTCCATTCTCAGGACGATTCCATGGCCTCCCAATCACATTCCTGCAAAACCCTCGCAACGCTGACCGGCCTGCTTCTGGTGGGCGCAGGCGCGCAGGCGCAGGACGCGAAGTTTTCCGCGGAGCTCTCCGCCGGGGTTATCGCCGACTCCGAAGTCGGCCTTGCCGATCTCGACCAGGCCACCAGCGAAGGCGACATTGCGAGCCTTCTGGGGCTCAAGCTCGACGCGGAAGTGACGCCGGTTTCGCGGTTGACGCTTCGGGCCGGATATGAGCTCAGCGATACGCGCTATCAGGACTTCGACGCATTCAATCTTCAGATACACCGGGTGTCGGCCGAAGCTGAATATGAGTTTGGCGCGACGCGCGCCGGGCTTCTCTACAACCATGTCGATGCGCGTCTTGCCGGTGATGGCTACCTGACGTTCCAGCAGGCCTCGCCCTATGTGATGCACATGTTCGGCGACCAGTTCTTGCTGCGAGGCGCGTATGCCCGCAGTGAGCGGGACTTTGACACGGAGCCCGGCCGAAACAGCTCGAGCAACGAATTTCTTGTTGACGGCTTTTTCCTGCTGGACGGGTCGCAGCGGTATCTGGTGCTCGGCGGGAAGGCTGGCGAGACGCAAGCCGAGAACGATGCCTTCAGCTATGATAATGCCGGAATAAAGGCGCGCTATGTCCACCGGGCGAATGCGCTTGGGCGGGAAATGCAGTTCCGTCTGGGGACGGAGTTCGAGCGCCGGAGTTTCTCCGGAATCACGCCTGAAATCGATTCGCGCCGTGAGGACGATATCTTCGGGGCGAGTGGCGGCGTGATGATCCCGATTGCCGGACCGCTGAGCGTTGATGCGGGCTATGAGTATCGCGGCCGGAGTTCAAACCTTCCGGCTGCGGATTACCAGGCGCATATCGCGACAGTGCAGCTGAAACTGAACTTCTAGCGAGGCGTTGCCGGGACAAGGATGCCATATCCATGGATCCGGTCCCGGCCATTCGTGCTTGCGGGCCTTGCAGACGCGCGGATCAGGTTGAGGGGCTCATCCGGCCCACCTGCTGCGATCTGCCGGGCGATCCAGGCGCTGACGACCGGGGCAGCAAAGGACGTGCCCGAATCGCGGATTAGTGTCCCGCCTGGGCGGGCAACCTCGACATTGACGCCAAGCGCTGCGACGGCAACCTGGTCGCCGCGATTGGCCCAGCGATAGATGCGGCCGTCGCTGTCGACCGCGGTGACGCCAATCACACCGGGATAGGCCGCCGGATAGAGCGGACGGGCCGCCGGGCCATCATTGCCAACAGCCGAAACGATTACGATGCCGGCGGCGAGACTGCGCTCGATCATCACTTCGAGCGCCCGATTGGGGGGGCCTGCCAGGCTGAAATTGATGACGGAAACATTCTCCGTGATCATCCAGTCGATGGCGCGAACGAGACTGGCGGAGGTTGCGCCGGTCGTGCCGTCTTCGGCGAGAAAGAAGACCGAGGCCGCGCGCAGGGCAGGCGAGTTCGGGGCGGCCTGCAACTCGCGGGCAAGGATGGAGGCAACTGCGGTGCCGTGCCCCTGCGGGCGCAAGGCGCCCATCGTCACAAAATCCTCCTCGGCAAGCGGAAGCCGGGACAGGGCTGGGTGGGTCTCGTCAATATCGGTATCGATAAGGCCAAGCCGCGCAAAACCGATGGCGAAGACCGTTGGGTCCGACTGCGGCGGCTGGCGGGGCGGAGACGCTGTTCCAGGTGGCGCTGCGGAGGCATACACATGGTTACGGTCTGCAATCTCGGCGCCGAGTTCGCGCAGCAGCGCCTCAATGCGCCGCGCGCCGGGATCATCGGAGCTGAGTGAAACCACCAGCAGCCGCTCGTCACTGGAAGCCAGGGGGGAGTTTTCGAGGATGCGGACACCGGCCGCTTCCAATCGCGCTGCATCGCCCGGGCCTGCAATCAGGATCCACTCATCCCGCACGACAGGCCAAGCGCCGGAGGTATCAATGTCGATACTGCGCCCCGGGATGGCCCGCACGATGCCGGGCGCGAGGGCGCCGGGCACCGGCAGCGCTCCGAGGGCAGTATCGACCGCGCCAATGGCTGCGGAGGGCAGATTGGCGAGCGGGTTTGCAAGGCGCGACGGCAGGTCCGGCAGGGGCGGAAGCTCAGGGGCGCGCAGTGCGTCGACCCTTCGCCCGACATTGTCTTCAACCCGGCGTTCCACCCCGTCGATGATCCGGTTGTCGAGCGCCCGGTCCACACGCCGGCCTATGTCGGCGGGAAGACCCTGCGGGAATGCGGATATTCCGCCCATTCCGGCCAGGAGGATTGCGGCGGCAATTTTCCGGTGGGTAGAAAAATTTCGCTGCGTCATCAGGCATCCCAATACAGTGACAATCACTTCAATAACGCTTCAGGCCGAAGAATATTTCCAAATCCCGGGAATAAAACCCGGACCAAGCCGTTCATGCTGCAAAAGGACAGGAACCGCACTGCATGGCCAGGAACCGAGACGAAATCAGCCTTGCGATCATTGCCGCTGCGCCGCATGCGCGCCGGTTTGCCTATTCGCTCTGCCGGAACGCGGCAGAAGCGGACGACCTGGTCCAGTCAGCGATCGAAAGGGTCCTTTCACGCGGCGTGCCGGACGGAACGGACATGAAGCGCTGGATGTTCAAGATTTGCCGCAACCTCTGGATCGACGGCCTGCGCGCGAAATCGGTCCGGACGGACGCTGCGCCAGAAATCGGTCTTGCGGCGCCGGAACCGGTATCTGCGGAGACCGAGGCCGCCGACCGGATCATGCTGCAACGCACGGAGGCGGCGATCGACGCCCTGCCGCCAGCCTATCGGGAAGTGCTGGCGCTCGTCGCAGTGGGTGGCAGCTCCTACAAGGAAGCGTCCGAAACGCTTGAGGTTCCGGTTGGCACGGTGATGAGCCGCCTTGCCCGCGCCCGCGCCATGCTCGCCGATGCAACCGGATATGCCGCATAAGGATCATGCCATGACCACGATGGACGAAAAGCTGAGCGCGTATCTGGACGATATGCTGGACGAGGATGAACGGACGGGCCTCGAGGCCTTGCTGGCGGCCGACCCGGCACTGGCCGACCGGCTGGAAGCGCTTGCGCTTGCCAACTCCGCCTTTGTGGCGCGCGCCGCGGACATCCGGCATATCGAGATGAGCGATGGGCTGAAGCGTCAGCTGGCATCGCTTGAAGCAGCCGCTTCAGCCGGCGATGACCGCGAGGTGCCATTCCGTGGACGGCGCAGCATGGCCGGCGTCTTGGCAGACAATCGTGCGGTGGCCGCCTGCGCCGCGCTCGCGGTTGGCCTCCTGGCCTGGCAAGCCCTTCAGCCCGCCGCTGCACCCGGCAGCAGTTTCGGGGCAGGGGGCATGGTGTTTGCCGGTTCCGGGCTTGACCGCATGCTGGAAACCTCTGCTAGCGGCGCTGCGGAAAGCGGCGTGCGATTTTCCTTTGCCGCCGCCGATGGCAGCTATTGCCGCGTTGCCGATCTCAGCGAGGGTGGAGCCGCCTCGCGGCTGGTCGCCTGCCGGGAAGATGATGGCTGGCGGGTCGTAGTGGCCGCCTATACCGGCGTTCCGGAAAGTGCGCAGGCGGATGTTTATCGCACTGCCAGTAGCGAGGCTGCGAGGAGCGTCGAGGTGGTGCTTGATACACTCATGGCGGATGCGCCGCTGGACCTTGACGAAGAAGCAGACCTGATCCGGCGCCGCTGGCAGAAGTAGTCAATTTCAAAACAGTCCGTAAAAGGAGGATGTCATGAAGTATGCAAGCCTGATCCTGAGCGCTGCTTTGCTCACTGCGACCGCGTGTGCCAGCTCGGGCCCCTACAGAGCGGCGCAGAGCTCCGCCAGCTTCGGCTATTCCCACCAGGTGATCGAGCCGGACCGGTACCGCGTCCAGTTCCGAGCCTCGGGACGGGATGTCGCACAGGCGCAGGACTATGCCCTGCTGCGTGCAGCGGAGCTGACATTGGAGAAGGGTTATTCGACTTTCGAGGTCGTCTCACGCTCGGCCGATTCGCTGCGCGAAAAGTCTGAAGCGGCCGATTACTCGCCGGGTCCGGACTATGTCGTTACCCGCAGCTGCGGCCTCCTCGGCTGCACATCGAGGGCGCAGCCCGTCGGACCGGTGCGGCCGAGGGAGCCGCTACCGGCGCAGCGGAACGAGACGATGGTGACGCTGGAAGTGCAGATGTCGAACAAGGACACGGCTGTCAACCCATCGCTTTACAGCGCCTCGCAGGTCGTCGCAAACCTCAGAGAATGATACGCCCTCGCTACCCAAAATGCCAGGCGTCCGCGAAATCCGGAGGCGCGTTCGAGTCTGTCGGGCGCCGCCGCCTCGAGCCCCTGCGGCCGGGGTTGTCAGAGAGGCGGTGGCAGGGCAGTCCGGGGGCAGGCTTCAGCCGCCGAGGGCGCGCAGGGCGAGGGCGACGGCGCCGAGCGGGCCGGCCTTGTCGCCGAGGGCGGCGGGGCGAATGATCTCGCCGGCTGTGGCCGGGCTGATGAAGGGCAGGTAGCTTTCAAGCTGGCGGACCACCTCCTGGCGGACCACGGCCAGCAACAGGGCGCCGCGCGCATTGCTGACGCTGCCGCCGAAAAGGATGCGCTGCGGGGCGGTCGTCAGCAGCAGGGTACACACAAGCTGTGCCAGGTCGCTCGCCACATAGGCCCAGTGGGGGTGATCATCCGAAACAGTTTCGGCTGGCGCGCCGAAACGGGCGGCAAGCGCCGGGCCGGCAACGAGCCCCTCGATACAGTCGCCATGGAACGGGCAGCCGCCGGCAAAGCTGTCGCCCGGCGCGCGCCGCAGCCGCAGATGGCCGATCTCCGGATGCATCGCTCCGTGTACGGGCTGTCCGTTGATCAGCAATCCGCCGCCGAGGCCGGTGCCGATGGTGATGTAGCAGACGCTGCTGCAGCCAGCTCCGGCGCCCCAGAGATATTCGGCAAGCGCCGCGCCATTGACGTCCGTGTCGATCTGATGCGGGCAGGAGAAGGGTGCGGTGAGCTGTTTCAGTATCTCCGCACCCGACCAGCCGGCCTTGGGCGTGCGCAGCATCCTGCCATAGTCTTCGGCATCTTCGCGCAGTTGCAACGGGCCGAATGAGGCAATGCCGAGCGCCGCGAAAGGGGTTTCTGCATTCCAGGCCTTCAGCTGCTCTGCGAGGCGCCCGAGGGTTTCCTCCGGCGATCTGGTTGGAACACTGACTTGCCTGAGAATCTGGTTTCCATCCGCCAGGAGGGTAATGGATTTGGTGCCTCCAAGCTCAACTCCGGCGACAAGATTGGTCGATGTCATCGCGGTCAGGGCTCCTGTTCTGGGCGGTATGATGTTAGGTGAAACCAGGGTCAGAAAGAAGGCGCGGCGAACGATCGCCGCGCCTCAAGTTCAAGGACAGGCCAGTGGTATCCCGGGCGGTCTATCGCCCGAGATGCGTCTCGAAAAAATCCACCATAACATTGTAGGCTTCCCGAGATTCAGGGACGTCCGGATTGGAATAGAAACCGTGGAACATTCCTTCCCAGACATGCAGGTCTGCTTTAACGCCCAGCCGCACGAGGCGGCTATGGGTGAGCACGGCAGAGCTGAGTTCAAAGCTGCGCGTGCCCGTGATGAATTGTGTCGGCGGGAATTTCGCCAACACCTCATCGGACTCGGCCGGGGCAACCAGCGGATCATAAGGGTCCACTTCAGACAGGTAGGGCATACCCGAGCGCGCCGGCGCGTCTGAGACAGGCGCCGCGCGCGGCGGCGCGATGAAGCGCCCTTCGCCAATGGCCGTCGCGGTGTAATTTGCGTCGCCGCCGAAGCCGCGGACAGGCGCAGCCGAGCCGGCGCAATAAATGCCTGCGGCGCCGGGCGCCGGCAGCCCATGTTTCTGGAACCAGGCGAGCGACATGCCGGTGAGCATTCCGCCTGCGGAGCAGCCGAAGATTCCGATATTGTCCGGCGGGTATGTTTTCAGGAGTTCTTCATAGACCTTCGCGACATCTTCGCTGGCAGCCGGGAACTTGTATTCAGGTGCCTGCCGATAGTTCACAGCGACCACGCGGAAACCGCCCAGGGCTGCGACGGGAATCGATTCCACTTCCGCGCAGGCCGGCCAGCAGGTCATGAAGCCGCCGCCATGCAGATTGATCAGCACACGGTTGGTATTTGCCTCCGGAACGCCGCCGGCCGGGGTGTAGTCATACACCTCCACACCGCCGATGACGGTATCGGTGCGCGCGACCGGGAAGAGTTCCTTCTGGCGTTCGATACGCGATTTCAGGAACATCGGGCCGCCAAGGCCTTCAACTTCGCGCAGCAGCTCAGGCGTCTGCATCGTGCGCAGGTGTTCGGCGAGATAGGCCGGGCCCTCCGGGCTCAGGAATTCCGAAACAGGCACAGCCATAGCCGGGACATGGACGGTCCCGTCTGCATCGACGCGAATCGTGTTGGTTGCCTGAGGGGGAGGGGCGCTCGCGCAGGCGGCGAGGGCGATCAGTGCTGCGGCGAGCATCCCGCGCGCGCGTGAAAGATGAGGCGTTCGCCCTCGCATCCGAGATGATCGCGCATTGCCCTCCCGTGCGGCGAAAATGGATAATCAGACATCGGTCCTGCAGATAAGGCGCGAGATTCGGCCTGCTTTTCTGGTGCCTGTCCGAACGATTTGTTTCATTCGAAGCCGAATGTGCCGACCGCGTTCAGCAGGCCGCCACCGCAGCTTTCTACACCTTGCCGCCGAGAAAAGCAAACGATTTCATCGCAGAGGGGATTGATGGAATTCAGGCTTTTGACTCAGTTGCCGGGGTATAATCGGCCGGATCGAGCTTGGCGGGATCAGCAATCCTGCCTAAATTCTTCGACAACAGGGCCTTACACCACGGACACATGGCCCCAGCGCGACCTAGCCTGCGACCAGAGCGCAGGCGATGTCACCCGGGCGTCCCGGGCTGGAAGTCCTGATGGGAACGTTCGATGACGAAAAAAGTAACCATGCTGGAACTGGCAAAGATCGCGCGGGTCGATATCTCGACCGTCTCACGCGCGCTCAATGACAGTCCTGTGGTGAAAGAGAGCACGCGCCGGCGGATCCAGCGGATCGCCAGCGAGATCGGCTATGTCGTCAACGCCCCGGCCAGCAGCCTTCGCCGAAAATCCGCACGCGCCATCGGCATGGTCATTCCGCTGAACCCGGATGCAGACCAGACGATGTCGGACCCGTTCTATCTGGAAATGGTCGGGGCGGTGTCCCAGGCTGCAGCGGAGATCGACTACGACCTCGTCGTCACAGTGCCGCGGGAAACAAGCCAGTTGGCCGAACGTCGGCTGCTCAATACCGGCCGCGCAGACGGCATCATCGTCATCGGCCAGGCCGACCGTGCCGCGCAGTTGAACGAGCTGAGCACGCTGCATTCGAATTTCGTCGTCTGGGGCGCGCGCATGAAGGGCGCCAAATACACGACCGTGGGCAGTGACAATGCCAAGGGCGGATACCTGGCCGCATCACACCTGCTGGCGCGGGGCGCACGCCGCATCCTGTTCCTCGGCGACCCCGGCCTGCCGGAAGTAAAGCTGCGCCATGAAGGCTTCCTAAAGGCACACAGAGAAGCAGGCGTTTCGCACGATGCTTCCTACCTCCTGCGGATGAATTTTGGCGGCCACACGACCTATGATCAGGTCATCGATTTCCTCCGGGCCGGGAGCAAGATCGACGGCATTTTTGCCAGCTCTGACCTTCTGGCCAACTCCGCGATGCACGCGCTGGTCGCCGAAGGGCTCAGTGTTCCGGGCGATGTGCGGGTTGTCGGCTATGACAATATCGGCCAGTCCGCGATGATGACGCCGCCGCTGACAACGGTAACGCAGAACATTGCCGAAGGCGGCCGGCTGCTGGTGAAGCTGTTGCTGGCCAAGCTGGACGGCGAGAAAGTCTCGTCCAGATTTACCGAGACAGAGCTGATCGTGCGCAACTCGGCCTGACGCGGCTCAGGCCGGGCGGTTTCTCAGTCCGGCCAACGGCTCGGCGCCTTCCCGCGGAAGGTCAATCACGTGCCTCGGCGCGAAGGTCAGCTGCTTGTCTGCCGGCGCGTATTCCGTATACGGCCCGATGAGGGTGAACTGCCCTGCGCTGAAATTGGCCGAGAGAATGCTGGCGCCAAAGAGAAAACCCGTCCCGGGGATTCGGGAAGCGCCGCCAGCGAAGGCTCCGGTCCATGGGCCGCGCATCGAGGACGATTTGTAGAGACGCAGCTCCTTGGTGACTTCATCTGCAGGCTGTTCTTCGCTCAGCCGGTCGCAGGCGGAAATCAGGAGATACCATGTCTTCTGCGCCGCATCGAAATAGAGCTTGGGCACTTCGGCCTGGGTGAATGCGGTATCATCGGGCAGCGTCATCGGCGGATGCAGCGTCTCCACGACATAGTCCTCGCCGTCACGCACCACCGTGGCATGAGCCACGGCGCTGCGTGCCGGCGCCATCTTGGCAGACCAGAACACTTCCAGCGTTCCGGCCGAACCGGCTACAATGAACGGGTCGCGCCAGGCGAGGATCGGCCCGCCCTCTTCGCCTTCAGCCGCGCCGAGCGTGTCAGCCGCAGGCAGGTAATAGCCCGCTTCCCGGATCGCGTCATAGTCGCGGATGGGGCAGGAGAGGGCCGCAGCCGGGAGCGTGTCGAGCCTGAATCCATCATGGGACTGGCCAAGGCAGATCGTTTGCAGGAACGGCCGTTCCGGCGTCAGGGCGCGCAGGCCGGTGAAGCCGCACAGCCACTCACCCTCCGTGCGCGCGAGCATGCACCCGCTCCACACATTGCGCTCAAATGCTCCGTCTCCGGAGGTCTGCGGCGTCAGGAAGGCCCCTTCATCCTGCCAGCTTGTTCCGCCATCACGCGATGTGAAATGGCGGATGTGGAAGGGGTAGTTGTTCCGTTCTGCCTGCGAGATAGACTGGCCGTCTGCGTCTGTGCGGCTCAGCGCGAGGCAGTAGAGATGCATGCGCCCGTCGAGGACCGCAGTCCAGGAATCCCAGAGCCACAGCTCTGGGTGCGCGATGCCGTTTTCAAAACGCAGGCGCGAAGGGGCTGGAACCGGAACCGGCTTTTGTGCGGACATTATAAGGCTTTCAGTATTCGCTGGAGTCGGCTTGCGCGAGCGCTGCCCCGGCGGGGTCTGCCAGCAGGTTGTAAATGGCGAAGACGAAGAGCAGGCCGGCAAACACTGTCGCCAGCGCGAAGCCGATGGCCATGTCGCCGCCGCCGAACGCATCGCTGACATAGCCCATGAGCAGCGGCGCAAACGCAGCCGAGACCGCCGTGAAGAACAGGATGAGGCCGGCTGCTGCGCCATGCTGGGCTTTGGGAAGGCAGCTTATGCCCTTCGAATTGAAGGTCGGGTAGATCACTCTGTGGCGGCAACAATGGCTTCGGCGCTTGCCGCGCGGGTGCGATTCTGTTCCAGTTCCTCCAGTGAGACAGCGCCGGATGCGCGCAGCGTCTCGGACCGTTCAAGATCAGAGCGTGCCTGCACGAGTTCCGCTTTGGCCTGGGAAAGCTGCGCTTCATTCCGTGCGAGCGCGGCCCGGAACGGGCGGTCATCAAGGGAGAAGAGTAGCTCGCCTGACTTCACCCGTGCGCCGTCTTCAAAATGAACCGCTTTGACATAGCCGCTGACCCGTGCCCGGACATCCACCCGTTCGACAGACTCAAATCGCCCGGAATAGCCGTTCCAGTCAGTTAGGTTCGCCGAGATCGGCACCGCAATTTCGACTTCCGGAAGCGGCGACCCCCGGGGGGCTTCCTGCGCCTGAGGCGCGCCGCAGGCCGCGAGAATGAGGGCTGCGCTGAAAATAGGAACCGAAGCAGAAGTGCGCGCGCGCATGCATTAATCCTTTGTTTACAGGGCGATGTGACGCAGACTGGCCATAAGTCATCAGCCGTTGACAGCATATGACGCCGGGAGAAGCGTTAGTCAACACTTGATGACAAATAAATTTCTGCGAGGTATGTACCTGCATGAAACAGTCACAAACGATCCGCCGGCGTGATGCCGCAGCAACACGCGCCGCCATTCTCAATTCGGCGCGGCGCCTGTTCGCGACCGACAGTTATGAGAATGTCGGTATACGGGAGATCGCCTCTCAGGCCGGCGCGGATGCTGCGCTTGTCTCGCGCTACTTTGGCAGCAAGGAGGAGTTGTTCACCGAGGTGCTGAGCAGCGGGAAGCGCGGGCTCGACTTTATCGGTGGAGAGTTGACAGGATTGCCCGAGCGGGTCGCCGACCTGCTGCTCGATCCGCCCGAGAAGAATGAAGAAAACCCCATGGAGGAAATCCTGATCCTCCTTCACTCGGCAACTTCGCCAGTTGCAGCGCCGCTTGTGCAGGCCTCTATCCATGAGCGTTTTAACGGTCCGTTTGCGGACATTATTGGCGGTGAGAATGCGATGATCCGGTCACAGCTGTTCGGTGCGCTGCTGATGGGCATCTCCATCACCCGCCGTATCAGCGGCAATAACGTGATGTCACCAGGGGAGCGTGCGTGCATGCATCGCCGCATCAGTGAACTCATTGCGACGGCCATCCGGCCCTTCTGAGGGCGCTGTCGGCGCAGTCGGATGAACAGTCTTTGAAGCTGAAGGACCACCCGAAAGACTTGGCCGCCCAGCCAAGCCGCAGCGCAAGACACGCAAAGATGCTTCCGAGGCAGCGATAGGTTCTTTCGATTCCCTTTCGGACCGTGGAGTCAACCGGCGTTGCAGGCAGATGGCAGCCTCACCGCTCAAAATTCAGGCGGAACCGCCGGCCTCCGAGCTTGAGAAAATTTGGAAGATCTCGCCTCGTTGCGCGGGGGCAATAAACAGATTATCCAGCCGTCTTGGCTTGGGGAAAGAGATGATGTCCGATACTCTGCAAACGTCTCAGAATGAGGGAACAGGGGAGCCGGCCTTGCGCCGAGAGGTGCTTCGACTGCTGAAGGAACAGCAGCATGAGCCCGCCCTGGAGGTCATCAATACGGCCCCGCCGGAGTTCGTTGAGACCCCGGCCTGGAGAGTGATGCAGGCCCGCGCGCTGCTGATAGCAAACAATATCGCAGGCACGAGGCAAGCACTTGCTGGAATCACCGGCGAGGACGCGGATGCTCCAAATGTCCTGCAGCTGCGGCTCGCCGTTGCGAAAGCGCGGGGCGACCACAACGAGGCCATTTCCTGCCTGCGCCAGCTGCACGAGGCGAAACCGGACGAACTCTGGTTCCTGATCAGCCTCGCTCAAAACCTGCTTCGTCACGAGGACGCGGCAGAAGCCGAGATGTTTGCCCGCAAAGCGATTGATCTTGACCCGGCAAGTGCCAAAGCCCACCGGATTCTCTACTTTGCCCTCTGCAAGACGGCTCGTGCAGAGAGTGTTGCTGATGCGATCCGCGCCGCGATCGCGTCTCCGGCAGCATACCCTCACTATACCGGCCTCAGGATGTCGCTCCTCGCACTTGAGCCATCTGAGGCTGAGAAGCTGATCGCTGAAATCACGGCGCGCTGGCCCGAAGCGGCGGCGGACCTGACTGTCGCGCCCTTCCAGTTCAGGCCGGTTGTCGATCTTATCCTGGCAGATGACCGCCCCGCTGCGTTCGCCCTTCTGGAAAAGATGGGCGATGCCGAGACCGATCCGAGGGTGCGCGACGCGCTCGGCGTGATTTCGGCATTTCCGGACCCGAAGGATTTCAAGCGGGCGCTGATTGCGGATACGGGAGAGGAAGTGGTCACATCTGCGCCCTCCTCTAATGGCGTGACGGTGTTGTTCTTCACCGGACTGGGCGACCGGGTGGACCTTGATCTCGACGCGATGGACGCGTTCTGTGCTGCATCGGGCGCGGCTGCCGTTTACTTGCGCGATTTCACGCGGATGGCCTTCCTCGGTGGGATCAGGTCACTGGGCCACGGGCGCTCGGCGACGGTGAAAGCACTGCGTCAGAAGCTGGCAGATCTCGGGACCCGCGAACTCGTCGTGATCGGCGTTTCCGCAGGAACATTTTCGTCCGTGACCTACGGCGTTGAGCTGGGCGCTTCGCGGATCGCCGGGCTTGGCGCGCAGACGTCGATCCATCATTTCCTGAAGGCAGGCGGTGACCCGCGTGCGCGGCTGATGATTGAGCGGATCAAGGACCAGTTCGATCCAGCGATGCTTGATCTCAAAATTCTGTGGGGCGGACTTTCGAAGCCACCCCGTCTCGACCTCTATTTCGGAGAGCTCCACGCGAATGACGCTGCGCATGCAAACCATATGGCAGGGCTCGAAAATGTATTCCTGCACCCGCTGGCCGGGCTCAAGCAGCACAATCTGATCATCCCTCTGATGAAGACCGGAGCATTGCGCGATTACGTCCAGTCGTCCGTATCCGGTTGAAAGCCGTTATGCCGGAAGGAGCGCTCCGCAACGGATATCATAGATGATCGCGCGGTCTGTGCGGGTAAGTGCATTTCCGAGGGCTGTGTTTTCGCTCAATCTCGCGGCCACTAGGGTGCCTGGCCTGACGGGGTTCATGAAGATGCGTTCGCAAAAGCGTGCGCCGGGCCGCGCTGCGGAGAGAATGCCTGCCCAGCAATCATCATAGGCCGCGCCGGAACAGTATGATCCGAAGTCGGACAAGGAGAAGGCGTCAAAGGCCTCCGGATGCCGCGCGCCAAGACCAGACAGGCCCTCATCGCTGATATGGATCCTGTCCAACCGCTCTCGTACGAGCGGGAGATTTTCTCTTCGCAGGTGAATCGGCAGAGTATCCTGCGCAGATAGCCGGCCCCGGAATATAAGGTGCGCAAAGTCGGAGTCGCGGAAGAAGAAGTTTTCAGCGGCACGCCGGAAGAGGCCGGTGAGCCGGGCGGTGCTGGCGGCAGGGGCCGGCAGGAAAGCCCCGCCGGGCTCGCCAATGATCCGCGTCCAGAACCAGGGCCGTGCGAGCAATTGGATGCTCGCTTGCCAGAGACGATCGTCGAAGTGGTCGCGCCAGATGGTAGCCTGCTCCTCCAGCGTCGCGGCTTCAAAGAGCTGCCTGATAAAACGTCCACGGACCAATCCGGTCCCGAGCGCGCCAAGGCGGAGCACCCGCTCCCACCTTCCGGTATGCCAGATACCTGCGGCGATCACCCGCTGGCGGGCGCTCCAGAAGGCCTTCGACGCTGGCGGCAACCTTTGCTCGACCCGTGCCTGAAGCCGGAGGCGGCTGCGTGACGGGGATAATCCGAGCCAGGCATACAATTCTTCGTCATTCAGCGTCTCGATCGCAGCGATCTTGAGGCGCAGGAGTTCATTCTGCGCGGAATTGAAGTCTATGGAGAAGACCGTAGACGGATTACCTAGCAACAGGTCAAGCGGTCTTGTTCCGCTGGCTGTCAGGCACAGAACCCGGTCTTCAGGCTGTATCGCGAGCGCGGAGAGTTCTGTTGCGCCGTCTTCGTTCGATGAGGTGAAATTCAAGGTCTGTGCAAAATTTGCCATTCCGCTACACCCGCAAAACCAAAGGGGAGGGTGGGGGAAGGGGTTTCCGGCAATCGAGGATCGCGTCGATGCCCGGGCGGAGGATGTCAGCTGGCGTGTAGAGAAGAGGTGCGCTGCCATGCGCCGCGAGGTTCATGTTGATCATTTCGAGAATGGCGCGGTCTTGCGCAAAGATCCGTAGAAAGAAGAGCTTCAAAGCGGAAAGCTTGATGGCTGCGGCAATTCCCTTACCGGCGACAGCAAAGGTGGCGGCGATATATGTTCGGTGTGCGTCGCGCGGGGTGAGCCGGAACCGGGCCGAAAAGGCGGGACCAGAGCTGCCGGAATAGGTCACTTCTGCGATGCCGGGTGCGCGGAACCGGTCCTCGATCATGAAACCGCCCACGCCGATCATGCGGGCGGCCCATCCGCCCGGCGCCGCGCTCGTGGGATACCTCGCTGCAATCCAGTCCGGGCCCGCTTCTGCAAGGATGCGCACGGGCTGCCGGTGGGAGGCTTGTCGCAAATAGCCCGCATGAACCACGCTGGTGTGGGTCGTATCCAGAATGTTTTCGGCAATGTCCCCGGGCCGAGCAGCGACTTCGCCGTCCGTGTGCCAGCAGGTGGACGAACCATTCAGAAGGGCGGGTTCGGGCACAAAGGGTCCAGTATCCTGCGAGGTCGCTGCAAACAGGAAGCCATCAGCTGCTGCTGAAGGCCAGAGGGAGCGGTCACTCGCCCGCAGGAGTGTTGGCGTGCCTGCGGGTGTGCACTGAACAAGTAACTCCTGGCCCGCCAGCGTGATCATTCCTGGCTGTTTGCCAGGAGCGGTCAGCCTGCAGATCGGATACCATCCGGGCGATATGCAGAGGGGTGTCATCGCGTGGGTGACCAGGCTCGGTGAATGCGACGCAGTTTTGAGCCGGGCAGGAGCGTAAGCCGCTCTGTCGCAGCGGTAATGCTGGCTTTTGCGCCGAGTCGGTTCAGAAGGGTTTGTACGGATGCCTCTGCCGCTGGGAGCAGGTCCGCAAAGCCTGGCGGCAAGGCAAGGCGCAACGCTGTCTCGCCCTCTTGAACCAGACGGAAATCACTGATCCGGCGATCAGCACTGACAATTGCATTGCGCAGGATATCCGGCGTGATGGTTATTGGTTGCCCCGAAAGCCCCGGCAACACGAAACAATCATCAAGGCGTCCAGCAATGGCGCTGACAGCCTGCAGGGGTGATCCGCAGGTACAGGGGGCGGCAGAGAGCTGCAACAGATCGTTCATCCGGTAACGGACCATCATCTGCGTTCGCCGTGTGAAGTCCGTTATCAGGGGTTTGGAAAGGCCGCCTTCGTCTTCCCATTCAAAGGCCACGCAGTCCTCGCAAAGATGCAGTGTCCCGTGTGCGCAGGCGACACCGAACAAGCCTTCTGTTGCCATATAGATCTCGCGAACCGTCAATCCGAACCGGGCTTCGATTTCCTTTCGGTCGTGCATCTCGAGCACTTCGGCGCCCGAGAATATAGCATCGGGCCTCAGCGCCGCGTCTGCACGGGCAAGAGCGAGCAGGGCATGTGGCGGTGCGACGATGACGTCCGGTGCGAACTTGGCGACCGCAGGGATCAGGGTATCCAGCCCGTCCTTGAGGTCGAAGAATTTCAGCGCGAGGCGGCCGGTTTCGTTGGCGGCCTCATAGAGGCGGCTCGAGGTGGGCAGCATGACGGCGACCCGGTAGGCGCGGCGGATTGCATCGGGCAAGGCCTTTGCGAGCAATGTGCCGAGCCAGAGATAGCGTTCCGCTTCGCTGATTACATAGAGGCCGCGATTGCCGCTTGTGCCAGTGCTGGCGCCGACAGAGTGGCGCCCGATGCGGCCAGTGGTCTCAAACGCTGCCCATGCCTGATCCGAGGTTATGCCAGGGGCATTGTATCGGTGAAAACCGGACATAAGGACGGACTTGTCCATGACCGGGAACTCTGTGAGAGGGCGGCCCTTCATGCCTGTGAAGGCGGCGGCCCGGGGAGCGACATTATCCAGGAAGTGCCGAAGACGCCGGGCTTGCAAGTCCCGGACCGCTTCAGCCGAGGAAAGGCGCCTAGCCCGCGCCTGCGCGCGCCAGAATGCGTAGAGGGTCAAAGCGGCGGCTTTCATCAGGCCGGCTCCGGATCATGGCAGAGGACAATCCTGCCGCCTGCGGCCGCAAAGGCCCGAAGGCGCCCGGATGTCTGTTCGGCCGCAGACGGATCATCCAGAATCCAGCGAGCAGGCGGGCCTGGTGCGCGCGCCTCGCGGATCGAGGTCCACAGCCAGTCTGCATCCCCGGCATAAAGCAGGGGCGGATCCTGGCGCGCAAAGAGATAGCCCGTATGGCCGCGCATATGGCCGGGCAGCGGGATGGCGAGGACTTCCCCGTCGCCGAAGACATCCTGCGCGGGACCGAGGCCGAAAGGCGCCGCCACGGTTAGGACCGAGGATAGCGGAACAAGGCGGGTCTCAAAATCCTCGGGCAGAAGTTCACCAAAGACCCCGTGGCGCAGCCGGGAAAAGGCGCCAGTCTTCAGGACGTGTGCTGTGCCTGCGGCGTCTGCATAGATGGACGCGTCCGGGTAGTCGCGAAGCGCCGATACATGATCCGCATGCAGATGGGTCAGCAGGATCGCGCGAATGTCGGGAGATGCTTGCGGCAACGCGCTCTCTGTAAGGGCGGGCCGGAGGATCGCGGCATAGAGCGACAGGGGCAGGGACCTTGGCCCCTTCGTCACGCGGGCAGAGTAGCCGGTATCGATCAGGCACGGGCCAGCGACCGGATGGCGGAATCGCGCATAGCGCACAGCGAGGCGGATCCATCGCCAGCTGCCGCCGCGCAGGACAAGCCGCTCTGGTACATACACACCGGCGCTGTCCGGGAAGGAAAGGTCTTCAATCATCACGTCTTTCCAAAGGTGCGGCGCAGGCCTTCATCGAAGGCGATCTGCGGGCGCCAGCCGAGCGCGTGCCGAGCAGCCGTGATGTCGAGCGTCTGGGTGTAGGCAAACAGCCCTGCACTATAGGCTGTCAGGCGCGGTTCGGGCCGGCGCGGGTGCAGGCGTGCGGCCGCTTCCAGTCCGCGTGCGGCGGCGATCAGCAGGCGCCGGGGCATGGGCCGCCAGCGGATGGTGCAACCTGCCTCCCTGGCGGCCAGGTCTGCAATCTGCCGCACACGGATCGCCTCTCCGCTGGAGACGTTGTAGACCTTTTGCGGCAGATTTCCCGGAGCCCTCAGGGCTGCAAGGATCGCGGCGACGGCATCGTCCACATGGGTCAGGTCCGTCTCTGCGGCGCCGTCATTGATGAGTGGCAGCGGACCCTGCCTTGCCGCCTTGAGCAGCCGCGGCAGCAGCGCTGTGTCCCCGGCGCCATAGAGCCCCCGGGGGCGCAGGATCACGGCATCGAGCCGGGTTTCTGAAAGCACCAGTTCCTCGGCAATGCGCTTGGTCTGCGCATACATGTTGACCGGAGTGGGCAGGGGGTGATCCTCGGGGACGAGGCGCTGGTCGCAGAACCGGAAATACACGCTTGGCGTTGAGATGTGAACGAAGCGCTTTGCCCCCGCATCGACTGCATACTCGAGAGCGGCCCGCGTGCCTGCGATGTTCGCGGAGGCGAAATCCTGCGGCCGTCCCCACGCGGAGGATAGCGCGGCACAATGCACGGCTGCGTGAACAGGAGACCCGTCCGCCGGAGGGCCCTTTGAGAGATCATGCGCCAATGTGCGCGCGCCCATTTCTGCCAACGCAGCGAGTTTCTGCCGGTTCCGGCCTATGGCGACGACATCTGCATCCCCCGCCAGCAGCGCCCGGACGAGCGCCCCGCCGAGAAAGCCGGTGGCCCCGGTAACAGCAAAGGTGCTCATTCGTTCAGGTCTCGAGCAGCGCGGCGCCGAGCGAGACGCCAGCGGAGGTTCCGATCAGCAGGATACGCTGTTTCGCGCTGATCCGGCCCTCCTGGCGCGCCAGTTCCAGCGCGATGGGGAGCGACGCTGCGACCTGATTTCCGATCAGGCGGACCCGGTCGAACACAAGGCCGGGCTTGAATCCTCCTCGGCGTATGATGTGCGCGAGGGCGTGCGGGCTCGCCTGATGCGGGATGACGAGATCGATGTCCTGCCTGCGAAGGCCGACTGTATCGAGAAACCGATCGAGGAATCCGGGCAGCGCCGCAGCCGTCAAGCGATAGAGCGCGCGCCCGTCCATCTGAAACCACGCGCTGCGCCCGAAGGTGTCCGGATCGGCGTGGTAATCGAGTCGGGTGCCGCCGGCGGGCAGCTGGCAGGCTTCATAGCCCTGCGCAAAAGTCTCCATCCGGAAATGTGTCAGCCGCCCGAGCGGGCCGGCCTTGCGGGCACCTGGCGCGCTCAAGATGATCGCTGCGGCCCCGTCGCTGAACAGGCCGGCGGTTTCCGGCGCGTCCCTCCAAGGCAGGGCGCGCGAGGCAATTTCCGAAGTGACGACAAGGACATGCCGCGCCCGGCCCGCCGCGATATGCAGGGCTGCGACATCCGCTGCAACGAGTGCGCTGAGGCAGGTGGCGTTCACATCATAGGCCGGAAAGGTCAGCGCATCGGCGGCGAGTTCGCGCTTGATCAGCGGCGCTGTCGCCGGAATGGGCTGGCGGCCCACCGAGGCGCCGAACAGCAAAAGATCAATATCTTCAATGACCAGACCGGCATCGGCGAGTGCCCGGCGCGCCGCCGCAGCGCCGAGCGCTTCCTGCGTCTCGCCGGGGGCGGCCACATAGCGGCGCGCGACCCCGCAGCGGGCTTCCAGCCAGCCGGGAGGGCGGCCAATACGGTGGTCGATCTCCTCCGACGCGACCTCGGATTGCGGAAGGGCGATCCCGAGCCCTGACAGGCAGGGCGCAACAGGGAGGGGCGTGCTGGCAAGCCTCGGCATATCACACAGGGACAATTCGTGAGTGAGCATTTGCATACTATATCAGCGTCCGGCAGGGCGCGCAAGCTGGCAGTTTACCGGCGTTTTGCGTCTGCCGCATCCTCTGAGTTCTTTTCGTCAAGGCTGAGGTGGCGCCGGCGCGCGCTTACATCCAGGCGCCAAGTTGCCAGGGAACGAATTCGTGATCGCCTAGCCCATTTAGCTCCGACGCAGTCCGGCCTCCGGATGCTGCCTCGATCATTTGCGCAAAGATAAGGTCACCGAGGTCCGATACCGGTGTGCCGCTGAGAATTGGTGAGCAATCGATGTCGATATCCCCTGCCATCCGGCGGGCGAGGTCGCCGTTCGAGGCGGGCTTCAGGCACGGGGCGGGCTTTGAGCCAAAGACTGATCCGCGTCCGGTTGTGAAGGCAATCAGGTTTGCCCCGCTTGCGATCTGCCCGGTCGCTGAGCAGGGATCGTAGCCCGGGCTGTCCATGAATACGAAGCCGGGTTGCGAAATCTGCTCGGCATACCGACAGACGCCCCTCAGCGGGCTCGTGCCGGACTTGGCGACGGCTCCGAGGGATTTTTCAACAACCGTGGTCAGGCCGCCTGCGATATTTCCAGGCGAGGGATTGTTGTTGAGGTCTGCGCCGTTCCGGGCCGTCTTCCCGCGGGGCGCCGCTGCCCGGATCAATCTTGTAGCCCTTTTCGGTGATGGTCAGGGTCACGATCTTCACGCCCGGGTTTGTCATCGCGGCGACCAGTGCCTTCGGACTTTCCGGGGCGAGCAAAACCTTGCGGATGATACCGATGATGCGGGACTCGCTCTGATCGCTGGAGCGTGTCTGCAGGGTGTAGAGGCCGCCCTGCGGCATGAGCTGATCGCGCACGGCGGGAGACCGGAGGCTTGCGCCCGCAATTCCCCTACGCATATCTCTGAGTCAGGCAAGTGTATCGAAGCAGGCGGCCTCGTGCGCGCGGTGAAATGCGCCGGTGCCGAGGTGGACGATGCCTGTTGTCAACTGATCGCGATCATAACGCGGGTAGGAAAAGTTCCTGGCTCCGGAAAGAACAGCTGGGGAGACGCGAGGGGGGCATGAGAAAAGCCCCGGCAGCCAGAGCGAGATGGACGGGAAGAGTGTGAGCAGGATGAGCACGGCAATGAGTGTGCCGTAAAATGGCCAGATCGACTTCACCGCATCTTCGACGCGAATGCCCCCGACGGCAGCGCTATGGACAGGAGCGATCCGACAGGCGGTGTCAGCAGGCCGATGCCGAGGTTCAGCATCAGCGCCCCCGGCGACGAAGCCCGGAATGATTCCAGCGAGGAACAGGCTGCCGATTGAAACGCTTGCGGGGCTGGCCGCTGCATCGAGGATCATGTTGTGGCTGGGTGGGATCAGAATGCCGAGAACCAGGAAGCCTTTCGCCTGATCCGCCAGCACACGGTTACGCCGCTCGCGGTCGGCGAAGTCTTCAACACGATCCATGACTGCCGCGAGCTGATCCAGCACCAGCTGATCGACTATATCCGCGCGACGCTGGTTCACGCTGGCGGCATCACGCATGTGAGGCGGATTGCCGATCTTGCCGCGCTCCACCAGGTCCGCACGGGCTTCCATGGCGCGACCGATCTTTCGCCGGTCTGCTTGGGCGCTGCGCTGCATTTCGATACCTGGGTCCCGAATTTCGGCATCCAGGAATACATGCGCCACACGCCGGAGACCGACGAAGTCTTCCCGCACGACTACAGCTTCAATGATGGATACCTGCATTGCGGCGAAACGCCCGGCCAAGGCGTTGAAATCGATGAAGCGGCTGCCGCGCGCTTCCCCTACGATCCCAAGCAGCTGCCTGTGGCCCGCCTCAAGGATGGCACCCTGTGGAACTGGTAATGCCAGCCCTCAGCGGGATGTTTCCCATTTTTGAAGGCGGCTATTGTCCGCCCGAGACAGACTGTTCAGACCGGCCCGAAGCCATATGCAGGCTCCGGGCGCGGTCTGGTTCGCTTCCTCAGAACGCCTTCCGGACGCTGGCATACCAGTACCGGCCATAAGGCTGGTAGAGGGCGCCATTGAAGCCGGTGGAGCTTGAATCCTGGGGCGGCAGCTTGTTGCCAATATTGCGTACGCCAAGGCGGACGCGGGTGTTGGCGGCAAGGCCGTCCTCGAAGGCATACTGGCCGTAGAGGTTAAAGGTCTGCTGGTCTGCGACTTCCCAGTTCTCGCCGGCATTGACGATGGTGGTGTCAATGAAGCTGCCGGTATACTGGGTGTAGGCGCCCACCGTGATGGCATCGGTGGGCTGCCAGGTCATCGACGCATTCCACTTCCATTTCGGGGACCCGTTCTGGCGCAGAAGGTCGCCGCCGCCCGGAATGATCGTGCCCTCGTTGATCTGTCCGGCGTCGCGGGCATCGATCAGAGCCTGAATATCGGGGGAGGGCGCCCGCTCATATTTGATCAGATGCGCGACATTGACGTCGAAATTGAAGCGCCCGATCGGGGTCTCGCGCAGCGCCAGCGCGGCAGACAGGTCAAGTCCGCGCACGGTCTGCGGTTGAAGGTTCCGGTAGGCGTCATTGACGAACAGGACCCGGCCGACCGGGTCGAGACCTGTGCCGGCAAAGGCGGCGATCTCGTCCAGTGTCGGCGCGGCGCGCACCACATCGGGATTGCTCGAGCCTTGCGTGCGCAGCAGGTAGTCGAGGATCAGCGCATTGCCCTCGCCATAGATTCCGATCAGGCCTTCCTGCTCGACGTTCCAATAGTCCGCCGTGAAGGTGAGGACGCCGAAGTTTTCCGGCAGGAAGCGCGGCTGGATGACCGTGCCGACAGTCCATGTGTCGGCGGTTTCGGCCTCCAGGTCCGGATTGCCGGCGCGGCGGCCTGTCGTTGCGAAACCAAAGCCGGTGCAGGCGTTGAAACTGCTGATCCGTCCGGCGCGCAGCTCTGCTTCGCAGCGCACCCAGTCCGTGCGGGTGTTGGAGCGCGAGACGACCGTTGCGTTCACCTGTTCAAGGTTTGGCGCGCGGAAGGACTGCGCCCATGAGCCGCGGAAGCGCAGCCCATCGACCACGGTCCAGGACGCAGCGACTTTCGGCTTCGCGATATCTCCGAAGTCGGAGTAATTTTCATACCGACCCGCGACCTGCATCTCGACGCTTTCAACCAGCGGAATGCCCATATCCGGCGAGATGACGGGGATTGCGAATTCGATGAAGGCAGCTCCCACCGTCCGTGAACCCCGCGTATCCGGCGTATCACTCGTGCCAATCAGATCGCTTGGCGAGACATTGCCTGTGATCGGGTTCCTGTAAGTGAAGGTTCCGTCGACATGGACATCACGTTCATCGAACTGCGTGTCCCGGCGCAGCTCGAGCCCGGTTGCCATGCCGACATTGCCGCCAGGCAGGCTGAACATATCCGGCCGGGACAGTTTGAGATCCCACATGCCGAGCTTGGTGCGCGAATAGCGCTCGGTCCGGATCGTTGCATAATTGATGGCCGCAGCGTTCGAGAGGTTTCCATCCCGCCCGCCGGGGCTTGCGGGATCGCCGCCATTGAACGGATTGTAGGCGTCCGGCGTGGACCAGGAGAGGGCTTCCTGCAGGCGGCTTGCGCTGACGCCGTCCTGCTGGTCGCGGACGCTCGCCCGGGACAAGGTGATGGCGCTTTCCCAGTCAAATCCGCGCCATTCGCCGCGCAGGCCGCCAAGCAGGCGGAACTGGTGGTTCTCGACATCGACGGCAGACAGGCCGAAATCATCAAACCGGTAGCTGGTGATGGTGACGTTTGCGCCATTCGGCGAAATGTTGAGACCGGAGAGGCGGTTCGGGTTGGGCGTGCCGTCTGCGAAGGTGACCGGGCCAAAGGGGTTCCAGTAATTGCTTGCCGGAACGGTGATTTGCGCTGCCGCCAGCATGGTCGAGGACTGCTGGACGGCGCTGGTCTCTGCATAATAGTAGCCGAGCTCGCCGAACATGGTCACGCCGTTGTCGAGTTCGTACCGCGCGGTCGAGAAAAGGTTGATCCGCTCAAGATCGGGGATCAGCGAGGTGCCGACAGAATTGAAATCGTAGCGTGTGTTGCGGTCAGCCCCTGTCGTGGCGCGCGCGCCCTGCCGCAGGCAGACGCCGTCGCCGATCGGTGCGCGGCAGTTTCCGTTGGCGGACGGGATGATCGAAAACGCGCCGGCTGCTGTCGTCAGCGCGACACCATTCCGCGTGATCGTGCCTGTTCCGAGTGCGCTGAAATTGCCCCAGGGGCTGATGACGCTCGTGCGGTCAAGCGTGCCGACGCCGGCAAAGTCAGTTCCTTCAAAGAAATTCGTCCGGTTGGCGGTCGCGGTCCAATTCTGGTCTGTAGTCTTCAATTCCGTGCGGTCGGTATAGCCGAGGAAGAAGGAGACATTGCCCCGGTCGCCGGCGAAGTCTGTCCCGAAGGTTCCGTTGATATCGACCTGCTGAAGATCTGTGCCTTCTGCGCCGCCATACTGGATGGTGATGTCTCCGCCCCGCGAGACTTCCCGGAGCACCGTATTCACGACGCCTGCGACCGCATCAGCGCCATAGATCGCGGCTGCGCCATCACGGAGGACTTCGATCCGCCGGACGCCCGCCGTGGGGATCGCGTTGGTGTTGTAGGTGAGAACAGGAACGAGGTTCTCGTTTGCACGGCTGGTCGGGTGCTGAACCATCCGGCGTCCGTTCAGGAGGACGAGGGTATTGCCGACACCGAGGTTGCGCAGGTTCACCGAGCCGACATCGCCGCGGGCGGCGTTGCTGGATTGCGGTAGATAGGTTGCGTTGAAGGTCACATCCCCCATCTGCGGGATGGCCCGGAACAGGTCGTCCCCCGAGACGGCGGCGATCGCGGCGATCTGGTCTTCCCCGATGACCGTCACGGGCAGGGCGGCTGTGGTGACGGCGCCCTGGATGTGCGATCCGACCACGACAATCGTCTGTTCCCGCCGCTCCGCCTGCTCTGCAGCTGCTGTTCGCAGGAGCGGATCGGCGCCGAGGCTGCCTTCGGTGATGATTTCCGGATCTGCGCCTGCAGGTTCGGTCGATGCGGCATCGATCAGGAACACTTCAGACGGGGTGACCCGGTAGCTCAGCCCGGCATTTGTGAGCAGATGCGAGAGGGCATCCTCCGGCTCGAAGCGGCCGCTCAGGCCGGCGCTCTGCTTGCCGCTGACCAGATCGGATGCGACGAGGATTTCCCGCGAACTCTGGCGGGAGAATTCATTGAGGGCTTGAGAGAGGGCGCCGGGCGGAACGGAAAACTCCACAGGCTCGGCGAAGGCCGCGCCCGTCATGATTGCAGTCATCGCAGCGCCGCCCATGGCCGTGCGCTTCAGCCTGTGCCGTTGTGTCGGAGACGTCATCTTGTCCTCATTCGCTTCATCTCAGCCCTGGCTGGCAGGAGACGGTTCGAAGACTCCTCAGCCCTTACACTGGATGACGCAGGGACGTGCCTATTCCGCCACGCGTTGTGTCAACTTCGTAACAAATCAGGACGGGTGTGATATTTTCAACACGATTGTGTCACCGTCCCGCTCGGCTTCCAGCGGGAAATAGGCTTCGAGGGCTTCGGCAAAGCGGGCCTGCTGGCCACTGCGGAACATGCCGGTGACGCGAAGCTGCGTCAGCGCTTCTTCCTCTGCGATGATCTGGACGGTCGAATAGCGGTTCATTTCAGCCAGCGCTTCGGCCAGGGGCGTATCGTCGAATGTGACGAATCCCTTGCTCCAGCTGGTCGCCTTGCTGGTATCAACCTGGCTCACCTCCGGCGCCGCCGCGGCCAGCAACGCGACATAGCGCTCACCTGATGTAAGGTGGACGACAGCATCTCCTGCGCGGGGTTCTGGGTCCGCTTTTCCTGCGATCGCGACCTTGCCATCAACCAGGACGACCTCGACCGCTGTCTTGCTCAGCCGCACATCGAAAACTGTGCCAAGCGCGATAACGCGCTGACCCCCGGCGACCACCGAAAAGGGGCGCGCCTCATCATGCGCCACCTCGAACAGGGCCTGGCCCTTGTGGAGCGTGATGAGCCGCTCGCCGGCGGTGTACCCAACCTCGATCCGGCTGTCTGTGTTCAGGGTGACCACTGAGCCATCCTCAAGCGTGATGCTGGCGCGCTGGCCAATCGCGGTTTCATGGGCGCTCGGCGGCACTTCGGCAGCAATGAGGGGAGGCTGTTCTGCCGGTCCCCGCGTCAGGATCACGCCCATCGGGAACGCAACTGCGGCGACAACGAGGGCTGCGACGAGCGCCATGCTGCGTCCGGAGACGGATCCGTTTTGCCGCAAGGCAGCTGCCCGCAATGCGCTCAGATCCGGGCGGTTCGCAACTTGCCTGAGGGCAGTAATCGATTGCCGCAACTGCTCGAACGCTTCCTCATGCGCCGGGTCCGCAGCCAGCCAGCGAAGGAATTCGTCGCGGTCCGCCTCGGTACATTGCGGATTGCGCAGCCGGGCGTCCCAGCGGGCTGCAGCCGTCTGCACGTCCTTGTCCCGGGCAGGCGTTGTCATTTTCATCCTGTGTCCGTCAGGGCCGCTTTCGAAGGTCAAGGCGGCGCAAAAGGTGTGCGTTCGCCCGCGACATGTACTTCTCGACGGTGCTTACCGCCACTCCGAGTTTCCGCGCAATCTCTGCGTGGCGGTATTCCTCGAAATGGTAAAGAACGAATGCCGCCCGGACAGGTTCTGGCAAATCGTGCAACGCGTTGATCAGCAAATCCAGTGTCTCCTTACCAATAAGGACGCGCTCTGGATCAAAATCCGCCTCACCGTGACGGTCGTCATCAAAAGTTTCCGATTGCCCGCCGCCGCGCGCCTCAGCGCGGCGCAGACTGTCCACCAGCACGTTGCGCGCCGTCCGGAACAGGTAGGCCTCACTCGACTGAATGCCCGCGAGGTCCCCCTGACGGGCCATCCGCGCAAACACTTCCTGCACAAGGTCGTCGGCCTCCATGAAGCCGGGCGCGCGGCGCTGGAAATAGGTTCTCAGCGCTCGGCCATAGGTTCTGACCCAGTCATCCAGTTTCGGCGCCGGCATGGCAGTGGACTGGCTGGGATGGGGCCGCTGAGGCATGGTGGTGTCACCTTTCTGTCATCGACTAAAGCCGCAGCAGGGCCTGACCTCAATAGGGAATATACTCACCCCGGGGGAGCGGGTTTGTTGCTCCGGTGCGTCTAAACAATCAAACCGGCCGCTATCGACAAGCGGATTCGTCTGGATACATCGGAGTCACGCATGAACCGCCTTTTGATTGTTCTCGTCATGGGGCTGATTGCCTTGCTGCTCCTGCCAATTGCCGCAGCAAGGCCGGCGCCCGTGACAGCGATCACGAATGTAGAGGTGTTCGACGCAACTGGCGCACCGCCCTGGCGCGGCACTGTTCTCATCCGGGAAGGCCGGATTATTGACGCTGGCCCGAGGGTTCGCGCGCCGCACGGTGCGGCGGTGATCGACGGGGCAGGCCGGGCGCTGTTGCCGGGCCTGTACGATGTGCACACGCATTGGACGCCGCGCGGCACACCGTCCGCGCTTCCCGAGATCGCGGCGCTCTATCTGGCGGCAGGCGTGACGACGGTGCTCGATTTCCATCAGCCACCCGAAGCCTATCTGCCCCGCCGCGAATGGCTGGGCCAGATTCCCTCACCTCATGTGAAGCTAATCGCCCGGATGAGCACGCCCGGCGGGCATGGCGCAGACTGGGGCGACCAGTCGACCACGCTCTGGGCGTCCACGCCGGAATCGGCCCGCCTCGCCGTGCAATCGCTGCTGCCCTATGCGCCTGACTATATCAAAGTGTTCGCGGACGGCTGGCGCTATGAGCGCGCGCCCGAAGAAACCAGCATGAATGAAGAAACGCTGACCGCCCTGGCGGAGGAGGCGCACTCACATGGCATTCGCCTGCTGACCCATACGGTGACAGCATCGCGCGGCGCGATTGCGGCCCGGGCCGGCATCGACATCATCGCCCATAGCCTGCAGGACCGCTACCTGACAGAGGCAGAGATTGCCGAGATCGCCGCCTCCGGCCTTGCCTATGCGCCCACGCTCGCAATCTATGAACCACGCCGGCCGGGCGCGCCGGAGCTGGACCTTGAGAACGCAGCCGTGCGGTTCCGTGTCTGGAAATATGAGGTCGCCGAGGAAAACCTGCGCCGCCTTGTGGCTGCGGGTGTTCCTGTTGCCCTCGGAACGGACGCGGGGATCGGCGGGCTCAGGCACGGCGAGGCAACCCTGCGGGAGCTGGAACTGCTGGTTGCTGCCGGCCTGTCGCCGACTGACGCACTTCTTGCCGGCACGTCCGCTAGCGCGGACGCACTCGGCCTTGGCGATGACAGGGGCCGCATCCTGCCAGGTCAGCGAGCAGACCTTGTGCTGGTCGATGGCAAGCCCTGGCAATCGATCAGTGACATCCGGAAGACCATGCTGGTCCTGGTGGATGGCAAGGTGGTCCATGATGCCGCAAACCCGCCCGCGCCCTTGCCGCCGACCCTCCCGCCGCGTCCGGCTGCGCCGCTGATCGATGATTTCGAGCGTGCTGACAGGCGTACCGCCATCGACACCTTGCCGGTGACCGATCTTGATTTTGGCATGGAGCGGTCGGTGATCACGCATCTCCGCCGCCCCCGCGAAGGGGGAGGGCATGTCCTCTCCGTCAGTGCACAGATGGCGCGGCGGGACAATGCAATGGTCGCGGTCCTGCTTCCACTGAGCCGGGGATCGGTCATTCCGGCTGATGTGAGCGCCTTTGACGGGATCCGGTTCGAGTTTCACGGCGAAGGCGCCTACACCCTCCGTGTGCTGACGCTGAACGGTCTTTGGGAGGCTGCTTTCGAAGCGGAAGGCGGTTGGCAGACGGTGATGCTGCCATTCAGCGCGCTTCAGCCGGCTGCAAATTTTGGCGCATCCGGCGAATGGAGCGGGCTCGATGTACTGCAGGTGGGTATCGAAGTCCGCCGTCCCGGTGGTGAGACGGCCTGGTTCGATCTCGACAATCTCGGTTTCTATGCCGCCGGAGACTGACATTTCCCGGGCGCACGGGGCTGAAAGCAACGCAGGGCGAATGCGCTCCGGAACTGACGTCCGGACAATGCCAGGAGCTCCTTGCACAGCTATCTGCGTCAGCGGGTCAGGCTATCGACGGCGTCGTTTATGAGAACCGGTTCTCCGAGGCCGAGGGCAGATAGGCGTGCCACCTGCGTTCCGGCGTCGCCGACGATGACGTAATGCATCGCATCGGGCCGGATCAGCCGGCCGGCCAGGTCCTGCACGTCGCTGACCGTCAGGGCGTCTACGGCTTCGATCTGCCGGCTGACATAGTCATAGGGCAGGCTGTAGTCGGCGATATCCGACAAGGCGTTCAGCTTGGCGCCGAGCGATTCAAAACGGCGAGCCTGGCTCTTGATGAAGAAGCTCTTCGTCACGTCGAGGTCTTCCTCGGTGAAGGTCGCGGCGTAATCGGACATGATCTCGCGGACGAGTTCCGTCGCTTCCAGCGTCACATTTGACCGCACGCCGCTCGACACGATGAACGTCCCGGTCCGTGCTGTAGCGCTGAAGGTGGAGCCGATGCCATAAGTGTAACCCTTGCCCTCCCGGAGTTCCTGAGTCAGGCGGGAAGCAAAGCCGCCGCCGCCGAGCCGGTAGTTCATCACGCCTGCGAGGTCGAAGTCCGGATCTGTGCGGAGCAGAGACGGGCCGCCAAAACGCAGGACGGACTGTGATGATCCGGGTACATCATAGAAGTGAAGGCGGGCAGATTCGGGTGCCGTAACCGGCGGCTCCTCAGGCAGCACAACCTCCGAGCGTTGCCAGCGCGCCGAGAGTCCGCTGAGCGCGGCCATGACATCCGTCTGGCTTGCATCACCGACTATCCGGAAGCTCGCGAGGTGCGGAGAGAGATTGGACGCGTGCCAGGCCTTGAGATCTTCGAGCGTGATGGCCGACAGTGATGAGTTGCTGCCGAGGACGCTGCGCGCCCGCATGCTGCCCTCGCCGAAATTCACGAGGTTGAATGCCCGGACGGCGATGGTGTTCGGATCGCTCTTTGACCGCTCGATACCGTCGCGCGTTCGGGCGAGGGCGAGGGCAAACTCGGCTTCGTCCCATCGCGGCTCCATCAGGGCTTCTTCGACAAGGGCGAGGGTTGGGCCGAGATTGCGGGCGAGCGTTGAGCCGATGATCTGGAAAGTTTCTCCAGTGACGGCTGCGGAGACATTCGCCCCGAGCAGGGCAAAGGCCTTGTCGAGCTCCGCCGGAGTGCGGCTCGCGGTGCCTTTCAGAAGGACTTCTGCCAGCAGGTTCGCGGTTCCGGCGGTTTCGGGCGTGTCCAGCAGGTGGCCGCCCTGCATCACGAGTGAGAAGCGGATGAGGGGCAACTCGTCATCCGTGATCCCGAAGACCTCGATTCCGTTGGCTGTCGCAGTTTGCCAGACGGCCGGCGGGGTCAGCTGCGGCGCTGGCCCGTAGGGCGGCTCGACGCTGCGATCGATCAGCGAGGGCGTGCGCTCATATTCGGCAGAGCTGGTCAGGTCGAACTCTGCTTCAGCGCCTTCAACAATCGGCTCAATGACGACTTCAGCGCGGACCGAGCCCGTGAGCGCCAGCTCCGGTGCGCCGCGGGGCACGAAGCTGGTGGCGACATGCGGGCGGCCCTTGATGTAAGTCTCGTAGACGCGGCGGACGTCTTCAGCCGTGACGGCCTGGATGCGGGCGAGGTCTTCATCGATGAAGCCGGGGTCGCCGGCAAACATGCTGTAGCGGGCAAGCTGCGCGCCTTTGCCGAGGACGCTGCCGAGGCCGTTATAGAAGGCGACTTCCTGCTGGATCTTCACCCGTTGCAGGTCCTCGTCCGAGATCGGGCGGGATTCAAAGCGGGCGAAGCCTTCTTCGAGCGCGGCGGCAACATCATCGAGCGGCGTGCCGCTGAAGGCGCTGACCTGCAGGATCCACTCGCCGGCAAGTTCGCTGGTGTAGGGAAAGACAGAGACGGTGGCTGCGACCTTTGCCTCATCGATCAGCACTTCATTTAGCGGGGCTTCCTTGCCGTCCGTCAGCAGCTCGCCGAGCACGGCTAGGGCGTAGCTGTCGGGATGGAACATCTCGACAGTCGGCCAGTTGAGGGTCAGCTGGGGCAGGCGGGCGAAGTTGTCTTCATGGTAGAGGCGGACGGTTTCCTGCAGATCGGCGGGCATCGGCTCAAGGCGCTCGATCTCCGGGCCGCGCGGGATTTCGGCAAAGTAACGCTCGACCCACGCGCGGGCCTGGTCGGGATCAAAGTCGCCCGCGACCACCAGCGTCACATTGTTGGGCGTGTACCACGCATTGTAGAATTCCTTGACGTCGTCGAGCGTCGCAGCCTGCAAATCCTCCAGCGAGCCGATCACTTGCCAGCTATAGGGGTGGCCCTCAGGATAGAGCGCCTGATGCATCACATAGAAGGTGTGGCCATAAGGGCGGTTGTCGACACCCTGGCGCTTCTCGTTCTTGACGACCTGCTTTTCCTTTTCGAGCACCGGCTCGGTCACCGTGTTGATGAACCAGCCGAGCTTGTCGGCCTCCGCCCAGAGCATTTTCTCCAGCGCGTCATTCGGCACTGTTTGCAGGTAGTCGGTCCGGTCGCGGTTGGTTGAGCCATTGGCGCCTGAGCCGCCGATGCGCGCGGAGAGCTGGTCAAGCCCGCCGGGGCCGAGATTCTCCGATTCGAGGAAGAGGAGGTGTTCGAAGAGGTGGGCAAATCCTGTGCGGCCGGGCTTTTCGCGGGCTGAGCCGACATGCGCTGTGAGCGAAACGGCGACGACGGGGTCCGAGCGGTCAATGTGGAAAATGACGGTAAGGCCGTTGTCGAGGGTGAAGGCTTCATAGGGCAGGAGAGATGAGGTGGAGTCTGCCGTGCGGGCAGCCTCCTCGCCGGGCGTGACGGGCCCCAACGCGGTGCAGGCTGAAACCATGAATGCCAGGGCTGCAAACACAAACCGGGGAAATGGCATCAAAGACTCCTGGAGCAACATGCGTGTCAGCCCGGCAAGCCGGAACAAACCTCGTAAGTGACCCGGGAAGCCCTCGCAAGGTGGTTCATGAGCAGCGGGCTGGCCCGTTGGTGTGTCGTCAAATGGCGAGGCAGGAGATGGTAATGGGCCTAAAGCCCAAGCACCATCTTAGCGATGATGTTCCGCTGCACTTCGTTTGATCCGCCATAGATAGAGCCGGCCCGGTTGTTGAGATACCGCGCTGTTGCCGTCACGAGGCTTTTTGGGCCGATCACCTCGCCATTGGAGCAGGGGCGCCACGCATCGGGCTGAAAAGGCGCTGCATAACTGCCCAGCGCGTCGATGCCGAGTGTGTCAATCGCCTGCATCAGTTCGGTCCGCTGGATTTTGAGCATCGAAGCTGCCGGCCCCGGCGGCTGGCCGCTTGAAAGGTCTGCCAGCACCCGCTGTTCTGTCATCTTGGTTGCTTCAACCCGGATCGCAACATCGCCGAGCCTGCGGATCAGGCCCGGCTCAGCATCGCCGTTTGACATGACCTGCGCGTGATAGCGCTTCAAAAGCGCTTCCAGCCCGGCTGAAGAGCCTGATCCGCGCTCGAATTCGAGCAGGTATTTGGCGACGGACCAGCCATCATTCTCCTTACCGAGCCGGCCGCTCTTGGGCACGCGGACATCATCAAAGAAGACCTGGTTCAGCTCATGCTCGCCGGCCAATGTGATGATCGGGTCGACCTTGATGCCCGGTGTATCCATGTCGAGCAGCAGGAAAGTGATACCGCTCTGGGGCTTGGCGGCGGGGTCGGTCCGCACGAGGCAGAACATCTTGTTGGCGTGATGGGCGTGGGTGGTCCAGATCTTCGTGCCATTCAGGATGTAATCATCACCGTCGCTCTCCGCTCGCAGCTGAAGAGAGGCGAGGTCAGAGCCTGCGCCTGGCTCGGAGTACCCTTGGCACCAGTAGTCTTCCCCGGACAGGATGCGCGGAAGGTAGTAGGCTTTCTGCTCGGGGGTCCCGTATCCGATGATGCAGGGGCCGACCATGCCGAGCCCCATCGGGGCGAGGCCGGGCGCACCGGCGCGGGCACACTCCGAGGCGAAGATGTAGCGTTTCATCTCGTCCCAGCCGGTGCCGCCATAGGCCTTCGGCCAGTGCGGCGCGACCCACCCACGGGCATGAAGAATGCGCTGCCAGGGCAGGGAGTATTCAGGCTCGATGAAGACGCTGGTGGCCAACCTCCCGGCCGCTGAGAGTTCGGGTGTCAGCTTGTCTGCAAGAAAAGCGCGGACTTCATCCCGGAACTCGATGTCCGCCGGTGTCAATTCGAGGTCCATTCTGCGTGTTTCCTGTCTCTGGACCTGCCCCGTGCCGGCGGGTCTGCCTCTTGCCGCTGCAGGCTGGCAGAAACTGGCGGGGACGCCAACCTCGGAACGTCTGTAGGCAGGTGTGCAGAGAACCAAAAACAGGGCAGGTTCCCTGCAAGTTTCACACAAACCGGTGAACCCGCTGTTCATGACCCTTGGCGTATCATACGGTCATTGCGGGCGGGACGATTGTGGAAGAGCCGAACTCCTCTAGGATTTCCGGAGAACCGGGGGCTGATATGCTTGGCCGGCCAGAAATCCTGTCGCTCTTTCCAGCGATGCCGGTGGAAGCGGACTGGGTGCAGCATGTGCTCAGCCCTCTGCGGATCCGCCTCCTGCCCAAGGGTGCTGAGATCCCGGTGTATCCTGGCGCGATATATCTTTTCGCGAGTGTGCTCCGGATGAACCTCGATCCGGCATTTCTTGCCCGGGTCCGGCAGGCTGGCGGGTGCGGCCTGATCCATATTGGCGACGAGTATTATCGCGGGGACTTTGCGGCCTATGCCGCGTTCGATTTTGTCTTCCGGATGATGCCGTTTGAGGGCGTGGAAAGTCCGGGAGTTTTTCCCCTACCACTGGGTGTCACAAGCGATTTCGGGCCGGAATGCCGGACACCGCCGGGTGCCCGGGAGCTCAGCTGGATGTTTGCAGGGGACTGGAAGGCAGACCGGCACGTGATGGCCCGCGCCTTTCGGGATGTTCCGGGCGGCCTGCTGTCGCTGCCGAAATCCTACAAGGGTGAGGCTGGCATCAGCCGGGCCGAATACAAGGCCGCGATGTCAAACGCCGTATTCGCTCCATGCCCGTCCGGCAATGTCTGTATCGAAACCTTCCGGCCTTACGAGGCGCTGCATCTCGGCGCTATTCCGCTGATCCCGAAGCGCAGGCTTTCCGATCCCTACGGTCTCTTGCTGGGACCTCATCCCTTGCCCTCATTCGAGGATTGGCGCGGCGCGGCAAAGTTCGTGGCAGAGATGTGGGCGACACCGGCCGCGCTCGACCGGCTGCAGGCCGAATGCCTCGAATGGTGGGACGCTTTCAGGCCCGAGCTCAGCAGGCGCGCCGCGGCGTTCATCGACGAAGGCCGGAAAGGCGCATTCCGCGAAATCCTGGCGTCACAGTTTGGAAAGGGAGTCGGCCGGGCCGCCCGTTTGAAGGGTCTTCTGGTGCAACAGAACGCCGATCAGACTTTTGCCCGGGCCGGTTTCCACCTGCGCCGCCTCGCACACAAGGTAACAACCGGCAAAACGCTCTCGGGACGCTGGTCGATTTCCGAGCCGGAAGCGAACTCGTCGTCCGGGCCGGGCAAACAGGACTGATGCGGAGCCAACAGGAATGATTATCCGGCCAGTCGGGATTGATGGCGCAGCCGAAATAGATTTGCAGCGCCGGGGGGATGCGCGCGGCTTCTTTGCCCGTACCTTCTGCGCGGACACGTTTGCGGCGCATGGGCTGCCGACCGGCTTCGTTCAGGCGAACATGTCGTGGTCCGAGCGTGCGGGTACGCTGCGGGGCCTGCATTTCCAGCGTGCGCCGGATGAAGAGGACAAGCTGATAAGGTGCGTGCGCGGGGCTGTGTTTGACGTCGTTGCTGATCTGAGGCCGGAGTCCCCCACATATCTCAAATGGGTCGGGATCGAACTGGCGGCCGAAAACCGCAAGCAGGTGCTGATCCCGAAAGGGTGCGCGCATGGGTTCCAGACGCTGATGGATGATACGGAAGTCGCTTACATGGTCAGCGCGCCTTATGCGCCGCAATCAGAAAGCGGGGTCCGGTGGGACGATCCTGCGCTGGCGATTTCCTGGCCCCTCCCCCCGACAGAGCTTTCGGACAAGGACCGCAGCTGGCCATTTCTGAATGTATGACACAGGCAGAGCGGCGGGCATGGTGCTTGCGATGAATTCTCTCCGGAACTCGGAAAGTCCCAAGATAGGGCAAGGGCAGGTTTGAAATGATCCTTCTAGATACAGCGCTCGACGCCCGCGCCGCAGCCGGCCAGCCGGTGCAGGTTGCGATGTTTGGCGCCGGCTATATGGGCCGGGGCGTATCCAGCCAGATCCTGCGGCATGTGCCGGGCCTTCGCCTCGCTGTGATCTGCAACCGGTCTCTGGAAAAGGCCGCAGGCTGCTACACGGCGACTGGCATCAACCCGTCTGCGATCCGCGAAGTGCACACGCCCGCTGAGCTGGATGATGCGATCTCAGCCGGCATGTATGCCGTCACCACCGACCCTGCGGTTGCGGCGGCGGCAAGCCTTATTGATGTGACCCTCGAGGCGACCGGCCATGTGGCCTATGGCGCGCGCGTGACACTGCTCTCGATCGAGCATCGCAAGCCGATGGTTTCAATGAACGCAGAGCTGGACGCGACCTGCGGCGCCATCCTGAAACACATGGCCGATGAAGCCGGGATCATCCTGGCGGGCGCGGACGGCGACCAGCCGGTCGTGCAGATGAACCTCGTGCGGTATGTGCGCGGGCTGGGGCTGAAGCCGCTCATCTGCGGCAATATCAAGGGCCTTCAGGATCGCTACCGGACGCCCGCGACGCAGGCCGCATTTGCAAAGCAATGGGGCCAGACGCCGGAGATGGTGACGAGTTTTGCCGACGGCACCAAGATTTCCTTCGAGCAGGCTATGACTGCAAATTCGACCGGCATGACGATCGCCCGGCGAGGGATGATCGGGCTGGAGCACCGCGGCCATGTTGATGAGCTTGTAACGGCTTATGACCTTGATGAGGTGCGCGCGCTGGGCGGTATTGTTGACTATGTTGTCGGCAGCCAGCCGAACCCGGGCATTTTCGTTTTCGCCGAGGCCGGCGATGACACCCAGAAAATCTACCTCGATTACGGCAAGCTGGGGCAGGGGCCAGTCTACAGCTTCTATACGGCCTGGCACCTGACAGCGCTTGAGGTACACAACTCCATCGGGCGCGTCAGCCTGTTCGGCGACATTCCGATTGCCCCCATCGGTGCGCCACGGGTCGAGGTTGTGGCCACTGCGAAGCGCGACCTGAAAGCCGGTGAAACGCTCGACGGCATCGGCGGGTTCATGACCTATGGGGTCTGCGAAACAGCCGAGATCATGAAGGCAGAAAATCTTGTGCCCATGGGCATCGCCGAAGGCTGCGTGCTGACGCGGGATGTTCCAAAGGACGCTGTGCTGACAACCGCAGATATTTCCGTGCCGAAGGATAGCGTGGTCCATGACCTGCGCGCGCGGCAGGACGCACATTTCAAGACACTTCAAGCTCAGAACGAGGCCGTTGCATGAAGACCGGGCAGGATGTTGTAAACGCAGACCTTGCGGAGATCGCTTCGACGCTCGCCGAAGAGTTCGGCGAGATGGCCGGTAAACGGCTTCTGATCATCGGCGGGGCGGGCTTCCTGGGCTATTACCTCGTCCAGTCGGTTCTTCATTATAATGACGTTTCGGGCCGGGCGCCGGTTCAGGTGACGGTTCTGGACAATTACATGCGCGGCGTGCCGGACTGGCTCTCGGCGCTGGATGGCCGGCCAGACCTGACCATCGGTCGGCATGATGTACTTGATCCGCTGCCAGCAAACATGCCGCCGCAGGACTTTCTGATCCACGCGGCCTCGATTGCATCGCCGATTTTCTATCGTCAGTATCCGATCGAAACCATGGATGCGAATGTGAACGGTCTGCGCAATCTTCTGGAGCAGGCGCGCGCCTGGGCCGCCGCCGGACATCCGATGACGGGCTTCCTCTTCTACTCCACCAGCGAAATCTATGGTGATCCGACGGCGGACAATATCCCGACGCCGGAGACCTATCGCGGCAATGTTTCCTGCACCGGGCCCCGCGCCTGCTATGACGAGTCCAAGCGCTATGGCGAGACGCTTTGCGTCAACTTCGCGAAGGTGCATGGCGTGCCAGTGCGGATCGCGCGGCCCTTCAACAACTATGGCCCGGGCCTGAAGATCACCGATGGCCGTGTCCTGCCGGATTTTGCGCGGGATATTTTCGCTGGCCGGGACATCGTCATGCTTTCGGACGGCTCGCCGACGCGCACCTTCTGCTACATCGCAGACGCTGTTGCAGGCTACTACAAGATCCTCGTCCGGGGACGGGACGGCGAAGCCTATAACATCGGGACCGAGACGCCCGAGATCAGCATGGCAGAGCTTGCGCGCCGGGTGACGGCAATCGCGGCAGACCTGTTCGGCTATCAGGGCAAGGTCGTTCTCGGTAAATCCGACGACAGTGAATACCTGACGGACAACCCCAACCGCCGCTGCCCGGTGATCGAAAAGGCCCGGACGGAACTTGGATATGAGCCGGTAGTCGGACCTGATGAGGGTCTGCGCCGGGCGCTCATCTGGTATTCCACGAACCAAGAGGCGGAGGTGGCCTGACATGCGCATTGCTGTGGTTGGAACAGGTTATGTCGGTCTCGTCTCCGGGGCGTGCCTTGCTTCGAAGGGGCATAATGTCACCTGCGTAGATGTGGACCCTGAGAAGGTCGCCAAGATCAATTCGAAGGTTCCGCCGATCTTCGAGATTGGCCTGCAAGATATGATGAACGAGGTGATCCCGTCGCGTCTTCGGGCAACGGGCGACCTGGCAGGCGCGGTGCGCGGCGCGGATCTCACCCTGATTGCGGTGGGCACGCCGTTCGATGGCGACCTGATTGACCTCAAATATATCCGCGAAGCCGCCCGCCAGATCGGCGAAGCGCTGCGCACGCATGACGCCTATCACGTCGTCGTCGTGAAGAGCACGGTCGTGCCGGGCACGACGGAAGATGTCGTGCTGCCAATCCTGGAGGCGGCATCCGGCAAGAAGGCCGGGGCGGATTTTGGCGTCGGCATGAACCCGGAATTCCTGAAGGAGGGCGAGGCAATCGCCGACTTCATGTCGCCCGACCGGATCGTGCTGGGCGGCATCGATGCGCGTACACGCAAGGTGATGGCTGGCCTCTACGAAGTCTTTCCGGACGCTGATGTTGTCGAGACAACGCCGCGCACGGCGGAAATGATCAAATATGTCGCCAACTCCCTGCTTGCGACGCTGATCTCCTTCTCCAACGAAATGGGGAACCTTTCCGCCAAACTTGGCGTGGACGCGGTTGAGGTGATGCGCGGGGTGCATCTGGACAAGCGGTTCATGCCGATCCTGGCTGATGGCACGCGGGTAACACCGGGAATGATCTCCTATCTTGCGGCTGGCTGCGGCTTTGGCGGCAGCTGCTTCCCGAAAGATGTCAAAGCCCTGATCGCGCATGGCCGGGAGCGCGGCGCTGCGATGGACCTTCTCGACTCGGTTATTCGTGTGAACGCCAACCAGCCCCAGAAGATGCTCGACATGCTTACAAAACATGCCGGCGCGCTCGGCGGGCTCAATGTGGCTGTGTTGGGCATGGCATTCAAGCCGGGCACGGACGACATCCGAGAAAGCCCGTCGCTTCCCGTGACGCAGGCGCTGATTGATGCCGGTGCGAACGTAACCGCGTTCGATCCGATTGCGCGCCACGAGGCAGAAAAGGTGTTCCCGTCGGGCGTGCGTTTTGAAGACAAGCTCGAAGATGCCGTCTCCGGCTCGCAGGCGATCCTTCTGATGACGGGCTGGCCTGAGTTCAGATCGTTGCCGGGACTTCTGGCTGAGCGCGGAGACACCCCTGTCGTGATTGACGGCCGGCGGCTGCTGCCGAAGGGCAGCGTCACGCGCTATGACGGGATTGGCCTGCCGGGATAGCGTACTATCCCGGCGGTCTTGGTGGTTCTGCGCTCAGACCGGTTTCAGCCAGGGCGCGCCGGCCGCGTAGGCGGCTTCCAGCACTTGCTTGTCGCGCACGGTATCCATTGCCTGCCAGAAGCCGAGGTGGCGGAAGGCGGACAATGCATTCTTCTCGACAAGCCGGGCCATCGGCTCCTGTTCCCAGACGGTGCTGTCATCGTCGATCAGGTCGAACACGTCCGGTTCGCAGACGAAGAATCCGCCATTGATAAGCCCGACATCCACAGAGTCCTTTTCGCGGAATGCCTGCACGCGGTCGGTTTCTGTGCTAAGGCCGAGGACGCCGAAGCGGCCGGGCGGGGCGACCGCTGTGACAGTGGCGAGGGCGCCGCTCGCCTTGTGCGCAGCGATCAGGGCGGTGATGTCCACATCCGAGAGCCCGTCGCCATAGGTCAGGCAGAACGTCTCATTGCCGATCACATGCCGGGCGCGCTTCAGGCGCCCGCCGGTCATCGTGTTGAGGCCGGTATCAAGCACTGTAACTTTCCAGGGCAGGCCATGGGCTTCGTGCCAGACGATCTGCCCGTTTGAAAGGTCGATCGTGAAGTCGCTGCCGCGCCAGTGATAGTTCAGGAAATAATCCTTGATCGTGCCGACCTTGTAGCCGCCAAGGACTACGAACTCGGTGATGCCGTGGGCGGCATAGGATTCCATGATGTGGTGAAGGATCGGTCGGTCGCCGATCTCAACCATGGGTTTGGGTCGAAGCGCTGTCTCTTCGGACAGGCGTGTTCCATAGCCACCAGCAAAAATGACCGCTTTCAAGATGTCCTCCGGCGCCGCAGGGCAGGGCAAAGCGCGGCGATCCAGCGTAATCGAGCAAAAACCGGGCCATCTGCAAAGGGCGGATGGCCCGGTTGATGCGGCAAGGGTCTATCTTTTTGGCAGATTCCGGACAAAAAGCGTGGTCATCAGAATTCAGGAACGGGGCCTCATGACACCGACAGAACGGATCCGGAACTACTTCACGACCTGGCGCATGTACCAGCGCAATCTGGCGGGCCGGAAGTTTGAGCCTGAGGCGCCGTACATGAAGTTCATGTGCAAGCCGGGCGACACCTGCCTGCATTTCGGGGCGAGTGACGGGCGCCACTCGTACCTTTTGTCAGACATTGTCGGGCCGGAAGGCCGGGTGCTGGCATTCGAGCCGTCGAAATACTCGTTCGAAATCATGACCCGCCTGTTCCGTTGGCACAAGCTGACGAACGTGTCGGCGCACAATTATGCCATCGGCGACAAGGATGGCGAGACGATGCTGAATGTGCCCCGGAAGGGCAGCGGCCATCTTGGCCGCGCCTATGCCGTGATCGGGGATACAGCGCGCGGCTCCGAGGAGATTCTCGCGACGAAGAACGATACCGAGTTCGTGCGCCAGAAGACCGACGTTATCTCGCTGGATTCCATCGTCACGAAATTCGGTCTCGACCGGGTGGACTTTGTGCGATGTGACATCGAAGGCGCCGAATGCCTGATGATCGAGGGTGGCCGCAAGACAATCGACCAGTTCCTGCCGGCCTTCCTGATCGAGATCCATCCCTTCTCCCTGCAGAGGAATTTTGGCCGCGACCCCCAGGCAGTGCTCGATTTCTTCCTCGGCCTTGGCTACGAGGCGTGGCGGCTTGACGATGATGACGAGGAACTGATCCCGGTCCGCACCCTCGATGAAAAGCGGCGTTGGCGGGATTACTTCCTCGTGCACCCTTCCCGGATGCACGCGCTGCCGGAAGGCCCGTTCTCGAAGCGGCCACTGGCAAGTTGACAGCCGGATGAGGCGGGCCGGGCTTCCTTCGGCCCGCGCGAGCTTTTAGGACGCTGACATGGCGGAAGTGAAGATCTGCGGGATCCGCGATGCGGATATGGTGTCGTTCGCGGCACGCGAAGGCGCAGGCTGGATCGGTATCAACTTTATCGAGATCAGCCCGCGCTTCGTGCCATTCGAGGCTGCAGGCGAACTGATCGCGGCAATGGGACCCGCGCAGGCGGTTGCATTGCTCGCTGACCCCGCGGATGAGGCCGTCCGGGCTGCTGCCGCGCTCGGTTTTCCCGTGATCCAGCTGCACGGGCAGGAGACGCCGGAGCGTGTCTCGGCAATACGCGAGATGAGTGGGCTTGAGGTGTGGAAGGCTGTCGGCGTGCGCACGCGGGCCCATCTTGCCGGCGCAGAGGCTTTTAAGGCAGCAGACCGTCTGCTGATAGATGCGCGGGCGCCGGAGGGCTCCGCTCAGGCAGGGGGGCATGGCAATGCGTTTGACTGGGCCATCCTGGAGGGCTGGACTGCGCCGAAGCCGTGGCTGCTTGCGGGCGGGTTGACCCCGGAAAACGTCGCCCGCGCGATCCTGGATACGGGTGCGGCTGCGGTGGATGTGTCCTCTGGCGTCGAGCGGGAGCGGGGGGTAAAGGACAAGGAACGTGTCCGCGCCTTCATCCGCGCGGCAAAGGGGCTGTGACTTCGATGGATATTCGCAATACCTGGGACCAGTGGCCGGACGCGAACGGCCGGTTTGGCGAGTTTGGCGGCCGGTATGTCGCCGAAACGCTGATGCCCCTGATCCTTGAGCTTGAGGCCGAGTACCGAAAGGCGAAGCAGGACCCGGCTTTTGCAGCCGAGATGGACGACCTCTGGACCCATTATGTGGGCCGGCCCTCGCCGCTGTATTTTGCGGAGCGCCTGACCGAGCACTTCGGCGGCGCGAAAATCTACTTCAAACGCGACGAGCTGAACCACACCGGCGCCCACAAGATCAACAACTGCCTCGGCCAGGTCCTGCTGGCCCGGCGCATGGGCAAGACGCGGATCATTGCGGAGACCGGCGCAGGCCAGCACGGCGTTGCGACTGCGACGATCTGCGCGCGTTTCGGCCTGCCCTGCGTCGTGTTCATGGGCGAGACCGATGTCGAGCGCCAGAAGCCGAACGTTTTCCGGATGCGCCTGCTGGGCGCCGAGATCGTTCCGGTCTCCTCGGGCACCGGCACCTTGAAGGATGCCATGAACGAGGCCCTGCGCGATTGGGTGACCAATGTCGACTCGACCTTCTACTGCATCGGCACAGCCGCCGGCCCCCATCCGTATCCGGAGATTGTACGCGACTTCCAGTCGGTGATCGGGCGCGAGGCGCGCGCGCAGATACTGGAGCGGGAAGGGCGCCTTCCGGATGCGGTTGTCGCCTGTATCGGCGGCGGCTCGAACGCCATCGGCCTGTTCCATCCCTTCATCGAGGATGAAAGCGTGCGCCTGATCGGCGTGGAAGCGGCCGGCCACGGCATCGAGACGGGCGAACATGCTGCCGCGCTCAATGGCGGCAAGCCGGGCATCCTGCACGGCAACCGCACCTATCTCCTGCAGACGGATGATGGCCAGATCATCGACGCACATTCCATTTCGGCTGGCCTCGATTATCCGGGCATTGGGCCAGAACATGCTTTCCTGCGCGATGCGGGGCGAGCAGAATACTTGGCCTGCACGGATGATGAAGCACTGGCGGCGTTCCAGCTCTGCACAAGGCTTGAGGGCATCATTCCGGCGCTCGAGCCTGCCCATGCGCTGGCGCGTATCGGCGAGATTGCGCAGGATCTCGGCAAGGACGGGCTTGTGATCCTCAACATGTGCGGGCGCGGGGACAAAGATGTGTTTTCTGTCGCCAAGGCGCTGGGAGTCGAGATGTGACCAAGCTCATCCTGATACGGATCACCTGTCCCTCGCGCCGGGTGGCTGAGGAGATCGCTGATGCCGCCCTGGAGGCGCGCCTTGCGGCTTGCGCCAACCTTGAAGGCCCGGTCTCGTCCACCTATCGCTGGAAGGGTGTGATTGAGCAGTCCTTCGAGTTCCTGCTGTGGCTGAAGGCGCCTGAGGCAAACTGGACGAAGCTGGATCAGATGATCCTGCGGCTTCATCCCTATGATGTGCCGGCCATTGTTGCGACACCGCTGACCCATGTGAATGCCGCCTACGGCGCATGGGTGGCTGAGAACACGGAAATCTGAAAATGGGCCGGGAACGGATAGGGGCCGCCTTTGCGAAGGCGAAGAATGATGGGCGCGCAGTGTTCGTCGCCTATCTGATGGCGGGTGATCCGGACCTGGAGGCGAGCTATCAGGCGCTCTGCGCGCTGCGTGACAATGGCGCCGACATTCTGGAACTCGGCGCGCCGTTCACCGATCCGATGGCCGACGGGCCGACCATCCAGCGCGCTGCGCTGCGCTCCCTTGCCAACAAGACCAGCCTTACGGATGTCCTGCGCCTGGCTGCCCGGTTCCGGAAAGACGACCCGGTAACGCCTCTGGTCCTGATGGGCTATGCCAATCCTGTGCACAGCATGGGATATGAGACGTTTGCCGATGCGGCTGCCCTTGCAGGGATCGACGGGACGATCATCGTGGACCTGCCGCCCGAGGAAGACGGCCCCCTGAGGGAGGCCTATGCCGGCAGCAACCTGGCCGTGATCCGGCTGGCAACGCCCACCACGGACGAAGCCCGCGCCCGGAAAGTGGCGGAAGGGGCCTCGGGATTCATCTATTTTGTCGCGGTTACCGGCGTTACCGGGGCTGGCAGCGCCGATCCGGCCGCCATCGCGGGCAAGGTTGCGATGGTTAAAGCTGTGTCAGGCTTGCCGGTCTGTGTCGGTTTCGGTGTAAAAAATGGTGCACAGGCCGCTGAAATGGCTAAAATCGCTGACGGGGTGGTGGTTGGTTCGGCTTTTGTGGAAATGGCGCAGGATGCGCACGCAAACGGCAAACATGAGACGGCTGCCCAGGCGATGGGCCGCCTTGCGCTTGAACTGCGCAAAGCGCTCGAAACGGTGCGCAGCGGCTGATAGCGGCCACACGTCAGGAGGCGTCGTCAGATGAACTGGATCAACAAGGTCACCCCGCCGGGCCTGAAGACCATGCTGTCCAAGAAGGACACGCCGGACGACCTTTGGGTAAAATGCCCCGCTTCCGGCGAGTTGATCTATCGCAGCGATCTTGAGGCGAGCTGGAATGTAACCCCTGCGGGTGCGCACATGCGGATTTCTCCGCGTATGCGTTTCCGCCTCCTGTTCGATGATGAGCGTTGGGAGCCTGTTTCGCTGCCGCCGGTGCCGATGGATCCGCTGAAGTTCAAGGACGACAAGCCTTATCCGGCGCGCCTGCGGGCAGCGAAGACCAAGGTGCAGAACCGCGACCTGAAAGAAACCGAAGAGGGCGGCGCGCCGCTTCTGCAGGAAGACTGCATGGTCGCGGCCTATGGCAAGATCGGCGGCGTTCCGGCGGTTGTCCTTGTGCAGGATTTTGATTTCATGGGCGGCTCGCTCGGCATGGCCGCCGGAGAAGCCTTCATTACGGCGGCGCAGCTCGCACTGGCGCGCAAGTCAGCCTTTGTTGTCTGTACCGCTTCCGGGGGCGCGCGGATGCAGGAAGGCACGCTCAGCCTGATGCAGATGCCGCGCACGACGCTGGCCATCAATGATCTCGCTGACGCGAAACTGCCCTACATTGTGGTGCTGACTGACCCGACATCTGGCGGCGTTTCGGCATCCTATGCGATGCTGGGCGACGTGCACATTGCCGAACCGGGCGCGATGATAGCCTTCTCCGGCCCGCGCGTGATCGAGCAGACCATCCGTGAAAGCCTGCCCAAGGGCTTCCAGCGGGCGGAATTCCTGCGTGAAAAAGGCCAGGTCGATATCGTGGTCGACCGCCGGAAGCTGAAGGCGACGCTGGCCCGGGTGCTGTCGCACCTCTTGCCCCTGTCCCGGCGCCGGGATGACCGGTCTTCCCTGCAGCTGACACCGCCTCGCACCCATGCGGAGAAACCCGCTGAGCCGAAGGGCAGGGCCGATTGAGCGCACCTTCGCCGGCCCTTGAGGCAGCGCTGAAGCGGCTGGAAGGGCGATATCCGAAAGTCATCGAGCTGTCGCTCGGGCGGATTGAGCGCGCGCTCGAACGCCTTGGCAGGCCGCAGGACCGGCTGCCGCCTGTCATCCATGTTGCCGGCACGAATGGCAAAGGCTCCACCTGCGCGTTCATGCGCGCAATGGCCGAAGCAGCAGGGCTGAAGGCGCATGTGTTCACGAGCCCGCATCTGGTTCGATTCAATGAGCGCATCCGGCTTGCCGGAAAGCTCGTGGAGGTTGCCCCTTTGGTCGCATGGCTGGAGCGGACCCTGGAGGCCGTTGAAGGCGATGAGATCACGCATTTCGAGGCGACGACGGCCGCTGCCCTGCTTGCCTTCTCGGAAGTGCCGGCAGATGTGCTGATCCTCGAGGTTGGCCTTGGCGGACGCTATGATGCCACGAATGTGATCGCGTCTCCGGCGCTGTCTGTCATTACGCCGGTGGATTATGATCATGCCCAGTTCCTCGGGACGGATCTTGCCGGGATCGCGGCAGAAAAGGCCGGCATCATCAAGCCCGGCCGCCCCGTGCTGACGGCCATTCAGGACCCGGTCGCCGATGCTGTGATTGCGGCCAAAGCCTCCGAAAACGGGTCGCTTCTTTACCGTCTCAAACCGCATTTCATCGCGGCCATGCCGGAGGATATTCCCCTCCCGGGGGCGCATCAGCGGGCGAATGCTGCGCTTGCTGCCATGGCGATGCAGCTTTTCGGCAATTCCACGCGCATCAGTCAGGCCGCCATCTTCGAGGGTGCCCGCAAGGCCACCTGGCCTGCACGGATGCAGCGGCTGAAGGATGGGCCGGTCACACAGCTGGCGGGCGGATTGCCGGTCTGGCTTGATGGCGGACACAATCCCCATGCTGCGCGCGCGATTGCGGCGCATCTCGAAGGCCTTGGCGGGCGCACGGCGCTGGTCACCGCGATGCTGGCGAGCAAGGATTCTGCCGGTTTCTTCGCGCCGTTTTCTGGCATGAAGCCGGATGTCTTCACCTGCCCGAACGCGCCGGGCCATCAGGCGGCTGAACCGGTCGAACTGGCCGGAAGGGCAGCAGAAGCAGGCCTCGCAGTCACCGCAATGAACAGCTTTTCCGATGCTATCCGCGCGGCGGCTGCGAGCAGGCCGGACCGCATCCTGATATGCGGCTCCCTCTATCTGGCAGGAGAGGTGCTGGCCATGAACCATGAGGCGCCGGAATAAGAACGAAGGAGCGCATCTTGGAATGTGCATTCTAAACGCCGCGCCAAATTGACCCTGACGTAAGCGTCAAGCCTTGCGTCTGCTGCGCTGCAAAGCTAGGGACAGGGCAGGTTTAACTGCCAGAACGATAAACACTCAGGGAGCGCCCGCATGAAGGTCCTCGTGCCCGTCAAGCGCGTGATCGATTACAATGTGAAGGTCCGCGTCAAATCGGACCAGACCGGCGTCGATCTCGCCAACGTCAAGATGTCGATGAACCCCTTCGACGAGATTTCGGTCGAAGAGGCTGTCCGGATGAAGGAAGCCGGGGTCGCGACCGAGATCGTGGCGGTCTCCATCGGGCCGCAGCAGGCTCAGGAAACGATCCGCACTGCCCTCGCCATGGGCGCTGACCGCGGCATCCTGATCAAGACGGATGCGACCGTCGAACCGCTCGCGGTCGCAAAGCTCCTCGCAAAGGTCGTCGAGGAAGAAAAGCCCGACCTCGTGATCCTCGGCAAACAGGCCATTGATGACGATTCCAACCAGACCGGCCAGATGCTGGCCGCGCTGCTGGACTGGCCGCAGGGCACCTTCGCCTACAAGATCGAAAAGTCCGGCGACAAGCTGAACGTCACCCGCGAAGTCGATGGCGGCCTCCAGACCGTCGCGCTCTCGCTGCCGGCGATTGTGACCGTGGACCTCCGCCTCAACGAGCCGCGCTATGCGTCCCTGCCGAACATCATGAAGGCGAAGAAGAAAGAGATCGCGGAAAAGTCTCCCGAGACTTACGGCGTCGACATCACCCCGCGCCTCACTGTCGTGAAGGTCACCGAACCGGCTGTGCGCAGCGCCGGCATCAAGGTTGAAGACGTCGCGACGCTTGTGTCCAAACTCAAAACTGCGGGAGCTGTCTGATGGCTGTCCTCGTCATTGCAGAACATCACCACGGCGCACTGTCTGACGCGACCCACAAGGTCGTCACCGCTGCATCGAAATTCGGCGGCGATGTCGATGTGCTCGTCGCGGGCGAGAATGCTGGCCCGGTTGCGCCGGAGGCGGCCAAGATCTCCGGGGTCCGCAAAGTGCTGAAAGCCGAAGGCGAGAGCCTGCGCAAGCAGACCGCCGAAGCCATGGAAGCGCTCGTTGTGCCGCTGATGGCGGGCTATGACGCAGTGTTCATCCCGGCGACGACGACCGGCAAGAACATTGCCCCGCGCATCGCAGCCAAGCTCGATGTGATGCAGCTCTCGGAGATTGTCGAAGTGGTGGACGCCTCGACCTTCGTGCGCCCGATCTATGCCGGCAACGCGATCATGACAGTGAAGTCGTCGGATGCGAAAAAGGTCATCACCGTCCGCGGCACGGCGTTTCCAGCGGCTGGCACGGATGGCTCGGCCTCGGTTGAGGATGTGGCGGCTCCGGCGGCGCAGACGAAGTCAGAGTTCGTCTCGGAAGAGATGGTCAAGTCCGACCGTCCGGAGCTGGCCGGTGCAAAGCGGGTCGTTTCCGGTGGCCGTGCGCTGGGCTCGTCCGAGAAGTTCCAGGAGCTGATCTTCCCGCTCGCCGACAAGCTGGGCGCAGCCGTGGGCGCTTCGCGCGCCGCTGTGGATGCAGGTTATGCCCCGAACGACTATCAGGTCGGCCAGACCGGCAAGATCGTGGCGCCTGAGCTTTACATCGCTGTCGGCATCTCCGGTGCGATCCAGCACCTTGCCGGCATGAAAGACTCCAAGATCATCGTCGCGATCAACAAGGACGAGGAAGCCCCGATCTTCCAGGTGGCTGATTACGGCCTCGTGGCGGACCTGTTCAATGCTGTGCCGGAGCTGACCGGCGCGCTCTGAGCGGCTTTTGGCGCTCATTTTTTGAAGCCCCGGTCCCGCAAGGTGCCGGGGCTTTTCATTGGGGTCTGCGCAGTTGATCGCGGAGGTGAATTGACCGCATATTGCTGTGGTCAAGGCAGGGGAAGTTCATGATCCGTGACGCCGCTATCCGGGAACTCGATCATGATCCCCGTTTCCGGTGGCGCGGCGGGGCAGTCACCCGGATTGAGAACCTGTCGGACATTGTATTCGCGCTGGCATTCGGGATGCTGGTGTCGTCCGCCAGCGGGCCCCAGACGTTCAACGAGCTCACGCAGCACCTCCTGACAATCATACCCGTCGCCGCCGGGTTCATCCTGCTCGTCGCAATCTGGAATGCCCACTTCACCTATTTCCGGCGGTATGGGGTAGGGGACAGCTATGTGATCTTCCTGAACTGTGTGCTGTTGCTGCTCGTGCTGTTCGTGGCCTATCCCCTGCGCTTCATCTTCGACAGCCTCTTCGGGTTTATCCTCAGCCTGAGCGGCGACCGGACCTGGCTCGAAGCAGCCGGGGTCGATTTCCCGCGCGCGGGCATAATCATGGGCTATTTTGCGCTGGGTTACGGCCTCATCTATCTCGTGATCAGCCTCATGTATGCCCACGCAGTCACGAAGGCCGATGTCCTCGAACTGAACGAAACCGAACTGGCGATGACTCGCCAGTCTATCTGGCGATTTCGGGCGCATGTGCTGCTGGCTGCCATCACAGGCGTTGTTGCTGTCTTCACGCCGCTCGGGGCGATCGCGGGCAGCTTGCTCAGCTTTGTGGGTGTGTTCGCATTTGTGATCACAAGGGTCATAAAAGTGCCGCCAGCGGAACCGGCTGCCTAGGCATGCGGCCCTGCGTTGAGCGCTTTGACGCACTGCACAATGGCGTATAACCTTTCCCCTTCAAGGATTTCAGGGTGATACGAGCATGACCGCCATTCGAACTGTGGGCGTTGTGGGTGCAGGCCAGATGGGCAACGGCATCGCGCATGTGACGGCGCTGGCCGGATATGATGTCATAATGACAGACATTTCCGAAGCGGCGCTGAAGGCCGGCATGGAGACCATTGAGCGCAACATGGCGCGTCAGGTGTCCCGGGAGATGATCACCCTCGAGGACATGCAGTCGGCGCTGAAGCGTGTGCGCACCTCGACCTCCGTGAAAGCCCAGGAAGCCGCCGATCTTGTTATCGAAGCGGCAACTGAGCAGCGGGAAATCAAGGAGCAGATTTTCCGGACACTCTCCGAAATCGTGCCGGCCCATACGTTCCTTGCGACGAACACGTCCTCGATATCGATTACCCGCCTCGCCTCGGTGACCGACAGACCTGAACGGTTCATCGGCCTCCACTTCATGAACCCGGTTCCGCTGATGAAGCTGGTCGAGGTCATCCGCGGCCTGAACACCAATCAGGAAACCTATGAGGCGGCCATTGCTTACACCCGGGCCATCGGCAAGACGACGACCAATGCGGAGGATTATCCCGCCTTCATCGTCAACCGGATCCTGATGCCCATGATCAATGAGGCGGTCTACACGCTGTATGAAGGCGTCGGCTCGGTGCACTCGATTGATACCGCCATGAAGCTCGGTGCAAACCATCCGATGGGCCCGTTGCAGCTGGCAGACTTCATCGGCCTCGATACATGCCTGTCGATCATGCAGGTGCTGCACGATGGCCTCGCGGACACCAAATACCGTCCGTGTCCGCTGCTTGTTAAGTTCGTTGAGGCTGGCTGGCTTGGGCGAAAATCCGGTAAGGGCTTTTACGACTATTCCGGCGATGAGCCTGTGCCGAGCCGGTGAGAAGGCCGGGTAAACAGGCGCAGCAGAATTGTTTGTGATCTGCCTGTTCTGCACTTCGGCGTAAACGGCTGGTTAACAGAAATGGGGCAGCGTGCCTCCGGGGTAGTCCGGAGGCTGAGTAATGTCTGTCCGCATGCGCATCATACCCGTTGCCGGGATTCTGGTGTTCATCCTCATATCCGCGCTCGGGGCAAGGTTTGCGAGCGAGACGGCGCAGGCCTCTACCGAACTTGGGGGCACGGTTTACTGGTCTGATGGATCCTCTGGCCGGTTGTCGGATGGCACGCGTTTCCGGTTGCACGGTATCGACGCTCCCGAGACAGGCGCCACCACCCAGCGCGGCGGCGCGAAGTGCGAGGCCGAGCGGGAGCTTGGGTACGACGCGAAGGCGGCCGCCGTTGAGCTGACGCGCGGCCGGCAGGTTGTGGTCACGGAAATCGTCTCCCGGGACAGGTACGGTCGAAATGTGCTCCGGCTCTCCCTTGATGGCAGGGATGTCGGCGAGATGCTGGTCGAGTCCGGCATGCACAAGGTTTGGAATTCTGATAGCCGCGAACCGAAGCCCGACTGGTGCACGCCTGTCCGCCGGACGCCGCTGCCGCGCGCCGCTTCTCTCTGACGCGGGCCAGACAAGGCGGTTTGAATTTCCTCTCTGACCCGCTAGCGTCGCGGTGTGTGACTGCCGAGTGAGGACAAACGCTGCGCCTGCCGGGTTTCATTCTGTGTATTGCGCTGTCGTCGGCCGTGGCTGGCTGCGACGAGCCTGTACCGCGCGGGGAGCCGTATCGCGGCGGCGCAGCGGCCACTGCAGAGGGTGTTGAGACCGTTCGGGTAAGGGCCTGGCCGGAGGACCAGCGTGCGGCGCTGATACGGGCCCGATTGATCGCGGCTCAGGCTCTCAATGGCGCGGGGCAGGAAGCTGAGGGCGCAACAGCGCTGCTTGAGGCAGCCCTGGCGGTTTATGACGCGGCGCCCTCTGACATGATGGCGGCGGGTCTTGACCCCGAGGTGATGGAGGCGCTGCGCGCCGCTCTCCAGACTGGCGGTGAGAACCCCGACGGCTTTGCTGCTGTGGTGGCAGAGGCCGACACATCGCTCGGCGCAATTCAGGCCCGGGGCGCAGAGGCCCGGGAGGTGATTGGCTTCCTCGTGCGCCTGTGCGCAGAAACGTTCGATGCAGGCGTCGCATCTGGCCAGATCCGGCGCCCGCTGGACTACCAGACGTCCTATGGCCTGGCCGTGCTCGCCCTCGAAACGGCGTCGGGCCTGGATCCGGAGGCGGACAGGGCCCTGATAACGGAGCTGCGCATGTTGGTCATGATGTGGCCGGCCGCCGGGCCGGTGGCCACTTCCGTTCCCGCCCCGGACGCCCAGATGGTCGAGCAGTTCCTGCGGATCAGGTCAGCGCTCGCCGGCTAGCCTCAAAGCAGCGTCTATGAACTGGACCGCCTCCAGAGACGCCCAGTCGGCGTCCCCTTCGAGCCGGGCGATCTCGAGCCCGTCCGGTCCATAAAGTATTGTTGTCGGAAAGCCCCGCACGCCCGCGCCGTAGACAACTTCCCCCTGATCGAGCGGCGCGTGGCGGAACCGGATGTTCGCTGCCCCAAGCTCGGCCAGGCGGCGGCGGGCATAGTCTCCTTCATCGCGGGCGTCGACGCTGAGGGCGACAACTTCGAACGCGTCGCCTCCCCGGGCTGTCTGGAGGGCGCCGAGGGCAGGCATTTCCTTCTCGCACGGGCCGCACCAGGTGGCCCAGTAATTCACGAGGATCGTGCGCCCCCGCAGGCTGTCGAGCCCCCGCAATTCGCCGTCCGCGTCAATGAAGGTCCCGCCGGGGGCAGGCTGGCCCATAGAGGCGAAACTCAGCGCCTGCATTTCACCCGTGGCATACCGTTCCAGCCGGTTACTTCCAGTGTTTCCGGAGGATGCGCTGATCAGCACATAGACAATAGCTGCAAGCCCGACCAAGAAGAGCCCGAGAAAAGCGTAGCGGGTCATTGGCGGCCTCACCTGCGCAAAACTGACAATTGAGGATATGCCTATGGCAGACGGCAAAGGCCAGATGATGTGGGGCGGGCGTTTTGCCGCGACACCGTCCGCGATCATGGAGGAAATCAACGCGTCGCTCGATATCGACCGGCGCATGGCCGAAGAGGATGTCGCCGGAAGCCGCGCCCATGCCGACATGCTGGCTGAAATGGCAATCCTGACGGCCGACGATAACAGCGCCATCCAGACCGGGCTCGACCAGGTGATGGAGGAGCTGCGGGACGGAACCTTCCCCTTCCGCCGCGAGCTTGAAGACATTCATATGAATGTTGAAGCGCGGTTGAAGGAGCTGATCGGCGAGCCGGCAGGGCGTCTGCACACAGCCCGCTCCCGCAATGATCAGGTTGTGACCGACTTCCGTCTATGGACGCGGCGGGCGCTGGAACGCACCGGCGCGCTCGTGACAGCGCTCCAGGCCGCGCTGGTTCGCCGGGCAGGGGAACATGCCGCGAGCATCATGCCGGGCTTCACGCACCTGCAAACAGCGCAGCCTGTGACCCTCGGGCACCATCTTCTCGCTTATGTGGAGATGCTGGAGCGTGACCGTTCGCGGATTCTGGACTGCGCCGTGCGTCTCAACGAGTGCCCGCTGGGGGCCGCCGCTCTCGCCGGTACGAGTTTCCCCATTGACCGGGACATGACTGCCGAAGCGCTCGGATTTGCCCGGCCGATGGCGAATTCGATGGATGCGGTTTCAGCAAGGGACTTTGCGCTCGAAGCCCTGGCAGCCCTGTCGATCGCGGCGACGCATCTTTCGCGTCTCGCTGAGGAGATTGTTCTCTGGACCAGCCCGCAGTTTGCGTTCGCACTGCTGAGCGATGCCTGGTCGACCGGGTCCTCGATCATGCCGCAGAAGCGCAACCCGGACGCAGCCGAGCTGGTGCGGGCCAAATCCGCACTCATCACCGGGCATTTCCTCGCCCTCCAGGGCGCGGTGAAGGCCCTGCCGCTGACCTATGCAAAGGATTTGCAGGACGACAAACGCCTGACCTTTGAGGCGTTCGACACGTTTGACCTGTGTGCCCGGGCAATGACCGGCATGATCGAGACGATCACCTTTAACACTGACACGATGCGGGCCGCTGCAGCCAAGGGCTTCTCCACGGCGACCGACCTCGCAGACTGGCTTGTGCGGGAGCTGGGCCTGCCATTTCGCGAGGCCCACCACGTCACGGGCCGGATCGTCGCGCTCGCCGAAGCCCGGGGATGCGACCTTGCAGACCTGCCGGTCGCGGACATGCAGGGCGTTCACGCAGACATCACGCCGGATGTCCTTGGCGTACTGACGGTTGAGGCATCCGCTGCGTCCCGTATGTCATACGGCGCAACAAGCCCTGTTCGGGTGGCCGAACAGGTGGCACAATGGCAGCAGAGACTTCGACTGGAGTGAGTAATGCGAATGACCCGGACACCTGCGCTCATTGCGGCTGGCTTTATGGCAGCTTCCCTCTCCGCTTGCGGACTCACGGGCGATCTCCAGCGGCCTGACCCGCTGTTCGGACGTCCTGCCGGCGAGGTTGATCCGGCGACATTGCCGGAGGAGCGCGACCGCGACCTGCCGCAATTGCCAGCCCGCCAGCCGGCAACCTCCGATCAGGGCGCTGAGGACGAACTGCTCGGCGGCCCCGGAGGCGCCCTGTGAAGCCGTTTGGGCCGCTCATCCTGTTGGGGAGCATTGCACTGATCGGTTCAGCCTGCCAGACGGCCCCGCCGCCGATGCCTGAAGTGGCTGAAGAGGTGGCTGACGAATATGAGACAATCGAAGTGCCCGAACCGCCGGATCCGGATACACCCATGCTGAACGAGTGGGGCGGGGAAGTGCCCCTGAGCGTGCCCACCGGGACAGTTACCGCAGAAGGCCTCGAAGACCTTTCCTGATCCGGAGCCACGATGCACCATTTTTACTATGCCGAAGGCCGCCTCCACTGTGAGGGGATCGATCTCGACCGGATCGCGGATGAGATCGGCACACCTGTCTATGTCTATTCTACTGCCACCTTCGTGCGCCATGCGAACGTCCTGAAGGAAGCGTTTCGCGGCCAGGACGTGCTGATCGCCTATTCGGTCAAGGCGAACGGGAATCTGGCTGTCCTTGCGACGCTCGCCGCTGAAGGCTGCGGGGCGGATGTGGTCAGCGGCGGCGAAATGCAGCGGGCGCTAACGGCAGGCATCCCGGCCTCACGCATCGTGTTCTCCGGTGTCGGTAAGACGGCAGCGGAGATGAAACTCGCGCTGGAGGCCGGCATCCACCAGTTCAATGTGGAGAGCGCGGGCGAGTTGAAGCTGCTCTCGAGGGTCGCGGCCGGCCTTGGCCTTGCCGCTCCTGTGGCGCTCCGGGTCAACCCCGATGTCGCGGCTGGCGGGCATCCGAACATTTCGACGGGAAAGGCAGGCGACAAGTTCGGTGTCCCCTGGACCGAAGCTGAGGCGCTGTATGATGAGGCAGGCCGCCTCCCTGGGATCAGGGTGGTCGGCGTAGACGTTCACATCGGCAGTCAGATTGGCGAACTCGCGCCGATGCGTGCCGCATTCGAAAAAGTCGTCGGCCTTGCACTGAGACTGAGAGCGCAGGGGCACGCAATCACTCGGATTGATGTGGGCGGCGGGCTCGGGATTCCCTATCGCAGCTCGGATTCGCCTGCGCCTCCCGCCGATTATGCGGCGATGATTGCTGAGGCGACCGCCGGTCACGGTTTTGAAGTGATCCTTGAACCCGGCCGGGTGATTGCGGGCAATGCGGGCGTCCTGCTCACAACGGCGCTCTATGAGAAACAGGCTCCCGACCGTACTTTCCTGATTGTGGACGCAGGCATGAACGACCTGATGCGCCCTGCGCTCTATGGCGCGCATCATGAGATCCTGCCGCTCGCCGAACCGGCGGCGAACTCCGCTTATAAGTCATATGACGTGGTTGGGCCGATCTGCGAGTCGACTGACAAATTCGCCACCGGGCGGGATTTGCCTGAAGTGCAGCCGGGCGACCGGCTCGCCTTCATGTCTGCAGGGGCCTATGGCGCTGTGTTGTCTTCGGCCTACAATGCCCGTCCATTGGTCCCTGAAGTCCTGGTCCATGGTGACCGCTACAGCGTTGTGCGGCGCCGGCCAGACTTTGAGGACATGATACGGCTTGAAGAGGTGCCCGATTGGATCAGGACGAAGGCCTGAACGCGCTGGGAGCAAAGCTCGCGGCGACCCGCCGCCGGCTTCTTTTCCTTGCGATCGGCCGGGCCGGGTGGCCCGTCTTTGTGTTCGTTTCCGGCTTCCTCGCGCTGGCACTTGCCGGTGTTTTTACGCCGCTGAGCCCATTCCTTCGCACGGCGATCCTGTTGCCACTGCTGCTGCTTGGCGCAGGCCTGGCGCTGTATGGCTGGCGCCGGTTCCAGCTGCCGCAAGATGCAGAAGTCCGGCAACTGCTGGACCAGCAGTCAGAGCTCAGGCCGATCAGCTCTCTGATGGACCGGCCTGTGGCGAGCGGTCCTGTGCCTGCATCCCTCTGGCAGACCCACCGAGCGCGCCTGCTCGCTGAGTTGCGGAATCTGCGGCCTCCGTCCCTCGCGGCTGAGTGGCGGGCGCTGGACAAGTATCACCTGCGCTTCGTGCTTCCGGCGCTTGTCCTGGTACTCGCCCTGCTGGCCGGGCCGGCGGCGCCGGGCAGGCTGTCTCAGGCATTTATGCCGGATGTGGGGGCGCTTGCCGGTGCCGACAGGATGGTTGTCGAGGCCTGGGTCACTCCGCCGGACTATACCGGGCGCGCCCCGATTTTCCTTCAAGCGGGGACTGATTCAGTCAGGATCCCGATCGGGTCTGAAGTCACTTTACGAACTCAGGCTGCATCCGCTCCCCGATATCGCCTGAGGGGCGACGAACCTCTATCCGGCCGGTTCATGAAAATGCCGGATGGCGCTTATGAGGCGAAAGTCATTGTGAGAGGTTCCGGGCGCCTCAGCGTTCACTGGTGGGGCGAGCGTGCGGGCTGGGCCTTTACGGTCGAACCGGACGAAGCGCCCGCGATCGAGTTTGTATCGCTGCCCGCGCCGGGTGCGCGGGACCAGGTAGAGTTCCGGTGGCAGGCCTCGGACGACTACGGCGTCGTCGGGGTCGCCCTCTCGATCCGGTTGCGTGATCCGCATCCGTCGGCACTCGATGCCGAAGACCGGGTGTCTATTCCGATGCCGGCGGCCGGTGGCGAACGCGAGATGGCTGCCGCTGCGCAGCTCGACCTGACACGCCATAAGTGGGCCGGGCTTGCCGTGGAACTCACATTGAATGCGGTGGACGGCGCTGGCCAGGAGGGCCGCAGCGAGACCGTGCCGTTCATCCTGCCGGAAAAGCTGATGCTGGATCCGCTCGCGCGCGCCGCTCAGGAAGCGCGCCTGACTGTGTTGCGCGAACCGCGTGAGTATGAACCCTTGCCCCGGAATGCGGCTGCGCTGACACCCGAAGCGATCAACAGCGAAGCGTCCGGGCGGCTGCACCTCGCCCCGGACGGGATCCGTCAGGCCGCCTTGATGCTCGATTCCATCACCTATCGCGGGGATTTGTTCGTGCCGGATCTCGGGGCGTTCATGGGCCTGCGGATGGCGCTCGGCCACCTGCAGTCAGCGACAACGAAGGCAGAGGCTGACGGGGTTGAAACCCTGCTCTGGTCCATTGCGCTGAAGCTCGAATATGGCAGCGTCGCGGATGCCCGGGCGCGGCTTGAAGCCGCCCGCGCCGCGCTCGAGCGGGCTTTGCGGGATGGGGCGTCCGAGGATGAAATCCGCCGCCTGATGCAGGCTTTCCGGGACGCAGCCAATGAATATCTGGCGGCCAGGATGGCCGAGGCTTTCGCGCAAGGCCTCGATGCTCCCAGCGACCAGCAGGACAGCGCAGCGCAGGCGGCAAACCGCAGCATGGGCGGGTCAGACTTCGAGGACATGCTGAACGCACTGCAGGATCTCACCGAGACCGGGGCGACCGAGCAGGCGCGCCAGCTGCTGTCGGATATCACCAATCTGCTGCAGAACCTTGAGTTCCAGCGCGGGCAGGGACAGGGCGACGGAATGCCCGGGATGCCCGGCCAGCAGGCGGACGGCGAGGAGAGCGATCTGCCGCCTGAAGAGCAGGAAATGACGGATGCGATGCGGCGCCTGTCGGAATTGCTGCGCGAGCAGCGCCAGCTGAATGATGACACGCTCGCCCAGCAGCGCGGAGAAGAGCGGCGCGGGCAGCAAGGATCGTCCGGCGAAGGTGGTCCGCCACAGGACGGTGAGGGAACGGACACCGAGCCCGGCCAGACAGGTCCTGACCGCAGCGGCACCCTCGCTGAGCGGCAGGGCCGCCTCGGCCAGATGGTCGAGGAGTTTGGCCGCCAGCAGGCTGAACGGGGCCGCCAGGGCGAGACGGGACAGGGAAGCCAGAACTTCACAGAAGTCCTGGAAGCCATCCGCGAGGCGCAGCGCCGCGCCGAAAGGGCGCTCAATTCGGGCAACGAAGCCCGCGCGCTTGCGGATCAGGAGCGGGCGACGCAAATGCTGTCGCAGCTCTCACGTGACCTCGCATCGCAGCTCGACGAGCTTCGCGCTGCCCGGCTTGGCGAGCAGGGCGAGTCGTCGAACGATCCCTTCGGGCGTCCCCTGATGGGCGCAGGCAATGATGGCGAAGGGGTCGAGATTCCGTCCGAGGCCGAGCGCCAGCGCGCGAGGGAAATCCTCAACGAACTCCGCCGGCGGTATGGCGAAGCATCGGATGAGGAAGAGCGCGACTATCTCCGCCGCCTGCTCGAAAGGTTCTGATGCTGGCTGCAGGCTTCAGCGATTGGCGCCGGGCACCCATTTGACGTCATCTGCACCATTGTTGTTGGCAGCGCGCCCGGCCACGAACAGCCAGTCAGACAGGCGGTTTATGAAGGCGAGCGCCTGAGGATTGACCGGTTCGTTTTCATGCGACGCCAGCTCTGCAATCGCGCGTTCGGCGCGCCGGCAGAGGGTGCGCGCGACATGCAGCTGCGCGGCAAGCCGGGAGCCGCCCGGCAGGATGAAACTGTCGAGCGGGGGGATCGCGGCATTCATCGCGTCGATCTCCTGCTCCAGCCGGCTGACCTGAGAGGCGATGATCCTCAGCGGTGTCCATTCCAGGACACGGCCGCGCTCGGGCGTCGCAAGATCGGCGCCCAGATCGAAAAGGTCGTTCTGGATCCGCCGGATCGCGCCGAGCATTTCGCCCTGCGCTTCCAGCGCCGCCACACCGAGCGCTGCATTGAGCTCATCGACTGTGCCATAGGAGGCAACCCGCGGGTGCCATTTGGCAATCGGCTCACCGGTCGAGAGGCTGGTATGGCCCCCATCTCCGGCCCGCGTGTAGATCTTGTCGAGGCGAACCATGAGACCGTCTCCCGCCTAGCCGCCAAAGCCGAGCTTGATTGCGCCGGTAACGATGCCGATGAGTACCAGAAGTGCAATCGCTACTGCCTGGAAGATGACGCGCATCCGCATGAGCTGGTTCGACCGGCTCGGCTGGTTCGCATCCCGGCGGGCGAGATTGGCGATCCCGAGCGCCAGAACGATAACGATCGCGGCCAGTGCCACATAAAAACCAATGATCAGGGCGGATTGCATCGCGGGATGCCTTTCATCTGGAACCTTGGCGCCCTGTTTAACGCCGGGGCGGCGGGTTTGTCCTGCTGCATCGGGTCGCGGGCTGGCTTTACAGGCCGTCCTCCAGCCGGTTCGCAAGTGCATCGATCCGTGCGGCCATCGCAAGCAAGCGTGCTTCGGCCTGCGCCCCGCCTGGGTGTCCCTGTCCAAGCCGTTTGGCTGCGTCGAGCTCATCGAGAAGTGCAAGGGCTGCAATCAGCAGAAGGCGCTCTTCACCAATGTCGCCAACCGCTGAGGCAATGCCCGACAGGCGGGCATCGAGTTGTTCGCCGAGTTTCGAGACGCGCGATTCCTGACCCGGTGCGCAGGCAATCGAGAAGCGCCTGCCCTGGATCTGGATGTCGGCCTTAGCCATGAGGGGGCTCGTCCCCTGGCTCGAGGGCGGCGCGAACCTCCCTGATGGCGTGCCCCAATGCCTCGCTCGCCTCGTCGGCGAGCGCCTGCAGCTCCTTTTCCCGGGCAAGAGCCGAATCCAGCTCGGCCGCCAGATTTGCCCGGTCTTCTATCAGGGCGTCGATTTCCGCGCGCGCTGCGTCCGGGTCGGCGGCTCGCGACAAATGGGTCTCCAGCGCCGCTTCGAGGCGTTTCAGGGCTGCATCCAGCCTGTCGGCGGCTGAGTCGATCCGGTTCATCGTTCTTTTGGAGTATCTGGAATGCTTCTGGCCGCCAAGCACCTTGACGCCCCGGCAGGAGTCTGGCCTAGGACCCTCGGGCAGAATTATCCGGGAGATCAGCAGAATGGCTGTCACGAACCGCGACATGGCGAACGCCGTGCGCGCACTTTCGATGGATGCGGTGGAAGCGGCGAAGTCGGGCCATGTAGGCCTGCCGCTCGGGATGGCAGATGCTGCGACGGTCCTGTTCCGGAAATTCCTGAAGTTCGACCCGAAAGATCCCGCCTGGCCTGATCGTGACCGGTTCGTGCTGTCGGCCGGCCATGGCTCGATGCTGGTCTACTCGCTGCTGCACCTGACGGGCTATGCCTCGGTCAGCCGGGACGATATCCGCAATTTCCGGCAGCTCGGTTCGAATACGCCGGGACACCCCGAGAATTTCGTGACGCCGGGTGTCGAGACGACGACCGGCCCCCTCGGGCAGGGGATTGCAACAGCGGTCGGCATGGCGATCGCGGAGCGGCACCTGAATGCCCGCTTCGGCGACGACCTTGTGGACCACCATACCTGGGTCATTGCGGGCGATGGGTGCCTCATGGAGGGCGTCAGCCAGGAGGCGATCACGCTGGCCGGGCATATGAAGCTGTCCAAGCTGATCGTTCTGTTTGACGATAATGCTGTCACCATCGATGGCTCGACCGACCTGTCTGACTCGACAGACCAGTGCGCCCGTTTTGAGGCCAGCGGCTGGGTCAGCCGAAAGGTGGACGGGCATGACGAGAAAGAAGTCACGGCGGCCCTGAAATGGGCGACGAAGCAGAAGAAGCCCGTTTTCCTTGCGGTGAAGACCATCATCGGCTTCGGTGCGCCGAAGCTCGCCGGGACGGGCAAAGCACATGGCGGCCCCTATGGCGCTGAGGAAATCGAAGGTATCCGCAAATCGCTGAACTGGCCGCACGCCCCGTTTGAAGTGCCCGAAGCCATCGAGAAAGCATGGGCAAAAACCGGCGAGCGCGGCGCTGAGGATCATGCCGCCTGGAAGAAGTGCCTGGCGGCGAGCCCGAAGAAGGCTGAGTTCAATGCCGCCATGACGGGCCGGATGCCCAAGAATCTCGGCAAGGCGATCAGCAAGCACAAGAAGGCCGTGGTTGAAGGCGGCGCCTCGAAGGCGACCCGCGTCTGGAGCGGCGAAGCGCTGGAAGTGATTACCGGCCTCGTACCGGAGATGGTGGGCGGATCGGCCGACCTGACCGGTTCCAACAATACCAAGACCAGCCACACCGCGCCGATGACGCCCAAGAGCTGGGGCGGGCGCTACGTGCATTACGGCGTTCGCGAGCACGGCATGGCCGCAGCCATGAACGGCATGGCGCTGCATGGCGGCATTATTCCCTACTCCGGCACGTTCCTCGTCTTTGCCGACTATAGCCGCGCAGCGATCCGCCTTGGGGCGCTGATGGGTACGCAGGTCATCCATGTGATGACCCACGATTCCATCGGCCTCGGCGAAGACGGCCCGACTCACCAGCCGGTCGAACAGGTCGCGTCCCTCCGCGCGATGCCCGGCATGGTCGTGTTCCGCCCGGCGGATGGGGTCGAGACGGCAGAATGCTGGGAGCTTGCGCTCGCGCGTTCTGACGGGCCGAGCACGATGGCGTTGACCCGGCAGAACCTTGCGCCGGCCCGCAAGGTCCATGAGGAAGAAAACCTCAGCGCCCGCGGCGCTTACGTCCTCTCGCCTGCCAAGGGCAAGGAACGCGGCGTTCTGATCGCGACGGGCTCGGAAGTTGAGATCGCCCTCAAGGCCCAGGCGGACCTTGCCGCCGAAGGGATCGGCGTGCGCGTTGTCTCGATGCCGTCGATGGAATTGTTTGGCCAGCAGGATGCAGCCTACCAGGCGGAAACGCTGGGCAAGGGTCTCCCGAAAGTGGCGGTTGAAGCGGGCGTCCGCTTCGGCTGGGATCGCTGGATCGGGCCAGACGGCGGCTTTGTCGGCATGGACAGCTTCGGCGCCAGCGCGCCCTATCAGAAGCTCTACCAGCATTTCGGCATCACGGCGGAGCGCGTCGCGGCGGTTCTGAAAGAGCGTCTCTGACGCTTTATTCGCCGTTGAACAGGTCGAGCTGATTGGGGTCAGCTGGCCGGCGCCGCCTGGTCTTGGTCCGGCCGCGCCGGAAATAGAGGTCGTCGGTATGGTCGCCCTCGGCGGCGCGTGCTGGCGCTGGCTTCGATGCCGGGCTCAGCGGTTTCGCCGGGGCTGACGGGTCGGCGAGCTTCCACCAGCTGACGGCGAGAACGGTGTGGCCGGACGTATCCTCATAGCGCTGCAAGTGCCCAGCCGGGCCTTCTGCGCTGATGGCGCGGAACAGGGCGTCGGCCTCTTCCGGGGGCAGGTGGAGCCAGCTGGTCTCCAACCCGTCAACTTTCAGTCCGCCTGTGACAGCGGCAGCCTCCCGCAGGCTGCGCGCCGACTTCACGCCGGGCTTGATGGCTTCTTCGAGGGTGCGGGCAATGGGATAGGCAAGGCTCATGGCAGGGGCGAGGTAAGCGTGTCCTCGCCCGGCGTCCAGCCGGTATCGCCTGCCAGCGTAAGCCGGGCAGCCGCCAGTCGCGCGAAACGCAAGGTCACCGCCTTCCGGCGCGCGGGCGGCAATTTGCTCTCCGGCGCGTCGCGGATCACGGCGCCGAAGAAGGCATCCGCTACGATCAGACCAGCCTGAGGTGGGATCAGCTCCTGCGGGAAGTCTCCATCCACAGCGAAGGACAGCCGGTCGCAATAATCGAGGTATTCAGGCCATTTGGAGTCGGATTTGAAGTCAGGCACCCCGGATTTGATCTCGATCATCCAGATGTCGCCGGAGGGGCCGATCGCGGCAATGTCCGCGCGCCGGTAGTTGGCGAGGCTCATTTCGGTGATGCCGGTGTAACCGAGGCTGCCCAAGAGGCGCATTGTGCCCCGGCAGATTTCTGCAGCCCGCCGATTGGGCAATGCTGAGGGAGCGGGATCGGTCATCAGGAGTGTTCCGGAATTGTTCCTGCTGACCTTGCCCCGCGGCTGCCTGAGCGTCAACGCCGCGGGGCGCTAGTTCGAATTTCCGGAGCTTCAAGGGGATTTTCTGATCCGCTTGGCCCGTTGTTGCGTAGACCTTTCAATCGGCAAGGGAGACCAAGATGTCCAGCGCCTATGCTGCGTCCAGTTCTGCAGACCGCATGTTTGTGAAATCCGCCATGAAGGCGCCTTTGCTCGATCCCGTGCACGAGGCCAATCTTGCGCGGCGCTGGCGTGAACATAATGACGAGGCCGCCCTGCATGAGCTGACTACGGCTTATATGCGCCTTGTCATCGCCATGGCCGCGAAGTTTCGCCATTACGGCCTGCCCATGGCCGACCTGGTGTCGGAGGGCAATGTCGGACTTATGCAGGCCGCCGCCCGGTTTGAGCCGGAGCGCGAAGTACGTTTCTCGACTTATGCGAGCTGGTGGATCCGTTCCTCGATCCAGGATTATGTGCTGCGCAACTGGTCGATTGTCCGCACCGGGACGACATCTGCCCAGAAGTCACTTTTCTTCAATCTTCGCCGCCTGCGCGCTCGCATTTCCGACACGGGCGACGGTGTCATGACGCCGGAGAACCGCCAATGGGTGGCCGACCATCTGGGCGTGCCGCTGCGCGATGTCGAAACCATGGCCTCAAGGCTGTCAGGGTCCGACCGCTCGCTCAACGCGCCCCTGACGATCGATGGTGACGGCGAATGGCAGGACATGATCGCGGATACCTCGGCCGTGCCGGAAGAGGCGGTGATGCAGGAGCGCGACAGCGCACGCCGCCGCTCCTGGATCAATGAGGCGATGGGCGTCCTGTCAGAGCGCGAAGTCTATATCATCACGCGCCGCCGGCTGGCGGATGAGGGCATGACGCTTGAGGCGCTGGGCGAAGAACTCGGTGTTTCCAAGGAGCGGGTGCGCCAGATCGAGCATCAGGCGCTTCTCAAGTTGCGCAAGGCGCTGGAGCGCATCGCAGGTGATCCGGGCACGGCCGGATTGATGCCTGACGCCTGAGCTGCGGACCTTCAGGGCTCGTCCAGGCGCTGCAGATTCAGCGGGTGGGATATTTCCATCCCCTGATCGCGCACAAACCCCCGCGCCAGAACCTCCGTATCCGGCGGTAACTGACAGAGCTCTGCAGCGGATGGGCGGATGTTCAGAACCAGGACTGAACGCTCCAGCAGAACGTCGCATGAGTAACCCGGCTGGTCAGAGCCCTGCATCCCCGATGTCGTTGCGAGGACAAGCTGGAAACCGCCAAACCGGTCGGGCAACTGGCTGGCATCCGTAATCGCCCATTCATTGCGTGCCCACAGGCCAACGCGGGTTTCGCGGGCAGCCTGCTCCAAAGCAACCAGCGGCGCGCTCGCATCAGCCGTATCCGGATAGACCCGCACCCGGGCGCCGCCCCGGCGAACCATCTCGGCGTTCAGCCACAGTTTGGGGCCGAGATCATCCACCGTGATGAGATGGGCGAGGGCGCGGTCATAACGATCCCGCGTCAGGCCTGCATAGCGCAGCTGCACCTCCCGGCCGAGCGACATATCCTCCAGCATCCGCTTCGCCGCTTCAAAGCCTGGCTCGGCTGGGCGCCCGCGCGAAGGCCCTGCCGGGGCTTCGATGCCGATGAGCCGCACGCTCTGCCCGGTCGACAGCACAAGCGCGTCTCCGTCTATCACGCGGACGACACGGCCTGTCTCACCCGCTGCAAGTCGCTCGATTTCCTCGAAGGGATCGGATGCGCGCGAGCAGCCGGAGACCGCCAGCGCGGCGGCAAAGCCCGCCGAGACTATGTAAAGTGCCGCCCGCCGCATCAGATCCATGCAAGCATATGAACTACCCGCCGCGCCGCGCGCAAGCCATGCGTCTTGCCATTGCAGGCCGGTGCCCGCTAAGCCTTCCGTAACGACAAGACAGCCGGGAGGAGGCCCCCATGACAAAACCGGACAAGCCCTATCGCAAGCGCGAGATTGCCGGGCATACGCTGAGCCCTGAATCCCTCGTCATGGGGTTCGGCTATGATCCCTTCATGTCGGAAGGCTCAATCAAGCCGCCGATCTTCATGACGTCCACCTTCGCCTTCCGCTCTGCGCGGGATGGCGAGGCGTTGTTCCGCCGCCTCGCTGGCCGGCATGAGGTGGGCGATCCGGAGGATGCTGACCTCATCTATACGCGCTTCAACAACCCCAACATGGAAGTGCTCGAAGACCGGTTGACCCTGTATGATGAGGGCGAAGCTGCGCTCGCCTTTTCCTCCGGCATGTCGGCGATCACCACCGCGCTGTTTGCCTGCGCGGAGCCCGGCACGGCTGTGCTGCACTCAAGCCCGCTCTATGGCGCGTCGGAGGTGTTCATACGCTCCTTCCTCCCGGGATGGGGCGTGCGCTCGGCCGAGTTCGACGCCTGGTCAACCGAGGAGCAGATCCTCGCGGCGGCCCGTGCGGCTGTCGCGCAGTTTGGTCCCATCTCGGTGATCTTTACCGAGTCCCCCGCGAACCCGACAAATGCGCTCGTCGACATTGCTGCCTGCGCGCGCGTCGCCGGCGTGCTCGAGGCCGAGACCGGCCGGCGCCCTATCCTGATGTGCGACAACACGATGATGGGACCGATCGGCCACAAGCCCCTGAAACATGGCGCGGATCTCGCGCTCTACTCGCTGACGAAGTATGTCGGCGGGCATTCGGACCTGATCGCGGGCGGCATCACCGGCAATGAGGACATCCTCACCAAGGTGCGCCGTATGCGGAACTATCTCGGCACAATGCTGGATTCCCATTCCTGCTGGCTACTGACGCGCTCGCTGGAGACCGTCCGTCTCCGGATGGAAAAGGCGTTCGACAATGCGCGCATCTGCGCCGAGTTCCTGAAAGATCATCCGAAGGTCGCGCAGGTCATGTATCCTGGCTTCCTGGAGGTGGGCGATCCTCAGAGGAAGGTTTTCGATGAACAGTGCGAAGCCGCCGGGGCCACGTTCTCATTCGATGTGAAGGGCGGCAAGGAGGCGGCGTTCCGCATGCTTGACCAGCTCAAGCTGATCAAGCTCGCCGTCAGCCTCGGCGGCACGGAAAGCCTGATGTGCCATCCGGGCTCCACCACGCATTCGGCTGTGCCTGCAGATGTCCGCGCGCGGATCGGTTTTACCGATGGCCTGGTACGTTTTTCGGTCGGCATCGAGGCGGCCCCGGACCTGATCGCAGACCTTCGCCAGGCGCTGGAGCATGCCTGAAACTCGCATTTCCGCTTCAAAGCCGGGCGCTTTTCCGCTAGGGGAATGCCCGGCCGATCCCGTAGCTCAGCAGGATAGAGCGACAGATTCCTAAACGCCGCACACGGACCATATCGGGCCATCAGTACACGTATTGATGGTTCGCAAGCCCTTGTAACGATGCCATTCTTGCCGTAATGAGCCGTGCGCAGCCGTATCTGCCGCATGGTCTGGAATATGACCCGGAGGATGGTTCGGAAGATGGCGGATAGGTTCAAGCAGGCGGCGGTCGACAGGTGGCTGAGGGAGGCGAAAGCCGGCACCCAGTTCTACGATGCGGAGGCGAAGGGCCTGCGCCTCGTGGTGGGCTCCAGGGGCGGGTCCTACAAGCACCTGGGCAGGATCAACAGGCGGGGAGGGCGGTACGTCACCGTCTCGATAGGCAGGGCCGACGAGGTCTCGCTCAGGCAGGCCAGGACGGCCTCGGCGGAGGTCCGGCTGGCGCTGAAGCGCGGCGAGGATCCGAGGCGGCCTGCGAGCACCGTGCCGACCTTGCAGGAGGCGCTCGACCGCTACCTGAGCCGTGAGGACCTGACGCCGAGGACGAAGGAGTTCTACCGCCAGTGCGTCGAGGGCCCGCTCAGGAGCCTTAGGGACACGCCGATGGACCTGCTCGGCAGGGAGGAGGTGAGGGCGCTGCACGAGACGATCACGCAGCGGTCCGGTCCCTACCTCGCCAACGGCGCGATGCGGACGCTGCGCGCCCTGCACAACGACGCCGCCAGGTCATTCGACCTGCCGCCGAACCCCGTGAGCCGCGCCGTGCGGTTCAACAGGGAGCAGCGAAGGGACGACGCCGTGGCGCCCGAGGACATGCCGGGACTGTGGAGGAGCCTCGAGGCGGTCGGCTGCCCGATCATGAGGGGGGCATGGCTGACCCTGCTGCTCACCGGCCTGAGGAGCGGCGACGTCAGGGCGATGCGCTGGGAGCACATCGAGGACGGCGTCCTGCTTGTCCCGCACCCGAAGGGCGGTCGGTCGTTCCGCCTGCCGCTCTGCGCCCACCTGCTGGGCGAGCTCGAGGCGCTGCGCGAGCTCGGATCGGAGTTCGTGTTCCCGTCGCCCCGCGACCTGTCGAAGCCGCTCGCAGGCATCAAGCGCACCAAGACGTTCCCGTTCAACCCGCACGCCATGCGCCACAACTTCAGCACCCACGCGATGGAGGCAGGCGTCGACCACGCCACGCTGAAGCTGCTGCTGAACCATGCCAGCGGTGACGTCACGTTCGGCTACGTCACTAGGGCGCACCTGCAGGGACACATGCGGGACGCCGTCGAGCGCGTCGCCGCGAGGCTGCTGTCCTACAAGTGATGGGTTACGACGGGCCGATACGGCCCTACCTTCCACCGCATGGAAGATCATCGAGAGACTCGAACGCGCCCTGGCGGCTGCGCAGGCACCTTACCTGGACACGAGGCAGGCGGCACAGTTGACCGGCATCAGCACCGTCACGCTTGAGCGTTGGCGTGTGGACGGCGAGGGGCCACCGTACGTGAAGCTCGGCCGGCTGGTGAAGTACCGGCGCGTGGATCTCGACGTCTTTATGGAGTCACGTCTGGTTAGTTGAGACCGCTTGGTGTGATTAGGATGTCAATTCGCCCTAATAGTCCTTCAATCTTACAATCGACTGAAGGTGACCCAGCCCCCGGAATTCCGGCCATGAATTTGCAGACTCTCTCGATTAGTGCTCTGAGACCCAAGTCTGGACCACTACCGGCTAGAGTTTTCCGGCCTTTTGCTCTGAGACCCAAGTCTGGACCACTACCGGCTAGAGTTTTCCGGCTTTTGCTCTGAGACCCAAGTCTGGACCACTACCGGCTAGAGTTTTCCGGCCTTTTTCACACTGGCGGACTGGTGACGCCAGCATGATTGATCAGCGCCGCCGGGGGTTTGTTCCCGATGG
>NZ_JBKBXW010000016.1:0-75363 GCF_046313735.1 Hyphomonas sp.
TCATTCGCGTCCGGCAGGTACTCGTTCTGGTACTCGTCGTCATGCGGCACATAGAAGCCATCAAGGCCCTGGGCAGCGAGTTCACGGCGAAGGAGCGGCAGGTGGGCCCGGCCGTCCTGCGGCCCGCCCTTGATGTCGAATGTCTGTCTCATGGGTCCTTCTTAACCCGCAGGCGGAGTGCCGCAAAGCAATCGAGCTATGCTATTTTTCATACCGATTTCGGCTTTGCCATACTTTTTTGGAAAGCTCTCTCGCCTATATACCGGCCGAACACGGACAATGCTGCACCGCAGCAATAGAGACTTTACAAAGGGTTAACCAATGAAAACCGAAATCAACCTCGCCCCGGCGGCCGATATGGTCATCGAGAGCGTCATGCGCCCCGCCATGGTCAATGAAGTGACCGGCCCGATGCTGGCCCCGCGCCGCGCCGAAGCTGCTGCCGAGCCGGCCCGCCTGAACATCCTCGCCCGCCGCTACGCCCGCTGGGACCGCCGCGCCGTCCGCGGCTAAGCCCCTACCTCGCCTTGCGGAACACGAGGCTGGACCAGCCGTCGCGCTTGATGCGGCGCTGGAACAGCATCCCGTGCCCCTCGAAAGCGGCTTTCACCGGGCCGGCCTGGTGGTGCAGCAGCCCTGACAGGATGATCACCGCGCCGGGCGCCGAGAGGCGCTCGATCTCGGGCGCGAGCCCGATCAGCGGCTTCATCAGGATATTGGCGAAGATCGTGTCATACGGCCCCGCGCGCCGCAGGCCCGGATAGTTGGCGCCGCGCACATGGTGGACGAAGAACCGGCTGACCCGGTTCTTGCGCCCGTTCTCGCGCGCAACAAAAACCGAATCCCGGTCAATGTCCGTGCCATAGGCGAGCTCCGCCCCGGTCTTCAGCGCGCCGATCGCCAGCACGCCGGACCCGGTGCCAAGGTCCAGCACCCGCCCCGGGCGCCGGTGGCGGCTCGCTTCTGCCAATGCCAGCAGGCAGCCAAGCGTAGTGCCATGATGGCCGGTGCCGAAAGCTGGTCCCGCCTCGATGAGGATCGAGGTCTTGCCCGGCGAGGCCTTGGCGAGGGCATGACTGCCCGCCACGACGAACGGCCCGGCATGAACCGGCGGCAGGCCTTCCAGCGACATCGTCACCCAGTCGCGCTCGACAATCTCCTCGATCCGCGCGGTCAGCTCCGGCGCGGCCTCCTCGATGATCGCGGCGCACTCTTCGGCTTCTTCCAGCGTTTCGGCGAAGGCATCGAGCCGCCAGCCGCCGCGCGTATCTTCCTTCGCATCGACGGCGCCGGCCGGCGAGGGGTCTGCCCAGGCGAGGGCATCCCAGGCTGTTTCAATGGGCCCGCGCGGGCCTTTGGCGGTGATCTGGTACATGGGCGGCGGGGTTAGCAGGCTGCCTTAGGAATGAAAAGCGCCCCGTTGCGCGCCCCTCAGGGCGCCCTGCCCTCCACCACCATCAGGCGCGAGACGGCCGTTGCCCGGCGGATCGGCGCGATGGCGGCATATTCCGGGGAAACCTGGAAGGCTTCGGCCGCCGCAAAGCTCGGAAACTCGATCACTACGAGGCGCCCGGCCGGCGGGGCGCCCTCCCAGGAGGCGCTGCGTCCGCCGCGCACCAGATAGACCCCGCCATACTGCGCGACCAGCGGCCCGGCAGCGGCGACATATGCCGCATAGGCCTCAGGATCGGTGACTTCGATTTCCGCAATCACATATCCTTTCGGCGTCGCGGGCGCCTCAGACGGTGCCGCCGTAGAGGCACAGGCCGCGCCGATCAGCAGCCCGGGGAGCAGCGGCGTGGCCAGTCCCCGCCTTGTTATCCTGATCATCGCTTTCCCTCCCGAGGCGGCACATCTGCCAGCTATCATCCGATGACGGAGCATACGCCGCAGCCCCTGCCGACGCAAACCTGATCAGGATTTAACAGAACTTTTTCCCGGCCTGCGCGTTCCCTCAGCATACCCCAACCGAAAGAGGAGTAGTGACATGCCAACCCCCAGCGGCCACACCACCGCCATCCCCGCCAGCCGCACCATCGGCACCAGCGTCTACAACATGGACGGCGAAAAGATCGGCAAGGTCGAGGATGTGATGCTCGACAAGACCGAGAACACGATCATGTTCGCGGTTGTCGGCTTCGGCGGCTTCCTCGGCATCGGCGAGAAATACCACCCCCTCCCCTGGTCCTCGCTCGATTATAACAAGGACAAGGATGGCTATATCGTGCCGTTCTCCAAGGAACAGCTTGAAGCCGCCCCGGCCGACAGCATCGACGAGCTGACGCGCAATGATGGCCGCCAGGTCCGTGACGCGGCTTACAGCTATTACAAGGTCCAGCCCTACTGGCTGTAAGGCCGGCAGCAGGCAAACCGGCGGGCGGGCGGGCGCAGAGGCGCTCGCCCGCTTTTCGCATCCCGGTTTTCACATGAGGGCTGCTCGCAGCCGGGCTGAAAAATCTCGTCGATAAACGATAATTTTTCTGGATATCCGGCCCCGGCATTCTTATATGTTTATCGATAAGACTTGCAGGAGGGCCCGCCATGAGCTTCACCACCAATGACATGATCCTGATCGAGACCAGGGTGGCGACCGAGCGCAAGAGCGCCGGCGCGGCCTATCTCCTCTGGTTCTTCCTCGGCTGGGTCTCGGCGCACCGCTTCTATCTCGGCAAGCCGGTGACGGCGATCCTGCAGATCCTCAGCTATTTCATCCTCGTCGGCTTCCTCTGGTGGCTGCTCGACCTGTTCCTCATCCCGGGGATCATCGACCAGAAGTCCGGCGAAGTGCGCGAGGACATGACCCGCGCCCTGCGCCGGCGGGGCCTCGGCTATTAAAGCCGGGGGGCGGGCTGACCTCCTCACACCAGACGCCCGGGCCCCGGCTGCGCAGTCCGCGCCGGGGCCTTTCCTTTTTATTCCCGCGCTTGCGGGAGTCTGATTGACTATTTATTTTTACGATTTTATAAATATGTCCAAAAATGGGAAGGAACTAACATGTCCGAACATTACCGTCCGAAAGGCCTCTCCAGCGCTGTCAGCTATGTCGATCCGAAAGCCGCCTTCCGCTGGCTGGAGGAGGCCTTCGGCTTCGAGCCGGTCATGGTCATCCTCGATGAGAACGACAACATGGCTCATTCCGAGATGAAGCATGGCGATAGCGTCGTGATGATCGGCAGCGAGTGGAGCGAGGATCATCGCAGCCCGAAGAATACGGGCGGCAAAAACACGCAGAGCCTGCATGTCCAGCTGGCCCGGGGCGAGGATATCGACGCTCATTGCGCCCATGCGCGCAAGGCCGGCGCCGAAATCATCCAGGCACCCGACACCCAGTTCTATGGCGACCGCACCTACCGCGCGCGCGACCCGGAAGGCCATGTCTGGACCTTTGGTGTCACGATCGAGGAAAAGACCCCGGCCGAATGGGACGCGGCGACCGGCGGGGCCCTGCGCACGCAGACCCGCCTGTGAGCCGCGCCGCCCGGCTTGATCTTGTCTTCACCGCGCTCGCCGATCCGGATCGGCGCCGCGCAGTGGAACTTCTCGGCCAGCAGCCGCGCAGCGCGGGCGAGCTGGCGGGCGCACTCGGTCTCGCCGCCCCGGCGATGAGCCGGCACCTGCGCCTGCTGAAACAGGCCGGGCTTGCGGAAGAGACTCATCCGGAATTCGATGCGCGCGTGCGCATCTATTCCCTGAAGGAGGGCGCGATGGCAGACCTCAAACACTGGCTTGCGGACACAGAGACGATGTGGGCGGATCAGCTCGCCGCCTTCAAGGCGCATGCGGAGAACCGGCGCAAGTGAGCGCAGTCATCGTCTCGCTGCGCGTCGCCGTCTCGCCGGAGGATGCCTTCGATACGTTTACGGAGGACATCGGCCTGTGGTGGCAAGCATCGGAGTTGTTCCAGATCACGCCGCGGGGGGATGGCACATTGTCTTTCGACAATCGCGAACGCCTGATCACCACCCTGCCCAATGGCAATGTGTTCGAGATCGGCAGGGTCCGCGTCTGGGAACCGGGCCGCCGCCTAGCCTTCAGCTGGCGGCAGGCGACGTTCACGCCGGATCAGCTGACCCATGTCGAGATCATGTTCGAGCCTGTGGGCGCGGAGACCCGCGTCACCGTCACCCATCGCGGCTGGGACGAGATCCCGCAGGACCATGTCGCCCGCCATGGCTTTCCCCTCGCAGCCACGCAAATGCGCCTTGCCGAAACCTGGCGCGGGCGCCTTGCCGCCTATGCCGGCCGGATCGGCCCTGCCCGAGATTGACGCGCGCGCCGGTCTCGCCGACAGTCGCGCCCATGACGCGCGCTATTGCTGCCTTCGCCTTCCTCCTCGCCGCCTGCGCCGCGGGCCCCGCTGCGCCGACAGAGCCTGCTCCGGCGCCGCCTGCCTCCAACTGGCGCGCGGTCGATCCGGAGAACCTCATCCTGATCGACGTGCCGACCGGGACATTTGCCATCGAGCTTTATCCCGATTCTGCCCCCGCCCATGCCGCGCAGATCCGCGCCGCGGTCCGCGCCGGCTTCTATGACGGGGAATATTTCTACCGCGTCATCGAAGGCCATGTCGCCCAGGGCGGACGCGAGTTTGACCAGGCCCTTGAAGGCTGGCCCACCCTGCCCTTCGAGGCAGAACGCGCCGTCAACCGCGATGGCTTCGTGACCCATGGCAATGCAGATCCCTTCGCCCCGGAAGTGGGCCACCGCCACGGCTTTGCTGTCGGGCGCGAGGGCGAGCAGGAATGGCTGCTCAACTGCCCCGGCACGCTGGGCATGGCGCGCAATGATCCGCCGGGTTCCGGCTCCACCGAAATCTTCATCCCGCTGCAACCCCGGCGCTATCTTGACCGCAACTACACGATCTTCGGCCGCGTCATCGACGGGCTGCAGCATGTCCACCGCCTGCCCCGCGTCGATCCGTCAACGGAGGAAGAGACCGAAGCATTGTTCGGCGACGATCCCGAACTCGCCCACCAGATACGCCAGTGGCGCCGCTCGAAACTCGCGGAGAATGTCATCCTCTCCGCCCGCATCGCCGCTGACCTGCCGGAGGAGGAGCGGCCCGCCTTTGAAGTGCTGATGGTGGAGTCCGAAGAATGGGACAGCCGCAAGGCTGCGCGCCGGGATTTTTCCGCCATCCCGGCCTTCATCTCCCCACCGCCGCAAATCCTCGAAATCTGCTCCCTGCCCGTGCCCGTGCGCCGCGCGGAGTAGACCCTGCGCCCCGGAAAGCCGGCCAGACGCCAACCTTACGCATTTATAATCTGCCCTAAATCCTGCAGGATTCAGGGCCCTAAGCCTTGGCGCGCGCCCATCTGTCATTTTCCGTCCGTACACGGCCTTGCCAGCATTCCAGCGGCATAGTTTCGTGATGCCTGAGAGGGCTGGATACATGGCGTTCGAAGGCAAACCCAACGGCACCGAACGGGCCGCAGACACCGAAACACGCGGCGCGACAGGCCGGCGGTGTTTCGTCATCCTCCCCTGGCCAGCGGGCGATGACGCCGCCGCAAGGGTCGATTTCGAAGCCGTCTATAACGAGCTTATCCGCCCCGTGGCCGAAGACCTCAATCTCGATTGCCTGCGCGCCGACCGGGTCAGCCGCTCCGGCCTCATCCACAAGGAGATGATCGAGAACCTCCTCGAAGCCGATGTCGTCATCGCCGATGTCACACTGGGCTCGCCGGACGTCTATTTCGAGCTCGGCATCCGCCAGACCGCGCGGCGCGCAGGGACCGTCATCCTGCGCCATGCGGGCAGCGCCGTACCCTTCTCCATCGCCGGCATGCGCGCGCTCGACTATGACCTTGAAGGCCGCGCCGGCATCGCCCGCCAGCAGGTGATCGAGGATTGCCGCGCGCTCCTGCGCACGCACATTCGCAACAGCCTCGATAATCCGAGCACGGACAGCCTGGTCCATACGCTGATGCCGGGCCTCGGCGTCGCCCTGCCCGACCGGCCCCTGCCCGAGCGGCGCTACCTCTCCTACCGTATCGGCGCCGCCGGCCCGAAAGCGCCGAAGACAATAGACCTCGTCACCGGCGACATTGCCGGCATCGACGATGTCGATGTCTGGGTAAACCCCGAGAACACGCGGATGGAATTCGGCCGTTTCCATGACGAGTCCGTGTCCGCCGCCATCCGCTATCTCGGCTCGCGCCGCGACCGGCATGGCTTCGTGCGCGACGATGTCATCGCCCGCCAGCTCGCCCGGCGCACCGGCCGCCACCAGCAGCGCAGCGGCGTTGAGCCCGCAACCATCCTCGCCACCCCGCCCGGCCGCCTTGCCCGCACCAACCGGGTGCGCCTCCTGCTGCATGCCGCCGCCTATCAGGGCGAGCCCGGGCGCGGCTACCGCCTCATCGGCAATTACCGGCGCTGCGTCGCCCATGCGCTGGCCGCCACCGATGCCCACAATCGCAGCCTCGGCGTGCGCCTCCGGCCGAAATCCGCGCTGCGCTCGGTGCTCATCCCCCTCTTCGGCACGCGCAGCCCCGGCGACAGCCCGCATGAGCGCGCCTTCGGCCTCGTCCAGACCGCGCACCAATACCTCGTGAACTGGCCGGATTCGAAGATCGACCGCGTCGTCTTCCTCTGCCACACTCAGGCGGACCTCGACCTCGCCCAGGCCGCGCTCTACCGTCTGGGCCTGAAGCTGATCAGCGGGCCGCGCCCCGGCAAAACCTGACGCAGCGCACCGTTCCTGTGAGTTTCGGCCTCTGCGGCAAAGACACATCTTGCGCCATTAACCACTTTCAAACACTATATATGGTGTTCTGAAGATCTTCTGATTGCCCCCAGATTGCCCAACGGATGGAGTTTCGACCCATGGCCACCGCACGCACCGACCTTCCCGGCCTCCTCACGCCGAGCCGTGCCTACAAGCCGTTCCGCTATCCCTGGGCCTATGAATTCTGGAAAAAGCAGCAGCAGGTCCACTGGATGCCGGAGGAAGTGCCCCTCGGCGAGGACTGCAAGGACTGGGCGGTCAAGCTGACCGATGCCGAGCGCAACCTGCTCACCCAGATCTTCCGCTTCTTCACCCAGTCGGATGTCGAAGTCGGCGCGAACTACATGGAACACTACATGCCGCTGTTCAAACCGGTGGAAGTGTCCATGATGCTGTCCTCCTTCTCCAACATGGAGACGATCCACATCGCGGCCTATGCCCTGCTGCTGGAAACGATCGGGATGCCGGACAGCGAATTCTCCGCCTTCATGGAATACAAGGAGATGGCGGCCAAGCACGACTATCTCGGCCAGTTCGGCACCGAGACAAATGAAGACATCGCCGTCTCCATGGCCGTGTTCGGCGCCTTCACCGAGGGCCTGCAGCTGTTCGCCAGCTTCGCCATGCTGATGAACTTCCCGCGCTTCAACAAGATGAAGGGCATGGGCCAGATCGTCACCTGGTCGATCCGCGATGAGAGCCTTCACTGCGAAGGCATGATCAAGCTGTTCCACACCTTCTGCGCCGAAACCGGCGTGATGAACGATGCCCTGCGCGAGCGTATCCGCGAGTGCTGCCGCACGGTGGTCAGCCTTGAGGACAAGTTCATCGAGCTCGCCTTCCAGATGGGCCCGGTCGAAGGCATGACCGCTGACGACATCAAGCAGTATATCCGCTACATCGCCGACTGGCGCCTCAACCAGCTGAAGCTGGAACCCATCTTCGGCATCACCAAACACCCCCTGCCCTGGCTGACCGAAATCCTGAACGGCGTGGAGCACGCCAACTTCTTCGAACAGCGCGCGACGGAATACTCCAAAGGCGCCACCAAGGGCGACTGGCACGGCGATGACGGCGTCTGGAGCCGCTTCGACGAACGCCGCAAAGCGCCGGACACCGTCCCGGCGGAGTAGGCCATCTAAAAGCCCCTTCTCCCTTGGGAGAAGGGGTTGGAGATGAGGGGGCGAGCCCTCTCACAGAAGTACACCCATTCAGCTTTGCTCCCCCTCACCCCTGCCCCTCTCCCAAGGGAGAGAGGTACGTTGCACTGTCGTTTAGCCGGCCCCGCTGAACTCCCGTTTGCGCCCCCGCCGCCGCGCCGCTAATGTCCGCGCAGGCCCATGAGCACAGACGATTCCTCCACAGGCGATGATGCCACATGCGCACTCTTTGGGGGCGATGCGGCGCCCGTGCGCGGCAAGGCCTATGAGGTGCTCGCCCGCAAATACCGCCCGCGCCGGTTCGAGGACCTGATCGGCCAGGAAGCGATGGTGCGCACGCTGTCCAACGCCTTCGAGACGGGCCGCATCGCGCATGGCTTCATGCTGACGGGCGTGCGCGGCATCGGCAAGACGACCACCGCCCGGCTCCTCGCTCGCGCGCTGAATTATGAGCCTGCCGCCAAAGGCAAGAAGGCGAAATCCTCCGGTCCCAGTATCCATCTCGACCCGCCCGGCTTGCATTGCGAAGCCATCATGGCGAGCCGGCACCCGGATGTGCTGGAGCTCGACGCCGCCTCCCGCACCGGCGTCGCCGATATGCGCGACCTGCTGGACTCTTCGCGCTACGGCCCGGTCTCGGCGCGCTACAAGGTCTATATCATCGACGAAGTGCACATGCTGTCGAATGCGAGCTTCAATGCGCTGCTGAAGACGCTGGAAGAGCCCCCGCCGCACCTCAAATTCATCTTCGCAACCACCGAGATCCGCAAGGTTCCGGTCACCGTCCTCTCCCGCTGCCAGCGTTTTGACCTCAAACGCCTCGACAGTGCGGAGCTCGCCCGCCACCTCGGCAACATCGCCGGCACGGAGGGCGCGAACGTCTCCGAGGAAGCCCTCGCCCTGATCGCACGGGCGGCCGAAGGTTCGGTGCGCGACGGGCTCTCCCTGCTCGACCAGGCCATCGTCCAGACGCTCGATGGCGAGGCGGTCACCGCGTCTGCGGTGCGCGCCATGCTGGGCCTCGCCGACCGCAGCCGCCTGTTTGATGTGTTCGCCCGCGCGCTGTCGGGCGATGCCGCCGCCGTCCTCACCGAACTTCAGGAACAGATGGGCGACGGGGCAGACCCGGCCACCGTGCTCAAGGACATCCTCGACATCGCCGCCGACATCGCCATCGTGCAGGCCGCCGGCGACAGCTGGACCCCGCCCGGCCCCGCCGACTGGGCGAGCCAGACCCGCGCCCTCGCCCAGCGCCTCACACCCGCCCAGGCAGCCCGCAACTGGCAGCTCTTGCTGTCGGGCTACAGCGATTTGCAGCTGGCGCCGGACCCGGCGACCGCGCTGCGCATGGTGCTCTTGCGGCTCACGGCCGCCTCCCGCCTGCCCTCTCCGGAAGAGGCGGCGCGGATAATTGCGGAGGGCCGTTCCCCGCCGGGAAAGCCTGAACCGCCCCCTGAGGCAGCGCCCGCAACGGCCGGCGCCATCACCAGCTTTGCCTCGCTCATCAGCGCATTGGAGGAAGCCCGCGAGGTCGGCCTGCAGGTCGATGTCGAGCGCTATGTGCGCCCCTCTGCGATGACAGCCGGCACCCTGTCCTGCGCGCTGGCCGGCGGCGCCCCGGCAGGCCTGCTCGGGCGGATCAAGGCGTTCCTGGAGGAACATACCGGCGACAGCTGGACCGTAGAGGAAGCCATCACGGATGCTGAATCCCTGCGTGAGCGCCAGCGCCGCGAGAAGGCCGAACGGATCGAGGAAGCCAGCCGCCACCCGCTGATCGCCGAAACCCTCGCCGCCATCCCCGGCACGCTGATCCTTGACGTTTCGGAAGGCGCCTCCGGCCTTGAAAGCGCAGGCGACGGGTCCCACCTCGGCAGCAATGTCATTGACCTGAAGACGCGCCGCCCGGCCTGACGTTTTCGCCAATCCCCTTCTTCCCGGAGAACCCAACGATGAAAGACCTCGCCCAGATCATGCAGCAGGCCCAGGCCATGCAGGCGAAGATGGCCGAAGTGCAGGCCAAGATCGAGGCAACCGAGGCTGACGGCGTTTCCGGCGCGGGCATGGTGCGCGTCCGCCTCAAGGGCAAAGGCGAGCTTGTCTCCGTCAGCATCGACCGCAGCCTGATGGGCGATGATCCGGAAATCCTCGAAGACCTGATCAAGGCCGCCCACAGCGATGCGCGCCGGCGCCTCGACCAGGCGATGGAAGAGGCGATGAAATCCGCGACCGCCGGGTTTGGCGGGCTCCTGCCGGGCTTCAAGCTGCCGTTCTAAAGCGGCGTTCCGAAAAGCGGGAACCGGTTTTCGGAAAAACGCCGTGACAATTCAAAGACTTAGAACATCGGGCTGATTCAATGAATTAGCCCGATGTTCCAGCGCGAGGCGTTCAGCCCGCCCCTTTGCGCCAGTTGCATTCTGCATGCGCCAGCTGGAGGTTTTCCGGCCGGTCGCTGCCGCCGCGCGCCCTGGCGCGGATATGGTCAAAGCTCGGGCGCTGTTTCTTCCAGACCGAGGCGTGCGCAGTCTCGAACCTGTGCTTCGGCATCGGCTTGCCGCAGAGGGCACAGCGGCCCTCCTGCCGTTCCCAGAGCGCCCGGAACAGGGGCGTATCCGGCGGCGCGAAGCCCTGGCTCACAGCTGAGGCGGCACAGCCCAGCCGCGCCGCGCGCAGGCCGCCAGCACCGTATTGCGCAGGAGGCAGGCAATCGTCATCGGCCCCACCCCGCCCGGCACCGGCGTGATGAACCCGGCCACTTCGGCGCAGCTTTCGAAATGCGCGTCGCCCACAAGCCGGGTCTTGCCCTCGCCCTTCTCCGGCGCGGGCACGCGGTTGATGCCCACATCAATCACCGCCGCGCCGGGTTTCACCCAGTCGCTGCGCACCATCTCCGCCCGGCCAACGGCTGGCACCAGAATGTCCGCCGTCCGGCACAGCGCCGGCAGGTCCGCCGTGCGGCTATGGGCGATGGTGACCGTGCAGTTCTCAGCGAGGAACAAAAGCGCCGCCGGCTTGCCGACCAGGATCGACCGCCCGATCACCACGACATGTTTCCCCGAAAGGTCAGGTCCGAGCGCATGTTTCGCAAGGATCACCGAGCCGACCGGCGTGCAGGGCCGAAGCCCCGGCTTGCCAAGGCTGAGCCGCCCGGCAGACATCTCCGTCAACCCGTCCACATCCTTGGCCGGATCGATCCGCTCGATTGCTGCATCAGCATCGAGCCCCTCCGGCAGCGGCAGCTGCAAGAGGATGCCATCAACCTCCGGATCAGCATTCAGCGCCGCAATCAGCCCCTCGACCTCTGACTGGGACGCAGACGCCGGCAGCCGGTGATGGACCGAGCGCATGCCCGCCTCTTCGGTCGAGCGCACCTTGTTGCGGACATAGACCTCGCTGGCCGCATCATCGCCGACGAGCACCACCGCCAGCGTGGGGGCGCCCGGCAGGCCGGCGACCCCTGCCGCGACGCTGGAGCGCACACCGGCCGCCACGGCATTGCCATCAATCCGGATCGCGCTCATTGCCAGCCCCGCAGGATTCCCGGCCGGGCAGGAAACGCCCTTCAGCCATTGGCGCGCTCTATGCTCCGAGTCCGGCGCCAAGTCAGCCTCAGGAGGGCAGTTTCCACATCAGAAAAGCACGGCGCTATAGGCATAGCGGACAATGACGGACTGGAGGAAAAAGATGATCAGCAACACGATCAGCGGCGTCAGGTCGAGCCCCTGCATCTGGGGCAGCAGGTTTCGGATCGGCCGGTAGACCGGCTCTGTCAGTCGCTCAAGCCCCGTCCAGATCGACCGGATGGCCGGATTCTGCAGGCTGAGGACATTGAACGCCACCAGCCAGGACAGGATCGCCTGGATGATGATGATCCACGAGACGATGCGCAGGATCACCAGAATGACGTCAAGGATCGCGGCCATGCCTGCCATCTCCATTCGGATTGTTGCAATACAGTGCGCCAGATAGGGTGAACCGCCCCCCTCGCGCAAGCGCAGCCCTGCCACACCCTGCCGCAAGGACAGGGTTTGGCATAGCCAGAGACGCGCCCTAGCGTGATGGCCAAAGGGGCATCCGAACAGAATATGGCAGACACCGAACACCCTCTCCTGCCGCTGAGCGCGTTCCAGAAAGGGATGCTGCTGCTGGCCTCCATCTCGATGGGCGCCGGCATGAGCATCAATTTCGTGGTGGTCGCCCCCCTAACCCGCAAGGCCGGCCTCGGCGAGGTGGAAGTGGCCGCCATCCTGACCCTGTCGACCGCGCTCTATGCCATGATGATCCCGCGCTGGGGCCGGATCGCCGACCGGATCGGCCGCAAGCGGGTGATGGTCTTCTCGCTCATCATGATGGGCCTGACCAATATGGCCTTCCTGTTCACGCTGGACGCAGCCCTTGCCGGCGCGGTGGCGGGCACATCGCTGCTGCTGCTGCTGGTCTTCGTGCGGCTATGGTTCGGCCTGCTTACGCCCGGCCTGCAGCCTGCCTCGATGGCGGCGATGACGGACGCAACCACGTCGCGCGACCGGGCGGCCGGCCTCGGGATGCTCGGCGCAGGCATGAGCATCGGCTCGATCCTCGGCCCCGCCGGCGCCGCTGCGCTCGCCCCCCTCGGCGCGCTCGCGCCCCTGTGGGGCTCCATCGTCTTCTCCATCGCAACGGGCCTGCTGATCGGTTTCACCCTGCCCGCCACCAAGCCCCGCCCCCGCAACCAGGCCCGCCCCAAGCCGCTCTCCATGTTCGATGCGCGGGTGCGCCCGCACCTCACTTTCCTCGTAGCCTATTTCATCGGGGTGGGCATGGTGCAGCAGACGCTCGGCTGGTTCATCGAGGACCGCTACCGCCTGCGCGAAACCTATCCCGACACCGCCGGCCAGACGGCCGTGCTGTTCACCGGCATCGCCTTTGCCTGCATGGCGGCGGCCACGATCCTCGTCCAGTTCGGCTATATCTCGCGGGTAAAGCCCGATCCGCGCCGCGTGCTCTGGCTCGGGCTGGCGATGGTCTGTGCGGGGTATATCGCGGCTGACCTGTTCTATGAATTCTGGGTGCTGTGCGCGGCCTTCTTCCTGGTGGGCGCAGGCTCGGCGCTGGCGATCCCGTCAGCCAATGCCCTCGGCAGCCTGTCCGTCACGCGGGAGGAGCAGGGCTCAGCCGCCGCGCTGCTCTCTGCCGCCCCGCCTGCGGGCTTCATCTTCGGGCCTCTGATCGGCGCAGCGCTCTACCAGGCCGGGCACGCCCTGCCGCTGATCGCCTCCGCCATCGTCGTCGGCGCGCTGGCGCTCTATGCCTTCCTCGTCACGGCGCGGCGCCCGCTCGGCACCGGCTGACGGCCTCACTCCTCCTCGGGCGGCGCCTGCCTGAAGGCAAGGATGGCGCCCGGCAGCGTAAAGGACAGCAGGATCAGCCCGCCGAAGATGCCGTTCCAGTGCCCGCCGGAGGTCGGACGCCACAGGTCCAGCTTGCCGGCATCCGCAAGGTCCGCCGTCAGCATCAGGTAGAGCACGCCCATCAGCACGACCCCGGAAAAGATCGCATGGGCCTGATAGGTCGCCCGGTTGCGCTCGGCGCTTTCGCGCTCATCCAGCACGCTTTCCGGCTCCTGCGCCTGACGCTGCAGGCTGCTGCCCGCCAGCACCGCAAACAGGATGAACACGCCGGCAATCATCAGGAGCCCCGCCACACTCGCTGCCGTCTCGCCCTCCCAGCTTTCCGGCAGCATCTGCAACAGGCAGCCCAGCGGATAGAGCACATAGATGCCAATGAAGATCCGGCGTGCGGCTGGCAGCGACAGGCTGCGGCCGCCGGGATTGGCTTTGGTGCGGATGAACATGGCGATCAGGACTCCGGCTCTCTGAGGATCTTGGACAGGGGCGCAAACGGTTTCAGCGAAAACAGCTGCTCGACCGGCACTTCAAACAGGGCGGAGAGTTTCAGCGCGAGCTCGACCGAGGGCGCATAATCGCCCCGCTCGAGATAGCCGATGGTCTGGGGGTTCACCCCGACCTTCTCCGCAATGTCCTTCCGGCTCAGGCCCCGCTCGGCCCGGAACACGGACAACCTGTTATGCACCATGATCAAAACATCTTTTATCACTGTTGATATGTTGTGTTTACACAACAATTCATTGCGCGTCAATAGGAGATTTTTTTGGGGGGATGCACCTCGGCAGGCACACCCCCCTCGAGAGGAACGCCCAGCCTCCACCATCGTCACGCCCGGCGGGCGTCAGCCCGTCTGGGCGCCCATCTCCCGCCCTGTCCGTGTGCGTCGCGGGACAGAATCGGAGATGGGCACCCTGATGCGCTGACGCGCATCGGGTGTGACGAAACAACTGAGGGCAGAGGAATATAGGCCAGCCGCCTACATCGCGCTGATGCCGCCATCCACTTTCAGCTCGGCCCCGGTGACGAGCTTGGATTCGTCCGATGCCAGATACAGCACCGCATAGGCAATATCGTCCGGCTCGCCGACCTTGCCGAGCGGGATCTGGCGGCCGAGCTTGGCGAGGGCCTGTTCCTCGCCGAACATTTCCTTGGTGCGGTCAAGGATCGGCGTGTTGATGAACACCGGGTGCACGGAGTTGCAGCGGATCTGCCCGCCGGTCTTCGCGCAGTGCAGCGCCACCGATTTCGACAGGTGGCGCACAGCCGCCTTGGCCGTGTTGTAGGAGACGTAGTTGCCGCTCGCGATGATGCCCGCAATGGACGAGATATTGACGATCGAGCCAAGCCCATGCGCCCGCATCAGCGGGATCGAATACTTGCAGCCGAGGAAGATCGAATCGACATCCACCGCCTGCACCTTGCGGAAGGTCTCATAGTTCTCATCCTCGACCGAGCCGAGCGAGCCGATCCCCGCATTGTTGACGAGGATATTGAGCCCGCCCATCGCATCATGCGCGGCCTGGGCCACTTCCTTCCATCGCGCCTCATCGGTCACATCCTGCTCGAAGGCGAAGGCGGTGCCCGCCCCATGCGCCGCGTTGATGCTGGCCGCGACCGCTTCGGCGCCTTCGCCATTGATGTCGGTCAGCGTGACCTTCGCGCCTTCCTTCGCCAGCATCCGCGCGATGGCTTCGCCCAGCCCCTGCGCGCCGCCCGTTACCAGCGCTTTCTTTCCCTCAACCCGGCCCATGGCATCCTCTCCCTGTTGTCTCGTGCTGCTGAGCCCTAGCAGGCCGCCTCAAGCCGCGCCAATCCCTGCCGCGCGGGAGGGGGGGAATCGATCAAAATTCACCGAACCGCTTCAGCGGCTGCTTACCACGCCCATGCTATGCCGCGCGGATGCCCCGCCGGATCATCTATTTCCTGCTGACCGCCTATGCCATCGCCTTTGCCTTCGGCGCGATGACGGCGGTGCGCTGGCCCTCCATCGTGATGGTGATGGGCTGGATCCTGGCCGAAGACCTCTCCGGCGGCCTCAAGGAGGTGGACTGGCGCCAGCTCGGCATCGCCCATGGCGGCGCCTACCTCCTCGCTGCCGTCTGCTACTACGCCTCAGCCGCAACGATGGTCGCGCGCAGGCGCGGGGCCGTCCTCTGGTACCTGATGGCGATGACCGCCTCGGCGCCGGCCATCCTGCTCGTGCATTTCGATCCCGACTGGTGGCAGAACCCCAGCGCCGGGGAAGGCGCCCTCGCCGGCCTCGCCGCCGGCGCCCTGCTCCTCTTCTTCGCGGTGTGGGAGCTGCGCTGGCGCCCGCCCCGCCCGCCGGAAGAGGAAGAGCCAGAAGCACCCCAGCAGGTGATCATCTACCAGCCTGCCCCGGTTGAAGCGCCCGTGATGGCGATACGCCCCCGCCGCGCGCCGGTCTTCGTGCCGGACATCATGGTCGCCCGCCAGCGCGCCGCCTATGCCGCTCATGCCCGCCGCAAGGCCGAACGCCGCCGCCGGTATCAGGCCGAAGAAGAGTTCGCTGAGGATTAGGGCCGTATCATTGCGCCCTGCCCCGCATCGCCCTAGGTTTCAGGCCGAAGACTGCGGGGAGGCAGCCAGCATGACACTTCGTCAATACACCGCCCTTGCGCTCGGCGCAGTTGCCGCCTGGCTCCTCTGGCAGGGGATCGAAGTCGTGATGATCCTGACATCGCGCGGCAGCCCCCTGTCCGACGCGCTGCTCGAGCCGCCGACCAGCCTCTGGCGCATCCTCGCCGCCCTGATCGCGCTCGACGGCGCCGTGCTCGCCGCGCTGCGCATCCGCTTCGGCGCCGTGCTGGCCCTGATCGGCAGCCTGCTGTTTGCCGCCCTCGGCCTTGTGCTGATGCTGATGGGCACAGATGTGAGCATCTGGCTGGACGAAGTGATCTTCGGCGCGGTGATGGTGCTCCTCAGCGGCGTCCTGCTGGCGCTGAAACGCAGCTGAGTTCGGATTCTGGTCCCACCGGATTGATTTCGGGCTGAGAATGCATAGGTTGGCGCCGGATTCGGACCAGCCCCCTAAAAGGAATAAATTCCCATGGCAGAGACCTATGACGTCGTCATCATCGGCGGCGGCCCCGGCGGCTACAACTGCGCCATCCGCGCCGGCCAGCTTGGCCTGAAAGTCGCCTGTATCGAGACGCGCGCCACCCTCGGCGGCACCTGCCTGAATGTCGGCTGCATTCCCTCCAAGGCGCTTCTGCACGCCTCGCACCTCTTCCATGCCGCGCAGAACGAGTTTGCCGCCCTCGGTATCAAGACCGGCAAGGTAGAACTCGACCTCGCCCGGATGATGGCGCAGAAGGATGAGGCCGTCGAAGGCCTGACCAAAGGCATCGAATTCCTGTTCAAGAAAAACAAGGTCGAACACGTGAAAGGCCGCGGCCGGATCATGGCGCCCGGCAAGGTCGAAGTGACAGCCGCAGACGGCACAAAGCGCGTGCTGGAAACGAAAAACATCGTCATCGCCACCGGTTCGGAGCCCGCCACCCTGCCCGGCATCGAAATTGATGAGGAGCGCATCCTCTCCAACACCGGCGCGCTCAGCCTGAAGGCCGTACCGAAGAAGCTCGTCCTCATCGGCGCCGGCGTCATCGGCCTCGAAATGGGCTCTGTCTGGGCGCGGCTTGGGTCTGAAGTCACCGTCGTGGAATATCTCGACCGCATCCTGCCGCCCGCCGACGCAGAGGTGGCCAAGGAAGCCGAGCGCACCTTCAAGAAACAGGGCCTTGCCTTCAAGCTCGGCACCAAGGTTACCGGCATCGAGAAGACCAAGACCAAGCTCAAAGTCTCCGTCGAGCCCGCCAAGGGCGGCGAGACCGAAGTGCTCGAAGCCGACGCGGTGATCGTCGCCATCGGCCGCAAGCCGTACACGGAAGGTCTCGGCCTCGACGCGGTCGGCGGCAAGACCGACAAGCGCGGCGTGATCGAAGTCATCGACGGCCATTTCAAGGTCGCAGACGGCGTCTGGGCCGTCGGCGACTGTATCCACGGGCCGATGCTGGCCCACAAGGCGGAGGATGACGGCACAGCCGTCGCCGAACTGATCGCCGGCAAGGCGGGACATGTGAACTATGATCTCGTGCCCAGCGTCGTCTACACAAACCCCGAAATCGCCTGGGTCGGCAAGAATGAGGAAGAGCTCAAGGCCGCCGGCATCGAGTACAAGAAGGGCAAGTTCCCCTTCATGGCCAATTCGCGCGCCCGCACCAATCACGAGACGGCCGGCTTCGTGAAGATCCTCGCCGAAAAAGGCACCGACCGGATCCTTGGCGCCCACATGATCGGCGTCGGGGTCGGCGAGATGATTGCCGAAATCTGCGTGGCGATGGAATTCGGCGCCGCCTCGGAAGACATCGCCCGCACCAGCCACGCCCACCCGACCCTGTCCGAAGCCATCCGCCAGGCCGCCATGGGCGTCGAAGGCTGGACGATGCAGATGTAACGGGCAAGGTGCAACAGAATGGCAGAAGCGCTGGACGGGCGCGGCTGCCGCGCCTAGTCTGGCGCCCATGTACAGGCACGCCGGAGCAGGATGGATGATCAGGCCGCTGGAAACAGCGGACATCCCTTCTTGCCGGGACATCTTCACAGACTGCCTTCAGGACATGCCCTGGCGCGCCGCGCACCGGGGCCAGCACCTGACGCTGCGCCGCGCGCTCGAAGGCCAGCCCGGCTGGGTGGCCGAGGAACAGAACGCCGGCATCATCGGCTTCCTGACGCTGCAGGTCCCGGCCGATTATGTCGACCACCTGTTCGTGGCGGAGGACTGGCGCCTGTGCGGCGTGGCGCGCGGCCTCCTGGAGGTTGCGCGGCGCGAGGCGGAAGGCCCGCTGAGCCTTGATGTGGATACGGACAATATCACCGCCCGGCGCGCCTATGAGGCGCTCGGCTGGCAGGTCGTGGCCAGCACCGGGGGTGGCAGCCGCGGGCGCCAGATGCGCCTCGTCGGCCCCTGAGGGGATGACCACCCCTGCCCCGGAGACGGTCTATGCCGCGCCGGCTGACTGGGTGGCCCGCGGCGCGGGCGCACAGGGCAACCTGTTCCTGACCGGCCGGGCGGGCACCGGCAAGACGACGCTCCTGCGAAAATTCCTAGCCGAGGCCGGCGACACTGCCGTCGTCCTCGCCCCCACGGGCGTTGCCGCGATGAATGCCGGCGGGCAAACGATCCATTCCTTCTTCAAGCTGCCCCCGCGCCTTGTCGAGCCGCAGGATGTGCGCCGCCTGCCGAATGCGCGCGTCGTGCGCGCCATCGAGACCATGGTGATCGACGAAATCTCCATGGTGCGCGCCGATATGCTCGACGCCATCGACCGCAGCCTGAAACTCAATCGCGGCTCCAAGCGCCCGTTCGGCGGTGTACGGATGATCCTCTCCGGCGACCTGCACCAGCTGCCCCCGGTGATCTCGTCCGAGGAAGGCCCGATCCTCCAGGAGCGTTATGGCGGCGGATTCTTCTTCAACGCCCCGGCCTTCCGCGAGGGCGAGTTTGCGCTGCTTGCGCTGAAACATGTGTTCCGCCAGGCCGATCCGCGCTTCCTCGCCCTGCTCGGCGCGCTGCGTTCCGGCCGGGTGACGCCTTCCGATGAAGCCCTGCTGGAACGCCTCGTCTCCTCCCGCAAGGCGGCGGACGCTTCCGAAACGCATGTCGTGCTAACGCCCAACAATGCCAACGCCTTCCGCATCAACCAGACCCGGCTCGCTGAAATCCGTGGACAGAGCAAAGTCTTCCGCGCGGATGTCCAGGGCCAGTTCGAGGACAAGGCCTATCCCACCGAAGCCGATCTTGAACTGAAGGTCGGCGCCCGCGTCATGCTGATCCGCAACGATCCGGAAGGACGCTGGGTCAATGGCTCGCTCGCCCATGTCGCCGGCTTCGGCGCGCGCAGCGTGATCGTCGAGCTCGATGGCCGCGCCTATGAGATCGAGCCCGCCGCCTGGGAGAAATACCGCTACGGCCTCGAGGCTGACACCAAGAAAGTGAAGCGCGAAGTCATCGGCACGTTCAAGCAGGTGCCGCTGCGCCTCGCCTATGCCGTCACCATCCACAAGGCGCAGGGCCTGACGCTTGACCGCGTGTTCATCGACTTTGACGCCGGAATGTTCGCCCACGGGCAGGCCTATGTGGCCTTCTCCCGCGCCCGCACGCTGGAAGGCCTCGAAATCTCGCGGCCCCTGCGCCCGCGCGACATCGTGCTGGACCGCACGGCGTTTGCCTTCGGCGCGCTCGACACGATCGAGGAGACACCGGCCTATCTGCTGGCAAAATTCCGCAAGGACGAAGGCGTCCTCGTCTGAGGCGTCAGTCGAATGCGCCAGCCTGCGCCGTGCTCAGCCCTGCCCCATTGCGCGCGCGCACCATGGTCGAGCTCATAAGGTCATGCAGGCAGATCCGCTCGCGCGAGAACAGCCCCATCAGATAGCCGATGCCGAACGGGATCATGTTCACAACCAGGCGGCCCGCCGTATTGCGCAGGACAATCGCGCCAAGGCTCGCCCGCTCCTGCGTGCGGCTGACGACGACAGCGCCGCAGAGCAGCTTGCCCACCGTCGCCTGCAGGGACGAGCTTTCCATCAGGATACTGTAGGCCGTCCGCAAGATCACATATGTCAGCGTGAAGATGAACAGCTGCATCATCGCGGTCGCCTGCTCTGCTGATCCCTCGGGCGAGGCCGCATAGGTCGCCGCTGCGGCCAGGAGGCTGCCGCCGAACAGGAACGTCACCGCCAGCCAGACCAGCATGTCATCAATGAACAGGGCAATGATCCGCCGGCCGAAGACAGGTTTTCCGCCCGGATTGAACGTGGCCCCCGATTTGCGCATGGCCGAGCGGGCGAGGGTCTCCAGCGAGGCATCCTCGCGATCGAATATGGCCCCCGCCGCGCTGCGCCCGCGATCTGCCTCCAGGAAGGCCATCGCCTTCGGAGACAGGGGCTGCGGCGCCGGTTTCGAGGGAGCAAAGCCGCCAGCCGCAAACGGGCTGGGCTTCTTTCCAAATGCCTTGCGAGGCGCGCCGGTGAGGCCCGCTGCCGGCCGTCCCATAGACTTCATCGCTCCAGACCTCCCATTCCAGAGGTTCTGTATAGCTGTCATTGGTTGATATTCGGGAAACCTCCGCCCGGTCTCAGCCGAGCCGGCGGATATCGTCAGACAGCTGGCGGTCCTTGTCGGTCACGATCTCTTCCAGAACGCGCACGCGCTCTTTCAGCTTAGCGATATCCTGCCGCGCGCCGGAAAGCTCCTCGCGCAGCCCATCATCGGGCCGCTCGCGGTTCCGGGATTTGATCCAGGTATTGACGACGCCGGCGGCCACGCTGATCGCCACAATGGCGACAACCATCGAGAAAGGGTCCATGCGGCATTCCTTTGCGAGCCGGGCAAACAGCGAAACCTCAGGCGAGGCGGCGGATTTCTTCGGACAGCTGGCGCTCCTGATCGGTGACGATCTTCTCGAGCACGCGCACCCGGTCTTTCAGCTTTTCGAGGTCGGCGCGCATCGCTGCAGTGTCGCCATCGGCGCCCCGCGCGGCCAGTTTCGCCTTGGTCTTCATGTGCACTTCATAGGCGGCATACGCCATGCTGGCGACAACGATGACCGCGACCATTGTGAACACATCCATCAGTGCCTCCTGCTGCACAAAGTCCTGAACCTATAGCCCGGAGCGGGCATCGCCGCCAGATCAGCGGTCAAGATCGTCAATGTCCCGGCGAAGCTGCCAGTCGCGGTCGGTGATGATCCGCTCGAGGGTGCGTACCCGGTCTGTCAGCCGGTCGATCATCTCGTCCCGGGGATCGGGGCGCGGATCAGGGCCAGCATGGCGCACACGGGGGCGGCAACTCCGCCGGCCGATGAAGAACCAGGCGATTGCGAAGCCAAGAAAGATATAGAAAACAGGGCCCATATGCGCCTCCCTCCATATTGATAAACAATATGTGGGAGATGTTGTCTACTGTTCAAGAAAAATTGATCGATCCGGCGAAGTTTTTTTCGCGCCGCCGCCTTACCGTCCGGTAGAGCCGAACCCGCCCGCCCCGCGCGCGGTCCCGTCGAGCGCTTTTACCTCAGACCAGGCCAGCCGCGTGACCGGCGCGAGCACGAGCTGCGCGATGCGTTCCCCCCGGCGGATGGTGAAGGGCTCTGCGCCCAGATTGATCAGGATCACCTTGATCTCGCCGCGATAATCGGAATCGATCGTGCCCGGCGTGTTGAGGCAGGTCAGCCCATGCTTTGCTGCCAGCCCCGAGCGCGGGCGCACCTGGATCTCATAGCCCTCGGGGATCGCCACCGTCAGCCCCGTCGGCACCATCGTCCGCGCGCCCGGCGCCAGCACGACCGGCGCATCCTCCGCCACCGCCGCGCGCACATCCATCCCGGCCGATCCCGCCGTCTCATAGGCCGGCAGGTCCAGCCCCTCGAAATGCGCCAGCGGCACAACCTGAACCATCACATCGCTCATGCCCGGAGGGGTGCGGAGACTCTGCGCGGGAGTCAAGCCGGGCCCGTTTTGACGATGCGTGGCAATTGGCATATACTGCCAACGCTCACAGGAGGCCTGCCATGGCGACCCGGAATGTTGTCCTCACCGAAGCCCAGTCCGCGATGATCGACCGGCTGGTTGCCTCCGGCCGCTACCAGAATGCCTCCGAGGCGCTGCGCGCGGGCCTGCGCCTGCTGGAGCGCGAGGAAAGCGAAATGGACGCGCTTCGGGCGCGCCTCACGCTCAGCCTTGAGGAAGCCCGGCGCGGCGAGCTGGCCGAGGGCAGTGGCGAGGCCGCCATCCGGCGCGCCTTCCGCGCGGCGCGCAGGAAGGCCGCCAAGTGAAACCCTGGCGGCTGACCCGCCGTGCCGAAGCCGCACTCACCGGTATCGCAGACTGGACCTATGAGACCTTCGGCCCCCGTCAGGCGGAAGCCTATGAGCAAGACCTGATCGCCTGCTGCACCGGAATCGCCGCTGGCACCGTGCTGTCCCACAGTTGCCGCAAGCTGATTGATGCGAACCTGCCGGAGGATCTGCGCTTTGCCCGATCCGGCCAGCATTTCATCGTCTTCATCGAAGACGCTGCTGAAATCATCATCCTCGATTTCCTGCACGCCCGCGCAGACCTGCCCGGCAAGCTGAGCGCGCTGGACGAAGGCGGCTGACGCCTACTCCGCCGCCAGGCTGAAGGCGCCGTCATCGCCGCTCAGCGCATCGGCGATCCGCGAGGCGAGGCGGGCGCTGACAGCGTCCTTCGCCATGCGCGGCCAGCGTTCTGCGCCGGCGTGGGTGATCAGCGCGATCTCGTTCTCCGCCCCGCCCATGACATCGCCGGAGACATCGTTCGCCACGATCCAGTCGCAGCCCTTGCGGGCGAGTTTCTCGCGCGCATGGCGCTCGACCTCTTCGGTCTCCGCTGCAAAGCCGATGACGAGGCGCGGGCGTTTCTTTTTCTTCTGGCTCAGCGTGCGCAGGATGTCCGGGTTCTCTGTGAGCTCGATGGCCGGCGCGCCTTCCTTGCCCTTGAGCTTGAGTTTCTGGCTCGACGCCTTCACCGGGCGCCAGTCTGCCACCGCCGCCACCGAGACGAAAACACCCGCCGGCAGCGCATCTTCGCACGCCTTCAGCATCTCGCGCGCGGTCTCGATCCGCACCAGGTCCACGCCCTTCGGCGCAGGCAGGGACACTGGGCCGGAGACAAGCGTCACCCGCGCGCCTTCGGCAGCGAGCGCAGCGGCAATCGCATAGCCCTGCTTGCCGGAGGAATGGTTGGAGATATAGCGCACCGGATCCAGCGGCTCGCGCGTCGGCCCGGCAGTCACGAGGGCGTGCACGCCTGCCAGCCGCCCTGCCCGCTTCGGCGCGAGCGCGGCTTCCACGGCGGCCACAATCGCGGGCACTTCGGGCAGGCGCCCCGGGCCAAACTCCCCGCATGCCATCGGGCCGATGTCCGGCTCCAGCACGCTCACGCCATCCTCGCGCAGGCGCGCGACATTGCGGCGGGTCGCGGCATGGTCCCACATCCGCACATTCATCGCCGGCACCATCAGCACCGGCTTGTCGGTCGCCAGCAGCGCGGTGGAGGCAAGGTCATTGGCAAGGCCATTCGCAGCTTTCGCCATCAGGTCGGCGGTCGCCGGGCAGACGACGACGAGGTCCGCCGAGCGCGAGAGCTCGATATGCCCCATCTCGGTCTCATCGGTCAGGCTGAAGAGTTCGGAATAGACCTTTTCGCCCGAGAGCGCGGCCACCGACAGCGGCGTCACGAATTCCGCGCCAGCTTTAGTGAGGATCACGCGGGCGCCGATGCCGCGCCGCGCAAGCTCGCGGATCAGCTCGAGGCTCTTATAGGCAGCGATGCCGCCGCCGATGATCAGGAGGATGCGTTTTGCGCTCATCTGGCCATTCATGTCAGGCATATTGGGCATATCGGGTCCCGGAGGCCCCGTTCCTAGCGCAAAAAGATTGCTGCCGCCCCATCAAATCCGCGGGATTGCTGCGGCCACGTCAAGACACCGGCAAGGTTTGGAGCTGCCGCCTCAGCGCACCCGCACGATACGCGCAGAGCTCGACGCCGCGAAATCCTTGCGGTCAGCGGTGTCGGTGATCAGTGCCGGGCTGGAAGGCTCGCCCCGGCGGACGATGATGGTCGTCGCCGTCCGCTCGCCGGGCCGCATCGTCTGGATCACCTGCCGCGCCGGGCCGGGGCAGCCATCGCGGACGACCACCACCTGCGTAGTGCCGGCCGCAGGCGGCGTGATCAGCGCTGCACTGCCCCCGCATCCGGCACCCAGAAGCGCCTGCGCGCTGGCAGGACCAGAGAGGGCAATCGCGGCGAGGACGAGAATGGCAGCTTTCATGGCCGGGCTCCTGTCTGGCGGCATCGCCCGAAAGGTAACCCAAACGTTAACGCGGCGAAGGGCTTACTCCCCTGACGCGAACGCGCTTCTGCCCGGCAACCCGCCCCGGCGAATTATTCGCGCGGCGGGGGCCGGTGCCCCTCCCCCTCGACCGGATTCAGGCTTAACGTGGAGGCACAGGGCGGGGGGAAAATCAGCATGTCCGGTTTCAGGCTTTACATGGCGGCTTGCAGCATGACCGCCGCGCTTGCCCTCGGCGGCTGCAATTCGGACGAACTCCGGCCGCAGGACAAAACGGTGATCATCTCGGAAACCGGCGACTTCCTCCAGACCTGGGCCGAGACCCGCCTGCGAGGCAGTGGTGCCGACCTCGCGCCGATGTATTGGCCCGATTCCGGGTTCCTCTGGATCGAGGACGGCCGCGTGATGCATGATTACGGACCCGATGCCGCCGCCGCGCTCGATTTCTCAGCCACCGGCGGCTACACGCCAGAGCTCCTGCTCTCCAACTTCGAGATCACGCCCATCGCCCGGAATGTTGCCGCTGTGTCGGGCGATTATGTTCAGGCTCTACGCCTTGGCACCGTGCAGATCGAAGGCCCGGGCGTCTTCACGGCGACCCTCGTCAAGAAGGACGAACGCTGGCAATTCGTGCACGCACATTTCAGCCCAACGGCTGATTTCACCCCGGCGGCGCTGCCTGAGCCTTAAGCGGAGCCCGCACCCGGCCTGCCTAACTGAGCCCCTGCACCGCAAAGGCCGCGAGCCCGGCCAGCACGGCCACCAGCCCGAACCATCCCCACCAGGGCGCAAACCGCTCGCGCGGCGGCGGCGGCGCGGGCTGGGCGTTGAGGCTCGCCTCGAACCGGTCCATCACCTCCGGCAGGCGCTTCAGCCGGTTCGTCACATCACGGATCGTTTCGCCCACCATGCGCACTGCGCCTTCGGGGCCGAAATTCTGCTTCATCCAGGCCGCGATCACAGGCTCCGACGCGGTCCAGATATTGTGCGTGGGATCAATCGCGCGCGCGACGCCTTCCACCTGCACCATCGTCTTCTGCAACAGGACGAGTTCCGGGCGCAGCGCCATGCCGAAGGTGTGGGTGTAATCGAACAGCTGCAGCAGCACCCGGCCCATCGAGACTTCTTCGGCCGGCCGTCCGAACAGCGGCTCGCCGATGGAGCGCAGCGCCTGCGCAAAATCGCCCACCGACTGGCTCGGCGGCACATAGCCGGCCTCGAAATGCACTTCGGCAATGCGGTAATAGTCGCGCTTCAGGAAACCCCAGAGGATCTCCGCGAGAAAACGCCGCTCGGTCGGCCCGATCCGGCCGATGATGCCGAAATCGACAAGCGCAATTTTGCCCTCCGGCGTCAGTATGGCGTTGCCTTCATGCATGTCGGCATGGAAGACACCGTGATTGATCGCGCTGGAGAGGAAGCCCTGCGTGATGTCGTTGGCCAGCTGTATCCGGTCGATACCTGGCCGGTCGAAGGCGTCCGGCGCCGTCAGCGGCGTGCCCTCGATCCATTCGGCCGTCAGCACGCGGCGGCCCGTGCGTTCCCAGTCGACCTTCGGTATACGGAAGTAACCGAGCTTTTCGTGGATCTCGCGCATCTCGTCGGCCCCGCCGGCCTCAAGGCGCAGGTCGAGTTCGCGCAGCATCGAGCTCGCAATCGTCTCGGTGAACGCAACCGGGCGCAGCCGGCGGCTCTCGCTGGAGACGCCCTCGATGGTGCGCGCAGCGCGGCGCATCGCGGAGAGCTCAAGCTCCAGCTGCCGTTCGATCCCGGGACGGAGGATTTTCACCGCCATATCGCCCTCCGGCAGCGCCATCCGGTGCACTTGCGCCAGCGAGGCGGCGGCCACAGGGTCCGACAGGCTCGGAAACAGCCGCGCGGCCTCCGCCTCACCGAACTCCGCCGCCAGCGCCGCGCGCGCCGCCTTCATCGGAAACGGTGGCAGCTTGTCCTTCAGGCGCGAGAGATCGCCCGCCACTTCGGAGCCGAACACATCCGGCCGGGTCGCCAGGAATTGCCCGAGCTTGATATAGGCCGGCCCCAACTGTTCCAGCGCGCGCGCCAGCCGCTCGCCCGGACGCCCCTTCGCGCCGCCCGCCACGAGGCGCAGCATTCCGCCCGCAATCCGTGCGGGCAGCGGCAGGCGTGTGCGATAGGCGCCCGGCAGCACGACATCATGGCGCGCGAGCGAGGTGCCCGCGCGCATCAGGCGGCGATAATCGGAAAGTGCCCTCAGCATGGCCGGGCCTTTAGCGCCCACGCGGGGCGTTGGGAACCTCTGCCGCGCCTTGCGCGTTGTAAAGGCAACAGATAACCCCACAGGAGGCTTTCATGCCCAGTCCGCGTTCGTCCGGCAACGGAATGTTCTATTTCATCATTGGCGCCGTATTCGCCGGCGCAGTTGCCTTTGGCATCTACTATTTCGCCGAAGGCCCGGGCAGCTCGGACAATATCGAAATCTCCATCGGCGAAGACGGAATCCGCATCAACGATTGACGGGGCCACGCCGCGCATCAGACGGCCCAGCCAAAGTGCAGGGCCGCGATGCCGGCGTGGTAATTCGTGACCGAGACATTGCGGAAGCCTGCGCCTTCGATCTCTGCCCGGAAGGTTTCCTGATCCGGGAACTGACGAATGGATTCGATCAGGTATTGATAGCTCGCCCGGTCGCCCGCGATCATCTCGCCCATGCCGGGGATGACCGCAAAGCTGTAGGCGTCATATGCCTTCTGCAGCATCGGCGCCGTCATCTGGCTGAACTCCAGCACAGCGAGCCGTCCGCCCGGCTTCAGCACGCGGCGGAATTCCTTCAGGCCCGCGACCCTGTCGGCAAAGTTGCGGATGCCGAAGGAAATCGTCACGGCATCGAAGCTCCGGTCGGCAAAGGGAAGGTTCTGCCCATCGGCACAGATCCAGCTCAGCCGGCCTTCCCATTTGGCATTGTCGCTGCGCGCCTTGCCGGCTTCCAGCATCGCTTCATTGATGTCCGACACGATAGAGGTCGCCTGCCGCGCATCGCCGCGCCGGGCGCCAGCCTTGTCAGCCAGCGCCAGGAAGGCGCGCGCAAGCTCCCCCGTGCCGCCGGCCACATCGAGGTGGCGCTCGCCCGGCTGAGGGTTCACGCGGTTCATCGCGTCATGCTTCCAGAGGCGGTGCACGCCCCCGCTCATCGCGTCATTCATGATGTCATAGCGTGAGGCGACCGAGCGGAACACGCCCTTCACCCGGTCGACCTTCTCGGCCTCCGTTACCTCTTCGAAGCCGAAGGAGACCTTGCGGTCCCCGGTTTCCTGACCCGTCATGCGCATCCACCTTAACGCCTGATGATGTAGCGTATATGCGATAAAGATGCCTGAATTACCTGAAGTCGAGACAGTTCGCCGCGGACTTGCCCCTGTGATGGAGGGCCGCCGCATCCTGCGGGTCGAGCAGCGCCGCGCCGACCTGCGCTTTCCCCTGCCCGAGCGGTTTGCCGAGCGTCTCGCCGGCCAGCGGATCGACCGGCTCGCGCGGCAGGCGAAATTCCTGTCGGTCTTTCTCTCGGGCGGGGAAGTGCTGGTGATGCATCTCGGCATGACGGGGCGGTTTACCGTCTCCGGCCAGCTGACCGGCGATTTCCACCACGAGACGGGCAGCCTTGCCGCCCATGACCATGTTGTCTTCCACCTCGAGGGCGGGGAAACCGTCACCTATAACGACCCCCGCCGGTTTGGCTTCATGGAACTCTGGCCTGCCGAGGCGTTTGCGGCATACCCAAGGTTAATCGCGATGGGGCCGGAGCCGCTGTCGAACCGCTTCTCTCCCGCCTATCTGGACGAGGCCCTAAGGGGCAAGGCCGCCCCGATCAAGGCCGCCCTGCTGGACCAGAAGGTGATCGCCGGGCTCGGCAATATCTATGTCTGCGAGGCGCTGTTCCGCGCTGGCATCTCGCCCAAGCGCCTCTCCCGCACCATCCCCGGCCAGCGCGCCGCAAGGCTTGCCCCGGCCATCAACGCCGTGATCGCCGAGGCCATCGAGGCGGGCGGCTCGTCCATCTCGGACTTTGCCGCCGCCGATGGCGCGCTCGGCTATTTCCAGCACCGCTTCGACGTTTATGACCGCGAGGGAGAGGCGTGCAAACGCTGCGGCGGCACGGTGCAGCGCATCGTCCAATCGGGGCGGTCGACGTTTTATTGCGGCGGGTGCCAGCGGTAGGCCCTCACCTCCCACTTTGTGGGAGAGGTGTTAGTGGAGCTCCCCTTGACCCCTCTCCCTCTGGGAGAGGAGGGGCCCGCGCCGAAGGCGTGGGAGGTGAGGGCCTACCGCGCCGCCGCGAGCCCCAGCCGTTTCAGCGGAGACCCGATCCCCCCGGCCACCAGCCCGGCAAGGACCGGCGGGGCGGGCCACAGTTTCAGCAGCGGCGCAGCCAGCCGGTCGCGCAGCCAGGGCAGCACCGCCCCGTCGGACTGGTAGACCGGCGTGAACGCCCAGGTCATCCACTGATAGATCCGCACATGCATTGCCCGCAGCCGCAGGAAATGCTGGAGCGCCGGGCCAGCTTCGGCCGAATCTTCCAGCGCGCGGGCAAGGGCAAACGCATCCAGCAGCGCCATGTTCGCCCCCTGCCCCAGCTGCGGGCTCGCCGCGTGCCAGGCATCGCCAATATGGACGAGGCGGCCCTCCACTACCGGCGCATGGGTGCGGTGGCGATAGCCCGCGAAGGCCATCTGCTCGGGGGATTCGATCTGAGCCAGCAGCACATCGGTCTGCGGCCAGAGCGCCCGGGCGGCGTCTTTCCAATGGGTCAAAGGCTCGGAACGGAACGTATCGTATTGGTCTGCCCGGATGGACCAGAAATAGGTCAGGCTCTCCGGCGCGCCCGGGGACGCCCGCCCGGACGGCATCACGCCCGCCATCTTCCGCGCCGCCTCATAGCGCTGTTCCAGCGCGCGCGTGTCGAAGCCCGCCCCCTCCGGCCAGGGCAGCGTTGCCCAGAGCGCGCCATAGGCGAGCTCCGTCTTCGGCGCAGAGGACAGCGGCGAGCGCACGCCGAGCCCGTCGACGAGCAGGTCATACGGCCCATGCACCCCGCCGGCATCATCGACGAGCACGCCGGACTGGCCGTTGGCGGCGGTGATCCGCGTCTGCGTCACGAGGCGCACGCCTGCTGCCTGCGCGGCTGCCAGCAGCACATCGAACAGCGTTGCCCGCTGGATGCCCAGCCCGATCAGCCCCTTGCGCAGCGCGCTGTAGCGCACGTCCAGCACCGGGCGGCCTGTATCAGCGGAGACGCCCCAGAGCCGGTCAATCGGCGCGCCGAGCGCCTCGACCGCCTCGCGCAGCCCCATCGCGCCGAGCACGGCAAGTCCGGTTTCCTGCAGCATCAGGCCGGAGCCGACCGGGCCGGCAGCTGCAAACTGGTCGAACACCGCCACGCGGTGCCCCTGCCCCGCCAGCACCGCGCCAGCGGCGAGCCCGCCGATGCCCGCCCCGGCAATGCCGATACTCAGTGAGCGCCCCATCCTGCTTCCCTGCCCCCGCAAGACTTTCCGGTCAGATCATGCCGGCATCAGTCGGCAGGCCGAACAGAACCCGCCCGGTCAGCTCCAGCGTCGAAGGCGCGGTGACGATATGCTGGGTGATGGCATGGGCATCGCGGAAGCGGCGCTGCAGGTCGCTCGCCTCGAACAGCGCCGCGCCGCCGCCAAGATCGTAGAGGGTGCGGCAGATGTCGGCGCCGGTGCGCGTCATGTGGGTGCAGGCGAGGCGCAGATCGGCGCGCGCCCCGACCGGGATGGCGCCCTCGCCTTTTGCGATTGCCCAGACGCGGTCGATCTCCGCGAAGAGGTACGCCCTCGCCGCGCGCCACTGCGCCTCGCAGCGCGCGAATTCCGCCTGCATCGTCTGGCGCTCGGCGAGCGTCTTGGCGCTGCCCTGGCTTTTCTTCACCGTCGCAAGATCCCGGAACGCATCGAGCGCGCCGCGCGCATTCCCCAGCGCAACCGCCGAGACACCCAGCGCCAGCAGGCCGAAGGCGGGGAATTTATAGAGCGCACCCGCCTCACGCGGCGCATCTGCCACAAGCGAGACAGAGCGGCCCCTGGGCACGAGGATGTCCTTCACCTCGATATCGCCGGAGCCTGTGCCCTTCAGGCCCATGACATGCCAGGTGTCGTGCAAGATCGCCTCGGACGCCGCGAACACCATCATCCGCGCATCCGGCGCGCCGGAGGGAAGGCGCAGCATCTCGCCATTCTCCCAGACGGTGCAGCCACCGCAGAGCCAGGTGCAATTGGCCGAGCCCGAGCCCCACTGCCAGCGCCCGGTGACGCGGTAATGATCGCCCTCGACCACCGCCCGTCCCATCGGGGCGAAGACGCCGCCGGTGATCGTCATGGGATCGGCATAGATTTCGGCAGCGTATTCCGGCGCCATGTAAGCGGCGTTGAGCGCGGTGGTTGCCGCGATCATCGCGCACCAGCCTGCGCTTGCATTGGCGGCAGCAATCGCCTCGGTCGTCTCGACAATCTCGCGGGGGGAGAGCTCCAGCCCGCCAAAGGCGGCCGGCGAGACCATGCGGAAGACCCCCGCCTCCGCCAGCTTCTGCGCAAGATCCGCGGGCAATCGGCGCACGGCCTCCATCTCCGCCGCCCGCGCGGCGAGCTCCGGCAGGAGCGGGGTGACATGGGTCAGCGGCGAAGCGGGGGAGAGTGTATCAGCCATGCACCGGACGCTAACCGGAACAGGCGGGCGTGTCAGCCTTGAACTCGCGCGCGCCAGATTCAGCGGATCGAGTCGATCTCGACCCTGACGATGCCGGCAAGCCCCAGCCACGCCCTGTCAGCCGTCAGCACTTTCAGGCCTTCAACCTGCGCTGTCGCAAGACAGGCCCGGTCGGCGAGCGACAGGCCGTGGGCGCGCGTCAGGGGCCGCATGGCAGCAGCGGCGAGGGCGTGATCGGTGCTGAAGTCAAGAACTCGCACGCCTGTCTGATCGATCAGGTATTGGCTCTCATCGACGGAAAACCCGCGCTCATGGAGGCGGGCCGCCACTTCGGACAGGTTGACCGATGAGATCAGCGCGCCGGACGCAAGTGAGGATGCCATCTCCCACCCCCGTTCCTGCTGGAGGATCGCGAGGAGGACCGAGGCATCCACCAGAACGCCATTCATTCGCGGGCCGCTTCAGCCCGGCGTTCCGCAATCAACTCATCCACCAATGAGGGCGCACCCGGAGCGCGCAAAGCAGCCAGCTTCTCGCTGATCGCGCGCAGCCCTTCGGCTGACAGCTTCGGCGGAGTGAGCGTCGACTCCAGAATATCCCGCGCCTCTTCCTCCATGCTGCGGCCGTTGCGGGCGGCGCGCAGGCGGAGGGCTTCCTTCACGCGGTCGTCGAGTCTGCGGATCGTGATGCTGGCCATGGAGGGCAGTATACCAAGTGATAGCAATGCAATCAATGCAATCACTTTTGCCGAAGCTCACCATGCAGCTTCGCAGGCGCCGCATGGCGCCAGGACATGACGAGGGCGGAGCGCAGGGTGGCAAGATCGCAGGCGGCGAGGCGGATCGAAGTCGCGCCCTTCTCGCCCCATTTGTTGGGCACCGGAAAGAAGATCGCCGGCTCGGCCTCGCACAGCATTCGCTGCTCTTCCGGCGCCAGGAACACGTTCGAGAACTCATGATGCGGCGGCAGGGTGGCGAAGATCTTGCCCCTCGGCGCATCAACGCGGAAACTCGCCCAGTCGAAATGCGGGCGTTCGATCGCGCGCGGCAGGGCGAGCGCTTCGGCGCGCAGGGCCGATGCGGTGATCATGGGGGCTGTCTCTCGCTTCATTGGAATATCTTCGGCTTGTTCGCGCGGAAACGCTCACCCGCGCGGCGATAGCCTGCCGCCTTTCCGCCGGGGGCGAGGCCGTAGGTGAGCTCGCGCAGGTATTCCATGAGGTCGCGGCGCTTGCCCGCGGCAGCGAGAGCCTCCGGGGTGAGCGTCTCGCCGATGCCGACCGTGACGGTCTTGCCGATGCGGCGGCGCACTTCGCGGAAGACGAGGGCGAGGCGCAGCTCCAGCGAGAGGTGCGAGGCGATCTGGAACAGGCGCGAATTCTGGCCATTGAAAAAAACCGGCGTGACCGAGGCGCGCCCCTGCGTGATCAGCTTGGCGGTGAAGGGCTTCCAGTCATCATCGACCGCAAGCGGATCAAATGGGCCGGGCGTGGTGGAAACCCCGCCCGCCGGAAACACGATGACGCAGCCGCCGGATTTCACATGGCCGAGCGCGGCCTTGCGCATCGCAAGGTTGGCTTCCAGCGCTGCGCGCGTGCCGCCGAAATCGACCGGCAGCAGCCAGGGCTTGGCCTCGGGCACGGCGTCCAGCACCGAATTCGTCAGCACCCGGAAATCCTGCCGCCGCTGGCCGATCAGCCAGCAGATGATCAGCCCGTCCAGCACGCCGAAGGGGTGGTTGGCGACGACGACCAGCGGGCCTCCGGCCGGAATGTTCAGGAGGCGGGCGACATCAAATCGCACATTCAGCTCAAGGAGGCGGATGGCGGCCTCGAAGAAACCGGCCTCGCCGAGCTCGCCGGCGCGGTAGCGTTCATAGAGGCGTTTCAGCTTCGGCTGGCCGGTCGCCTTTTCGACGGCGCGCACGAGGGCGCGCTTCATCGGATCATGGAAATACGCCGCATAGGAGAGTTCCGGCGCGGCGGCGTCCATCATAGCCTCCACATCCGGGCGAGATTGTTCTTCTGCATGTCGGAGGAGCCGCCGACGATGGGCATGCCGAGCAGGTCACGCACATTGCGCTCGATGTCATAGGCGTCCGACAGGCCATAGGCGCCGATCACCTGCTGGCAGGCGAGCGCGATCTCGACGCCGGTGTCTGCCACGAAGAGTTTCGCCATCGCTGTTTCCGCTGAACAGGGCTGGCCGGTGCCGGCGAGCCATGCGGCATGATAGAGCATATGGCGGCAGGCGGCGAGCTTTGTCCGTGCCGTGACGAGTTTGTGGGCGATCGCCTGGTGCTTGCCGATGGGCTTGCCGAACTGGACGCGCTCTCCGGCATAGCGCCAGGCCTCCTCCAGCGCGGCGCGAGCAAGGCCGTAAGCCACCGCCGTGATCTCGATCTTCTCCACATCCAGCGCGCGGCCGGCAAGGGCCTCCCAGCCGCGATTCCATTTCTCCGGCCCGCCGACGATGGCGCTTTCGGGCAGGCGGACCTGATCGAGATAGACATCCATCGAATGAGTGTAGCGCAGGTTCGCGTGCTCGATGGGCTGCATCGTGACGCCTTCGGCTTTTGTTGGTACAAGGACGAAGGTGAGATTGCCATGGCGCGCGCCGGGCTCACCCGAACGGCAGAGGCAATAGATATAGTCTGCCCAGTCCGCGCCTGTGCACCAGCGCTTGGCGCCGGTGATGACAATCTCCCCACCATCACGCTCCACGCGCGTCTCGACGCTTGGCAGGTCGCCGCCGACATTCGGCTCGGACAGGCCATAGGCGAGGAAGATTTCCCCGCGCGCGAGTTTGGGCAGCAGGGCTTCTTTCTGCTCCTTTGATCCGTTCTCGGAGATATTGAGCCCGCCATAGAAGGCGGCATGGATATACGGCCCCGCCATGCTGGCGCCACCCTGGCAGAGCTCCTCGATCACGGCGGCGGCGGCGTAGATGTCCTCGCCCTGTCCGCCATATTCCTCCGGGATTGTCAGGCCGATGAGGCCCATCTCTGCAAGCTCGCGGAACAGCGCCCGGTCCCATGTCGCAGCCTTGTCCCATTCCCGGCGCTTCTCGCGCGGCATCTTCTCCGCAACCCAGCGCGAAAGCTGACGGCGGAGCTCGGTAACGTGGTCTGGTTCGGCAGCAAAACTGGTCATGGGGTGATGAGCTCAAGGTCTGGGAAATAGGTGCGGTAGCGGGCCGTATCGCGTGTGATCAGCCTTGCGCCTTCCGTCAATGCCTGCGCGCCGATCAGGAAGTCCGGCAAGGTTCCTGTGCGCGTGCCGCCCCGGCGGCGATATTCAAGATGGACGCGCGCGGCCATGAACAGCGCCTCGCGCGAGGGATGGACGAGCACGACGCCGAGCACAGCAAGCGCCTTGTCGAAACGGTCCTGCGCGCTGAAGAAGGCCGAGGTTTCCGACCAGACGATGGGCGAGCAGGCGAGCCCCTGATTGAGATGCGCGCCTAGGACCTCGCCCGCCCAGTCCGTCCAGCTGTTCGGGGCGCCGAGCAGGTCGATCAGCACATTGGAATCAACATGGACGCTCAAGCTGCGCTGCCCCGGCGGCCGGGAAACCGGCCTGGATAGTCAGCCGGATCAGCCGAGGGCCAGTCCTCGCCGCGGGTAAAGCGGAGGTATTCATCGGTGGTCATGCCCGTGTTGGCATCCGCACTGTTACGCACCTGTTCGATGGCATCGCGGCGCGCGGCATCGCTCATATGGCGGCGGACCACGACCTGTCCATCCGCGCGGATTTCGAACCAGACTTCGTCGCCCTCGCGCACCCCAAGATGCTCGCGGATCGCCTTGGGCAGGGTGACCTGGCCCTTTTTGGTGATGCGGTATTCGGTATTACTCATGAGCCGAAAGTAATACCGACGCCGGGCCCCGTCAATTGCGGCCGATATCGTCGAGGATGTAGGGCGTCGTCTGGTAGGTCTGGTTGATCCAGTTGCCGAACAACAGGTGCGCATGGCTGCGCCAGCGGTTGAGCGGCGGGCGGGACGGGTCATCGCCGGGGAAGTAATTGTGCGGCACCTCGATCGGGATGTTCTGGGCGCGGTCGCGCTCGAATTCTTCCTTCAGCGAGAAGGAGTCGTATTCGACATGGTTGAACATGAAGAGGCTGCGGCTCGGCGCGTGCTGCAGGAGGCAGGGGCCTGTGCGCTCGCAATCGACGAGGAGATCGAGTTCGGTGCGCACGGCAACATCCTCGCGGTGCACTTCGGTCCAGCGCGAGACAGGGATCAGGAAATCATCGGAGAAGCCTGCCAGGAAAGGCGAGGCCGGCACGAGGTTGCGCTGGCGGAACACGCCGAAGGCTTTCTGCTTCAGCTCATATTTCGGCAGGCCGTGGAAATGCCAGGCCGCTGCCATCGCGCCCCAGCAGATGAACAGGGGCGAGTGCACACTCGTCCGTGTCCAGTCGAATATCTGCCTGAGTTCGTCCCAATAGGTGACCGCCTCGAACGGCAACAGCTCGACCGGCGCGCCGGTGACGATGAAGCCGTCAAACTTCCGTTCCCGGATTTCTTCCCAGGTCTGGTAGAAGCTGATCAGGTGGTCCTTAGAGGTATTCTTCGGCGTGTGCCCGCCGATGCGAACCAGCGTCAGCTCCACCTGCAGCGGCGTTGCCCCGATCAGGCGGGCGATCTGCGTCTCGGTGCGGATCTTGTTGGGCATCAGGTTCAACAGGCCGATCTGCAGCGGGCGGACATCCTGGCGGATGGCGTCTGTCTCGCGCATCACGGCGACGCCCTCGGCCAGCAGGGTCTCGCGCGCGGGCAGCGTATCGGGAATCCGGATCGGCATGGCTCAAACGTCCTCTGCGGCCTGCTTACGGAAGGCATTGGAAAACGCATCGCATGGGGGGATGATGGGCGGGGCGCTTTCCCCGCTTCTCGGCCCTTTAGCGACTTGTTTAACGTGGCTGCAAGCCGGCCGGCCAAATCACCACGAAACCGCATCTAGTATGGCCGCGCGGCGGCGTCAAATGGGGGAAGGCCCTCACCTCCCACGCCCTTCGGGCGCCCTCACCTCCCTTTGCTTCGCAAAGGGCCCCTCCTCTCCCAGAGGGAGAGGGGTAAGGGGGTCGGGTCAAACACCAAGGGCCGGACAGGGCGCGCCCTTCCGGTTTTGCGGGGTGTTCGGGTCCTGCGGATGGGGCGTTCGCCCGAGGCATCTGAGGACTTGGCAGTCAGGGGTAGACGGAATTCTCTGCCCCAGTGCACGAGGGCGAAGCACTCCATCCGCATTCCAGCGATGCCCGGACGATTCCGCGCGCCGCCGACCCGCGCGGGGGTTTGGCTGTCACCTCCTTTGCCCCGCGCTTCGAGGCGAAGGATAACCCGGGCGCGGACCCGGTCGGATTGGATTGGGGTGGTTTTTTTTGGTGCGCCGGTTTTGGCCGGCGATGGGAGGCCGTAAGCGTTTGTGTTTCTTGTGTTTTCTGGGTCCCGGCTTTCGCCGGGATGACATGGGAAGAGGCAGCGGTGGGCCGCGGAGGTGCGGGATTGGCGGGGGCTTGCACCGCAGAAATCCGCCCCCCTGCCCTAGTCTCCCGTCAGCTTCGGCGGGCGGCGTTCCTTGAAGGCGGCGACGGCTTCGCGCCGGTCGCCGAGATAGTTCGAGACGCTTTCCCAGCCAATCGAGGCATCCATCAGCTGCGCGGCGAGCGCGCGCAGGGGGATGTTGGCGGTCGTCTTGGTCCAGCGCACGGCCCATTTGGGATTGGCGAGGATCTTGCCGGCGATCTCGGCAACTTTCGCGTCGAGCTCTGCGGCCGGGACGGCATAGTTGATGAGGCCGAGAGCCTGGGCTTCCTGCGCGGTCAGGAGGTCGCCGGTCATCAGCAATTCCTTGGCCTTGGCAAAGCCGATCAGCTGCGGCCAGATCAGTGCGCCGCCATCGCCCGCAACCAGCCCGACCTTCACATGCGGGTCGCCGATCTTCGCAGTCTCGTCGGCAATGATCACATCGCAAAGGAGCGCAATCGTTGCGCCGAGGCCGGCGGCGGCGCCGTTCATGCGGCAGAGGATGGGCTTCTCCATCTGCAGGAGCGTGACGACGATCTGCTTTGCGTCCCACCCGATGCTGCGGAAGCGTTCGGGGTGGGCGATCTGTTCCTCGAACCAGTCGAAATCCCCGCCGGCGCAGAAGGCGCGGCCTTTGGCGGAAAGGATGATGAGGTCGCTTTCGCTGTCGCGCTGAAGGCAGTTGAAGATCAGGGCGAGCTCGGTGTGCATCTGCTCGTCCACGCCGTTCACCGGGTGGTCGGAGGTGATGTAGGCGGTGAGGATCGGGCCATTCCGCTCGAAGGTGAAGCGGTGCCAGGTGTCGGCGGTGATGTCGTAGGTCGCGCTCATATTCTTTTCCTCCCTGATCCGGGCGACCTTAAGCGGCAGGGCGCGGATGTCACGGGGGCGAAGGCGGCCCCCTTGCCTCCCGCGGCGTCAGGCGCCTCAACTGCCCCGGCAGAACAAGATACGCCGGAGGAGCCCCATGACTGCAGCGCCCGTGAAGACCCGCATTACCGAGATGCTGGGCATCGAGAAGCCGATCATCCAGGCGGCGATGGGGTGGATTGCGCGCGCGCATCTTTCCTCGGCCGTGTCGAATGCCGGGGGCATGGGGATCATCGAGACGTCTTCGGGCGAGCTGGATGCGATCCGCGAAGAGATCCGCAAGATGAAGACGCTGACGGACAAGCCCTTCGGGGTGAATGTCGCGCAGGCCTTCGTGCGCGATCCGGACATCATCAATTTCGTCATCGGCGAGGGCATCAGATTCGTCACCACCTCGGCGGGCGACCCGATGAAATATACCGGCATGCTGAAGGAGGCGGGGCTGACCGTGTTTCATGTCGTGCCATCGCTGGCCGGGGCCCTGCGCGCGATCGAGGCGGGGGTGGACGGGCTGATCGTCGAGGGCGGCGAAGGCGGGGGCTTCAAGAATGCCAAGGATGTCGCCTCGATGGTGCTGATCCCGCAGGTGTGCGAGCGGGTGTCGGTGCCGGTGGTGGCCGCCGGCGGCATCGTGGACGGGCGCAGCATGGCGGCGGCCTTTGCGCTGGGCGCCGAAGGCGTGCTGATGGGCACGCGGATCCTGTCGTCTGCTGAAAGCCCGGTGCACCCGAACTGGAAGGACGCGATCGTGAAGGCGGATGCGACCGATACGGTGTTCCTGAACCGCGCGGGCCCCGGCCCGGCCCTGCGGGCGCTGCGCACTGAGCGCACAACGCGGCTCGAGAAGGACGGCAGCCCCAACATCTTCGGCGAGTTTGCCGGCACGCAGGACGTCTATTTCAAGGGCGACCTGGAGGCCGGCATCGCCCTGACCGGGCAGGTCGCCGGGCGGATCAGCGAGGTGAAACCGGTGGCGCAGATCTTCGAGGAAACCATCGAGGAATATCACCGGACAGTGGCAAACCTGCCGCGCTGAAGGGAGCTGGACGGGGCAATATTGCCTCATCCTGCCGCATTTGCTGGAAATCTGCTGCCGTGATGGCTAAACCGGCCCGCAAAGCTGTTCTCCAGAGGAAATCCCATGCGCATGACAGACATCCTGAAAGGCGGCGCAGCCGCGCTCGTCCTGGCGGCCGCCGCGGCGGCCTGCGGGGCGCCTTCGGCCACCGCCCCTGCCCCGGCCGTGCAGATCGAACTGCCGGAAATCACCGTGACGGACGCCGAACTGGAAGGGAACCCGTTCCGCGCCGAATGGGCGACGCCGTTTGGCGTGCCGCCCTTCGCCGAGATCCGCGACGAGCATTACATGCCGGCGGTCAAGAAAGGCATCCTGGAGCGGCGCGCCGAGATTGACGCGATCGTCAACAATCCCGAGCCGCCGACCTTCGAGAACACGATTGTGGCGCTGGAAACCGCCGGCGGGTCGCTGACCCAGGTGATGCGGGTGTTCAGCAACATTGTTGGCACTGACACCAATGACACGCTGAACGCGCTGCAGGGCGAGATCTTTCCGATGCTGTCGCGCGAGAGCGATGCGGTGACGTTCAACCCGGCGCTGTTTGCGCGGGTGAAAGCCGTTTACGACCAGAAGGACCGGCTAGGCCTCGATGAGCAGGAAGCGCGGTTGCTGGAGCTGACCCACCGCAATTTCGTGCGCGCAGGCGCCAACCTGCCGGCCGAGACGCAGGCGAAGATCGCCGAGATCAATTCCGAACTGTCGGCCCTGTCGACGCAATACAGCCAGAACCTGCGCAGCGCGAACAATGCCTACCGCCTCGTGATCACCGATCCGGCGCGGCTGGGTGGCCTGTCCGAAGGCTTCAGGAATGCGCTGAAGATCGAGGGCGAAGACCGCTGGGAAGTGAACCTCAGCCGCTCGTTCTTCGAGGGCTTCATGTCGACGGCCGAAGACCGGGAGCTGCGCTCCGAGCTGTTCGACGGCTACCGCACGATTGCCTCGTCAGGCGAGTTCGACAATGGCCCGGTGGCCCTGCGCATTGCGCAGCTGCGCGCCGAACGGGCCGAGCTGATGGGCTATCCGAGCCACGCGCATTACATCCTGGAGCTGCGCATGGCGCGCAATCCGGAGACCGCGATCGACTTCCTGAAACAGGTACTCGAGCCCGCCCTTGCCCGCGCGGCAGAAGAGCAGGCCGATATGGCGCGCCTCGCCGGGCGCGAGATCGAGGGCCATGACTGGTGGTTCTATTCGGAGAAGGTGCGCGCCGACCGCTATGCCTTCGATGCCGACCAGCTGCGCCCCTATTTCGAGCTGGAAGCCTCGTTCGCCGGTGCGTTTGAAGTGGCTTCGCGGCTGTTCAACATCACCATCGAGCCGGTGGACGTGACCGGCTGGAACCCGGTCGTGCGCGCCTATGATGTGACCGATACCGAGACCGGCGAACATCTCGGCCTGTTCATGGTCGACATGTTTGCCCGCGATTCCAAGCGCGGCGGGGCATGGATGAGCTCCTACCGTGTCGCCTCCGACATTGGCGGCGAGCGTATCCGGCCGATCATCACCAACCAAATGAACCTCGTGCCGCCCGCTGCCGGCCAGCCGGCGCTGCTGTCGCCAACCGAAGTGGAGACGCTGTTCCATGAGTTCGGCCACGGCCTGCACGGGCTGCTGACGCAGATCCGCTTCCCGAGCTTTGCCGGCACGTTTGGCGGCCCGGATTATGTCGAGTTCCCGGCGCAGGTCATGGAGCATTGGGCGGAGCATCCGGAATCGCTGGCCCTGTTCGCCCGCCATTACCGGACCGGTGCGCCGATTCCGCAACAGATGCTGGACCGGATGCAGCGCGCCTCGACCTTCAACCAGGGCTTCAAGACGACCGAGTTCATCGCAGCCTCGCTGATCGACCTGCACTGGCACATGCTGTCGGCGGAAGAAGCCCGCAACGTGACCAGCGCGCGGGAGTTCGAGCTGGAGGTCCTGCGCCGCTACAACATCCCGGAGATCATCGAGCCGCGCTACCGCTCGACCTATTTCACACACAGCTTCTCCGGCGGGTATTCGGCCGGGTATTACTCCTATCTGTGGGCTGAAATTCTGGATGCGGACGGCTTCGAGGCGTTCGAGGAAACGGGCGACATCTTCAACCCCGAACTGGCCGCACGTCTGAAGAAGTGGGTGTATGAAGCCGGCGGCCTGCGGGAGACCAGCGAACTCTACCGCAACTTCCGCGGCTCCGATCCCGGCATCGAGCCCCTGCTGCGCAAGCGCGGCTTTGCCGAGCCGCCCCCGGCCGGCGGCTGAGGCAACCCCTCCGGAGACGGACAAAAAGAACCCCGCCTGCGCACTGCAGGCGGGGTTTTTCTTCGTGGGCGGTTGAAAGGATGCGTTAGCCGCTGACTGGATCCTTGCAGATGACCGCGCGGATTTCATCCTCGTTGCGGGCCTTGCGCAGGCCGTCGCGCACGGCGGGCTGGCGGAAGAAGCGGCTGACCTGCGCCAGCGCGCGCAGATGATCCGCGCCCGACCCATCCGGGGCGAGCAGCATGAACACCAGATCGCACGGCCGGTCATCAATCGCTTCAAAGTCGACGCCCTGCGCAAGGCGCAGGAAGCCGCCAACCGGCGCGGTGAGGCCGGTGAGGCGCGCATGGGGGATCGAGACGCCTTCGCCGACACCGGTGGAGCCGAGGCGTTCGCGTTCCATCACCGCATCCTCAATGGTGCGGGCGCCCAGGCCGGTGGTTTCCGCAAGCGCTTCGCACAGGATGTGGATGGCCTGTTTGCGGCTCGTTGCTTCATGGAAGGGTATGATGACCCCGCCGCGCAGCAGAGCACTCAAATCCGTTGTCATCTATCATGCATCCGTGGCGTATCGCACTAGTTCCGGGGCGTGTTTGCAGGGTCGACCCAGCCAATGTGCCCGTCCGGGCGGCGGTAGACCATATTCAGCCCATCATGGCTAGCATTTCTGAACATCAGTGCCGGGACATCCCGCAATTCCAGCTGCATCACTGCCTCTGAAACAGTCATTGTGCGGATCTGGACCTGGGTTTCCGCAACCGTAAGGGGTGCATCCCCCAGCTCCATACCCGTGTCATCATCGCTGTCCGAATCCTCATCCGGTACCTGAATCAGTGTTTCTGCAGCCATTTGCGCCGGAAGTTCGGGCTGGCCGTTCATGTGATGGTCCTTCAGGCGGCGCTTGTAGCGGCGCACCCGTTTTTCCATCTTGTCGAGACTGACTTCGAGCGCCGCATAGGGGTCGTCGGCGCGGCCAGTGGATTGCAGGACGATGCCGGAGGGCAGGTGGACATTGCAGTCCACCTCAACAAACGGGCCTTCCTGCGAGACGAAGACATTCGCCTCACCCGGCCGGCTGAAATATTTCGAGATGGTGGCCTCCAGGCCCGTTTCGATCCTGCCTCGCAGCGCTTCACCGAGATCCATATGCTTGCCGGTGATCTGAATCTGCATGGGCGTCTCCTTGTCTGCCGGGGGCATCAGGGCGCCGCCCGGTTTCTGGGAGTATGCCTCAGGAGTTCGCCAGTGGCGACTCCCCTTCGGGCGAGCGGGGGCGCATGTGTCTGAAATCTAATGTGTTGCTGCCCCTGAGAGGCGTTCGCAGCATCCGGTGCAGGATCAGGCGGCCGTCTCGCTGGCGCGGCGGGCATAGCCATGCTTCTTCAGGAGGCCGCGGAACTGGTGGTAGGTGAGGCCGAGGATTTCGGCGGCGCGGCCCTGATGGCCCCCTGCCCGGGCGAGGGCGTCGTCGATCAGCTGCATCTCATAGAGGCGGACGGCGGCCTCAAAGCTCTGCGCAGGTTCAGCCGGGCGCTCGGCGGTGAGGGCCGGGGCGGGCGCGGCGGCGGCAGGGGCAGCGATGATCGGGGCGGCGGGCTTTGCCTCTGCCGCCACCGGCTGGGGCGCGGGGCGCCAGGGCGAGGCGAAGGGGTCGAGCGCGGCGGGCTCGAAGCGGACCTGTTCGTAGGGCGCGGTGATCAGGGCGCGGTGGGCGAGGCGTTCGGCGAAATTGCGCAGCTCGCGCACATTGCCGGGCCAGTGATACGCCTCGATTGCCTCAAGCGCGGAGAGGGAAAAGCCGGGGAAATCCTGCGCCATTTCGATGGCCATGCGCCGGGCGAAGAACTCCGCCAGCAGCGTCTTGTCGCCCCGGCGCGCGCGCAGGGGGGGCAGCGTGATGACATCGAAGGACAGCCGGTCGAGCAGGTCCCAGCGGAACTTTCCGGCCTCGGCCATGGAGGGCAGGTCCGCATTGGTGGCCGCCGCGATGCGGACATTGGCGGTCAGGACCTTCGAGCCGCCGACACGCTGGAATTCGCCATATTCGACGACGCGGAGGAGCTTCTCCTGAACCTGCTGGGAGGCGGTGGCGATCTCATCGAGGAAGATCGTGCCGCCATCGGCAAGCTCGAACCGGCCGCGGCGCATTTCGGTGGCGCCGGTGAAGGCGCCGCGCTCATGGCCGAAGAGTTCGGAATCGAGCAGCGTCTCCGACAGGGCGGCGCAGTTGACCTTCACGAACGGGCCTTCCCAGCGCTTCGAGAGGAAGTGGAGACGCTCGCCGACAAGCTCCTTGCCGGTGCCGCGCTCGCCGATGACGAGGACGGGCCGGTCGAGCGGGGCAAGCCGGCTCGCCTGCTCCAGCGCGCTGAGCCAGGCGGGAGATTCGCCTATGAGTTGTGTTGTCCGGCCATCCATGAGGCATTATTAGCCAATCTTGATGGTAAAATCGACTACATTTTTAGCGCTTTTTGCCTTCTGATTATTAACGCGAGGCTTCGAAAAACTTTTTTTCTTATGTTTTTCAAGGCTTTGAAGAATTAATTTCGAACTGGCACGGCTCTTGAAATCAAGATGGCATCAGGGCGACGGGCGTTGCCAACCAAGTGAAGCAAGGATGCAGAAGACGATGAGCTACCAGGACGACCGCTACACACCCCGCACCGATGCCGGACGCTTCGGACGCTGGCTCGCCAGCCGCCGGGCCGAGACGTGGATGTTCTTCGCCGTGGGCGTCATCCTCGGCGGCATCTTCTTCTGATCAACACCTGACACGAAAGGATATCCAGATGGGTCTCTTCTCCCGCCTCGGCGACATCATCAACTCGAACATCAACGCGATGCTCGACGGCGCCGAAAACCCCGAAAAAATCGCCCGCCTGATCATCCAGGAAATGGAAGACACGCTGGTGGAAGTGCGCACGGCAGCTGCCCGCGCGATGGCCGACAAGAAAGAAATGGAGCGCGAGATCGCCCAGTTCACGGCCAGCCGCGATGACTGGGCCGCCAAGGCCGAGCTGGCCATCGACAAGGGCCGTGAGGACCTTGCCCGCGGCGCGCTGGCTGCCAAGCAGAAGGCCGAAGCCGAGATCGAGCGCCGCAAGAGCGCCATGAAGATCGCCGAGGAAGCCTTCGAGCGCCGCCAGGACGACCTGACAAAGCTGCAGGCCAAGCTGGACGAAGCGAAAGCCAAGCACCGCGCGCTGGTCATGCGCCGGGAAGCTGCCGAGCAGCGCATCCGGATGCGCACCCAGATGTATGACGGCCGCGCCGATGAGGCGATTGCCCGCTATGCCAACCTGGAGCGCAAGGTGGACGAGATGGAGGCCTATGCCGACGCCATCCGCGGCCGCGAGCCGAGCCTGGAGCAGGAATTTGCCGAGCTCGAGCAGAACGACGCCATCGAGCAGGAACTCGCCGCGCTGAAGGCCCGCAAGGGCAAGACCGGCGGCAAGAAATCGGAGGGCTGAGGCATGTTGTTCTCGATTGCCTGCCTGTTTGGCTTCCTGACCGTGATCTGCGCGCCCGGGCTGATTGCCCAGGCCAGGGAAGAACGCTCGGCCGCCGCACAAAGAGAGGCCTGAGCGATGGCGGAAGCAATGCTGATCCCGATCATCGCGATCCTCTCGATCTTCGTCATCCTGCCGGGAATGGTGTTCCACTATGTCACGCTGTGGCGGCGCCAGAAGACGCTGATGCCGGATGACGAAAAGATGCTCGAGGACCTCTGGCGCTCCGCCAAGAATATGGAGCGCCGGATCGAGACCCTCGAATCGCTGCTCGAAACGCGGGAGGCCGAGACGCGCCGGCCTCCGCGCGCCACCCGCCCCACCTTTGACGATTAAGGAGACGAAGATGTCCCGCCCCGATGAATTCTACCGCTCCCCCAACCCGAAGCGTTTCTACCGTTCACGGAACGACAAGGTGATCGCCGGCGTGTGCGGCGGGATTGCCGACCGCTTCGGATGGGAACCTGTGCTCGTCCGTGTGCTGCTGGTGCTGGCCACCTTCTTCGGCATGGGCCCGTTCACCATCGTTGCCTATGTCGTTGTCTGGATGATCACGCCCAAGGCGCCCTATGGCCTCGGCAGCATGAGCCCCGAGGAAGACGCTTTCTGGCGGGGCGTATCGGACCGGCCGCGGGCAACCTTCGGGTCGCTCAAATATACCTTCATGGATCTCGACGAGCGCCTGAAGAATATGGAGCGGGCAGTGACCTCCGACGAATGGCGCCTGCGCCAGGAATTCCGCGACCTCGAAAAAGGCAACTGAACAGGCTAATGGGCCGGAACCGTCCGGCGCACCTTCCTCCCACCAATTTTACTCCGTGCAAGGACCGGAACAATGAAACAGGGGACTATCCACAACGCAAACCTGCTGCTGGGCGCCATCGCTGCAGCGATCCTTCTCTCCGGCGCCATCGCCTCGACGCTCAGCGGTGAGGTCTCGGTTGAAGTGGCCGGCGTCGCGATGAGCTTTCAGCAAGCGGAAGAAGGCGGGCTGCGGCTCTTCTTCGTCCGCGCCACCTGAAGCAAGGGATCAGCGGCGCTTCAGGCGCCGCACAACCTGCCGGGCGGGATCCGCCGCCCGCAGCGCCTCCAGCCCCGCCGGCAGCGGCGACCCGCAGAGGCCCGAGACAATCACCCCCGCCGCCCAGGGCGCCCAAGTGAAGCCCCGGCTGCCATACCCCCCCGCCACATAGACCCCCGCAAGTGCAGGCCAGCTGGCCTGTGCTGGATTGTTCGCGAATGCGGCTTCGATCGCGCCGATATCCGGCGCCGGACCGGCCAGCGGGAGGCGGTCGGGCGTGGTGGCGCGCACCGAGGCGCGGGAGGCGGGCACGCTGCGCCGCGCCTCGGCGATCCACCAGGGGGAGAGGGATTCGAGGCCGGCGAGGTTTTCGGCGCGGGCGGCGTCTGTGACTTCGGCAGCGCCGCCCTGCCCGGCCGGCTCGAAGGTGGCGCCCCAGAGACGTTCCGTACCCGTACAGATTGCGTAGGTGCCCGAGGCGTCAGACGAGGGCGGCGCGGAGACGGCCGCGACTGGGAGGTGTTCGACCTGGCCCTGACGGCCGGTGAGCTCGATGCCGGGCAGGAGGCGTGCGATCGCCATGCCGCTGGCGAGGAGAATGGCGTCATAAGCCTCGCCATTGACGCGGAGGGTTTCAAGGTCTGCAATGACGGGCTGGCCGAGGCGCAGGTCGGCACCTTCGAGAAGGTTTGCCACGATCTGCCGGGGACGGAGGATCAGGGCGCGCTTGTGCAGGAGGCCGCCGCCGCGCAGGGCTTCCAGGTCTTCCAGCGGCAGCGGCGGATCTGCGAGGACTTTTTCGAAGCGGCGAAGCTCGGTCTCGTTGCGGGGCAGCTGGCGGACGCTGGTTTCCTCCGCACCGGGAAGGCCTGCATAGGCGCGGCGGGCTTCGAGGTAAGCATCAATGAGCAGTCGGGCTTCGGCCGTGTCGCCGGCATCGAGGCGCGGCATCAGGAGGGCGAGCGGATTGCCGCTGGCGCCGCTGGCAATGTCCGTGGCCGGATCGAAGACAGTCGCCTTAAGGCCGCAGGCGCGGGCGCGCGCGGCGAGGCTGGCGCCAGCGATCCCGGCGCCGAGGATGGCGATGCGGCGGGGCGCTTCCTCAGGGGTCTGCGCGCCGGGGAAGATGGCTTCGAGGCGTTCGCGCTTGCGGCCATGGCCGGCGGCCTTTGCGGCGGTGAAGCCAGCCTCGCCAAGGGCGCGGCGGACGCGGCCGGCGACGGTGAAGGTGGCAAGCCGCGCGCCGGGGGCGGAGCGTTCCGCGATGGCCGGGAACAGCGCCTCGATCCACATGTCTTCATTGCGGGCGGGGCTGAAACCATCGAGGAACCAGGCATCGGCGCGGAAGCGGCTCTGCGGCAGGGTCTGGTTGATGTCGCCGAGGTGGAGGATCAATTCAATCCCATCCGCATCGAACGGAATGTAGCGCACACCGGGCACGGGGCCGGGCCATGCCTTCAGGAGCTGGCCTGACAAGGGCGCGAGTTCCGGCCAGCGGCTGAGCGCGCGGGCGGCATCTTCGGGCTTCAGGGGGAAGGCTTCGAAGCTGACAAAGCTGAGCCGGGCGTCCGGCGAGGGACGGTGATCGCGCCAGAGCCGCCAGAGGGCGAGGAAATTGAGGCCGGTGCCGAAGCCGGTTTCGGCGACGGTGAAGCGGCGGCGCCCCGCCCATGCCTGCGGCAGGCCGCAGCCTGTAAGGAACACCGCGCGGGTTTCGGAAAGGCCGTCTTCTGCCGAGAAATAGACGTCGCCAAAGGCGCGCGCGACGGGGGTGCCGTCGTCCTGCCAGTCGATCTCGGGATGGGAAAGGAGGCGGGCCATGCGCCCTGCCCTAGCCGGTTGCGCCGGGATTGGGAACAAGATCGGCCATTGCAGTTGGGGCCCCGGCAGGCCATTTGGGGGGAGAGCCATGAGGAGCCCGCCATGAGCGAACCGGATGTGCAGCGCGAAGACGGGCCCTCGGGCGGGCGGTATTTCGTGACGATTGATGGCCATACCGCCGAGATGACTTATTCCAAGGCGGGCGCGACCCGCATCATCATCGACCATACCGGGGTGCCGGATGCGCTGCGCGGCAAGGGCGCCGGGCAGGCGATGGTGAAACGCGCGGTCGAGGATGCGCGGGCGGCGGGGATCAAGATCATCCCGCTCTGCCCGTTCGCGAAGGCGCAGATCGGGAAACATCCCGAATGGCAGGATGTGCTCGCCTGAACTGAATTGGGCCCCGAGAGAGAGCTGAGATGACCGAGACCCCGATCACCCATGACGCCGCGCGCCAGCGCTACAGCCTGCTCGATGGCGGGGTCGAGGCGTATCTGACGTATGAGTATCCGCGCGCCGGTGTGCGCAACATTACTCATACGATCGTGCCGGACACGATCGGCGGGCGCGGGCATGGCAAGGTTCTGGTGCGCCGGGCTGTGGAGGATGCGATTGCGGCGGGTGAGCGGCTGGAGGCGTCCTGCTGGTACGCGCGCGAGCAGTTCGGCAAGCACCCCGAATGGGCAGCGCACCTGGCATGACCCTGCCCTTCTGGAAGACCAGGACGCTGGACCAGATGACCCGCGAGGAGTGGGAGAGCCTGTGCGATGGCTGTGGCAAGTGCTGCCTGCTGAAGCTTGAGGACGAGGACACCGGCGAGATCGCCTATACGCGCCTGCATTGCCGGCTGCTGGATGCGGAGACCTGCCGGTGCAGCAATTATGAGAATCGCAAGGCGCATGTGCCCGATTGTGTGAAGCTGACACCGGCGGGGATCGAGGAAATCAACTGGATGCCTTCGAGTTGCGCCTACCGGCTCATCCATGAGGGCAAGGAATTGCCGGACTGGCACCATCTGGTCTGCGGCGACCCGATGCGGGTGCATACCGAGGGCCATTCGATCCTTGGGCGGACGGTTTCGGAAGACACCGTGTTCGATGAGGACCAGGAGGACTGGATCGTCGACTGGGAAGGCAACGCGCCCTGACCGGGGCGGGAACTGCGCCCTTCAGGCATCCTTAAGCGCGCCATGGCAGGCTGCCGCGATGGATATCCTGCCGGCCTTTCTTCAGAACCTGTCGCGTGAACGCCGGATGGCGGCGAAGACGGTTGAGGCCTATGGCAGCGACCTGTCCTTCTTCCTGGCGTTCCTGCGGGTGCATATGGGCGGGGAGCCGTCGCTGAAGATGCTGGCGGATGTGCGGGCGCGCGACATTCGTGCCTACCTCGCCGAGCGGCGGCGGGAGGGGCTGTCGGATGCGTCGGTGGCGCGTGTCCTGTCCTCGATCAAGGCGCTCTATCGCTGGCTCGACCGGGCGCACGGGATCAACAATGCGGAAGTCGGATACCTGCAGGGCCCGCGCCGGCCGCAGCGCCTGCCAAGGCCGGTATCCATCGATGCGGTGCAGGACCTCATCTCGGAAGCGGAGAGCGAGCCGGATCAGGCGCCTTGGATCGGCGCGCGCGATGCGGCCGTGCTGTCGCTGCTCTATGGGGCGGGGCTGCGTATCTCCGAGGCGCTGAGCCTGACGGGCGCGGACCTGCCGCCGCCGGAGCGGCTGCGTATCAAGGGCAAGGGCGGCAAGGTGCGGATCGTGCCGCTGATCCCGGCGGTGCGCGACGCCATCACGGATTATGCGGAGATCTGCCCGTTTGCGCTGACGCGCGACAAGCCGCTGTTCCGGGGCGCCAAGGGCGGGCCGCTGAACCCGAGGCTGATACAGGGCGCGATGCAGCGGATGCGCGGGTATCTCGGCCTGCCGGACACGGCGACGCCGCACGCGCTGCGCCACGCCTTTGCGACGCATCTTCTGGCGAACGGGGCGGACCTGCGCTCGATCCAGACGCTCTTGGGGCACGCCTCGCTGTCGACGACGCAGGTCTATACCGGCATCGATGCCGGGCGCCTGCGCGAGGTGCACGCGGCGGCGCATCCGCGCGCCTGAGCGGCTTCAGGGGGAGAGCTGAAGGGTGATGGCGTCGGCGAGGAGCCGGCCGGCCGGTGTCAATGACAGGACATTGCCTTCAAGCGTGACCCATCCCTCCTCCGCGAAGGCGCCGATCTTGTCGCGCGGGACCGGGCGGCCGCTGACGAGATCGACACGGCGCAGGTCGATACCCTCCGACGCGCGCAGGCCCATCGAGAGGATTTCCTGCGCGACGTCCTTGCGCTCCAGCCGCGCGGCATCGGCCCAGCTGTTCTGCAGCATCTGGACAGCGGCGATATAGGCTTCCGGGCGGCGCTCGGCTTCGCTGGCATAGCGCCCGCCGCCAACGGTAAGGCGCCCATGGGCGCCGGGGCCGACGCCGATCCAGTCGCCGCTGCGCCAGTAGATGAGGTTGTGGCGGGAGCGGTGCTCCGGCGCGGCGGCATGGTTTGACACTTCATAGGCGGGCAGGCCGGCCTGAGCCGTGAGGCGCTGGGTGAGTTCGTAGAGTTCGGCCTGGGCGTCGTCCTCCATCGGGGCCATCTCGCCGCGCCGCTGCGCCATCCCGAAGGCGGTGGCGGGCTCGAAGGTCAGCTCATAGAGCGAGAGGTGCGGCGCGCCGAGGGCGAGGGCGTCGAGGAGTTCGGCCTCCCAGGCGGCGGCAGTCTGGCCCGGGCGGGCATAGATCAGGTCGAACGAGACGGAGGGGAACGCCGCGAGCGCCAGGCGCACGGCCTTTTCCCCGGCCAGGGCATCATGGTCGCGCCCGAGGAAGCCGAGGGCGGAGTCCCTCAGCGACTGGACGCCGATGGAGAGGCGCGTGACACCGGCGGCGCGCAAGCCGGCAAGGTCGCTTCGCAGCACATCATTGGGGTTGGCTTCCAGTGTGATCTCGGCGCCCGGCGCGATGCCATAGGCGCGGCTGGCCGCCTCCAGGATGGCGGCAATTTCAGAGGGTTGCAGCAGGGCCGGTGTGCCGCCGCCGAAATAGACCGTGTCGAGCGCGCCATGCTGCGGCAGGCGCGGGCGATGGGCGTGGATGTCGGCGATGATCGCGTCGATCAGCGGGCCTGAGGCCCGGTCCTTGGCGGCATAGACATTGAAATCGCAATAGGGGCAGACGCGCGCGCAATAGGGCCAGTGGACATAGAGGCCGAACCCGAAATGCGGGCCGAAGGGCGCAATGGCGGTGTTCATGCGAGCAGCGCCGCGCGGAGTTTTTCCACCGCCCTTGCCCGGTGGCTCATGGCGTGTTTGCGGGCTGGTTCCATCTCGCCGAAGGTTTCCGCCTCCCCTTCCGCGAGGAAGACGGGATCATAGCCGAAACCGCGGCTTCCGCGCGGGGGCCAGACGAGCGTGCCGTGCACTTCGCCTTCGAACACCGCTTCGGAGCCATCCGGCCAGGCGACCGCCAGCGCGCAGACGAATTTGGCGGACCGGTCTGACGAGCCTGTCGCCTGGAGGGCTTCCTCGACCTTTTCCATGGCGTGGTAGAAGTCCCGGGGCTCCCCGGCCCAGCGGGCCGAATGGATGCCCGGCTGACCACCAAGGGCCGCCACGGCGAGGCCGGAATCGTCCGACAGGGCCGGCAGGCCGGTGGCCTGCATCGCGGCGCGGGCCTTCAAGAGGGCGTTGCCGGCGAAACTATCCTCGGTTTCATCCGGCTCATTGAGGCCGAGTTCCAGAGCCGACACGACGGTGAAGCCATAGGGGGCGAACAGGTCCCGCAATTCGCTGACTTTGCCGCTGTTATGCGTGGCCGCTATCAGCTTGCCGGGGATCAGGCGGGGCATGGCCGAGGCTTTTTGCACAGTTTTGTGGCTCCATTCTTGCTTTGTGCGCGAATGCATATATCGTTATTCGGTAATAACGGGATGGCGCACCGGCAAAGTTCCGCTTCATAAATCATCAACCGCACCGGGTGAAAAGGTTCCGATGACAATGCCCAGCCGGAATTCGATGGCAGAAGCCATGACCGTTCTGGTGACGGTCTCGATGTGGATTGCAGGCGCCTTTGGCGTGATCGGCATCCCGCTGCTGAGCATCGGACTGTATGCCAGCCTGTCTGACGGCGCGGCGACGCTGGGCGGGATCGAAGCGCTGGCGGACGGCGTTTCGCCGGGCAATTTCGTCATCGCTCTGGGCCTGCTCTGCGTGATCGTTCCGGGGCTGATCTTCATTTGCATTCAGATGCGGCGCATCCTGCTGACGCTGGTGGAGGGCGACCCGTTCGTGCCGGAGAATGCCGGGCGGCTGACGCGGATCGGCATTGCGATTGCCGCGATGGAACTTGTGCGCGTCGTAACGCTTCTTGTTGTGCGGGCCATGCCCGGCCTTGCGGGGGATGCGCCCCCGAAACTCTCAACCCAGCTCATCCTCTGGATTTCCGTGGCGGCGCTGTTCATCCTGTCTCAGGTGTTCCGTGAAGGCACCCGCCTGCGGGACGAAGAAAAAATGACGATCTGAGGAAAGACGCGGCCATGACCATTCGTGTGACCCTTGACCGTGTTCTGCTGGAGCGGCGCATGTCGCTGACCGAACTTTCCGAGCGCGTCGGGGTGACCCTCGCGAACCTGTCGATCCTGAAGACCGGCAAGGCCAAGGCCATCCGCTTCTCGACGCTGGAGGCGCTCTGCCGGGAACTCAACTGCCAGCCGGGCGACCTGCTCGTCTTCGACACCGAAGACGAGGAAGGCGCGGGACGGGTCGCAGCGGAGTGAGCCTCAGGCGCCGAGGGCGGCGCGCTGGGCGGTGAAGAGGGCGTTGCAGCCGAGCTCTGCCAGGCGCATCATTTCGTCGAGCTCTGCGCGGGCGATGGGGCGGGATTCGCCGGTGCCCTGAACTTCGATGAAGCCGCCATCAGAGCTCATCACGACATTCATGTCGGCTTCGCCTTCGGAATCCTCAGGGTAGTCCACATCGAGCACGGGATGGCTCTTGTAGAGGCCGACCGAGATGGCGGCGGCCTGTTTCACAACCGGGTCCGCGCTGATGACGCCTTCCTGTTTCAGGTAGCGGCACGCCATGGCGAGGGCGACGAAGCCGCCGGTGATCGAGGCGGTCCGCGTGCCGCCATCGGCCTGGAGGACGTCGCAGTCGATGGTGATGGTGTTCTCGCCGAGGGCAGAGAGATTGATGACCGAGCGCAGCGAGCGGCCGATGAGGCGCTGGATTTCCTGCGTGCGGCCCGACTGCTTGCCCTGGGCGGCTTCGCGGCGCCCGCGCGTGTGGGTCGCGCGCGGCAGCATTCCGTATTCGCCGGTGACCCAGCCTTCGCCCTTGCCTTTCATCCAGCCGGGGACGCCCTTTTCCCAGCTGGCGGTGCACAGGACATGTGTGTGCCCGAATTTTGCCAGGCAGGAGCCCTCGGCATAGCGCGTGACGCCCGTTTCGAGCGAAATCTGGCGCAGCTCATCGAAGGCGCGGCCCGAGGGGCGTATGAGGCTTGGCATGGGCGGGAATCCTTCTAGCTCAGGACGACTGATTTGCGGGTTTTGCCGCAGCTGTCTACACCATGGCTGCGCGGGGGAGTTTGAGGGCGTCGATGGCGAGCGATATCGAGATTGCACGGGCGGCAAGGAAGAAGCCGATCCAGGAGGTTGCGGCCCGGCTTGGCGTCGATCCGGAAGACATCATCCCGTATGGCCATGACAAGGCGAAACTGTCGGCGCGCTATCTCTCCGGCCTGCGGAGCAAGGCCTCCGGCAAGCTGGTGCTGGTGACGGCAATCAGCCCGACCCCTGCCGGGGAAGGAAAGACAACGACCTCGATCGGCCTCGCCGATGCGATGAACCGGATCGGCAAGAACACCCTGCTCTGCCTGCGCGAGCCATCGCTGGGACCGTGCTTCGGGATGAAGGGCGGCGCGACCGGCGGCGGCCTCGCCCAGGTGGTCCCGATGGAGGACATCAACCTCCACTTCACCGGCGACTTCCATGCGATCAGCGCGGCGCACAATCTGCTGGCCGCGATGGTGGACAATCATATCCACTGGGGCGCCGAGCCGCGCATCGACCCCGTGCGCAAGACCTGGCGGCGCGTGGTGGACATGAACGACCGGTCACTGCGGGCCATCGTGACCGGCATGGGCGGGCCAGCCAATGGCACGCCGGCGGAGACGGGTTTTGACATTACCGCCGCCTCCGAGGTGATGGCAGTGCTGTGCCTGGCGCGCGACCCGGCAGACCTTGAGGCCCGGCTGGGGCGGATGATCGTCGGTTATACCGGAAACCGGGAGCCGGTGACGGCGGCGGACGTGAAGGCGGTTGGCGCGATGATGGCGCTCCTGCGCGATGCGATGCTGCCGACGCTGGTGCAGACGCTGGAGAACAATCCCTGCCTGATCCATGGCGGGCCGTTTGCCAATATTGCGCATGGCTGCAACTCCGTCATTGCGACGCGGGCGGCGCTGCGGATGGCCGATTATGTGATCACCGAGGCCGGCTTCGGGGCGGATCTTGGCGCGGAAAAATTCCTCAACATCAAGTGCCGCCAGTCGGGCTTGTCACCGGATGCGGCGGTGCTGGTGGCGACGGTGCGGGCGCTGAAGATGCATGGCGGGCTCGGCAAGGATGACCTCGGCAGCGTCAGCTATGCGGCGCTGGAACGGGGCCTCGCCAATCTGGGCCGGCATATGGATAACCTGAAGAAATTCGGGATTCCGGTGATCGTCGCGCTCAACCGCTTCACGACAGATACCTCTGCCGAGATCAATGCTGTGCAGGCGTTCTGCGCCGCGCAGGGTGTGCAGATGAGCCTGTGTACCCATTGGGCCGAGGGCGGGCGCGGGGCGGAAGAGCTTGCCCATGCCGTGGTGGCCGCCACAGGCGCACGGCTGAGCGGGTTCCGGCCCCTCTATGGCAGCGACCTGACACTTATGGAAAAGATCGAGGCGATTGCGACCTCGATCTACCGGGCCGAGCGGGTCGAGGCGCCGAAAAGTGTCCGGGCGCAGCTGGCGGCATGGGAGAAGGCCGGCTTCGCGCACCTGCCGGTGTGCATGGCCAAGACGCAATACAGCTTTTCGACGGACCCTGCCCTGCTCGGGGCGCCGGAAGGTCATGTGCTGCGCGTGCGCGAAGTGCGCCTGTCCGCAGGGGCGGGGTTTGTTGCGGCGATCTGCGGGGACATCATGACCATGCCAGGCCTGCCGCGCCGGCCGGCGGCTGAGGTGATTCACCTCAATGCGAACGGACAGGTCGACGGGCTGAGCTGAAGGTGCGCCCTATTGAACGCCGCCCTCGGCGCCCTTAATCCAGTGGCATGACCGACCGGAGCGACAGCCAGAGCCTGTTCCAGCGCCTTGACCAGCGCTCCCGGGACATTTTCCGGGAGATCGTCGAGGGTTACCTGGAAACCGGGGAGCCGGTCGGCTCGCGCACGATTTCGAAAAGCGGGATTGCGCTGTCGCCGGCCTCGATCCGCAATGTCATGGCCGATTTGACCGAGCTTGGCCTGCTGGATGCGCCGCATGTGTCGGCCGGGCGGGCGCCGACGCATAAGGGGCTTCGGGTCTTCGTCGACGGGTTCCTCGAGTATGGCGAGCCCTCGCAGGCCGACAAGAAATACATCGATGACCGGCTCGCCTCGGCCGGGACGAATATCGAGGCTGTGCTGGGCGAGGCGTCTGACCTCTTGTCGGGGCTGGCCGGGGGCGCGGGGCTGGTCGCCTCGCCTGCGCGCGATGCGCCGGTGCGCCATGTCGAATTCGTGCCGCTGAGTGGCGGCGGCGCGCTCTGCGTGCTCGTCTCCGAGGACGGCGATGTCGAGAACCGGATGCTGAAGGTGCCCGACGGGCTGCCGTCCACGGCGCTGATCGAGGCGGGCAATTACCTGTCGGCCCGGGTGAAGGGCCGGACGCTCTCCGAGGCGGCAAACGAGGTGCGCGAAGAGCTGCGCAGCCGGCGCGCGGCGCTGGATGCAGCGACGGCAGCCCTTGTCGAGGCTGGGCTGGCCGAATGGGGCGGCGAAGCGCCCGGGCGGGGCCGCAGCCTGATCGTGCGGGGCCGGGCGAACCTGCTGGAGGATGCCAAGGCCGCGCAGGACCTCGACCGGGTGCGCCAGCTGTTCAATGAGCTGGAGCGCCAGCAGAACCTGCTCGACATCCTTGATACCACGCGGGAGGCCGAGGGCGTGCGCCTGTTCATCGGCTCGGAGAACCGGCTTTTCCCGCTGTCGGGTTCAAGTGTGATTGTGGCTCCCTATATCGGCGGCACCAAGAATGTGATCGGCGCGCTGGGCGTCATCGGGCCGACCCGGCTCAACTATGCCCGCGTGATCCCGATGGTCGATTATACCGCCAAGGTGGTGGGAGAAATCCTGTCATCGCGGCGTATCAAGGATGGGAAGTGATGAGCGACGAGACAAAACAGGGTGAAACGGCGGAAATCGACGTGAACGCCGAAACCGCAGAGGCTGGCAGCGCAGAGAGCGCGGCGCCCTCGCCCGAGGAGATCATCGCAAGGCTGGAAGCGGAGAAGGCCGACATGAACGGCCAGATCCTGCGCCTCCTGGCGGACCTCGACAATACCCGCAAGCGGGCCGACCGGCAGGTCAGCGAAGCGCGTGTATATGCGATCGAGAAGTTTGCCGCTGACCTCCTGAGCGTCTCCGACAACCTCGCCCGGGCGCTGGACGCCCTGCCCGAGGAAGACCGCGCGGGCCTCACCGATGCGGGGCGCAACCTGCTCGGCGGAATCGAAATGACGGCGAAGGAGCTGTCGACGGCGCTGGCGCGTCACGGGGTTGTCCCGGTCGAGGCCTCGCCCGGCAGCCCGTTTGACCCGAACGTGCACCAGGCCGTCGCGCAGATCCAGTCCGAACATGCCTCCGGCACGATTGCCCAGCTGTTCCAGCCCGGCTGGCGGATCGGCGAGCGCACGCTGCGCGCGGCAATGGTGGCGGTCAGCCTCGGGCCGGCGAATTAAGGCCTGACAGCTAGAACTTCGGGCTGATTCAAAAATCAGCCCGAAGGTCCAGGTCTTTGATTTGTCGCGGCGTTTTTCCGAAAACCGGTTCCCACTTTTCGGAACGCCGCTTTAGGGCTCGAGCTTGCTCGGCTCGTCGCCCTCGGCGACTTTCTCGCCCATCTCGATGCCGGCTTTCAGCTGTTCGGCAAAGGCGTGGTTCACATCGCGGTGGCCCGCCTCATCCGCGCGTACGGCGATGACGACATCCCGGAGGCGGGCATCTTCCGGCAGGTTCCAGTATTCGATGGCGATGTCCGGCGCCTTCGGATTCGGCACGCGGCCTGCGTCGATTTCGGCGAGGTAGTTGGTGTAGCTGACAACCGCCTCTTCCTCGAAATAGCCGACCAGGCGGTGCGCCGTGCGAGGATGGATCAGGTAGAGCAGGAAGAAGGCATTGAAGAAGATGCCCTGCGCCAGGATGATCAGGCCGCGCTCGAACCAGTTGGGCTTTGCGACCGCAATGAAGGTCATCAGGTGCATCCGCTCATTCTCGGCCTCATCGAGCAGGGTGCGGATCCAGCCGTCATCATCCTGCATGCGGCGCAGGCTTTTCAGATGGATCAGCATGCCGCCGACCATGCCGGGCACGGCCGCGACCGTCTCCAGCACGACGGCGCGGTGGCCATAGCGCTTGCGGAAGAAGAAATCGGCGAAGAAGCGCAGCATCTTCGTCAGGCCGTAGGCGATCTGGTCAGACAGGCCCTGCGGCTGGTGGCGGAACTCCAGCGGCGCGGGTTTCATCAGCTCGACGTCTTGCTTCATGACTTTGGCCTCCGCGGCAGAGATGGGGTGTTGGCCGGGCAAATACAGGTTTCCCCTAGGGTACACGAGGTCGCAGTCCGGTGCACCTGAAGACTGAATTGTCAGGCTGGCTGGGCGGGCGAGGAGAGCGGGGCCTGCGGCTTGCGGCCGAGCCGCTCCCAGACGCGCTCATGCACGGCATAGGCAATCGTCTGCACCGCAGGCTCGATCAGGCCGATGGCGAGCGCGGCCTGCCAGCTGCCGGTCAGCGCAAAGGCGACCGTGATGGCGACAGCGAAATGCATGACGCTGTAGGTGAGCGTCTTCAGGGCGGGGCGGGGCATGGGCGGGAACCTCATTCTCATAGGGCATCAGATGTACCTCCTGCGAATGATTTTCAAATTGATAGGGGCTGGGCGCGGTATAGGTCCGGCCTATGCAAATCTGTATTGCCCCCTTGAGCCTGCCTGCCGGTTTCCCATATCGGTGGCCGAACAGGTGAGCGGAGTGAAACGCCGTCCTCACCGGCTCAAACAAACCCTTGGATAGAGCCATTGGCGGCGCGGGGCTGCTGAGCAGACCGGATAAACCGCAGCCTGTGGCGGCTGACAGAAGAGAGACCAGAGTATGAGCAAGATTATCGGTATCGACCTTGGCACCACCAACTCCTGCGTTGCCGTGATGGAAGGCGGCCAGGCGAAAGTGATCGAGAATGCCGAAGGCGCCCGCACGACCCCGTCGGTTGTCGCCTTCACCGAGAGCGGTGAGCGCCTGATCGGCCAGCCGGCCCGGCGCCAGGCCGTTACCAACCCCGACTTCACCTTCTACGCCATCAAGCGCCTGATCGGCCGCACATTCGATGACCCGACGGCGCAGAAGGACAAGGAGCTTTCCCCCTTCGCGATCGTGCGCGGCCCGAACGGCGACGCCTGGGTCAAAGGCCGCGACAAGGATTACGCGCCGCAGGAAGTCTCCGCCTTCATCCTGACGAAGATGAAGGAAACCGCCGAAGCCTATCTCGGCTCGAAAGTGACGCAGGCCGTCATCACCGTCCCCGCCTATTTCAACGACGCCCAGCGCCAGGCGACCAAGGACGCCGGCAAGATCGCGGGCCTTGAAGTGCTGCGCATCATCAACGAGCCGACAGCCGCAGCCCTCGCCTATGGCCTCGACAAGGGTGGCAACAAGACGATTGCCGTGTATGACCTTGGCGGCGGCACGTTCGACGTCTCGCTGCTCGAGATCGGCGACGGCGTGTTCGAAGTGCTCTCGACCAATGGCGACACCTTCCTCGGCGGGGAAGACTTCGACCTGCGCATCGTCGATTTCCTGGCTGCCGAGTTCAAGAAGGAACAGGGCATCGACCTGAAATCCGACAAGCTGGCCCTGCAGCGGCTGAAGGAAGAGGCCGAGAAGGCCAAGAAGGAGCTCTCCTCGGCGGCCCAGTATGAGGTCAACCTGCCCTTCATCACGGCGGATGCGACCGGCCCGAAACACCTCAACATCAAGCTGACGCGCGCCAAGTTCGAAAGCCTCGTCCAGGACCTGGTCGATCGCACCATCGAGCCGTGCCGCAAGGCCCTGAAAGATGCTGGCAAGACCCCGGCGGACATTGACGAAGTCGTCCTCGTGGGCGGCATGACCCGGATGCCCGCTGTTCAGGAAGCGGTGAAGAAGTTCTTCGGCAAGGACCCCCACAAGGGCGTCAACCCGGATGAAGTCGTTGCCATCGGCGCGGCGATCCAGGGCGGCATCCTGCAGGGCGATGTGAAGGACGTTGTCCTGCTCGACGTGACCCCGCTCTCGCTCGGCATCGAGACGCTCGGCGGGATCTTCACGCGCCTGATCGAGCGCAACACGACGATCCCGACGAAGAAATCGCAGGTCTTCTCGACCGCAGAGGATAACCAGCCGGCGGTGACCATCAAGGTTGCCCAGGGCGAGCGCGAGATGGCGGCTGACAACAAGCAGCTCGGCCAGTTCAACCTCGAAGGCATTGCCCCTGCCCCGCGCGGCCTGCCGCAGATCGAGGTGACGTTTGACATCGACGCCAACGGTATCGTCTCAGTCTCGGCCAAGGACAAGGCCACCGGCAAGGAACAGCAGATCACCATCCAGGCAGATGGCGGGCTCTCTGAAGCTGACATCAAGAAGATGATGGCCGAAGCCGAAGCCAATGCCGGCGCGGATAAAGAGCGCCGCGAACTGGTGGAAGCGAAGAACCATGCCGAAGCGCTGATCCATCAGACCGAGAAGCAGCTTGCCGAACATGGCTCGAAAGTGTCTGATGCCGTGAAAGGCGAGATCGAGACCGCGATCACCGACCTGCGCACGGCGGCAGAAGGCAACAATACCGCCGACATCACCGCCAAGCACCAGGCCCTGATGAACGCCGCAATGAAACTCGGCGAAGCCATCTACGCCGCCCAGGGCGCCGCAGAGGGCGCAACCGGCGGCGAAAGCCAGCAGGGCGACGATGTGGTGGACGCCGACTTCGAGGAAGTCGACGACGCGAAGCGGGCGTAAGCCAGCTTAGTCGCTGTACGGACAAAACCCCGCTGGAGCGATCCGGCGGGGTTTTTTCTTCTGTGTTCTTGCCCGCCAGCGTAAGGACCGGGCGAGCCCCTCATCCCCAACCCCTTCTCCCCGAGGGAGAAGGGGCTTGAAGGTCAGATCACCACCACAACTTTGCCCTGGGCCTTGCGGTCCTGGAGTTCGCGGATGGCGTCGGCGGCTTTTTCGAGGGGGTAGGAATTGGAAACGTGCGGGCGGATCTTGCCGGCCTTGTAGAGGTCGAACAGCTCGCCGACATTCTGCTTGTGCGCCACCGGATCGCGCGCCACCGCCGCGCCCCAGAACACGCCGCGCACATCGCAGCTTTTCAGCAGGGTCAGGTTCAGCGGCAGTTTGGGGATGCCGGCCGGGAAGCCGATGACGAGGAAGCGGCCCTCCCAGTTCATGGCGCGCACCGCAGGCTCGGCATAGTTGCCGCCGACCGCGTCATAGACGATGTCGACGCCGCCGCCAGAGACGGCCTTGATGTCGTCGGCGAATTTCTTCTGGGCATCGCGGTCAAGCTCGCGCGGATAGACGAGGCCCTTGTCGGCGCCTTTGGAGAGACAGAAATCGACCTTCTCCTGGCTCGAGGCGGCCGCGATGACTTCCAGCCCCATCGCCTTTCCGAGTTCCACCGCCGCGATGCCAACGCCGCCGGCCGCACCGAGGACGAGGAGTTTCTCTCCCGGTTTCGGATCGGCGCGGTCCTTCAGGGCGTAGTAGGAGGTGCCATAGGTCATCAGGAAGGCGGCAGCCTCTTCATAAGGCATGCCTTCCGGGATGGGCATGACGCCGTGGCCGCCGGCAAGGGCGTATTCCGCCATGCCGCCATTGCCGGTGGAGGCGAGCACGCGGTCGCCGGGCTTCACATGGGTGATGCCCTCCCCGACCGCCGAGACGATGCCGGCGATCTCGCCGCCAGGCGAAAAGGGCCGGGGCGGCTTGAACTGGTACATGTCCTGGATGATCAGCACGTCGGGGTAATTGACCCCGCAGGCCTTCACCTCGACGAGGACCTGGCCCTTGCCAGGCGCTGGCACGGACACATCCTCGATGACCAGAGCCTCCGGCCCGCCCACCACTTTCGACAGAACGGCTTTCATATGCCTCTCCCTTCCGGCCTTGTTGTTTGACTGCCCAGACGGTAGCCATGCGGCAAGCAGGCGCCAAGCCTGACGCGAGGGGAGAGGAGACGCGGCGATGACGAAAATCTGGGCCCTCGCCGTGCATGGCGGCGCCGGACCGATCCCCGGGCGCAGCTATGCAGCCGAGGAAGCGCACATCACCGGCGTGCTGACCGAAGGCCGCAGGATGCTGTCGGGCGGCGAGGCGGCGGTGGATGTGGTTGAAGCGCTGGTGGCGGAGCTTGAAGCCTCCGGCCTCTATGTGGCGGGCAAGGGCGCGAGCCCGAATACCGCCGGCGACTGGGAACTTGACGCCGCGATCATGGATGGGCGCACGCGGCGGGCCGGCGCGGTGGGCGCGCTGCAGGGCTTTGCGAGCCCGGTGCGCGCGGCGCGGCTGGTGATGGACAAGACACCGAATGTGCTTCTGGTGAGCGAAGGCGCCGCGCGGATCGCGGCGGCGGCAGGCCTGCAGCGCGTGACCGATCCGGGCAGCTATTACGGCGCCGTCGACGAAGACACCGTGCAGGACGGCGCGGTGCAGATGGGCACGGTCGGCGCCGTGGCGCTCGACATCTATGGCGACCTGGCGGCAGCCACCTCGACCGGGGGGGTACTGTCCAAGACGCCCGGCCGGCTGGGCGACACGCCCGTCATCGGCGCGGGCACCTGGGCGGATGAGCGCTGCGCTGTGTCCTGCACCGGGCTTGGCGAGTATTTCATCCGCGCGAATGCCGCCGCCGATGTATCTGCGCGCATCCGCTATGGCGGCGCGCAGCTGGGGCCGGCGGTTCAGGGCGCGCTCGATGATGTGAAACGCCTTGGCGGCAATGGCGGGATGATCGCTGTCAGCGCCAATGGGGACATCGCGGCGGGGTTCAACTCCTCCGGCCTGAAGCGCGGGCTTGCCGACTGGCAGGGCCGGTTCGATGTGGCGACCTTCCTGTGACCGTTGTACTTTTCTGGACCGTCTCTGTGCTGATTGCCTTTGCGATTGCCCTGGCGGCGCAGATGCGTGTTCTGATTTCCTATTCGCTGCGCCGCGCGCTGGCCGCTAAGCTGGGCGGCAGCCCGGCGGATCCGGCTTACCGGGCGGCGATCCTTCTGGCCGGGCGCGGGGCGCCGCAGGACGAGGCAGGACATCATCTGCGCTCGGAGTATCCTGTACCGCTGGCCTGGCTCTCCATGTCGCGGCAGGTGTCGCTGATCGGGCCGTTCCTGTTGCTGATGGTCGTGCTCGCGGGCCGCTATGGGCTCGGGGTGATTTGAGATGCGGGGCTATTTCGGCATCGGGGCGGAGCGGATTTCAAAGCCGATGAACCTTGGCGCGCTGATGCGCACGGCGCACGCTTTCGGGGCCGGCTTTGTGTTCTCGGTCGATGCAGAGCGAAGGCTCAAGGAAGCGCACATTGCCGACACATCAAAAGCAGATGGGCAGATCCCGTATTACCAATGGGACAGGCTGGAGGACATGGTGCTGCCGCGCGGATGCCAGCTGGTCGGTGTGGAGCTGACGGAGGATGCGGTCGAACTGCCAGTGTTCCGGCATCCTCCGCAGGCGGCGTATATCCTGGGGCCCGAAAAAGGCAGCCTTTCGCCTGAAGCGCTGGCGCGTTGCGCGCATGTGGTAAAAATCCCGACGCGCTTCTGCATCAATGTGAGCCTCGCAGGCGCGCTGGTGATGTATGACCGGCACCTGTCGATGGGCGGGTATGGGCCGAAACCGATCATGCCGGGCGGACCGGACGGAGCACGCAGGCGGGCACATGTTCAAGGCCCGGACAGACAGCAGGATGCAAAGAAGGGCTAGCCCCTGCCCTCCCGCGGATCAACGCGCCGCGATAAGGCTCTGGACAAAGCCGATCACGCCCGAGAAGCGCAGGCCCCCGTCCCGAACGGCGAGCGCAATGCAAACGCCGTCTTCATCAGCGACAGGCTGGTGGTTGATCGTCTGGTCACTGACAGCAATATCGCCGGGGCCATAGCTGCCATGCTCGTCACGGAAGCCACCGGAGACGACAAGAGTATACTCAGCCCCGTCATGGGTGTGGCGCGGCAGCTTTGCGCCGGGGGCAATCCGGTAAAGCTCCACATCCATAGCGGAACCGGCATCAATCGGCAGGCGCTTGATGCCGAGTCCCATCGTCTGCCACCCGCGCTGACCGGCGGAGTCAAGCGCTGCGGCGCGGAGCGGCTCGGGGAGCGCGAGGAGTTCCTCAATCGCCTGACCGGCGGCCTTGCCGGCACGGCGGGACAGGTCCGCCGGTGCATCTATGGCATCGATGGCAGACATCACCCGCTCCAGCGCGCGATCTGCCATTGCGGCGGGCTCGGTCGTTTCGAGGAAGGCGCCGGCAATCATCTCGCTCACCGCCACTGCGTCGCGGATGTCGCCGCGTACCATCGCCTGCGTTTCCAGCATCAGCGCAAAGGCGGGGTCCAGACAGCCCGCAGCATAGGCGCTGTAGAGTTCGCTGAACCGGGAGGATGGAGAGGACATAGGCAAGGATCGCTCGTGGCTATTCTGGCCAACATTGTCCGCTTTTGATTGCCGTCAAGTTTCTACAGCTGTTGATTGCAGCTGGAGGCCTAGATGCGCTCGGAAAGCTCGCCCCGCAGGCGCAGGAATGCGAGCCGGATGCGCGATTTCACGGTGCCAAGCGGCAGGCCGAAGGCTTTTGCGATCTCCGAATGCGAGAGGCCCTCATAAAAGGCGGCTTTGACGAGGCTGAGCTGGTCTGGCGAGAGTTCCGCGAGGCGCTCGCGCACCAGCGTTTCTGTCTGTCCGCGTGCGATGATTTCATCGGGGCGTTCGATGTCCGGCGGCATCAGGATCGGGTCATCTACCGGCAGTTCCGGCTTGTTCTGGCGCCTCTGAGCGTCGATCCGGCGATTGCGGGCGACCCGGAAGATCCAGGTCGAGACCGACGCCTGAGCCGCGTCATAGAGGTGGGCCTTCTGCCAGACGGTGACCATCACTTCCTGCGCCAGCTCCTCCGCCTCTGAAGGGCTCGTGCCGAGACGCAGCAGGAAGCTCTTCAAGCGCGGGGCGTAATAGCTGAACAGTTCGGCGAAGGCGGAACGCGAGCGGCTGGCCGCGATCGCCTCCATGCAGCGGGCATGATGGTCGCGCAGTTCCAGATCAGTTCCCTGGGCAGGCTGGTCGAACACGCTCTGCACCTTTCGCGAAGCCGCGAGGGCATTGTGAGGTTTCCGGGACCGCAAAGCAACCATGGCGCTTAAATAATCCTGCAAATACTCGCGATTGGTGTTTTGCCCGAACCATGCTGACGTGTATGGATGGGCGTACTGACATCACATTGCGGGTAAAATATTCTTGATGCAACAGAAAATGACAATCCGGCGCGCCGCTCTCATGGTTGTGATCGCCTCGGCTGTCTTCGCGCAGGGCGCGCACGCGCAGCAGGAAGCGCAGGGACGGTTCAGGGATTGGGCCGTCTTCACGGAGCAGCGCGGCAACGACCTTGTCTGCTATGCGGCGACGCAGGCGACCTCCCGGTCGCCAACCTCGGTCAATCATGGCGATGTCTGGTATCATGTGACAAGCTGGCGATCCGGGGCGGCGCGCAACCAGCCGAGCGTCAAGGTCGGATACAACTTCCGCGAGGGTAGCGCCCCGCGGCTCACCATCGGCCGGTCCAGCTGGACCAAGTTTGCGGCTGGCAGTGAAGCCTTTGCGGAGGATTCGGATGACCCGCGCATTGTCTCCGCAATCCGCGCGGGCAGCACGATGAGCCTGACGGCGACCTCGGCCCGGGGCACGAATGTGACCTACCGGTTCTCGCTCGCTGGCTCTGCGGCCGCGATCGACAAGGCAGCGGAACTCTGCCGCTGAGCGGGGCAAGAATGCCCTACCAGTCCGGCTTCTGGAACTGGTCCGGAAACTTGCCGCCAGCTTCGGCATAGCTCGCGAGCACCTGCTTCATGTCCGCCGCCATATCGCCGGTTGTGGGCATCGGACCATCCAGGCGCAGAGAGCGTGTGCGATAGTCCAGCACGGCCATCACAAGCGGCACACCGGCAGAGCGGGCGATGTGATAGAAGCCGGTCTTCCAGTCCGGATTGGCCCGCCGCGTGCCCTCCGGGGCGACGGCGAGGTGCAGCTGCGGGCGATCTGCGAAGGCAAGGCGCATCTGCTCGACCACATCGTTCGAGCTTGACCGCTCGACCGGGACACACCCGGCCCGCTTCACCAGCCAGCCAAGGGGCCCGCGCACCAGCGAGGCCTTGCCCATCCAGCTGAGCTTGACACGGTACCAGCCCGCGACGGCCAGCATGGTCAGCCCGTCCCAGTTGGAGGTGTGAGGCGCTGCGACGATGACGGATTGCGGCATACCGGGCCAATCGGAAACAACCCGCCAGCGGATGGCCTTGAGATAGGCCCAGGAGAGGCCCCGGATTATTTCCGAGCCCATACCGCGATAGGGGGCGCTGGCGCCGAATTTTCCGCGGCTTCGAATGGATGGGTCGGTTTTGCTCATGCCCTATGGGGCCGGAATTTGCGCGCCTTGGCCAGCCCGGAATCAGGAAATACCGCAGAAAAACAAACGGGCAGCCACCCGGGTATGGATGGCTGCCCGAAAGAATGAGCCCGCAGGGCGGGACCAGGACTACTGGGTGACCGGCGTCAGGATGATCTCGACGCGGCGGTTCTGGATCCGGCCGGCTTCGGTATCGTTCGAGGCCACCGGATAGTCGATGCCCATGCCGACCGCATTCATCCGCACCGAGGCAACGCCCTGGCCGACGAGGTAGTTGCGGACCGAATCGGCGCGCTGCTGCGAGAGGCGCTGGTTGAAGGCGCGGTCGCCCTCGGAGCTTGCATGGCCGAGAATGTCCACAGCGGTCGAGGGATACTCGTTCAGCGTTGCGGCAACATTGTTGAGGACCTGATGGAAGCCGGGCTGGATGTCGGCGCGGCCCTGCTGGAAGGTGATGCCCGACGGCATTGTGAGCGCGATCTGGTCGCCCTGGCGCTGCACTTCGATGCCGGTGCCGGCGGTCTGCTGGCGCAGGCGCTCTTCCTGGCGGTCCATGTAACCACCGACAGCGCCGCCGGCGACCGCGCCGACTGCTGCGCCGATCGCGGCGTTGCGGCGATCATCGCCGCCTGCGAGCATCCCGGCGCCTGCGCCGAGGATTGCACCGGCGGCAGCGCCGGTCATGACGCGCTGGCTGGGGCCGGTTTCACAGGCCTGAACCAGCGGAAGCGCCAGTGCGGCAACGAGAAGGGCTGCATATTTCATCTCTAGGGACTCCCTTTGCTGAGACTGATTGCGGGCCTTTTTGCCCGCGGAATTCTGAACGTAAGCCAACTGCGAGGCGAAGCGGACCGCTTACCCGGAGCGTCATACTCTTGAAAGCGACCTGTTTTTCAGGGCCCACCGCCTTAAATTCTGTCCATGTTCGACCCGTTTTCCTTGGGCTCCGGCCCGTGATATAGCGCGCGCATGTCCGTGACCCTTGATCTCAGCCGCCGGCCCGCGCCGCGCCCGGAAGTTAAACGCCTGACTGGGCTTTCGGTTCCCGCCCTGCGCGCGGAACTTGAAGCGCTTGGGCTGGACCCCAAGGCGGCCAGTATGCGCGCACGCCAGCTGCGCCGGTGGATTCACCATTTCGGGATCACCGATTTCGCTGCGATGACCGACATTGCGAAGGATCTGCGCGCCCGGCTGGCCGATCAGTTCGAGCTGTCGCGGCCGGAGATCGCCGATCATCAGGTCAGCCGGGACGGGACGCAGAAATGGCTCACCCGCTTCGGCCCCGGCATCGAGGGCGAGAGCGTCTATATCCCCGATGTCGGCAAGGCGGGGGCGCTGTGCGTGTCCTCTCAGGTCGGCTGCACGCTGAACTGCACCTTCTGCCATACCGGCACACAGGCGCTGGTGCGCAATCTGACGGCGGCCGAAATCGTCCAGCAGGTCATCATCGCCCGCGACGCTCTTGGCGAATGGCCCTCCTCCATCGAAGACCGGCGCCTGACCAATATCGTCTTCATGGGCATGGGCGAGCCGCTCTATAATCTCGACAATGTCGCCGAGGCCATCGACACGATTTCCGATGGGGATGGCATCGCCATTGGCCGGCGGCGCATCACCGTGTCGACCGCAGGGGTTGCCCCGAAGATCCCCGAACTTGGCGCGCGCACCGGCGCGATGCTCGCCATCTCGCTGCACGCCACGAATGACGATTTGCGCAATGAACTTGTGCCGCTGAACAGGAAGTATGACCTCAAGCAGCTGTTCGAGGCGATCCGCGCCTATCCCGACCTTGGCAACTCCAAGCGCGTGACGTTCGAGTATGTGATGCTGAAAGGTGTCAACGACACACTGGCCGAAGCGCGCGAACTCGTCCGCCTGCTGAAGGGTGTGCCGTCCAAGATCAACCTGATCCCGTTCAATCCCTGGCCCGGCGCGCCGTATGAGTGTTCCGACTGGGAGACGATCGAGGCCTTTGCCGAAGTGCTGAACCGGGCGGGCTATGCATCACCGATCCGCACGCCGCGCGGGCGGGATATCCTGGCTGCCTGCGGGCAGCTGCGCTCCGAAAGCGTCAAGGTGCGCGCGAGCGAACTGCGCCGTCAGCAGCAGGAAGCCGCCGAGGGCTGAGGCGCTAGAACTTTGGTTTGTCGCGGGGTTTTTCCGAACACCGGTTCCCGCTTTTCGGAACGCAGCTTTGGTCTCACCGCTTCTTGTGGACGACCCTGTCCCACATGGCGCCAGGGATGTTGGAATAATCATCCGTCCACGGCCGGCCGCCATCGGCCTCGAGGTTTGTCCAGCCGGTTGCGAGGTTGAGGCCGGTCAGCGCCTCTTCGGTGCGCGCGAGGGCGACGACGCCGCTGGCCTGGGCGCGGTAGTCGGGCGCGTTCTGATTGTCCGGCGATTCGAACTTGACCCTGGCGGGTACGCCGAGATCGGCGGCGATCCGCGCCACGACGGTTTCCAGCGCAAGATAGCGGTTGGAGACATGGATCAGCACCGCGCCATCATCGCCGATTTTCGAAAGGTACAACTCCACCGCTTCACGGGTCAGCAGGTGCGCCGGGATCGAGTCCGAGGAGAAGGCATCGACAAGGACGAGATCGAAGCTCTCGTCGGGCTCTTCGGCCAGCGTCAGGCGGCCATCGCCGAGCACGATCCTCGATTCCGGTGCGCAGTCTGAGATGAAGGTGAAATAATTCGGATCGCTCGCGATGCGCGCGACGATCGGGTCGATCTCGAAGAAGACGTATTCCTGCTCCGGCCAGGCGTAACAGGCGACCGAGCCGACGCCGAGCCCGATCATGGCGGCCCGGCCCGGCCGTATATGCGCGTTGAATACCTGGCCGATCGGCGTCTCCGGCGCGTAATAGGTGGCGGGCCGCCAGGCTTCTTCCGGATTGAGGGACTGGGCGCCGTGCAGCGTCGTGCCGTGCACCATGAGCCGGTAGCCGAGCCGGTCCTGTATGCGCACCACGCCGAAGAAGCCGCGTTCCGTGTGCAGGCTGTCGGTCGTCGGACTTGTGGCCGTCACGATGCCCCACAGCGCGAGCGCAGCGGCCACGCTCGCGATCCGGGAGACATAGCCAAGGCAGACGGCGACAAGGCCGGCCACCAGCAGCAGGAAATAGGTGCGGACCTGATCGTCGGCCAGGATGTCGACATGGGGGACCGAAAAGGCAAGAATCGCAGCCACGACGGCGATGACGATGGCGGCCAGTGTCCGGATAAAGCCACCCATGAGGGGATTCGGCATCAGCAGGACCGCCGCGACGAGCATCATCGGATATTCGACAATACCGTTGAAGATGACCGGTGCGGCCAGCGCGTTGAAGGCGCCGCCGAGGACCCCGCCCAGCGACATGATCAGATAGAATTCGGTCAGCCGGCCTGCCTCGGGCCGGCTTTCGGCTAGGAGGCCGTGACAGCCTACGGCCACCGCGAAGAGGGCGAGGAGGTGCACCCCGAAGGTGACCAGTGTCGGGATGCCGGAGGCCTTGGACAGGCTGAAGAGGGCAAGCCCGGCAAGCAACGGAACGACCTGGCGCATCGTCGCGCTGGTGACGATGGGCTCGCGGGCAAAGACGATGACGAAGCTCGCGATATAGAGGAACAGGGGCGGCGCCCAGAGGAAGGGCGCGCTGGCGACATCGGTTGCGATATGGGTGGTTGCCCCGAGGAGGAGGCTCGACGGGACAAAGGCGAGGACCAGCCACCAGAGGCGCTGGCGCCAGCGGGACATCCCCTGCCCTGCCGCCAGCCCGTCCCGCGGCCCAGCCTCCGGCAAGGCCGGTTCCACCGAAGCCGGCAAGGCGGACAGCCCCGGCCCGCGCGCCGCCGCAAGGCCGCATCCGATCAGCATGAGGCAGAGCGCGCCATACCCGATGGACCAGGCGCCAGCCTGCACGGCGAGTGGCGCCAGCGGCTCCAGCAGCAGGGGATATGCCGCGAGGCCGAGCAGGGAGCCGGCATTGCTGGCGGCATAAAGGTGGTAGGGATCGTGCGCATCCGCGCGGCCCGTGCGGGCATACCAGGCCTGGACCAGCGGCGCGGTTGCCGAGATGATCGCAAAGGGCGGCGCAATCGATACGCCGAACACGCCGATCAGCCAGAGCGCCGGGCGCTGCGGATCCGGCGGGCCGAGCAGTCCGCTGAGTTCAAAGGGCAATACCAGCGCCGCAAACAGCAGCAGCGCGCCATGCACGGCCACCTGATGGCGCACCGCCTTGACCAGCCGGACCAGAAGGTGGGCATAGGCATACCCGGCCAGAAGCGCCGCCTGGAAACAGACAAGCGAGACATTCCACACATTCGGCGACCCGCCGAGCAGCGGCGTTGCCATACGCGCAAACATCGGCTGGACGAGGAACACCAGCGCGGCCGAGACAAACACGGTCGCCACGAACAGGAGGCCGGCCGGATCGCTGAACCCCGCGCCGGAGCGCCCGTTGCCCGTCATCGTCTGGTCAGTCATTCACGGCTCCCATTGATTTCAGGCGGGTCTGCCCGCTGGTTGACCCGATGGCCAGCCTGCTGCATCAGGCGGCATTGTGAATCCGGGATGTATCACTAACCTGTAAACTATGCGTTCCGGCCCGATTCTCCTTGCCCTGTGCGGCGCCCTGACCGCTGGTTGCAGCGGGCTGCAGGATGGCCCCTGCCGGACCCGCAATTTCGAGAACCTGCCCTATCTGGTCTGCACATTCGATGCGGGCGAGGACGATATCCGCCTCTTCCTGCGCGATGAGAGCGGGGCGCCCTTCGGCCAGTTCGACCGGGTGGCAAACCATGTCGCAGCCCAAGGCGGCAGCCTGATCTTCGCAATGAATGCGGGCATGTATCATGATGACCGCCGCCCGGTGGGCCTTTATGTCGAGGAGGGCGAGACCGAGATGGGCCTCGTGCGCTCCGCCGGGCCCGGCAATTTCGGGATGCTGCCGAACGGCGTGTTCTGGATCGACGGCCCGCGCGCCGGGGTCACGGAGAGCCTGGCCTATGCCGAGGCCTTCGAGGAGGGCCCGCCGCGCTTTGCAACCCAGTCCGGCCCGATGCTGGTGATCCGCGGGGAGCTGCATCCGGGCCTGAACCCTGACGGGACGAGCCTGAGGCGCCGCAACGGTGTCGGCGTCAGCGCCGATGGCCGGCAGGTGCATTTTGTGATTTCGGACGTGCCGGTGAACTTCCATTCCTTCGCGCGGATGTTCCGCGACGGGCTCAGCACGCCGAATGCGCTCTATCTCGATGGCGCGATCTCGAAGGTCTATGTGCCGGCGCTGGAGCGCAACGAGACCGGCCTCGACATGGGCCCCATCGTGGGCGTGGTGGTTTCGCCGTGAAGACGCTGGCCTTGTCTCCGGAGCGAGGGTTTGACCTGTGAGCGGCGCTCAACGCTGATATGAGGCGGTTGCCGCCGGGCACCGCCATCCATATCTGCCCGCCGTCGCACCAGCCTCAGGAGAGAGCCCCATGAACCGCAAGCTGTTCGGCCTGAAGAATTGCGATACCTGCAAGAAAGCCCTCAAGGAGCTGGAAGCCGCCGGCAAGCCGGCAGAGTTTGTCGATATCCGCGCCGAGGCAGACCTTGCCTCGAAACTGCCGCGCTGGATTGCGGCCGCCGGCGACAAGCTCGTCAACCGCAGCAGCACCACCTGGCGCAACCTGCCCGATGAGGACAAGGCGCGGGCCAACGGCGTGACGCTGGAAGGCCTCCTGCTGGGCAATCCGACGCTGATCAAACGCCCGGTCATCGAGACCGAGAGCGAGGTTCTGGTCGGCTGGACGGCGGAGACGAAGGCAAGGATCGGGTAATCGGCTGCAACGGATTTAAAACGCGCCTGCGTTTAACTCGGGACACTACCCAAGCGGAGCCCCGAGAATGCGTGCCTTCTTTGCCCTGTTCCTCACCGCCAGTCTTTTCTTCTCGCCTGCCGCCACTGCCTCGCCCGGCCGCGCCGCAGAGGGCGAAACCCTGACTGTCGGCACCGGCCAGTCCGCTCGGGAATTCATGCTCTTCCGACCCGCAGGTACGTCCGGCCCGGTCCCGCTCGTCATGGTTTTCCATGGCGGCGGAGGCGGAGACGACTGGATGGCCGGACGATCACGCGAGCTCAACCGCACACTGACAAATGCAGGCTATGCTGTCGCCTATATGAATGGTTCTGCCCGCCATCGCCGTGAGAAACTGCGCACCTGGAACGCCATTCACTGCTGCGCATACGCCGCAAGGCAGCGGATCAACGAAGCCGCCTTTGCCGACGCCGCAGTCGACCTGCTCGACCAGCGCATCGGCATTGACCGCACGCGGATATTCCTCACCGGCCACTCCAACGGCGCCATGCTCAGCTACCGCCTTGCCGGCCAGATGAAAACCACGCCCCGCGCCATCGCCCCGGTCAGCGGCGCGATCTTCGCCGACCAGCCGGCGATCCCCGCCCGGACCTCGATCTTCATGTACCATGCGAAAAACGACGATGTGCTCAGCTTCGACGGCAACCCCGATGACAAGGCCGAACGCTGGCGCACCGCGCCGCATCTCGGTTTCGTCGACGCCGAAGCGAGGCTCGCGGAACTCAAATCCTGCGGCCGCGCCTCCCCCGCCGGCGGCCCCGCCGGTCTTGCCACCACCACGCGCACCTGCACTGGCGGCTCCGTCCTCATCGCGACCGCTGCCGAGACCGGTGGCCACGAGTGGCCTGCCCGTCCGCAGGCGGATTACCGCATCGAAGATGCCCTGCTTGAGTTTTTCAACAGCCAGCGCTGATCCGTGCCCTCACGCCGTCACCAGCATCCCGCCAAGCCGGTCGAGCGCGCTGACCCAGCCCTCCTCGACACCTTCGAGCAGGTCTGACCCGTCCACCGCAATCGTCTGGAGGGTCAGCGCAAGGCGCGTGCCCGTGCCTTCCGCGATGAACTCGGCCGAGACGAGGCTCATGCCGAGGAGGGCAGAAGGATCGCTGATCACCTCGGTATAGATGATCCGCTTGTCCGGCACGATATCGTGATACCGGCCGATGACGGTGGCGATCTCTTCGCCGCCCACGATGCAGGTCTGCTGGTCCACGCCGCCGACACGAAAATCCGCGGCATCATTGCGCACCTCGACCTCATCGGACGGTGAGCCCCAGAGGCGGCGGATGTCCGGATCGGCCCAGGCGGCAAACACGCGCGCAGGGCTGGCCGAATAGACGCGCTGCATCTGCGCCGTGCGGTGGGCCATGCTCTAATGGCTCATTGGGTATCTCCCTTGCGGTCCAGAATATCGCCCAGCCGGTCGAGCCGCGACCGCCAGGCGGCCTCGTACCGGTTGATCCATTGGTCGAGCGCGGCGAGGCGTTCAGCCTGTAGCCGGCATGTGCGTACGCGCCCTGTCTTGACTGTGGTGATCAGGCCGGCCGCCTCGAGCACCTTGATGTGCTGGAGGAAGCTCGGCAGCGCCATGTCATAGGGCGCGGCAAGGTCTGCAACGCTCGCCTCGCCTTCTGAAAGACGGGCGATGACCCCGCGCCGCGTTGCGTCCGACAGGGCGTGGAAGCCCTTGTCGAGGAACGCTGCGCTGTCTGTCTGTTTGTTAGCCATTTGCCTAACTTATTAGGCGCGATGCCGCGCGTCAAGTCAGTTAGGCCAATTCCTTACTTATCGGGAGCGTTGCCTGGCTAGTCCCGGTCTGACCGCTCGGCGATGTCGCGAGCGACATCCTGCACGGCGTTGTCGGTCGCCTCGGCCACCTGTTCTGCCACGGCGGTGGCCTCGGTTGCGGCGGCGCCGAACAGCCTGTCCATCCGCGCACCGGCCGATTCGAACGAGCCATCGACGAAGCGGAACATCACCATGACGGCGACGAACAGCACGAGCAGGGCGGTGAGAAGGGCGTGGAAGGCTTTCATGACGGGCCTCATTAGCGTTGCGTTCGCCTTGGTTAATGCGCGAGGCGGGAAGAGGTTCCAGCCCTTGCGGCGCCCCCTTTTCCCGGCGCGGCATCGCGGCTATGGTCGGCGAAATCCGAGGGGTGTCCGGCATGGGGCCGGGCTGAGAGTTACCCTTTGAACCTGATCCGGGTCATGCCGGCGCGAGGGACGGAACCGAACGCTAGAACATCCCGGGTCTTCCGCAAGCAGGAGACCCACATGAACAAGCCCACCAAGCCCGGCGACTTCACGCCCCCGAAAGTGACGACCGGGCCCCTGCCCGCGAGCCGCAAGGTCTATACCTCGCCTGTGCCCGGCCTTGCCGTGCCGCACCGGGAGATTGACCTTCATCCGTCTGCGAATGAACCGCCTGTGCGCGTGTATGACACGTCCGGCCCCTATTCCGACCCTGCGGCGACCATCGATGTCGAGAAGGGCCTGCCGCGCCACCGGCGGGACTGGGTGCTCGAGCGCGGCGGCGTGGAAGAATATGAGGGGCGCGAAGTGCGCCCCGAGGACAATGGCGGCGCCACCGGAAAATACCTGGCTCGGGAATTCCCCGTGAAGCATAAGCCGCTGCGCGGCCTGCCGGGCAAACCCGTGACCCAGTATGAATTCGCCAAGGCCGGCATCATCACCAAGGAGATGATCTATGTGGCCGAGCGCGAAAACCTTGGCCGCCGCGCCGCCCTTGAAAACGCGCGCGCGCAGATCAAGCAAGGCAATTCCTTCGGCGCGGAGATTCCGGAATTCATCACGCCGGAATTCGTCCGTTCAGAGATCGCCCGCGGCCGCGCCATCATCCCGGCCAACATCAACCATGCCGAGCTGGAACCGCAGATCATCGGGCGCAACTTCCTTGTGAAGATCAATGCCAATATCGGCAACTCCGCTGTCGCTTCCTCGGTCGAGGAAGAAGTGGAGAAAATGGTGTGGGCGACGCGCTGGGGCGCGGACAATGTGATGGACCTCTCCACCGGCCGCAACATTCACAACACCCGCGAATGGATCCTCCGCAACAGCCCCGTACCCATCGGCACCGTGCCGATCTATCAGGCGCTGGAGAAAGTGAACGGCGTCGCCGAGGACCTGACCTGGGAGGTCTACCGCGACACGCTGATCGAGCAGTGCGAACAGGGCGTGGACTATTTCACCATCCATGCCGGCGTGCGCCTTGCCTATATCCACCTCACCGCCAGGCGCGTCTGCGGCATTGTCTCGCGCGGCGGCTCGATCATGGCGAAATGGATGCTCGCCCATCACAGGGAATCGTTCCTCTACGAACATTTCGAGGACATCTGCGACATCATGCGCGCCTATGATGTTTCCTTCTCGCTCGGCGATGGCCTGCGGCCCGGCGCGATTGCCGACGCCAATGATGCCGCGCAGTTTGCAGAACTGGAAACGCTCGGTGAGCTGACGAAGATTGCCTGGGCGAAAGGCTGTCAGGTGATGATCGAAGGGCCCGGCCATGTGCCGATGCACAAGATCAAGGTCAACATGGACAAGCAGCTCGCCCTCTGCGGCGAGGCGCCGTTCTATACGCTTGGCCCGCTCGTCACAGATATTGCGCCCGGCTATGACCATATCACGTCGGGCATCGGCGCGGCGATGATCGGCTGGTTCGGCACGTCCATGCTCTGCTATGTGACACCCAAGGAGCATCTGGGCCTGCCCGACCGGGATGATGTGAAGGTCGGCGTGATCACCTACCGCATCGCCGCCCATGCCGCCGACCTTGCCAAGGGCCACCCGGCGGCGCAGCTGCGCGATGATGCCTTGTCACGCGCGCGGTTTGAATTCCGCTGGGAGGACCAGTTCAACCTGGCCCTAGACCCCGAAACCGCCCGCGACTTCCACGACCAGACCCTGCCGAAAGACGCGCACAAGGTGGCCCATTTCTGCAGTATGTGTGGCCCGAAATTCTGCAGCATGAAGATCACCGCCGAAGTGCGCGACTATGCCGCCGGAATGTCCGAGAACGAACGGCTCGACCTGGAGCGGCAGGCCGCAGAGGCGAAGCGGGGGATGGAAGAGAAATCGCTTGAGTTTAGACAAAAAGGTGGCGATCTCTACGTTGGGGGAAAATCTCTACCATGAGTACGACGATCACAAAGGTTACCAACAATTCGAACGAAATGAGCTTCTACGAGCTGTTTTCGCAATCCAACCAAATTCAAATTCCGTTGTTTCAACGAGAGTATGTTTGGACTGAACGACAGCTCAATCGAATGATTGATGAAATCGACAAAGTAGTAAGTGGAGAAGACGATTCACGATTTCTTGGAGCGATTATCTCGGTCGCCAGAGAACCCAACCCCCCACAACCGCAAGCGTATGAAATCGTAGATGGACAGCAGCGGCTTTCCACCCTCTTTCTATTTGTCCTGGCGGCGGCATATGTTGCGGCTAGTGACCCAGCCCCCTGATCCGGGCCGTTTAATTGGAGACTCTGTTCGCCTTTCTTTCTGGTTGGGGGTGGGTGGTCAAGGCCCGCTGAGCGGAGCTCTTGCGTAGCTCAGGCGAAGCGGGCC
>NZ_JBKBXW010000017.1:0-74881 GCF_046313735.1 Hyphomonas sp.
GCCGGATCGGGAGAACGCTTTAGCGAGGGCAAGTGGCGGAGAGGAAGGGATTCGAACCCTCGATGGAGTTGCCCCCATACGCCCTTAGCAGGGGCGCGCCTTCAGCCACTCGGCCACCTCTCCGGCGACCGAACCCCTACAGATCGGCGCCGCCCGGGGCAAGCCCGATTTGCCGCTGATCCGCCGGTCGGGCTGAGCAGTCGCTATGCGGGCAGGCCTCACTAGCGCCGCATGGCCGACCGGTTAAGCACTGTCCCCAGGACCTGCCCGCCGGCTGCCTGATAGGCCGAGGCCAGCGCCGCAACCTCGGCGGCCGGGGTAGCATCCGCCCCCACGACCAGCACGGCCCCGTCCGCAACGGCTGCGAGCCTCAAGGCGAGGGAGGCATCCGAAAAGGCCGGACAATCAATCACAACGCACCCCGCAATCCTGCGAACCGCCTGCCACCAGTCCGGCGCATCGGTAAAGTGAACGGACTGGCCGGGCGCCAGCCGCTCCGTCCGGAAGCGGGTGACGAACAGGCGGGTCTCTCCGATCTGATGCAAGGTCAGCAGCTTACCTGAACCGGGCGTCTCTGCCCCGCCCGCCAGGCGGTAAATCTGCGGCGTGCCCAGCGACGCATCCAGTGGCCGGCCCGGGCGCCCGATGCCAGAGAGCCGTCCCTCTGCGAAAGCATTGTAGACAGCGTTGCCGGTAAAATCCGCATCGATCAGCCAGACGGGCCGCGCTGAGGATTCGCACGCAAGCAGCGCGGCAGAAGCTGCGACGCTGCTGGTGCCTTCCCCCCGGCGCGCCGCCATGAACTGGATGATCGGCGCCCCGGCGCCACGGGGCTGGAAAACACCGGCAGCGATCAGGCTGGTCAGATGCGGGCGAAGGTCATGCATCCGGACGGGTCCGAACTGGCCGGGCCGGCGCGCTGGCGAGCACGGGCAAGCCGAGGGTGCGCTCGAGCGCGGAGGGCGTGGCAAAGCCCCGCCGCGACCGGGCATAGCCCCATCCAGCTGCGAGCGCAGCGAACAGCGCGGCGAGGACCGATCCCAGAGCCACCGCAATCCGCAGGGTTTCCCCCTTTCTCATGACGGCAACAGGCTCCAGCCGGCTAAGCGGCGCGCCGCTGGCCGCCTCAAGCTGCGCCCTGACGCGCAGGTCCGCATCACGATCGGCGAGCGCTGCCAGGGCGCGGGCGGCAACATCCCTCTGTCGGACAAGGGCCGCAAGCTCTTGCGGCACGGCCTCGTTTCCATTCCGGCGCGCTTCGATCACCGCGAGTTGCTCTGCGAGCTCCGTCTGCTGGCGCACGAGGGCGGCGGCTTCAGCCTCAAGGCGCAGGATCGCGCCCTGCAGTTCCTGATACAGGGGATTTGCGCCCCGCCGGCGCAGCCCTTCCGGCCAGCTGCTGCTCTCGCGCGCGGCTTCGGCCCGCTCGATCTGACGGTCGAGATCGATAAGCGCAGGGTGGTCTGGGGAAACCCGCGCGCGCCAGCGCTCCCGCTCCAGATGCAGTTCCTGCAGGCGCTGACCGGCGGCATCCTCAATGAACAGGTCCTGTTCCGGCGCTATGCTCCGGATTTGCCGCTGATGCACGGACAACTGGCCCTGAACCTCGGTGAGGCGCGCACTGTTCCTAAGGATTGCGGCCCTGACTTCCGCCGAAAGGTGCCTCAGTGTCTCATCATCCTCGGGCAGGGCCGCATCCGTCTGCCCGCGAAAATCTCTAAGGGCCGCCTCAGCTTCGGCAAGCTCCCCCTCGAGGCGCGCATAGGAAGCGCCGAGACCCGCAGGCAGAGGCGGCTGGACGAGACCTGGGCGAAGGGCGCCGTAGGCGTCGAACAAGGCCTTAAGAAAGGCGGCGGCGACTTCCGGGTCGGTATGGATGAACGAGATGCGCAAGATGCCGCTGGCTTGCGCTTGCGGCAGCTTGAGCGCGCGCTGCGCAGCGCGAACCATGTGGGGCTCGCAGTCCGGATCGCCGCAGCCTTGCGCCAGCGCGGGGTAGAGCCGCAAGGGTCCGACCTCGGAAACGGCTCTGGCCACCACCGGCGCGCTGCGCAGCAGGTCCAGTTCGGATTGAACGGTCAGACTTCGCCCGGCCGCGTCAACAGGCGCTGCAACAAGATGCACCTGCGCTTCATGGCGCACTGGCAGGGCCATGGCGGCCAGTATCCCGCAGGCAAACAGCGGCAGAAACACGACCGCCATCAGCCATTTGGCGCGCCACAGGTACAGCGCGACATCCGCCGGGCCGAGGCGCACACGCCGCGGCACCGCGCGCACACTCGGCTGGCCGGCGGCGATGGGGGTCATTTCGGGAGAGGCTCCCTCCTGGATGTCAACCTCACAATCCTCGCATGGCGGCTTTGATATTTCCTTAAGCATCAGGGCCGTGAACACTGCATCCGCCGGCCCCTGCCCCGTGTCAGCACGTCCTCTATCGCGCGCCGGATGTCTCTGGCAAAAAGCTCTGTATGACCCAGTATTTCGACCCCATCCCCTACCCCCTCTGGCATCAGGACAAGGCCGCATTTGCCGCTGCAATCGGCCGTTCGTTCCGTGAAACCGGATTTGCGGTGATCACCGGCCATCCTGTCCCGCAGACCGTGATCGATGAGAACCTTGCGGCAACCAAAGCGTTTTTCGCGCTGCCCGCTTCCGTAAAGGAAACCTATCACGATGCCCCCGGCGGCCGGCAGCGCGGCTACACGCCGTTTGCGACCGAGAATGCCAAAGGCAAAGCTCAGGCAGACCTGAAAGAGTTCTGGCATACAGGCCGGACGCTGCCGCCGGACTCGCGCTACCGGGAGACGATGAAGGACACGCCTTCTGTTGCAGAAGTTGCAGATTTCGACCGAGCCACAAGGGCGCTCTATGAAGCGCTGGACCTGTTCGGCCGGGACCTGCTGCGGAGCGTGGCCCTTCACCTCAAGCTCGAGGAAAACTGGTTTGAAGACAAGGTGCAGTTCGGCAATTCGATCCTGCGCCTGCTTCACTATCCGCCTCAGATGGACCCGCCAGCGGAAGGGTCCGTCCGCGCCGGCGCGCATGAAGACATCAATGTGATCACCCTGCTGCTCGGCGCCGAGGAGGCCGGCCTCGAAGTGCTGCACCGGTCCGGAACCTGGCTGGCCGTCAATCCGCCGCCGGGCGCGCTGGTGATCAATTGCGGGGATATGCTGCAGCGCTATACCGGCGGTGTGCTGCCCTCCACCACGCACCGCGTTGTCAATCCGGCACCGGAGCGTGCGCGATTTCCTCGCTATTCGACGCCCTTCTTCCTTCATTTCAATCAGGATTTCGAGATTGAGGCCCTGCCCGGATGTCTCGCTGAAGGCGGAATGGCCGAGCCGAAAATCTCAGCTCAAGACTTCCTGATGGAACGGCTTCGGGAAATCGGGCTCGTGAAAGCCTGAGCGCCGCCGCGAGGCCCCTTTTCCGCAAGGCCTCGCAAACTGGCGCGGGACTGGCATATATGATCCTCTGAACAAGCTGGCAGCCGCCTGCCAGACACGATTTGAAACAGGGGTTTAGCGTGCCTTCAGTCGGTATCAGGGAATGGATGGCTGTCGGCCAGGCCATCGCGGACGGGCAGATGATCCGTTACGGCACAGGCGCGAACTTCACCGCCCGGTTCGAAGAAGAGCTCTGTGACTATATCGGCGCCGGCCACGCCCTGACGGTTAACTCCGGCACGAATGCCCTCGTCGCGGCGCTGGCCGCAGCCGGGATCGGTCCCGGCGATGAAGTCCTCGTCCCGGCCTACACCTGGATGTCCACCGCTGTTGCCCCGGTGCAGGTCGGCGCGGTTCCGATCCTCGTGGACATCGACGAAACGCTGACGATCGACCCGGAAGACATCCGCCGCAAGATCACGCCGTACACGCGCGCAATCATCCCGGTCCACATGGTCAATGCGCCCTGCGACATGGATGCGATCCTGTCGATCGCGAAGGAGCACGGGCTGATCGTGATCGAGGATGCCTGCCAGGCCGTGGGCGTGCGCTACAAGGACAAGTATTGCGGCGCGATCGGCGATCTTGGCGCGTTCAGCTTCAACAAGTTCAAGAATGTGAACATCGGAGAGGGCGGCGCCGTCATCACCAATGACGAACGCTACTATATCCGCGCGCGCAGCTATCATGATCTCGGCTCCATGATCCGCGGTCATGGCGACCGGATGAATGAGCCGGAATTCATCGGCATGAACATGAAAGTCACTGAAATCCAGGGCGCGATGCTCCGGGTACAGCTGCGCAAGCTGAAGCCGGTGATGCGCCAGATGCAGAAGCGCCGGGCTGAGCTCGCCGGGATCCTCGACACCGCGAAAGACTTCCGGGTGACACCGCACAATGACCTGGCGCATGCCGTCAGCCTGTCGGTCCTCGCGCCCACAAAGGAAAAAGCCATCGCACTCACGGGGCAGCGCGGCGTGTTCAACCGGCTCCGCGACAGCTCGAAACATGTCTACACGAACTGGGAACCGCTGATGGCGAAGCGGACCTTCCATCCGAAAATGAACCCGTGGTCCTGGGCCAAGCGAGAGATCACCTACACGCCGGACATGTGCGCCCGCACACTCGATATCCTTGACCGGACGTGCATCATCAATCTGGGCCTGAAGTATCCGGCGCCGCTGATGCAGATGGTTGCGAGGAAACTCGCCGCCTGAAGGCAGTCCTGATCCGGTTTGTCAGGCGGCAATATCCGAAAGGTTTGTCCGCCGAGCAGCCGCATGGGCTGCAGCCCGCGCCGTCAGCGCCATGATCGTCAGGGTCGGGTTGTGAACGTGCTGGCGCGGGAACGCCGCTGCGTCCGTCACATACAGGCCTTTCATATCCCAGCATTGGTTATCGGGGTCGAGAACGGACGTCTCCGGGTCGGTGCCCATGCGGGCCGTGCCGCATTCATGAATGCTCGTGCCGCCGGGTGAAAGCGCCGTGTTGATCGACACGCCGGTGAGGCCCAGCCCATCCGCGATCTGGCGGATCGTCTCGGCCTGGCGCTGTGCAAGGTCATGCTGAGCGATCGAATGGCGGAACCGGATGACCGCCTGGGGTACGCCATACCGGTCCTTCCGGCCGCGATCGATCGTCACGCGGTTTGAGTCATCCGGGAGCATTTCGGCGAAGGAGACAATGTCCACCCGCGCGCCGCCATCGGCCCGTGGGTGGAGATGGATCTGGAAGCCCATGCGGGTATCGATCGACGGATGCGGCGGCAGGAAGATGCACCGGCCGGGCTCTTCGGGCCCGGCACTCCGGCCCATCGGGCTGGGCACATATCCGGTGCCGCTCATTACGGCGTGGTCCATCAGGTAGGCGCCAAGGGCCGGAGAGCCCGTCCCGGTCGTGCTGCCCCCGTGTTTCGGGCGCGAGGCCAGCAGGATCCTTGTGCTCTCAATTGCCGATGCACACAGGAACACGATGGGCGCAATGGCCGTGCAGATATTGCCGGTCGCGGCATCAAACCATTCGACGCCCGCCACCCCGCCGCGCGGTGTCCGCAGCACCCGGCGCACCACAGCGCCTGCCTGGCAGGTCAGCCGCCCGGTCGAGCCGGCAAGGCCGAGCCAGTCATAGGGCGCCGCGTAATTGCCGATGGCAGGCTCCGCCTCCGGCCAGCGCGCCCTGAGCAGATCAATGATCTCGGCTTCCGCCTCAGCCGGCTGGAGATGTTCCGCCAGCTCGGACCGGTCGGCCCGCTGCCCGCCCGTGACGCCGCCTTTCAGCTTCAGCCTGGCTTCCACGCGCGCATACCACGGATCAAGATCATTGAGGCTAACGGGCCATTGGACCTCACCAGATGACTGCCCCCCCTGCGCCATGCCGGAGAGCCGGTAATACTGCCGGCCATGGCCGGGAACCATCATCCGCCCGCCCGGCTGGCGGGAGCGGAACCAGTAAAATTCGGTGCCTTCTTCAGCGGTATAGCTGCAATCCCGGTCATCCACGAATGCGCCGGGCGCCATCGCCCAGGCAAAACAGCGGGACTGCACAGGCTGGCGCGCGCGTCCGAGCAGCCGGAAGCCCTTCTCGCCGGCCCGTGCCAGCAGAGGCGGCAGGCGGCGTTCAGCGCCCACTGCATCCAGCACCCGGGCGAGGCCCGACAGGCCCGTTGTGACAGGATTGAGGCGGCGCTGCGCGGGAAAGCCAGCTTCCAGCACAAGCACATTGAGGCCAGCCTGGCAGAGATCTGCAGCAGCCACGCCGCCGGCAGCGCCGGAGCCAACAACGATTGCATCGAACCGGGCCCCGGATTCAACCGAAGGGCCCGACCAAAGGGTCGAATCCGGCATGTTTTCCTGTTCCCTCCCGGCACGCAACATCCGTGCGCTTGCAAGAATCGGTTACAGAAAACAGGTTTAAGAACAACTGGAAAGTGAGCCGCAAATTCCAAAGAAGTATGCTGTATTCGCCCGAAGAATACTTCCCCTGCTCAAAAACAACGCTCAGCAGTTGAATTTCCCTGCTGCACTTGGAAAGCCCGGGCCGGAAGGGGAACTGCCCGTGTGCCAGACCCTGTTTCGCAGCGACGAAAGCCGGGCCGGCTGGCTCTGCACGCGCCTATCAGTGGGAGGCCGGATCGGCGCCGGACAGGAGGCCCCGCCAGGCCGCCTGCCGGTGCAGCAGGGAAATCGTGTCGCCCGGATCGCCTTCAGCGATCAGGCGGTCGAGCCAGAGATCCTTCAGAAGCCCTTGCGGTTCTGAGACTTGCCCCTCGTCAGCCGGAGGGGAAACGGCGAGGGGTTGGGCAGCAGACCTTGATGCAGGCACCGTCGGATCTCCAGTTGCGACTAATTCTCACTCGCATAAATTCGGTCCGCGGGTCAAGTCTTCTGCCCATGACAATTCAGCCATGCACTAATGGCCGCACTTCTGCCGCTGAGGAAGCAGTTCACAAATCCGGGCGGATCGCCGTAAAACCAGAACATGGCCGATGATATTCTTTCCCTGAGTTCCGGATTTCCCGAGGCGACCGAAGCAGCCTGGCTGCGCGAGGTCGAAAAAGCCCTGAAGGGCAAGGGTGCCGATACGCTCACCCGCAGGACCGCCGATGGCGTCGGCATCCGCGCGCTGTACCGCGAGACGGATTTTGCCGCGGCAGCCGACCCGCTGGGCGTGCCCGGCGAGGCGCCCTTCCTGCGCGGCGCAACTGCAGCGCCGGATAAGTGGCTGCCTTGGGATATCCGCCAGGCATTCACGCATCCCTCGGCCGCACAGACCAATGCCGAGATCCTGCGCGACCTTGAACGCGGCGTGGCGTCCGTTGAACTGGCGCTGGATTGCACCGGCCAGTCCGGCGTACAGATCACGGCGCTTGAAGATTTCCGCACGGCGCTGGCCGGCGTCCGGGCTGATATCGCCGGGATCGCGCTCAGCCATGAAAATGCCTCCGGCGTGACTGCCTCCGCCCTGCTCGGCCTCTGGGCCACAGAGCAGGACAATCCCGGCGCCCTGAAAATCGATTTCAACATGGACCCTCTGGGGGCGCTCGTCCGCATGGGCCGCCTGTCCGGCGGGCTGAACGCAGCCTTCGAACGCCTTGCAGCGGCGGTGAATGCATTGGGAGAAGCCTTTCCCGCCGCCGGCCTGATCCGCATTGATGCTTCGGCAGTGCATGAGGCGGGCGGTTCGGAGGCGCAGGAACTCGGCGCGCTGATGGCCTCGGCGATGGACACGTTCCGCCAGTTGAACGGAAAGACCAGCCTTGAAACGCTCACCGGCCGGATGAGTTTCGCGCTTGCGCTGGACGCAAATTACGGCGTGGGCATCGCCAAGCTGCGCGCAGCGCGGCGGCTCTGGGCGCGCTGCCTCGAGATCCTGGATATTGCCCCTGCCCCGATGCGCCTGCAGGCCATCACGTCGGCGCGTATGCTGACGAAATATGATCCGTGGACGAATATGCTGCGGAATACAGCAGCGGCCTTTGCTGGCGCCGTTGGCGGCGCCGACATCCTCACCGTCCGGGCCTTCAACGAAGCGCTCGGTCTGCCCGAAGAACTCGGCCGGCGCATTGCCCGCAACACGCAGATCATCGCGATGGAAGAAAGCCAGCTAGGCCGCGTGGCAGATCCCACAGGCGGGGCGTGGTTCACAGAAACTCTGGCGGACGACCTTGCCAAGGCCGCCTGGGCGGAATTCCAGACAATCGAGAGCGAGGGCGGATACGCCGCCTCGCTCCTCTCCGGCACATTCCAGAAGCGCGTTGCCGCCGTGCGCGAGGCGCGCGCCAAGGATATTGCCCGCCGCAAGATTCCGCTGACCGGCGTTTCGGAATACCCGCTGCTGGACGAGATTGCCGCGCCGGTTGCCGAGATCGATCCACCCGCCCCGCGCAGCGGTGTGTCGGATGCCGGCCTCAGGCATTTCGTAAAAACCGCCCTGCCCTCGGGCGCCGACGCGGCGGCAGAACCGCTCACCCCTATTCGCCTCGCAGCCGAGTTTGAAGCGCTACGCGACGCCGCCGCCCGCGCGCCGAAGCCGCCAGCGGCCTTCATCGCTACGCTGGGCGCGCTCGCCGAATTTACACCGCGGGCTGACTTTGCGCGCAACCTGCTCGCCGCCGGCGGCATTGCCGCGAAGGAGGCGCCCGTGCCGCCAAGGGATGCCGCAGAACTGGCGGCCGCCTTCAAGGCATCCGGCTGCCGCCTTGCCGTCATCTGCGGCACGGACAAGGCCTATGAAGCAGGCGCCGCCGATGCCGCCGAAGCCCTGAAAAAGGCCGGGGCACAGGCCGTCTGGCTTGCCGGGAAAGCTGAAACGCCCGGCGTCGACACGAACATTTTTGCAGGCTGCGACGTGCTGCACGCATTGCGCCTTGCCCACGCTGAACTGGGGGTGGGGTGAGATGGTACACCTCGCTGCGCTCGCTACACCCTACGCATTGCGCGCCATTGTAGGGTGCAGCGAGCGCAGCGAGGTGCACCACAAGACCACGGGAGGCATCTATGCCTGAATACCGGCGCCTCTATTCCGATGGCGGAACATACTTCTTTACGGTCAACCTCGAAGATCGCAAAAGCGACTTGCTTGTCAGCGAGATTTCGAAGCTGCGGGCGGCCTATTCCTATGTTCAGAGCCGCCATCCTTTCCGGACCGATGCCATCTGTATACTGCCGGACCATATCCACTGCGTATGGACACTGCCCGAAGGCGACAGCGACTTCTCGAAGCGCTGGATGCTTCTGAAGTCATTTTTTTCCAGAGCCATCACTGGACGGGTGGCAACATCCGGATCGCGCGCCCGGCGAGGTGAGAAAACCATCTGGCAACGAAGATTCTGGGAGCACCTTATCCGAAACAACGAGGATTTCGAGGCGCACATCGGCTACACTTACGAGAACCCCGTGAAGCATGGATATACGAGCCGTGCAGAAGACTGGCCGCACTCGAGCCTTCACCGGGATTTGGTGCACTTCGCTTCGCTCACTGCACCCTACAAAGACATGTTTACGCCGCCGGGAGAACGCCTGTGACCAAATTCCCCGATTTTACGAAGCACGAACTCGGCGCCCCGAAGGCCCGGGTTGTTGCGCCGAAGCTCGGTGACCCCTGGCTCACGCCCGAAGGCATTGAGGTAAAAACGGCCTTCACCGCGGCGGACCGCGCTGGTCTCGACTTCCTCGACGACTATCCTGGCCTCACGCCGTTCGGCCGGGGCCCTTACCCGACGATGTATACCAACCAGCCCTGGACGATCCGTCAGTATGCGGGCTTTTCGACGGCTGAGGATTCCAACGCCTTCTATCGCCGCAACCTCGCCGCCGGGCAGAAGGGTCTCTCGGTCGCCTTCGATCTGGCAACGCACCGGGGCTATGATTCTGATCATCCCCGCGTATTCGGCGATGTCGGCATGGCGGGAGTCGCCATCGACTCCATTCTCGACATGCGCACGCTGTTCTCCGGCATTCCGCTCGACCAGATGTCGGTGTCGATGACGATGAACGGCGCTGTGCTGCCGATCCTCGCGCTCTACATCGCGGCCGCCGAGGAACAGGGCGTTACGCCGGACAAGCTGGCCGGCACGATCCAGAACGACATCCTCAAGGAGTTCATGGTACGGAACACCTACATCTATCCGCCCAAGCCTTCGATGCGGATCATCTCGGATATTTTCGCCTACACGTCCGAGAACATGCCGAAATACAATTCTATCTCGATCTCCGGCTATCATATGCAGGAAGCTGGCGCGACGGCGGACCTTGAACTCGCCTACACCCTCGCCGACGGCATCGAATATATCCGCGCAGGTGTCGCCGCTGGCCTCGATGTCGACAAGTTTGCGCCGCGCCTGTCCTTCTTCTGGGCGATCGGCATGAACACCTTCATGGAAGTCGCCAAGATGCGGGCCGCGCGCCTACTCTGGGCGAAGCTCGTAAAGGAAAAATTCGATCCGAAGTCTGACAAATCCCTCAGCCTGCGGACCCATTCACAAACCTCCGGCTGGAGCCTGACCGCCCAGGACGTCTACAATAACGTCATCCGCACCTGCCTCGAAGCCATCGCGGCGGCAGGCGGGCAAACTCAATCCCTGCACACCAACAGCTTTGATGAAGCCCTCGCCCTGCCGACGGACTTTTCCGCCCGCATCGCGCGCAACACGCAGATCCTGTTGCAACAGGAAGCCGGCGCCTGCCAGTCCATCGACCTTTTCGGCGGCAGCTATTATGTCGAGCGCCTGACGCATGACCTTGCCGCCAAGGCGCTGAAACATATCGAGGAAGTCGAAGCGATGGGTGGAATGGCGAAAGCCATCGAGGAAGGCCTGCCGAAGCTGCGCATCGAGGAAGCCGCCGCCAACACGCAGGCCCGCATCGACAGCGGTGCGCAGACTGTGGTCGGCGTCAACAAATTCCTGCTGGACGAAGAAGAAGAAGTCCCTGTGCTGAAGGTCGACAATGCCGCCGTGCGCCGGATGCAGCTGGAGAAACTTGCCCGCCTGAAAGCCGAACGGAATGAGGCCGAAGTCGCCGCCAAGCTCGACGCCATCGCCGAAGCCGCCGCCGGCACGAAGGGCAACCTGCTCGCCCTCGCCGTTGATGCGGCGCGCGCCAAGGCCACCGTGGGCGAAATCTCCGAAGCGGTCGAGCGCAGCCAGGGGCGCCACCAGGCGGTCATCCGCTCGATCCAGGGCGTCTATGGCAGCGGCGTGAAAGGTACGAACAAAGCGAGCGAGGCCGAGGCACTCGCCGCCGCCTACACGGCGAAACATGGCCGCAAGCCGAAGATCTACATCGCCAAGATGGGCCAGGACGGGCATGACCGTGGCCAGAAAGTCGTCGCTTCCGCGCTGATGGACCTTGGCTGGGAGGTCGAGATCGGCCCGCTGTTCCAGACGCCGGAAGAAGCCGCGCGCGATGCCCGCAAGGCGGGCGTGGATATTGTCGCGGCCTCCTCGCTGGCGGCGGGGCATCTGACGCTGGTGCCGGAGCTGAAACGCGCGCTCGGCAATGAAGGCGCGGTGAACACGCAGATCATCGTGGGCGGCGTGATCCCGCCGCAGGATTTCGATGCCCTGCGCACCGCCGGCGCGGCGGCGATCTTCCCGCCGGGCACGGTCATCGCCGACAGCGCGATCCGGATGCTGGAGCTCCTCCTCGGCAAGGACGATCCGGCATTGACGGCGGCGGAGTAGTCTTGGACAACAGAGGTCATGATCCTCTCGACCACTCCCACGCTTCAGGGCCGCGATATTCGCGAATACAAGGGCATCGTCTGCGGCGAGGTCGTCGTTGGCGCGCATATCGGCAAGGATATTCTCGCCGGTTTCACCAATCTCGTCGGCGGACGCTCTGAAGCCTATGAAAGCACGTTGCGCGAGACGCGCGACAGCGCCCTGCAGGAGATGACTACGCAGGCCCGCAAGCTTGGCGCCGACGCGGTCGTGGCCGTCAAGTTCGACTACAGCGTCATCGGCCAGGGCGGCTCGATGATGCTCGTCGCCGTCTCCGGCACCGCCGTCACGCTGGCATGAGCGCCCTCGGGATCGTCGCGCCGGACGGGGAGGCGCTCTATGCGTGCGCGGAGAAATGCTTCGCGCTGCTGCCGGATTTCATGCGCAAGGCGGCCGGCGACGTCCACATCATCGTCATGGAATATGCCGAGGATGAAATCCTCGACGAGATGGACATTGACGATGCGCTGGACCTGACGGGGCTCTATGCCGGTGTCCCGCTGACGCTGGAGAGCGTGACCAACCCCTCCGCCGAACGCCCGATCATCTTTCTCTACCGTATGCCCATCCTGTTCGAATGGGCGATGCGGGGCGACACAACGTTGGAAGACCTTGTGACTCATGTGTTCATCCATGAACTCGGCCATCACTTCGGCTGGTCGGATGAGGAAATGGATGCCAAACTCGCCGACGATGACGGCGACTGACGCCGCACCAGTCTGGGGAGGCGACTTTGACACTGGCAACAGATTATTCCGCTGAGGACGGGCTCGGCCTTGCGGGGCTTGTCCGCGATGGGAAAGTCTCGGCAGGTGAGCTGCTTGAAGAGGCGCTGCGGCGCGCAAAGGCCGCGCAGGCGCAGATCAACTGTTTCTCTGCGCTCTATCCGGAACTTGCCCGGGCGCAGATTGCGGCGGGGGGCCTGACCGGCCCCTATGCAGGCGTGCCCTTCCCGGTGAAAGACCTTGGGGTGGAAGTGAAAGGCGCGCCGATGACCAATGGCAGCCGCGCCTTCAGGGACAATGTCGCGCAGCGGGATTCGACGCTGGTCGAGCGATTCCGCAAGGCCGGCACCGTGTTCTTCGGCGCCACAACCTCCCCCGAATTCGGCCTGACGCTGACGACCGAGTCGATCCTCTACGGCCAGACGAAGAACCCCTGGGATGTCACGCGGATCACTGGCGGCTCCTCCGGCGGGGCGGCTGCGGCGGTGGCGGCAGGCGTGGTGCCGGTGGCCCATGCGAGCGATGGCGGCGGCTCGATACGCATTCCGGCAGCGTGTTGCGGCGTGGTGGGGCTGAAGCCATCGCGCGGGCGGATGCCGATGGGCCCGGCGCGGACCGAAGGCTGGAACGGGCTCTCAACTGTGGGCGTTGTCAGCCGCACTGTGCGCGACACCGCCGCGATGCTGGACCTGACCCACGGGCCGGAAACAGGAAGCCGCTATGCCGCGCCTGCCGTGACCCGGCCTTATCTTTCCGAGCTTGACCGCGACCCGCGCCCCTTGCGCATCGCGCTCTGGACGACGGCGCCCAACGGCACGAAGCCGGACGCCGATGCCGCCGAAGGCCTCGCCAGGACGGTGAAGCTGCTGGAAAGCCTTGGCCATGTCGTGGTGGAGGCCGGTCCAATGCTGGACGGAGAAGCCCTGGGCCGAGCCGCGCTCTTCACGATCTCTGCCAATATCGCCGCGATGATTGATGAACGCAGTGCTGCGCTGGGCCGCGCAGTGACGGAAGACGAGATCGAGCCAATCACCGCCTCGATGGCCAATCTCGGACGGACGGTGCCGATGGTGGAGCTGGCGCGCGCCAACAATGCCTTCATCACGGCGGCAATCTGCTACGAACAGTTCCTGGATGCCGGCAGCTTCGACCTGACGCTCTCCCCGACCCTTCACCGCGCGCCGGACCCGCTGGGCACGATGGCGCTGACGGCAGAACCGCAGGCGATGGGCGCGGCAGTCGCAGGCTTTGCCCCGCATTGCGCTGTGTTCAACCAGATGGGCAATCCCGCCATCTCCCTGCCGCTGCACTGGACCGGGCCGACGCCGACGGCGCCGTCGGGCCTGCCCATTGGCATGATGTTCGGCGCGCGCTATGGCCGCGAGGACCTGCTGATTTCGCTGGCAGGACAGCTGGAGCGCGCCGCGCCATGGGCCATGAAGAAACCGCCGGTCTGGGTGGGATAGCTATGCGCTGGTATGCTGGTGGCTGCCATTGCGGCGCCGTGCGCTTTGAGGTGCAGCTGCCGGAGGCTTTCGATGTGGAAGATTGCAATTGCACCATGTGTGCGATGAGCGGGAACATCCACGTCATCGTGCCCGCCAGCCGGTTCCGGCTTCTTCAGGGGGCGGATAATCTGTCCGAATACACCTTCAACACTGGCAATGCGAAACATCGGTTCTGCCGGACCTGCGGGATCAAGAGTTTCTATGTCCCGCGTTCTAATCCCGATGGCTTTGCCGTCACCTGGCGGTGCCTTGATGACTGGATGGAGCTGAACGTCACTGTGGTACCTTTCGATGGCCAGAACTGGGAGGCGAATGCCGCCCGGCTGGCGCACAAATCGAAAGCCTGAGGCTCAGTCGGCCGGCTTCTCGCGCGGCGGTGAACGTCCATTCTCTCCGCCCCGGCGGCCCCGGTGACCATCGCGGCGATCGGCCAGGATATGCGCCACCCAGGCGCGCTGGTCGGCATTCAACGCATCGAGCCCATCGATCAGGCCCGCGCCAATGCGCTGGCGAAGGCGTTCATCCGCGGCCCGAAGCGCATCGAAAGCGTCATCGGCAGCCTGCCGGTCGAACGGCTGCGACCCAATAACCTCCGCCAGCCGCCGCTCTGCAGCCCGGCGCGCTTCGAGCTCAGCCTCCGCCGTCTCGAATGCCGCACGCATCAGCATGCGTACTTCGCGCCGGTCTTCGCGGGAGAGTTCCGGTAACTCGGCAGGCCGCTCACCCATCGGGCGATCTTCGCCGGCTTTCGGCGGCGGCGGACCATCAGGGCGCAAGTGTGCGCCGGCTATAAACCCGCCAAGGGCAAGGTTCAGCAGCAGCGAAGCAGCAAGCCCGGCCGGCAGCACCCATCTGGGCATCGCACTCATTCGTCAGCCTCCAGAGCAAAAGCAGACACATCAAAGCCGAGCGCCGAGATCACAAGTTCCTGCACTTCGGTGTCGATTTCGTCTGCGGCGCTCGCGGCCGGCGCCATCGTCAGCCCCATCATGAGGCCCGCAACCGCAGCGGCGAAACCGCTCGCCGGCGCCCAGGGCGTTTTCAGGCCAAGCCATCCGCGTGCCGCTTTCCGGCGAGGCCGCGGCGCAGCAGCGAGGATCGCCTCTGTGAGGGCGGCAGAGGGCACAGCCTCTGGCAGCGCATCGAACGCGGCATCCAGCGCCCGGGCGGCCGCAAGAGCGTTGGCAAAGCGGTCCGGATGTGCGGCAAGAAGCGCCTCTGCCGAAGCCCGTTCCGCTTCCGGCCAGGAGAGCGTATCCGCCCCCCAGCACTCGATCAGCTCGAGCAGCCGTGCTTCCGTGATCTGAGCTGTCATCTCTGGCCTCCTTCGCCGAGAAGCTCTGCCTTCAGGGTCCGCCGGGCGCGGGCCAGAAGGCTTTCAAGGGCTTCCACACTGATGTCCATGATTTCTGCGGCTTCTGCCTGCGAGTGTCCCTGCAACGCGCACAAGGTCAAGGCGGCTGACTGGCGCTCAGGCAGGCGGGCGATCGCCGCCTCGACCGAGCGCACACGCTGCATCTGGTCGAGCGCTTCCATCGGTCCGGCAGAAGCATCCGCCAGATCGGGGAGCGCATCCCCGGGCAGGACTTCGCGGCGCCGCCGCAGCCGGTCATAGCAGAGGTTCAGCGCGACCCGGTGCAGCCAGGTCGAGAATTTCGCACGCGGCTCCCAGCCAGGCAGCGCCTTCCAGGCGCGGATGAATGTTTCCTGGGTCACGTCTTCTGCCTCTGCCAGGTCGCCCAGCATCCGGCTCGCCAGGGTGAGCACGCCGGGGCTGTAGCGATGAACAAGCGCGCGGATCGCAGCGGGCTCCCCCGCTGCGGCGCGCGTGATCTGATCAAGGTCGGATGTAAACGCCACGGGCAGGGTTCTAGCCGAGTCCGGGCCGGAATCCCGAGGGGGAATCGCAGGATTGTCGCGATCACCGCCCCAGCCTTCCGGCCCGCCTCGGGGAGGAGCGCTATTCCGGAGACGTCTTGCCGCGCCATTGGCCACGACGCTCCCGCATCTGTTCCCGCGCGGCAGCAGCCTCTGCAGCTGTCACGACGCCATCATTGTTGGCATCAAGACGCTCGAAACCCTTGATCCGCGCAGCGGTGAACTCGGCGAGGCTCAGCCGGCCATCGTCATCAGTGTCGATTGCGGCCCAGCGCTCGGCTGCGCGTTCGGCCATCTGTTCCCGGCGGGCTTCGCGGCGTTCCGGATCGGCCTGGCGGCGCTCGGTGCGTTCAGCCCGTTGCGGGCGGTCTGGCCGGTTTGCGCGGTCTGCCCGGCGGGACTGCATTTCAGCGCGCTGCGCTTCACGGTGGGCGCGCAACTCGTCCCGGGTCACGAAGCCATCGGAATTGGTGTCGATCTTGGCGAACTGCGCCGCAATCGCGGCTTCGGCTTCTGCACGCGTCACCTGGCCATCGCCATCAGTGTCGAGATGCTTGAAGATATGTCCGTGCGGGCCGGGGCCGCGAGGGCCAAGTTCAGCCTGAGCAACCATCGGCATCGCCAGCGCGAGGGCAGCAAGACCTGCAGCGGCCAGTGTGGATCTTTTCATGTCTGGTCTCCTGTTTCGTCTCCCAGCGCGTATGGAACGGGGAGGCGTCAGGTTTCCGTCGCTGTCAGCTGAAGTTTTTCCGCTGCGAGGGCATGAACACGGGATTTTACCTCGGCGAGCCGGGCCGCCAGCGCCTCAAACCCTTCATCTTCCCCGGCGGCGCGGCAGAAGCGGTTTTTCAGGCCCTCAGGGATATTCGCGAGCGAAGCATCGCCATCGCCGAGCGCAAGGCGCTGTATCTGCTGCAGCGAGGAAAGAAGATTGAGCGCGGCGCGCAAGTAGCACCAGTCCTCGGTCTCCTCAGGCGCGGTGCTTTCATCGGCATCTGCAAGCCCGGACAGGGCAAGCGCCGTCCCGGCACGGATCAGGTCAGGCCGGGCACGGAGCAGCATTTCCTTCTGCACCATGAACTCGATATCGATCAGTCCGCCCTCGGCTGTTTTCAGGTCCCAGAGTCCCTGACCCGGCTTTTCCCGGTAAAGCGTGCGGCGCATATCGGCGATATCGCGCGGGATGGATTTCCTCCTTTCACTGCGCGCGCGGGCGCAGATCGCCTCTGCCGCAATCGCCATCACATCGCGCCCGAGGCTTTCATCGCCGGCCACAGGCCGCAGCCGGGTCAGCGCCATATGCTCCCAGGTCCAGGCCTCCTCGAACTGGTAATGCCGGAAGGCCGGCAGGCTGACGGCCACCGGGCCCGCCCGTCCGGAAGGACGCAGGCGCATGTCGACTTCATAAAGCTCGCCCTCGGCCGTCGGCGCCGTCAGCGCCGTGATGAGCCGCTGCGTGAGGCGCGTGAACCATGTCTGCGCATCGTCCGCCTGCGCATCATAGATCAGGATGATGTCGAGGTCTGAGCCCGCCGTCAGCTCCATCCCGCCGAGTTTCCCCATGGCGAAAATCGCCCACCGTCCGGGCACGGCGCCGTTCCGGCGCGTCGTTTCCGCAACCGCCGCAGCGGCCATGTTGCAAATCGCCTCATCCGCAAGCGCAGTCCATGCCGCAGCCGCTTCATCCGTGGGCAGAAGGCCGTGCAGCAGGCGGTGACCGATCAGGAAACTCTGTTCCCGGTGATACCGGCGCCATGCATCCATCGCCGCATCAAAGGTTGCGCAAGCGGAAACATCCGGCGCGCGCGGGCTTGCATTGCTGACCAGGGATTCCAAGAGGTCCGGCCGGCGCGCAAGGATGCGGGCAAGGCGCGGGGCAAGTGCCAGCGTCGAGACGAGGTCATCCAGAAGGTCCGGTTTCGCGAGCAGCATCGACAGGGTCTGCACGCCGGAGGACAATCCCTCGAAGAAGCGCGAGAACCAGAGGAAGGCCTCATCCGGCTCGCCGGTTGCGCCCATCGCTTTCAGCATCCCCGGCAACAGGGCAGTCAACAGCTCCCGGCCCCGGCCTGTCCGCGTCGCGGGCACGCGGCCCCGGTGCCAGTTGCGGATCGTGTCGATAGCGGCCGGCGCATTGCTGAAACCGAGACGTGACAGGGTTTCGACCGTACCCGGATCATCGTCCACCCCGGTGAAGACGAGATTGCCGAGGTCGTGGCTGGCGGCGACGCGGTCCTCCTGCGCAAACAGCGCATCATACGCCGCCTGCACGCATTTGCGTGTCTCCAGCAGGTCGCGGTCAAACGCGGCGAGGTTTCCATAACCGCAGAGGCTGGCGACAGCCTCCCGCTCTGCCGGATCGGCGGGCACCCTGTGGGTCTGCTCGTCATGGCGCATCTGGATCCGGTGCTCGAGATTGCGCAGGCCATGATAGGCTGCCGTCAGATCATCCGCGACCGGCTTCGCGACTACGCCGGCCTCAACAAGCGCCGCCATCGCGCCCAGCGTTGAGCGATCCCTCAGGGCGGGGTCGCGCCCGCCGAGGATGAGCTGCTGGGTCTGGACAAAGAATTCAATCTCGCGAATGCCGCCCGGCGAGAGTTTCACATCAGGCGAAAGATCAGCGGCGCCGAGCGTGCCGACCTTGGTGTTGATCATCCGCTTGATGGCCTGGATGTCGCCGATCGCCCAATAATCGAGGTTGCGGCGCCAGACGAAGGGAACCATCCGTTCAAGGAAGGCCTGCGCCGCATCCCGGTCACCCGCTGCCGCGCGGCCCTTGATCCAGACCATGCGTTCCCAGTTCTGCCCTTGGCTCTCATAATAGACGTCCGCCATCTCCGCCGATACCGCGACGGGGGTCGATCCTGGGTCGGGGCGCAGGCGCAGGTCCGTGCGGAAAACATATCCGTGCCCGGTCATTTCCTCCATGATCCGCACAGCCTCGCGCACGACGCGCTGCGCCGCGTCGCCCGGATCGCGCGCACCGCCATCGAACCGGCTGCGCTCATAAAAGGCGGCCACATCGATATCGCTTGAATAATTGAGCTCGAACGCCCCCATCTTGCCCAGCGCGATGATGAAGATGCCGGTATCCGTCAGCCCCTTCGCCGCGAGCGCGCCCCGCAGCGCGGCGTCCAGCGCGGCGCCGGCAAAATCCGTCAGGCAGCGGGTGATCTCCGGCATGTCGCGCGTGCCCGACAGGTCTGTGGCCGCGAGCGCGAGATGCGCCTCGGCCTTCGCCTGCCGCAGGGCCGTCATGAGGTCAGCCACCGGCATATCCGGCGCCAGCCCCTCGACCGACTTGAGGGCTGCCCCGAAATCCGTACCCGTACCCCGCTCCGACAAGCGGCGCAGATAGGGCGCATGTGGCGCCGCAGCGGCAAGCGCGCCGGCAGGATCAGAATCAATCGGCGTAATCTGAAGCATTGCCCGAGCCTTAACCGACCCGGCGCGGCGCGACAAATCCGATCAGCGGGGCGCGGGGTCATTCCGTGCCATGCCGGCCTCTGCTAGGAGGTTCAGTGTGAAAGCCCTGCTTGCATCCCTCCTCATCGCGCTCGCCGCAGAAACCCCGCTGGAAGACCCGGCGATGGAAGCGCGCGCCCAGGCGCTGATGCGGGAAGTACGCTGTGTCGCGTGCGAGAACGAGCCCGTCTCCCAATCCACCGCCCCGATCGCAGAAGACATGCGGGTCCGCATTCGCGAAATGGTGGCAGACGGGGCGACCGACAGCGAGATCCGGGCCTGGTTTGTCAGCCGCTATGGTGAATTCGTGTTGTTCCGGCCTGCGGCGCGGGACCCGGCGGGCCTCTTGCTCTGGACGCTGCCCTTTGCCCTCCTGATGGCCGGGCTCACTGCCGGAATCGCCCTCGCCCACCGCCGCAGATCCGGCCCGGCGCCGGAACCGGTGGCCCCGGAAGAAGCCTGAAATCCGGCAATTTCGCTGCCGCAACGCCCGCCAGAAGGCTTTAACAGGCGCGGTTTTCACCTAACTGTCTTTTAATGACCACTCGTTCCGTGGCGCAGCTATGTTCAATCCAATCGCCAGTTCTGGCGTACTTTCAGTGATCTGGAGAACTTGATGAGCAAATTCGGGGTTTCAGCCCAGGCGCTGGTCGCAGCCGCCGTCGGCGCTGTCATCATGGGCGGGGTGGTTGCCGCACCGAAATTCTTTGCTCCTGAGGCCCGGGCACAGGCGATCGCCATTCAGGCTCCCCCCGGCGCACCGATGAGCTTTGCGGACCTGATCGAGCGGGTGGAGCCTGCGGTCGTGAGCGTCAATGTCATCTCGACTCAGGAAATCGGCCGGAATGCCGAGATGGAGGAGCTGCTCGAGAATTTCAGGGGAATGCCTGGCCTCGAAGAGTTCTTCCGCCAGCGCCGCTCCCCGCAGGAAACGCCTCGGACACGCGAGGCCCGCTCGCTGGGCTCCGGTTTCTTCATTTCCGAGGACGGGCTGATCGTCACCAACCATCACGTGATCGACCGGGCGACGCAGATCCAGGTCGTGCTGCATGACGGGCGCGAGATCGAGGCTGAACTGGTCGGATCGGACCAGCAGACTGACCTCGCCGTGCTGCGCGTCAAGACGCCGGGCAAGTATCCGTTCGTGCGCTTCGGCAATTCCCGCAACATGCGCAAGGGCGACTGGGTCGTCGCGCTCGGCAATCCCTTCGGCCTCGGCGGCACAGCCACCGCCGGCATCCTGTCCGCCGACAATCGCGAGCTGGGCGGCGGCAGCCCCTATACCGATTTCCTGCAGATCGACGCCTCCATCAATCGCGGCAATTCCGGCGGCCCGACCTTTGACCTTCATGGCAATGTGATTGGCGTGAACTCGCAGATCCTGTCGCCGACCGGTGGCTCGGTGGGCATCGGCTTTGCGATCCCGGCCGAACTCGCCCGGGAAGTCACCGACACGCTGATCCAGAGCGGGCGTGTTTCGCGCGGCTGGCTGGGTGTCGTGATCCGCGACCTGCCGACGGATTTTGCAGAAGCCCTCGGCATTCCCGGCACGAAGGGCGCCCTCATCGCTGAGGTGACAGGCGGCAGCCCGGCTGAACGGGCGGGCCTGCGCCGGAATGACATAATCCTCGGCGTCAATGGCCAGCAGGTTACCGATGCAACGACCACGACCCGGCTTGTTGGCCGGCTCGTCGCCAACACGTCGAACCGGTTCGAGATTGTCCGCGACGGCCAGACCCAGACCATCAACGTGGTTGTCGGCGAGCGTCCGGATGATCCGAATGCTGCGTCCGGCCTCCAGCCCGCACCGGGAACCCCGCGCGGGCAAGGCGAAACACCCACGACGCCCGGGACACTTCTTGAGCCGTTCGGGGCCCGCCTGTTGCCGATGACACCCGAAGTGCGCGAACGCCTCGGCCTGCGGGCGGGTGATACCGGCCTGTCGATCATGGAAATCGTCCCCGATGGCCTGTTTGCAAAGGCAGGCCTTGAGGCTGGCATCGTGATCCTCGAGGCGAATGGCCGGCCGGTGCCGACCGTCGAGGCGTTCAACCGCGTCGTGGTCGAGGCCCGCGCGGCCAACCGCCAGAAGATCCTGCTGGCGCTCCGCGTCGGCCAGATCACCAATTACCGGACAGTAGACCTTCCAGGCTGAAGTTGAGGAGACAAGTGGTGGAGACGATCATGGCCGAGAGCCCGCAAATCGAAACGGACGCCCTGAATGTGCTCGTCATCGAGGACGATCTGGAAATGGCCCGGTTCATCGAAAAGGTGCTGGTCGATGCCGGCCACTCGGTTGAATGCGTGCATGACGGATCGGCCGGACTGACGCGGGCCCGGGCAACCAGCTTTGACGCTCTGGTCGTCGACCGGATGCTGCCGGAAAAGGACGGCCTGACCCTGCTGCAGGAATTCCGCGCAGCCGGCGGCACAACCCCGGCCCTGTTCCTGTCCGCGCTGAGCGATGTTCAGAACAAGGTGCAGGGCCTGAAGGCCGGCGCGGAGGATTATCTCGCCAAGCCGTTTGCCCCGGCTGAGCTCGCCGCGCGGGTCGAGGCACTAGGCCGCCGGCAGCCCGCCGGAGAAGGCCCCGTCACCGTGCTGCGCACCGGCGACCTCGAAATGAACCTCCTGAGCCGCAAGGTCACCCGCGCCGGCAAGAAGATCGACCTTCAGCCGCGGGAATTCCGCCTGCTGGAATACCTGATGCGCCATGCCGGCCAGGTCGTGACGCGGACGATGCTGCTCGAAAAGGTCTGGGACTATAATTTCGACCCGCAGACCAATGTCATCGATGTCCACATCTCCCGGCTCCGGGCGAAGATCGACAAGGAATTCGGCGAACCGATGCTCCAGACGGTCCGGGGTGCAGGCTACCGGCTTCAGGCACAGGTCTGAGCATTTGACGTTTCGGGGCCGCGCTGGCACCTAACCGGACATGAAGCCGTTGTTACGCTTGCCCGCGCGCGTGGCCGCATGGCTGCCGGATCCGGCGCTGTGGAGGCGTCTGGCTGACTTTTTGTCCCGCTTACTGCCAAGCCCTGAAACCCGCCAGAAGCTCGCCAAGACCCTTCCGGTCTTCATCCGGACGACCACGTTCAAGCTGACGATCCTGTATTCAGCGACGATTGCAGCCTTCTCCGGCGCGCTTCTGATTTATCTATATTATTCAACAGTCTACCACATTCAGGCCGAATCAGAAAACCGGATCACGGTCGAGTTCGAACAACTCTCCAATGCCTATGCGGCGGGCGGGATGGAGCGCCTCAGCCAGGCCGTGTTCGAGCGGATGACGCTCTCCGGATCGCCCTTCTTCTATTACCTTGAGGATTCTTCGGGGCGGAAGCTCGCGGGGCATTTCTTTCAGCTCCCCGGTGAGGCGCCAGAGGTCGGATCGCGCACGGTTTATTTCGATTTTGCGCAGCCGCAATCGGACGGAACCGTCGTGTCCCGCCTCGCGGCCGGGCGGATCGTCCGCCTGCGTGACAATGGCGGCGCGCTGCTCGTGGCCTTCGATGCCGCTCAGCAAACCTTCGTGGTCAGCCGGATACGGGATGCGGTTTTCGTTGCGGTGCCGATCGGGCTGATCCTGTCGCTGGCCGGCGGCCTGCTGATCTCACGGGGCGCTGCCCGGCGGGCGGATGAACTTGCAAAGACCACCGAAGCGGTCATGGGCGGGGAGCTTGGCCGCCGGATGCCCGTACGCGGCACAGGCGACGAGTTTGACCGGCTCGCCCAGCGCCTCAATGACATGCTCGACCAGATCCAGACCCTCGTCGAAGCCTCGCGTCATACCGGAGACTCCATCGCGCACGACCTGCGCTCGCCGCTGACGCGCCTGCGCAACCGGCTGGAACTCGCCCTCAGCCAGCCGATGTCGGAAGAAGCGGCAAACGAAACGCTCGAAACCACGCTCGCCGAAGTCGACCGGGTCCTCGATACTTTCAATGCCATCCTGCGCCTTGCCCGCCTCGATGCCGGCTCGGAAGGCTCACGGGTTCGCATGGATCTTAGCGGCCTAGCCGAAGAACTGGCCGAGTTGTTCGAGCCCGCCTGCGAGGAAGCGTCGCTCGGCTTCCGCAGCCAGATCGCCCGCGGCTTGACGGTGCTGGGCGACAGGGACCTGATTGCACAGGCGATCGCCAACCTTCTCGACAATGCCGTCAAATATACGCCCGCAGGCGGCCATATCCGTTTTGTCGTTGCGCGCGGCCCGGATGGACAGATCGACCTGACGGTCACGGATACCGGCCCGGGAATCCCGGAAAGCGAGCGGGCCCGCGTGACCCGGCGTTTCCACCGCCTCGATTCGGCCCGCACCCAGCCGGGATCGGGGCTCGGCCTGTCTCTGGTGGAGTCGGTCGCGCAGATGCATGGCGGCCAGCTGATTCTCGGGGACGGCGATGGGCCGGCGGATTGCCCCGGCCTTATGGCGACGCTTCGGTTGCCTCGGGCCTGACCTGCCGGCGCCCCGGCCAAAGCGCAAGGAAGCCGCCGAGGCCGGCCAGCGTCATGCCGAGGAACAGCACATCGACCAGAGGGTTGAAATAAACCCGGAATATCCAGCGGGCCTCGCCATTCACTTCGCGCTGTTCCCCCAGCGCGGTGTAGAGATCGCCGGCCAGGGTCTTGTGGATCGCTGTCTCTGTCGTCGGCATCATGGCGGCTGGATAGAACCGCTTCATGGGCATCAGCGTCGTCGAGGATGCCCCGCGGCGCGCGGTCAGCACCGCCTTGTCGGCATACCAGTTCGGCCCTTCGATGGCGCGCACTTCCTCGAGTGTCAGCGTCCAGCCAGCAACCGTGCCGCTGCCGCCCGGTACGAGTGCGAGCGTTGCCTCATTCCGTCCGCTCGTTTCAACGACTGCCCCGATGACGAACAGGCCAAGTCCCAGATGCGCCAGCGTCATGCCCCAGACGCGGCGCGGCAAACGGAACACCCGGCCCGGCGTGATCGCGCGGCGGAAGAGTTCAGCAATGGCGCCAAAGACCAGCCAGCCCCCCAGCGCGACGCCGAAGGCTGCGCCGAGCGGTATGCTGAATATGCCGGAGCCGAGCAGCATGAACGCCGCCGTCACACCGCCGCCGATCAGCGCCCAGCGGGTCCATCCCGACAGGTCCGCCTTGCCCCAGGCCCAGGCCTGCACAATCGGCATGACGATCAGGATCAGCACCATGATCGGTACGAAGGTGAGGTTGAAATAGGGCTCGCCGACCGAGATCGTCCGCCCGAATGCCTCGGCGATCAGCGGGAACAGCGTGCCGAGGAGCACCGTGAGCGTTGCGACGATGAAGACGATATTGTTCGCCATCAGCGCGCCTTCGCGGCTCTGCAGGATCCACGGCTTGCCGCCGGCGATGGAGGGCGCCCGCAGCGCAAACAGGCCGAGCGCAAAGCCGCCATAGACCAGGAGGCCGATCAGAAGCAGCGTCCCGCGCTCGGGGTCCACCGCGAAAGCGTGCACGGAGGTAAGGATACCTGAGCGCACGAGGAAGGCGCCCAGGATGGAAAACAGGAAGGCCAGCACCGCCAGCAGAGCGGTCCAGGCCGCAAAACTCTCGCGTTTTTCGGTGACGATCACGGAATGGAGCAGCGCTGCGCCGATGAGCCACGGCATCAGCGAGGCGTTCTCCACCGGGTCCCAGAACCACCATCCGCCCCAGCCAAGCTCGTAATAGGCCCAGTAGGAGCCAAGCGCGATGCCAAGGGTGAGCGGGGCAAAGGCGGCCAGCGACCAGACGCGGGCCTCCTTCGCCCAGACCCGGTCGATGCGGCCTTCCATCAGGCCGGCTGCAGCAAGGGCAAAGACAAAGGAATAGCCGACATAGCCGAGATACAGCATCGGCGGATGCAGCGCGAGGGCCGGATCCTGCAGCAGCGGGTTCAGCCCGGACCCCTGGAAGGGCGCGGGATCGAGCCGCAGATAGGGCGAGGAGGCAAAAAGGAGGTAAGCGAGCGAGCCGACGGCAAGCAGGCCCTGAATGCCGAGCGCGCGGGCCTCGAACGTGTCCCGCCCCGTGCGCATCAGCGCGGCGGCAACGGCGCCGAAGCCGATGGTGACGAGGCACCAGAGCGCCATCGAACCCTCATGGTTTCCCCAGGTTCCGGCGAATTTGTAGATCATCGGCTTCAGCGTATGAGAGTTTGCCGCCACCAGCAGGACCGAGAAGTCCGAGCGCATGAACGCGTAGATCAGTGTCAGGAAAGACAGCCCCATCGCGGCAAAGGCGGCGATGGCGAGCAGGCCGGCCACCCGCCGCTCTCCCTTCAGGCCAAGCACGCCCTGCGCCAGCGACAGGCCGAGCGCGAGGAAGGCCAGGAAATGACCGGCCTCGATCATCCGCCCGCCTCGAGCGGCTTCAACTCGCGCGGCTGGTAGTTTTCATCATGCTTGGCCAGCAGGATCCGCGCGGTGAACTCGCCCTCCTCGCTGAACCGGCCCGTGGCAACGACGCCCTGGCCCTCGCGGAACAGATCCGGCGCAACGCCGGTGAAATTCACGGTGATCGTGTGCGGGCTGTTGTCGATCACGGTGAAGCGCATGGTCGTGCCGTCACCGATATAGGTCAGCGTGCCCGGCTCTACCCAGCCGCCGACCTTCACTTCTCGCTCTGGCGCGGGAAGGCCTTTTTCCGCAAGGATTTCAGGTGTGTAGAACAGGTTCGCATTCTCCCGCAGCGCAAAGAACGCGAGCAGGCAGGCCGCCAGCACGAGCAGGGCAGCAATTCCGAATGAATAAAGCCGGCGGGTTCGGGCGCGCATGATACGAGGTATAGGGCGACCCGGCCCGGTTGGGGAGTGCGGCAGATGCGGCGCTTACTCGCCCGGCGCTTCTGCCTCGCCGTCACCGATGGCCTCGATCATCGGGCGGAAGCGTTCGCGGCGGGGGTCGTCTTCGGGCAGGCGGGTATAGATGTAGCGCATCGCCTGACGGGCGCGGACTTCGTCGCCGGCCTGGGCAGCGCCCATCGCCGCGCGCATCCCGGCGGCGACCTGTGTTTCATCCAGCTGGTAGGCGCGGGCATAGAGACGGGTGGCATCCGGCCCTATGCTGCCGTCGCCGGACATGACCAGCACATCGGCCAGCGAGATCAGCGCGGGCACGAAATCCGCATTGCGCCGGAGGGCTGACTGATACGCACGAATCGCATCATCGCCCCGGCCCTGCGCGCGCAGAAGCTCGCCAATGAAGTAATGCGGCTCCGGCGCCTCCGGCTGGTCGCGCACGGATTGTTCGAGGCGCGAGAGCATTTCCGAATGCGTGAGGGAATTGGGATCGGTGCGGATCTTTTCCGCCAGCGCCGCCTGCCGCGCGCTCATCGGCTGGTCTGCCATGCCGGGCCGGCCGAGCGCGATGTATCCGCCGGCGGCCAGCAGGACGCAGCCTGAAATCACAATCGTATTCAACTTCATCATGGCCTCGGAAACCTAAGGCTCGCCTTCAAGCCGCCAAGGGCAGCGTCGCCGAGTTCGAGGCTGCCCTTATGCAGCTCCGCAAGCTCAGTGACAATCGAAAGCCCCAGCCCGGTGCCCGGCGTCGTCTCATCGAGGCGCACCCCGCGCTTCAGCGCGCCTTCGCGCTGCTCCGGCGTCAGGCCCGGGCCGTCATCCTCGACCGTGATGACCAGCGCCTGCGGCGTATCGGTGAGCGTGACGCGCACTTCGCTGCGGGCCCATTTGCAGGCATTCTCCATCAGATTGCCGGCCATCTCCTCGAAATCCTGCTGCTCGCCGCGAAAGATCGCACGCGCGCTGCCCTCGACGGTCACTTCGATCCCGCGCGCATCGAAGAGACGATTGAGCATCCGCGCAAGACCGTCGAGCACCGGGCGAATATCCGTGCGCGCGCCAATCGCCTCGGCCCGCGCCGCCATGCGGGCGCGTTTCAGGTAGTGCTCGACGTTCGTCTGCATCGCCTCTGACTGGCGGCGCACCACATCATCAAGCTGGGTCTGCCCCTTCGCCTCGTTTCGCAGCACGGCCAGCGGTGTCTTCAGCGCGTGGGCGAGGTTGCCCACATGCATCCGCGCGCGCTCCACAACCTCCCGGTTATGCTCGATCAGCTTGTTGAGCTCCTCCGTCAACGGACGAACCTCTGCAGGGTAGTCGCCTGAGAGCTTCTGTGTCTCGCCCTCGCGGACCTTGGCGACATCCGCTTCGAGACGGCTCAGCGGATTGAGGGAATAGCGAACCGCCAGCAGCATGGCCGCGAACACCCCGCCAAACAGCGCAACCATCGTGCCGATCAGCAGGTTGCGAAAGCGGGTCGTTGCTTCATCATTCGGGGTGCGGTCTGCGGCGGCCACAAGGACCAGCGGCGTTGCGCGGTTCTCGACGATGATCGACCGGGCCGCCACGCGCGAGCGCTGTTCGGCCGGGCCCGGAAAGTTCGAGTACTGCGTAATGCCGGGCATCCTCGCCACGCGCGCGATCAGCTCCGGTGTCGCCGGCACCGGCTCGTCCCAGAGGCTGCGGGAGCGGAAGTCGGCTGCGATCTCAAACTCCGGCGTAACCCCGACCACGGCCCAGTAATATCCGGAATATTGCGTCTGGAACCGCGCATCGCTCGCAAGAATCGCCCGTCCGGTATCGGTCACGCGGCCATCCGGCAGGAAGGCATCTTCGCGCGTCAGCTCGCGCGAGAGGGTCACGAGCGTCTGCTCCAGGTCCTCGTCGATCAGGGACAGCGTCTGCGCCCTGTAGACTGCCGATAGCGCAATGGCCCCGCCAATCAGCACAATCAGGCCCCAGATGGCCGCCGCTATCATCACGCGCCGCGCAAGCGACACGCTGGACCAGCGGTCATTCAGGCTTCGCTTCGGGACAGGCGCCTCGCTCATCGAGGCGGTTTAGCGCAGCGCTGCCTCATCCGGCAACGCGCGCTTCCTCGTCCGGCACGATCAGGCGGTAGCCGAGCCCGCGCTCGGTCTGGATCCGGTCCTGGCCGATCTTGCGGCGCAGGCGGCCGATGAACACCTCGATCGTGTTGGAATCGCGGTCGAAGTCCTGATCATAGATATGCTCGACCAGCTCCGTCCGCGGTACGACCCGGCCCTGATGGTGCATCAGGTAAGACAGCACTCGGTATTCGTGCGCGGTGAGTTTCACCGGCTCGCCATTCACCGTGGCGCGGGCCGCGCGGGTATCCACCATCAGCTTGCCGGCCTCCAGCGTCGCCGCCGTATGGCCCGCCGCCCGGCGCAGGAGCGCACGGAGCCGCGCCAGCAGCTCCTCAGTGATGAAGGGCTTGGTGAGGTAATCATCCGCGCCGGCATCGAAGCCGGAAACCTTCTCGCTCCACTGGTCGCGGGCGGTCAGGATCAGCACCGGGAAGATCTTGCCCTCCTTGCGCCAGCTTTTCAGCACGCTGACCCCATCGATCTTCGGCAGGCCGAGATCGAGGATCACCGCGTCATAGGGCTCGGTCTCGCCCAGGAACTGGCCATCCTCGCCGTCTGCGGCAAGGTCCACCGCATAGCCGGACTGGGACAGCACGTCCGCCAGCTGGCGCCGCAGGTCCGCATCATCTTCAACGACCAGAATTCTCATCAGGGTCTCCTAATCATCCTTGTCCGGTATCAGCCGCCGCGGCGGCCTGTGACCTGGCCCGTCTGGGCATCGACCGTGAACTGCACCTTGCGGCCATCCTCGGTCATCCAGTCAATCTCATAATAGGTGGAGCCGTCGCCGCGCGAATAGAGCTCGGCGCCAAGCTGGTAGCCGCCATGATCGCGGCGCAGGTTCTGGAAAATGCGGCTGAGGGGCACGGTCTTGCCCTCGCGCACTGCTTCGCGCGCCTGGCCCGGCGAGAACTGGTTCGTCCAGGGATTGGACTGCCCTTGCGCCGAAGCGAAGGAGGTCGCCGACAGGGCGGCAAGGGCAAGGAGGGCAAGCGTGCGTTTCATGATGCCGGGTATGCGGGCGAGGCTCTGAACATGAAGTGAATGATACGATTCAGCTGCAGTCACCCTAGCGCCAGCCGCCGATGATCGCACCGGCAATCAGCATACCGAGCAGCAGATGCACACCATCCATCACCATAAGACCAATCTTTTCAGGGCTGTAGACAAAGGAATAGAGACGAACAGGCATCGCAATGAAGAACCAGAGCTGGAAGGCGAGCACCAGCCCCGCCGCCAGAGTGTCCACCCGCGCGAGCTTGAACAGGATGGCAAGGCCAATGGCTGTCAGAATCGGCATGACGGGCGAGACCGCCATTTTCCACATATGCGGGCGCAGCTGCTCTTTGTCGTAGCCTGCCAGCTTCAGCCACAACCCCGTAAACACCAGCCCGTAAATCAGAAACCCGACCGCATAGATTGCCCCTGCCGCAGCAAGGACCGCCAGCCAGTTGTCGCCGGCGATGTTTGTCATGTCCGATGGCGGCATGCATCCCTCCCCAGAGACCATGCCGGGATGCTATTCCCAAGCCGGGGCGAAGTCGAGCGCGCTCAGCGCCCCTCCGCCCAGCGGCGCAGGCCCTCATCCTTCGGGTCTGACAGGACGATTTCCAGCCGGACATAGAGGTCCCCCGGCGGGCTCACCTGCACGCCCTTGCCCTTCAGGCGAAGCTGGCCGCCTGTGTTCGATCCCGCCGGAATCTTCAATGACACCGTGCCGGACGGCGTGCGGACATCGACGCTGCCGCCGACAATCGCGGTCTTCAAGTCAACCGGCAACGCCATGCGCAGATGATTGCCGTCCCGCGTCCAGATCGTGCTCGGCTGGACCTCGACCTCGAGCAGCGCATCCCCGGGCGGTCCGCCAGAGGGCGAGGGCTGGCCCTGGCTCTTCAGCCGCAGGGATTGCCCGCTCGTGATGCCCGCCGGGATGTTCACCTCCAGCGCGCTGCCATCCGCCATCGTCATCCGGCGGCGTGCGCCATTGACCGCATCCTCAAAGGAGATCTCTACCCGGTACCTTACGTCCCGGCCCTTCATCGGCCCGGGGCCCCGGCGGCGGCCGCCGCCAAACATGCCGCCAAGGATATCCTCGAACGGATCGCCCTGCGCGCCGAACGGGCTGCCGCCGCGGCTGTCCCAGCGATATCCCTCTTCGCCGCCCGGAAAACCGCGCGGATTGCCCTCGCCGTCGATTTCGCCGCGATCGAATTTCGCGCGCTTTTCCTTGTCGCCGAGGATGTCAAAGGCGGCCGACGCGCGTTTGAATTCTTCCGCCTTGGCGGCATCATTCGGGTGCAGGTCAGGGTGCAGCGCCTTGGCCCGGGCGCGGTAGGCTTTCTTGATCTCGGCTTCGCTGGCCGTGCGCGGCACACCCAGCACCTGATAGGGATCCAGCGCCACCCGGGGGCTCCTGTTCCGGTTCGAGTCGTCGTCGACGCTACAGGTAAGGCGAACCGGCGCGGATTGAAAGCCATGGGCCCCTGCGGCCATCCGGCCCGATCTCGGCAATGCGCACCGCTTCAGCCCCTTCCGGCCAGTCCGCCTCCGGTTCGTCAAGCAACTGGGCTGTGCCGAAGCCCTCTCCGGCATCGCTTTCGAGTGCATATCGCCGGGCCGCCACCGGGTCTGGCAGGTCCCAATTGTCGGGAACGTCCGGGCCGCGCGGGGCCCAGCGGACCCGGCCTGCCCCGGCCGGCAAGGGCGCGGGCCTCCAGGGGAGCCCCGCCCGGTCCTCGAACACCGCCTCCACCAGATCGCCGAGCCCCTCAGCCCGCCAGAGGAGGTTTACGCCTGCCTCCAGCGGCCCGGACCGGACCCGCTTTACAGCAGGGTCGATCCATACGAGGCGTGCGCCCACGGCGGCTGCGCCGCTTGGCCGGCCAGACTGGCCGCGCAAGAGCCCGCTCAGGCGCCACCGCTCCGGCCCCACAAGCTCAGCCTGCCGGAACTGGATGAGCTCCCATCCTTCCAGCGTTTCGAGCAATGCTGCATTGCCCCCGCCCAGCACCGCCAGCGGCGGCAGCGACTGCAGCCCGCCGCCCGGCAGGTCGATGACGATTGCAGCAGCCTCATCCCAGCGCCCCTCCGGTCCAGCAGACACCGGCTCGGCGAGCCAGCCGATCACCGCTGGCTTTTCCAGCCGGACCCGCTCTGTCAGGGACTCCAGCGACGCGCCGGCGAGTATTGTCACTTCGCCCGACCAGGGCTCGGCCCACGCCGCCACAAGAGGTCCGCCAACCCGCGGTGCCTCCGGCAGCGCGGGCGCATCCATCACCATGAGTTCGATGCCGCCATAGACCGGCGCGGGCGGCGGCGCGCGCCCGATACCCGCCGCCCGCGCCCCTGCAGGGCGCGCGGTATCCTGCACCAGTGACAGTGCCCGCGCCGCGCCCGCATCCCTTGTCTCATGAACCCTGAAGACCGCCCCGTCTCCCAACCGCACCCGGTCGCCGGGTTCGATCGCTGCGCCGGACAAGCCAAGGCCAATCTCCGCTCCGGAAGGCACGGCGGCCTGTTCCAGCAATGCCGCAGCAACCGCCTCAGCCCGCGCCGCGGAGAAGCGCATCGGCAAGGCGATATCAGTTACCAGCCGCGCATCGCCTGCGCCGCGGCGCGCCTCGGCGATGGCGGGCTGATAGTCCTTGTCCGGATCGATATAGGCAAGGCGCAGCCGCTCCGGCGACTTGTCCATGAGTTGCCGCGTCCGGATGATACCGGGCTCTGTCAGCGCGGCCGGATCGAGGTCAACTGGCACTGCATCGCCCATCTGGAAGACCAAGCCATCCGGCCGTTCTGCCACGTCGAAGCCATAGGCTGCACGCAAAGGCTCCAGCGCCGCGCGCACCGAATGCACGCCGTCCAGCCGGTAGCCCTCCACAATGCCGTCGAGCCGCCGCACATCTGCGCCCTCAATGCCGGCCCGCGCACAGATGTCCGCAACCACAGCCGACAGCGGCGCAAGGCCCTCGCGGCCGTTCAGCCAGTGCCCCCGGTTCCAGTTCTCGCCATCTGACCAGATGTCCGCCCGCAGCGGCCAGGCCGGAAAGGGCCGCCCGTCCCACGCCCAGACATAGGCCGCCTCGACAATCGGACTTTCCTCGAACACGGGCAGCACCGCCGCAAGCGCCCGGCGCTGGTACACATCATCCCGCTCGCCCGTCGAAAAAGGCGGCAGCGCGCTCTCCGTGCTTTTCGGATCGAAAAACAGGTTGGGCGCATTGCCTCCCTTGTCGACCGCAGCAAACCCGATCTCGGACAATCGCACCGGCTTCATCCCCGGCGTCCAGCCGGTCGGCTCGCTTGCCCGCACGCCGCCTGGCCGGGGATGATGAAGATTGCCGGACCATCCGGAAAGATCCTTTACCCGGAACACCCAGCCCTCACCATGCGCCGTATCAATGATAGGTGTTCGGACCTGTCCGGTGCGGGCTGCATCATCCGCATAGAACCAGTCAAAGCCTTCCCCGCCCTCTATCTGGCTTGTGAGATATTCCGGGTCATCTGCTGCGCTGAAGCCGGCCAGCGCATCTGCGTGATCTGTCCCTGCGCGCCAGTCTCCCAGCGGCGGATACCAGTCGATGCCGACGAAATCGACCGCCGGATGCGCCCACAGCGCGTCCAGCGGAAACAGGACATCCCCGCTATCGTCCGCCGGCACATACGCGCCATACTCTGTCCAGTCCGCCGCATAGGAGACATTCGCCGCCGTAAGGATCGCTTTCACCTCCGCCGCGAGCGCACACAGCGCCTCCACATACGGAAATGCGCCTTCCGCATCGCGCACGCGCGTCAGCCCGCGCATCTCGCTGCCGATCAGGAACGCTTCCACCCCGCCGGCCTCTGCCGCAAGGGCGGCATGATGCAGGATAAACCGGCGATAACCCTCCGCCCTGTGAACAAAATCATCGATATCTGATCGCGCAGACGCAGACCCATCTTCCGCCACAGTTATCCGCCCGCGCCAGGGAAATCCCGGCGCATCCATCAGCAGGAAGGGTGTCAGCGTCACCTGGTATCCGCGCGCCTTCAGTTCACGGATGGCCTGCACGACACAGGCATCAGACGGCGTTCCGCCATAGCTCGCAATGCCCGCCTCATCACGCGAAATCAGATACGCCCCGGCGCGCGTTTCGCCCGCCACCTGCCAGCTCCGGGGCGCAGTGATCCGCACCCGCGTCTCGACGCCTGGCCGGATCAGGCAGTCGGCGGCATCAAGGCTCGACCCGAACCAGCCGACATTCAGCGCAACATGCGACGTTCTTGGAAGACCTTCCCGCAACTGATCCAGCGAAACGACAAAATCCGCGCGCGCCTCTCCCGAGTTCGCATTCAGCGGCCGCTCCCGCCCCGGAGACTGGCGTTCCCGGATGATCTCGGTCGCGTAAACAAACTCTCCGGACGCCGGAATTATATTCACCCCTGTCACCACCGCGCCTAGCCCCGGCTCCCCATCTCCGGGTGGCACACGGACAATCTCGAAGGAAAGCTGCGGAATCCTGTTTCCGAACGCCTCCAACGGCAGGTCCTCGAATACGACATAGGCAGTCCCGCGATACGCGGGCGCGGCGCCCTCGATCATCTCAATCAGCGGATCCGGCGGCTGGTCTTCTTCCCCGCCATAGATCCGGCAGCTGACGCGCGACAGGTCGAATGGCTCACCATTCGCCCAGGCCCGCTGCACGCGAACGCCCGGTCCTTCGCCCAGCGCAACCGCAAAGCTGACGGTGTAGGCATACTCGTTGGCCCGGCCCGACCCTTTGCCGCCCGACCGTCCCCTTCGTGCCTCCCGGAACCGCGAGGCCCAGATCAGGTATCCCGCAACCCGCATCCGGCCGTAGACGGAGGGAACGCCTGACCCTTCTGCAGCCTCCATCACATGCAGCACCGGAATCCTCGGCCCTTCCGCTGGGCCGGCAAGATACCGGTTCAGCGCGCCGGCCGCGAGCGATCCTGCAGCCCGGCCAATCGCGGCGCCCGAAATGGTCCGCCCAAGCAGGGTGACACCCGTCGGCAGGAGCCTTTGTCCAATGGCTGCGCCGATCTCTGTAAGGATGATTTCTGCCATGATGTCAGTCCTCAATTCCCGGAAAGCGAAAGGCTGCCGCAATCCGGCGGGTCCACCAATCTGTCAGCCGCGTCTCTGCAACCGCCCGGCCCCAATAGGCGTGCACCAGGCGCCCGGAGGCCAACACGATGCCGCAATGCTTGGCCGGCACGCCTGTCGCCATGCGGAATATCAGAACATCGCCCGGCCCTGCCGCCCCCGGAGCAATCTCGATGAGATGCCTGCGCGCGGCCAACAGCAACGTCTCCTGTCCAAGCGCTTCTGCCCAGTCCGGTGTATAAGCCGGCGGCTCTTCCGGCTCGGGACCGATCACCCCGCGCCAGACACCGCGCACAAGCCCCAGGCAATCACACCCAGCCCCTTTGAGGCTCGCCTGATGCCGATAGGGTGTTCCAATCCAGCTGATGGCTTCGGCGATGATTGCGCCGCGTCTCATCGCTGCCCCCCGGTGTTGCCGAGGGCCGCAGGCCCCGCCAGCATGAAATCCGTTCCCGGAAGATGCGGAAATCCCCGAAAATTGTGAGCATTTGCGAATGTGTCCCGGCAGGTACTGAACCGGTGATCGCAGACGGCCTCAGGAAACACGCCGGTATCAACGCCGCAACGATCGTCACCAAGGACAGCATCGCACCTGCGCGCATATACCCGCCCGATGGGCCTCTCAAAGTCTGCCTTGAGAGACACAAGCTGCGCCTCGAAGCCTGCCGCCCCGCGCCGGATTTCGCTCAGATACCCGCTCCAGACATGAACGGAATACTCCGTTCGCTGCCAATCCACGCGGAAGATATCGACCTGCGTTCCGTCCCAAGCACCCGCGGCCAGGCCTTCCTCATCAATCGCATCATGCGCGAGCGCGCCTTCGCCGGCGGCCTGCCCCGGGTTCAGGCCTGCAGTCTGGGTGACCGAAGCCAGAGACAACACCGCACCCGGAAGATATACGCCGTCCGGCAGTTCAATCTCTGCATCATGTTCCGTCAATCGCAGCACATGCCCATCCCGCCGCGTCAGGCGCCAACAAAGGCACGTCGTGGTCACGCCGCTTTCAAGGCGTGCAGCAAATTCTTCCGGGATCTCCCGCATCGCTCACTCCAGTATCTCGATCAGCGGTACACGGATGGCGCGGCCAGCTCCGAAACCTTCAAGATTGATATCCAGCCGGTCCGCATCAAACCGGACCGGACAATCAAACCGGAACCCGGCGGTGACACTTGCCCCGTCAGGCGGCGGCACCAGAAAGTCGATGGTTCCCTCAACGTGATTGGCCGAAAAAGCCACCTCGTCCCCATCAACAGCAGCGCGCACCGTACCAGCAACGGGCTTCCAGATCCGGCGCGCCCAGCCATCATAGTGCTTGACCACGTGGAACCGGGTCTGTGTCCCGTCGCCGGTGCCGAGGAACTGATCAACCGGAGACACGTCCGCGCCCGGACTCCCCGACCGGTCATCCAGAAAGTCCCGGAACCGGAAGCCGTGCAGCCTGCCGCCCCGCGCCTCGAAAAACGCGATCAGCGCCTGCAATGTCTCTAAGCGCGAAGCCGCAGTTCCGATGTCCCAGCTGCGGCGGGATCCGGCCCAGACCGCGTTGCGCACCTCACGCCCGTTCGCAAGCTGAACAATCTGCACTTTCCGCTCTGGCCCGCCACTTGCCGCAAGAGCCAGTGGAACCGGCAGGCTCACTTCATGAAACTGCGCAAGGCTCACAGGAAACGCCCTCCGGCTTGAACCATCCGCGCAAGGACCGCTGCGAGGCCCGCCGTTTGTCCGGCAGTTCCGCGCCCGTCAGCTCCCGGAGGAAAATTGAACGTAGCGTTGACGCCCGGGCTGCCAGACTGTCCCCGCAGGATGATCGCCTCGGCGGCCACACGTGCGAGATCACGCAGGATCGATTCGGCCATCCTGCTGAAATCAAGCTCCCCACTCTGCGCCGCGCGGGCCAGTGACGCTTCAATCCGTTGGCCTGCCACAACAAATGCGGACGAAAGCGCCTCTGCAGCCTCCCTCGCCGGCCCCTGGCCCAGGTCTCGCAAGGCATCCCCCGCGGCGCCAAGCTGTAGTTCCAATTCATTCATCTGTATGCGTCCCTGTTGCCTGCCTGTCCGGAAATTCTCGCATCAACTGATTTAGCGCCGTGCGGGCGAGCGCCGGCGGCCCCGCCGTCATCCACCGCCACTCCCGCAGGCTGAGGCGCCAGAAAGCCTCGGGCGAAACCCCGGCCGCGAGCGCGGAGCGCAGCATCTCGTTCCATGGTAACATCATCCGCTGAGGCCGAGCCGGAAGGCTTCTGCGACAGCCTGCGCGGCCGCGCCCGGCGCGATATCCGCGTCAGTTATCTGCCGGGCGACATGCCCCTCGCCGCCGCCCCGAAGCAGGGCCGCGACCACGATCACGAGATCAGCAGCCGACATCCTGCGCAGGCGGGTTTCAAGTTCCGAAATCGTCCGGCATCCGAGGGCTGCCTCGATCTCTGCGAGCGCCCCGAGGGTCAGGCAAAGCCGCCTCGTCTGGCCCGCAACCATCAGGTCTGTTTCTCCGCGCACTGAATTCATGGCAGGGCCTCAAAGGTCAGTTGCCCGGCACTTTCCAGCGTCACAGAAAATTCTGCCTCGCCATCATGACGTCCAGACCAGCTGAGCGCCGAAATCTGGAAGAGACCCTCAAGCACGCCGAAACCCGGCAGGATCAACTGCCAGCCGCAAACATCGCCCTCAAAGAACATACTCCGCATAAGTTCATCGGAGGCGGCATCGCGGAAAACGCCCTGCCCACTGATGCGAGCGGTTTTTACTCCTGCCCCGCCGATCAGCTCCCGCCAGGCATCCGGGCTGTCCATGGCCGTTGAATCCACAAGCCCCGAGGCCAATTCGATCCGGCTCGCCCGTATCCCGGCAACTGTCGTGAAGCTGCCAGGCCCATCACTTATCTTAAGCAGGATATCCCTGCCCTTCTGCCCGGCCATCAGCCCGCCCCCTCTTCGGAAATAATCCGGAAACGGATGACACCCCGAAAGGCGCGCCGGTCGAAGCGGCGCATGACATCCGAATAGACCGTGTGCGCCAGCACAATATGCCGGCCTGCGCCGCTCCAGTCGGCCTCATCCACAGCGCTGCGCAGCGCCGCGAGCGCCTCCTTCGCCGCGCGCAGCCCGCCATATCGCGATGTCACAGACAGCGTGATGAAATGCTCGTCTGCCTCGCCCGCGCTGGCGCCTGCCGGGCGCAGCTCATGTCGCTCCAGCCGGGCAAACGGATAGGCTGGCGCCTCGGTCTCATCATCATAGACCCGCGCCGGAACACCGAACTCCGCCTGCACCCCGGCATTGCCGGTCAGCGCATTCATCAGGGCGGCCTGAACTTCCGTCTCGGCGCTCATATCGCCCACTCCCGCCGCGCATCCAGGATTGCCCGCACCTCGTCCGGCAATGCCGGCAGCGGCGAAGGCCCGCCGCGCAGATAGGCCGTCTGCACCCAGACCTTCACCGCGTGGGCAAGGTCCGGCGGCACATTCCCGGGCGGCCCGAAACCCGTTGTGAAAGTCACCTCGATCCAGCCATCCAGCGGGATCATGGGCAGCCCCCAGGCGCGCTTCAGGCGAAGGCGTCCCGCCATCAGCAGGAACCGCTCGGTGATCGTATCATCCCCGCCGGCCGGTGACTTCCGGACCACAGAGACGAGCTCATGTGCAGGTCCGGGCCTCAGGACGATGCCCTGCCGCATGAGACCATCCGGCCACCTGTGCCATCGGCGCCGCAGCGTGCGCTCCACAAGGGCGAGCCCGCTCGCGGACTCGATCTGCGCGCGGCCCGCCGCAATGAGGCGCGCGACCAGCGCATCTTCCGCATCCGTCCCGAGGCGGAGGAATTCCTTCGCGGCGGCAAGCGGCAAAGGCTCGCCCGCCGGCGGTGTCACCACCGTCAGTTCCGTCATCCTGATTATCCTTATCCTGAGGAATTCAAGGCCGGGCAGCTCCGCCGGAGTGCCCGCGCCCGAACACGCTGATCAGATCAGCGCCTGCAACCTTGCCAGAACCTTGCCCGCAACCGGCAGGCCCACATGGCGCAGAAGCTCGTTGTCAATCTCGCTGCGCGTCCCCTTCACGAGGGCGGCAAGCGCCTCCGCCACCTTGTCGGCAAACTCTTCCTGCTGCGGCTTCGTCAGCAGCGCTGCCTGCCGGATCACGGCGATCACGACTGTCTCAATCATCCTTTGTCCTCTCCTTCGGGCAAGGCTCCGCTCTGCAAGGGGTTTGACCCATGCCGCGCGCAGCCTTGCCTTGTTCACATCATTCAGCCTGCGGAGCGCTCCTCCGTCAGAACACCATTACCTTCACGGCATCGAAGTTCTGGACGCCGCCGCCCACGCGCTTGGTCGTGTAGAACAGCACATAGGGCTTCGCCGAGAACGGATCGCGCAGCACCCGCGCGCCCTGCCGGTCCGCAATCAGGTAGAACCGCCGGAAATCACCGAAAGCGATCGCGACATTGTCCTCGCCGATATCCGGCATGTCCTCGATCTCGGTCACAGGATACCCCTTCACCGTCGAAGGTTCGCCGCCGGTGCCTGGTTGCCAGAGATAGCGCCCATCGGCGTCCTTCAGCTTACGGATGGCCGACACCGTCCGGCGGTTCATCACGAACCGGCCATTTGCCCGGAACCGGCTCTTCGGGGCATAGATCAGGTCGATCAACTGGTCGGCCGCATCCTCATCGGTAAAGTCACCCGGCACGGACCCCACCTTGCCCCAGACATGGCTCGCATCGTTCACGATGTCATAGGTCAGGAAGCCCTTGGGCCGGCCAACGCCGTTGCCGCTCACGAATGCTGCCGATTCCTGTGCTGCGAAGGCGATCTCCACCTCATCCGCCAGCCAGGCATCAATGTCCGCATACGCATCCTCGAGCAACGTCTGCGTCGCCGCCGGCATGGCATAAAGCTCTCCTGCCGGGAATTCGAGCAGGTCGAGACCGGCCACATCGGTCACCGGCCGCGCGGCAGTCTCTCCAATCCACTGCGCCTCTGCACCGAGCCCGACCGGCTTGCGGTAGACGCCGGCCGATGTCCGCCGCACGGTTGCAATCTGCCGCATCGGGCTCGAAGCCATCAGCCGCGCCTCGATCAGCCGGTCAAGTTCGGGCGGCGCAACATGCCCGCCTTCTGCGCCCGAACCAGTATTCAGCGACTTCACTTCAAGCCGCGCAAGGCCGCTCTCGTCCCCGGTGCGCAGATAGCGCGCCCAGGTTTCGCGCAGCTCGTCATGGGCCGGATCAATGGCCGCCGGTGCATCCGGCCGGGCCATCTTCAGCGTCAGCGCCTCAAGGCGCCGGTCAATCCGGGCCAGCCGCTCATCCGTCAGCGGATCGCTCGCCCCTTTGGATTCGACCTCCGCAAGGCGCGTATCATTCGCCTGCTTGTAGGCCTCGAACGCGGCCATGATATCGGCCGTGTCCGATTTTGCCATCTTGGTTTCCTTGGTCATTCCTTCTCCTTGTTGAAGCTCCGGCGACGCTTTCGTCAGGCCGCAAATTCCATTGTCCGTCTACCGACCGTAAATCTCGCGCCCGCGAGCATCGGATCGCTGACGATCGATATCTCCACGAGATCGATCACTCTCAACTCGCGCCCACCACCAGTTCGGGGCACCCAAAGCACCGGCCGGAAGCCGATAGACAGCCCGTCCAGCCCCATGCTGATGAGGCGCCGCGCACTCCCGGTGTTCACCAGCCCGCGCACGCACAGGCCCCGCCCATCCTCGGTGATCCGCATCCAGCGCCCGGCCTTCGCCCCATCATTGTGCTGGATCAGCATTGGCACGATCGGGCGCCGCGCCAGGCTCGCGCTGAATGCCCCCGGGCGCACAACATCGCCCACCCGGTCCGGCGTGCCGAACAGGCTGGCATACCCCTCGATCAGGAAGGGCACCTCCGTGTCATCGCGCATCACCAGCCTCCAGCTTCCGCTCGATCCGGTCGAGTTGCGCGCGCATGGCGGCCACCTCTGCCTCCAGCCGCGCCAGCCGTTCGGCGACAGGCCGCGCCTCTATGGCCCGTGCCTCAAGTGCGCCGAGCCGCTCCGCAGCCGATCCCATCCAGAACACCGCACCAGCCGCCTGGACCAGCAGCGCCAGCAAAAGCGCCAGCGTCACCCGCGTGTCCAGTTTCATTCGCCAACTCCGGCAAACCTGCGCTTCTCCTCCGCAGTCAGGAAGCTCGCCCCATCAATCCGTGTCCAGAGCGCTTCACGTTCGGCCGACAGGGCCGGCACCTGATCAAGGTCTGGCGCCACGATCACATCCTCACCAAACGGCGCATCCAGCCAGCGCGACAGCGCCTCGGAAAGCCGGCTTGCCAAGGGCAGCACAGTCATCCGCCAAAAGGCGGAATTTGCCTCACGATAGTTCGCATACGTATTGTCTCCGGGCAGGCCCAGCAGCATCGGAGGCACACCGAGGGCCAGCGCAATCTCCCGCGCCGCCGCTGCCCGCGTGTCCAGGAAATCCATCTCCGCCGGCGAGAGCGACAGGGCCTGCCATTGCAGCCCGCCCTCGAGCAGCAGAGGCCGCCCGGCATTCGCCGCGCCGGCAAAATTCGCGGCCAGCTCTTCCTTGAGCCGGTCAAACTGGTCCGGCGCCATCCGCCCGCCGCTGTAGACCAGCGCGCCGGAAGGCTTGGCGGAATTGTCGATCAGCGATTTCGCCCAGTCGGCACCGGCATTGTGAAGGTCCAATGCCCGGCGGGCTGCCGCCAGCGGCGCAAGCCCCATCCCATCATCGAGCGGATTGTAGAATTTCACCTGCAGCACTGCGCTCCACCCGTCAGCGTCGCGGCGCACGGTCCGCTCCCGGCCAGCCGCCTTGATCGCCCAGCCTTCCACCCAGCCCCGCGTATCCTTCACCGGGCGCATCGTGGCCGTCTTCAGCGGGTAGAGCGCTAACACCCTGTCCTCGCCCGGCATCCGCACGGCTTCGGCAAAGGCATTGCCCGTGAGCAGAAGATCCGTGAACAGCGCCTCCAGAAAGCTCACCGGCGCCATGTCCGGGTTTGGCTGGCGCAGCAGGCGCGCGGCGCCCTCATGCGATGTCCTGAGCGGAATTGAGGACGCAGCCTCCGCAACCATCCGTACACAGCGATACGCCACCGCATTCTTCAGATACCCGTCGCGGATCAGCGCAGATGGCTCGCGCGAGCCCCAGCTGGCTGCGCGCGGTTCGCTCAGCGCGATCAGCGGCCAGGCCGATTTTGTCTCGGCGGCGGCTTTCCTGAATGGCCAGGTCCAGTTCATGGGGTCTCCCTGATGCTTGCCGGTTCACTCCGACGATGCACAGTTTGCCCCCATTCCGGACCCGGTCGGATTGGAACTGCGGAAAAATCTTCAATTCAGGCCTGTCTCACCTGAATAATTGAGAAATTTTTATTCGGCGAATGCTCCCAAAACCGGGGATAGAGGTGGCCTTGCCCGGCAGACTCTGGCAATAGCCCCCTTTGAAGCGAGTCAGGAAAAGAGAGCGGATGGCGGCGCGCATTATCTCCATTGCCAATTCCAAGGGCGGGGTCGGCAAGACCACAACCTGCGTAAGCCTTGCAGAGGCGTTCGCAGCGTCCGGTATGCGCACCCTCGTAGTGGATCTGGACACCCAGGCGAACGCATCGCTGCTGATTTTCGGGCATAACGGCGACGAGCACCTGTTCCAGGCCATCAATGATTACTCGACGATCTCCGACTGGTTGCTCGAAAACTTCTCCGCCGGCGAGCAGCGCCGCCTGTCGGATTTCATCATCACGGGCGCCAGCGATGTCAGTTTCAAGGGCAAACCGCTGCCCCTGGACCTGATCCCCTCCTCGCCGCGCCTGCGCAAGACCGAGCGCGAACTGATCTTCGATCTCACCAAGCGCGGCTATTCGATGGAAGCGCTGCAAGGCCAGGTCGGCAAACGCCTGCGCGATGACCTCAATCTCCTCAAAGCCCAGTATGACGTCATCCTGTTCGATTGCCCGCCCGGAATCTCCGTGATGACGGAAACCGTACTGGCGGCCAGCAATCTCATCATCGTGCCGACGATTCCCGATTTCATGTCCACGCTCGGCCTCGACCTGTTCACCGGCGACATCATGAAAAACTTGCGCGACCGGGAAATCGAAACCCTCCCCGTTGTCCTCGCAACACGCTTCGATGGCTCCCAGCACCAGCAGGTGGTCCTTGGCGCCATGCGCGATGCGGCCAACGCCGCTGAAACCGAATTCGCCATCTTCAAGACCATCGTTCCGCTGAAATCAGGCTTCGCGACGAACCCGATCGAGCTTGGGCCCGATCCGACCCTGCAGGCAAAATGGCCCGGAGACGCGCTCTCAATCATCGAGCAGTTGCTTCAGGAAGTGCGGGAGAAGCTCGCATGAGCGCAGTTGTCGCCCTGCAGGCCCTCATCGATGCCAGCAGCCGCTTCAGCAGCGTCTCTGACAAGGACTGGGCCGCCGCTACGGGCCTCATCGTCAAGAAGCTGCTCACCTCGGCCGGCCAGACGCTCGACTCCATCCGCGCCATCCGCGAAACCGTCGGCGAGGACATTTTCGAAACGCAGCTGAAATCCCTCACCCCGCACCAGGCTCGCCTGCTCGCCCGTCGGCTCGACAAATCTGTCCCCGATTTCGAAGTCTCGACGGCCGGCGCTGCAATCGCCCATGTGCGCAGCCTCCTCTCCGGCCGGCTCCAGCCAGGCTCCTTTGCGAAAGAGCCGCCCGCTCACGAAGCGCTAACGGAAAAATCTCTCGAGGGCTCCGCCACATCCGAAGCAGCCGGCACAACTGAAACTTCAACTGAAACTTCAGAAGAGACAAAGACAGGCGAAAGCCCGCCGCCCCCGCCGCCTGCCTCAGGCAATCCCTATTTCGGCCGGCGCTCTTTCCGCACCTGAAATCGCGTCGCACCGCTACCGAAAAGAAAACGCCCGGCCTGCAAGCCTGCAAGCCGGGCGAATTTTTCGCGAAAAGCTCGTAGCTCTTAGAGAATCCGCTCTTTCAGGTCCTTGGACGGACGGAACGCGACCTTCTTCGAAGCCTTGATCTTGATGGTCTCGCCGGTGGCCGGGTTGCGGCCGGTGCGAGCCGGCAGCTTGCGGACCTGCAGGATGCCGAGGCCGGAAATGCGCAGTTTCTTGCCCTTTTTCAGGTGGCCGCCCATGCGGTCCACCAGGTCGGAAACAACGGCTTCAGCCTGTTTCTTGGGCATTTCATGAGCTTCGGAAAGCTCAGCAGCCAGGTGCTTCAGCGTCAGCACTTCCGGAGCTGCTTTCTTTGCTTCTGCCTTTTTCGGCGCAGCCACTTTCTTGGCGGCAGGCGCTTTCTTCACCGGCGCTTTGCGCGCCGCAACTTTCTTTGCGGGGGTCGGTTTAACGGCCATGTCAGTATCCTCTGTTCAGCCAGTATTCTGCGGAAAACTGCGTCAAACCCTGGTCTTTCGCCCGTTTCCACATGCGTTGAGGAGAATGCCTCAAAGTGCGCGTTCGCATATCCCTACGCACGCACAAGCGCAAGCCACGTGCATCATTTCGCCCGGATTCATTGGTTATCTTGAACGTGCCGCCGGTTAACGCGTCAGCGTTCGATCAGCCGCCGGCGGATCTCAACCTGCATTGTTTCATCCACATTCAGCGTATCGGCGAGGTATCCGTCGAGCGATCCTGCGCGCGAAAAAATGGCGCCAAATGCCTTATCCAGATAGCGCAGATGTACGCCCATGAATGGCCGGTAGACCTCCGCCGGATACTCGCGGCCCAGCATCTGATTGAAATAGGCCGCTGCCTCGGGCAGGCGCGAATCAACATCCACAGCCCTGTTCGTCAGGTCATAATCCGCGCGCAGATCCGTCTCGCCAACGCCCAGAACATGATGCGTCAGGGCGCAGAGAATACCCGTCCGGTCCTTGCCCGCCGCGCAGTTCACAAGCCCTGCAGCGTCTCCCGGCAGCGCCGCCAAATGCCCGAACCAGTCGCGGAACATCGCCACATGATGCGCCTTGAACGGCGCGGCCTCATAATACTCGACCATCCATTGGTCCGCCGCGTCCGCGTCCACTTCCATCTGCATCAGGAAGCGCATATGCGGCGCCTCGCTCTCGCGCCCGCCATCATGGGTGATCGTCACAGGCGCCTGGAAACGGCTCTTCTGCTTCTCGCGCTCATCGGGCCGGCGAAGATCAGCCTGCACATGAATGCCCAGCGCCGCCATCTGGGCGAGATCCGCCTCGCTCGCCTCGGCATGATGGCCGGAGCGATACAGCTGGCCCATCTTCACGCGCCCGCCATAGCGGCTGTCATAGCCCCCGAAATCACGGAAATTGCGGACAGTCTCAAGCGGAAGCAGGCGCGGGCGTGTGTCAGTCATCCATCCCGCCTAACGCCGCCCCCGCAAGGCGTCCAGTGACAAAGCTGTGTCACGCGGGGTCAAGGGGCCGCACGGCATCGTAATAGTTATTGCCGCCCTCATCCTGACAGCAGCCGGCAAAACGCAAGCCCGCACCATCCAGAATGCGGTCATACTCTGCCCGCCCAAACGAGCGCGAACGCCGGCCCGTCAGCAGGTCATCCCATTCGCAGGCTTCCATTGGTGCACTGAACAGGAGGCGCCCACCCGGCTTCAGCGCCGTTGCCACGCGCCTGATCACTTCCCGCTGATCCTCCGCTGCCAGCAGGAAAAGCAGCCCGACCGCAATCGCCGCATCGAAAGTCCGCCCAAAGAAATCGCTCTCCTGCGCCGCCTCACAGACCGCTGCTGCTTGTGGGAAGCGCACCCGAAAAGCAGCGATCAGCCTCGGCGACGCATCTATACCGGAAACTTGAAATCCCTCTGCGATCAGCGCTGCCGACATCGGTATTCCCGACCCACACCCGATATCGACGATCTGCGCGCCACCCGGAAAATGCATCCGCGCCCAGCCGCGCACCAGCTCCGCACCAATATCGGAACGCGCCGCCATGAAGGCATCGGCGATCTCATCCCAGCCCTCCGAACGATCAGGAAGCATTTCCGCACCAGCTATTTCAGCCGGAACGCATGCGGCAACAATTCCGCCAGCGTGAAGCGCGCCTCCGCCCCATCCGGCGTGAAGCAGAGCACCTCCAGCGCGCCATCAGCTGAAAACTCCGCCAGCACCTGCCGGCAGATGCCGCAGGGCGTGCCCGCCTCCGGCCCGGCGGTCGCCACCGCAATCGCCCGGAAGGATGTATGCCCGGCCGCCACTGCGCTGAACACCGCCGTGCGCTCAGCGCAGCAGGTCGCGCCATAGGTCGCATTCTCGACATTGCAGCCGCAGATGACCGTCCCGTACACCGCCAGCAGCGCTGCCCCGACCCGGTAGTCCGAGTACGGCACATAGGCGTTCTGGCGCGCCTCAAGCGCTGCGGCCTTCAGGGCGGGCCAGTCGATATCCGTTATCGTCATGATTTTGATCTCATCCCGTCAGTTGGAAACAGACACGCTGGCAACGCTATCTGGCGTCAAACTAAATTCCGCGATCAACGGCACATGATCACTCATTTTCGGAAGTGTCCATTCGCCGAAAGTTCCAATTTCGAAGCTCCGGCAGGCCTCCAGACATGGCCCGGAAACAAACATGTAGTCGATATGAAACGGCTTCGTCTCGTTCCAGTGAAAGTAAAATGTCGCCTGAGTCTCAGCCCCGAAGCCGTCCCCGCTGCGGGTATGCCAGAGACTTCTGAGGCCTAAGGCTTCCAGCGCGCGCCTCACATCAGAAAATAGCGGTCGCGATCTGCTGAAAACATCGCTCGCATTGAAGTCGCCAGCAACGATGACTGGCTTGCCTTCCCACTCATCCAGCAATGCCTGAAAGGCTTTATCGGCGCACATCGCGGCGAGCGGCAGGGTGTAGCTTCGATTGGAAGGTACAGTCCAGACGCCAACCAGCAGCACCTCCTCATTGCCTTGGCGGGCATGTGCCGCGATCACGTTGGGCAAGGGGCCTACATAGCGCTGTGTCAGTTTCCAGCCGCCAAAACCCAAGAGAGCGAGGCCCTTTGCGTCTGGACTGTCGCCAGTCCAGAGCGTCTCGGTGTCCGCCATATCGGCGAGTGTTCGCGCATGCACCTCGCAAACGACAGCCAGGTCGGGCGCCAGGCGATCAAGGGCAGCATGCTTGGCCTGAAACCCGCCGGCACAGTTCCAGGCAACCAGCCTCACCGGAACGGCGGCTCGTCAAATGCGCGCAGCTTGCGGCTATGCAGCGCGGCGCCGCCGTCTTCGCTGAGGCGTTCGAGCGTTTCGATCCCGATTCGGATGTGTTCGCCGATCGCGCGCTCATAGAAGCGGTTGGCCGCGCCTGGCAGCTTGATCTCGCCGTGCAGCGGCTTGTCGGAGACGCAGAGCAGCGTGCCGTACGGCACCCGCAGCCGGAAACCGTTCGCCGCAATGGTCGCGCTCTCCATGTCGATGGCGACAGCCCGGCTCTTGTTGAAACGCCGCGCCGAGGCGGTGAAACGCAATTCCCAGTTCCGGTCGTCTGTGGTCACCACCGTGCCCGTGCGCAGCCGCTTCTTCAGCGCTTCGCCCTGCTCGCCGGTGATCTTCGCCGCGGCGCGCTGCAGCGCCACTTGAACCTCCGCGATCGGCGGAACCGGAATCTCCGGCGGCAGCACAGCGTCCAAAACATGGTCCTCGCGCATATAAGCGTGCGCCAGAACATAATCGCCAATCGCCTGAGAGTGGCGAAGCCCGCCGCAATGCCCAACCATCAGCCAGACCTGCGGGCGCAGGACGGCCAGATGATCCGTGATCGTTTTGGCGTTGGATGGGCCGACCCCGATATTGACGAGCGTGATCCCGACGCCCTTCGCCGCGCGAAGGTGATAGGCTGGCATCTGGAAACGCCGCCAGGGCGAGGCATCAATCGCCGCCCGGCTGCCTTCGTCCGGCTCGGAAATCTCCAGCCCTCCGGGCACGGAGAGTGACGTATACCGGCTCTCGCCGTCCAGCTGCGTCAGCGCCCAGTCGCAGAACGCATCGACATAGCGGTGATAGTTCGTGAACAGAACATAGCTCTGGAAATGCTCGACCGGCGTACCGGTATAGTGCTGCAGCCGCTTCAGCGAGAAATCCACCCGCTGCGCATCAAACAGCGCCAGCGGGCGTTCTTCGCCAGCCTCGAACGGCTCGCCATCGGCCACCTCATCGCCAATCAGCGTCAGCTTCGGCGAAGGGAACCAGCGCACCAGCTCTGCCGGCGCAATCTCCTCCAGCCCTGCCGCCTGCGACGGGTCCCAGACATAGGCATAGGGAATCTCGGAGGCCGAGCGTTCAACGAACACATCCACATCATAATCGCGCATCAGCGGCGTCAGCTGCTCGATCAGGTAGGTGCGGAAAAAATCCGGCCGGGTGATCGTCGTGATATAGATGCCCGCCTCGCTCATTTTCCCAAAGGCGCGGCTGATCGGCGGCGGCGGCCCGTCAGGGTCATAGACAAGGCGGATCTGCGGATAGCAGAAGGTGCCTTCATCGCGGGAGTGCATGTCCGGCGGGGTGCCGTCCCGCAGGAAACGGCCAAGAGCATCGGAAAGGGCGGAAACAGCTTCGGCATAGAGCGCTTCGAGCGCATCCACGACGGCTTTGGGTGTGGTCAGCTTCGTCATGGAACCCATTTGCGCGAAGCCGGGCAGGAGTCAATCGCCCGCCGGGCCCTCCGGCTGGTAGCCCAGCCCGTCCAGGAGCGCTTTCGTCTCATAGACCGGCAGGCCGACCACGCCCGTATAGCTGCCATTCAGCGACAGGATGAACACCCCGGCCCGCCCCTGGATACCATAGCCGCCGGCTTTTCCCTGCCATTCGCCGCTGGCGAGATAATCCGCAATTTCCCGCTCACTCAGGCGCTTCATCCGCACACGGGTCATCACGGCCCGGCTCGCCGTGCGCCCGTCCGGCGCGCGTACGCACACGCCGGTGATCACCTGATGCGCCCGGCCCGACATCAGCCGCAGGCAGGATTCCGCCTCCCCCCGCGTCTCCGCCTTCGGCAGGATTCGCCGCCCGACGCCGACCACCGTATCGGCCGCCAGCACAAAGCCCTCGGCAGTGCAGGCCGCCGCCTTCTCCTGTGAGAGGCGCAGCGCCAGCGCCGCGGGCACCTCGTCCTTGCGGGGCGTCTCGTCGATATCGGTGGGGATGATTTCGTCCGGCGGCAGGCCGATGGCCGCCAAAAGGTCCCGGCGGCGCGGGCTCGCGCTCGCCAGGATCAGCCGGGCCTTGGGCGCGCCTGCCACGCGCAGCTTACTTGAAGCGATAGGTAATGCGGCCTTTGGTCAGGTCATAGGGGGTCATCTCGACCATGACCTTGTCGCCGGTCAGCACGCGGATGCGGTTCTTGCGCATCTTGCCGGCGGTATGAGCAATAATCTCATGATTGTTTTCAAGTTTCACGCGGAAAGTCGCGTTCGGCAGCAGTTCCACAACCGTGCCTTCAAATTCGATCAGTTCTTCTTTCGACATGCCCTCTCCAGGTCTGGCGGCGCCATTGCGGCGCACGGCCCAAGCATCACACTGCCGCGCGCCATACAGCCTCCCGCAGATTCCGGCAAGCCGCGAGGGCATTCAGGTCCGCTGGCCGGCCCTCTGGAGCGCCGCCGGCTCCTTCTCCCCGCTGGCAAGGCCGATCCATATCCGCAGCGGCCCGGCGCGCCGCCCCGTTTCATAGAACAGCCAGCAGCCCAGCGCTGTCAGCCCGATCAGCACCCCAGCCTCGATCACAATGGGAAGACCCAGCCGATCAAGGTAATGCCCGGCAATGACGATGAGCGTCTGATGGATGAGGTAGAAGGGGAAGATAGCCGCTGAGAGCGTCCGGCGCAGCGGCGTGTCTCGATCCCGGAAGTGCCGGTGGAAGAAACCGAGGGCGGCCAGCATCGCGGACCAGGCCTGCGCCTCGCGGATACCGCGGAAGAAGACCAGTTCCCAATCCGCCGGCACGTCTGACCGGAGCGTGTACCAGGTTTGGATGATCGCCCAGGAAGAAAGCGCAAGCGACAGCATCGGCCAGCGCAGGCGCACCGCCGCCTCGAAGAAGGGCTGATGCTTGGCAATACCGAAGCCCAGCAGGAACAGCCCGAAGTAGACGGTGTGAAGATACCAGTCCTCGCGGAAATCGTGCGTCTGGCCGAAGATCGGGAACAGCCAGGCGCGGGCCAAAAACAGAAAGAGCCATGGAACGAGGAAGATGCCGGGCCCCGACAGGAGCCGCGCCATCGCTTGTCCGGGCAGGCGCCGCAACAGGGGCAGGATCGTCACCAGCGCCAGCGTATAGAGGATAAGATAAGCCACGAACCACATATGATTATAGGTCGGCGTAGCCAGGCAGCCGTCCGCATCACACCAGGCGCCCGTGCCGGTCACGTAGTTTTGGTAGAACCCTTCCAGCGCGGGGCTGCCCGGCCCCAGCGCTTCGACGATCTCGTAATAGCTTTGCGGCGGCACGATCACGAAGATCGCCAGCAGCAGGGGTGGCCAAAGGCGCCTCATCCGCGCACCGAGGAATGGCAGGGCGGGCATCTTGTCCGCCATGAACCGGGTCGCAGCACCCGAAATCAGGAACAGGAGGCCGAGCCGCCACGGGTTTGCCAGCAGCATCAGCGGCTCGATCAGCGGACTGGCGCGGCTGGATTTCACATGCCAGTCCCAGCTCACATAGAACATGCCGCAGTGATAAAGGGTCAGCAGCGCAAAGGCCGCAATGCGCAGCCAGTCGAGGTCGTATCGGCGTTCGGTCATCATGCGCCGCTTCTTGCGCGGACCTGTGCGCAGCGCTACGCCAATGCCATCAGAGGCGGGCAGCCGGGACGAACGGAGCGGCAATTGTGACCAGCGGCGACAAAACCGGGACAAGCGGCGAGAGCGTCATACCCGGGCCCTGGACGATCATCGCCCTCCTGACGATTCCGGTCATCCTGGTGAACGCCACCTCGGACCTGATCGACATGCAGCGCTCTGGCCTTACCGTTCACCCGGCCGAGCCCTTTATCTGGGAACTATCCAGTGCCTGCGTCATCGTGTTGCTCGCGCCCATGGTTGGCCTCGCCGTCAAGCGCTGGCCGCTCCTGCCCGGGCCGGGGCTGCCGATGGCCCTCCTGGTCCATTCCGGGCTGACGATCGCCTTCTCCCTCGTCCATGTTGCCGCCATGCTGCCGATGCGGCACCTCGCCTATGCGCTGGCTTTCGACTGGCCCTACAACTTCTTCGGCGGCGGGGTCTGGATCACGCTACTCTATGAATGGCGCAAGGACCTGCTGACCTATGGCATCTTCGTCGCCATCTACACCTTTCATGGCTGGTGGATCGCGCGGCAGGCCGCGCCCGGCACCGTGCACATGGATGCCCGTATCGAAGTGCGCGATGGCGGGCGCACCCTCTTCCTTCTTCCGGGCGATATCTTCTATCTTGAAGCCGCCGGGAACTATGTGAACATCGTCACCGTAAATGGCGCGCACCTTGTGCGTGGCACCCTGTCAGACTGGGACAAGCGCCTGTCAGCAATTGATCCGGCCGCGCCAGCGCTTCGCTTCCTGCGCATTCATCGCTCGCGCATCGTCAACAAGGCCCATATCACCGAGATTCAGCCAACGGCGTCAGGTGATTTCGAACTGGCGCTGGCGAATGGAGACCGGCTCACCGGCAGCCGCCGCTTCCGGGCGGCCCTCGGCTGAGGTCACGCCCCCGGCGCGCGGCCCTGGCCGGCGTGAAGCGCGCAGATCAGGGTGAACAGGCGCCGGGCGGTGTGGAAGTCGATCCCGATCTTGCCTTCCAGACGCTCCTTGAGCAGCTCCGAGCCCTCATTGTGGATGCCGCGGCGCGCCATGTCGATGGCCTCGATCTGGTGCGGGGTCGAAGTGCGGATCGCCTCGTAATAGCTGTCGCAGATCATGAAATAGTCGCGGATCACGCCCCGGAACGGACCCAGCGACAGGATGAAGGTGTGCACCTCTTCGCCGGCCTCGTTGCGCACCGCCAGCACCAGCCGTCGCTCCACCTGGCTCAGCGCCAGCACGTAGGGGCCCCTCTCCTCACCGGTCACGGTGAAGCTGTTCTCCTCGATCAGGTCGAAGATCGCGACGCGCCGTTCATGCTCTGCGTCCGGCCCGGACGCGCCCAGCGTCTCATCATCGATATGGACAGCCACCAGCCGGTTCGTGCTCATGCGCTATCCGCCGGAATTCGTGCGGATGGAGACTGACCGCCCATGCGCCGGCAGCCGCTCGGCCTCAGCCAGGCGCAGCGCCGCCGGGGCCAGCGCCTTCAGCCCGTCGGGACCCGCCCGCTGGATGCTCATGCGCTTCAGGAAGTCATAAAGCCCGAGGCCGGAGGAGAACCGCGCCGCCCGGCTGGTCGGCAGCACATGGTTAGAGCCTGTCACATAGTCGCCGAGTGCCTCAGGCGTGTGATGACCGAGGAACACCGCGCCCGCATGGCGGATCATCGGCAGCATCGTGTCGGGCTCGGCAATGCACAGCTCCACATGCTCGGCCGCAATGATGTTCGCCGCCGCCGCCGCCCGCTCGGCATCCGGCGCATGGATGATGGCGCCGTGCGCCTCCCACGACTCCCGCGCCCGCGCGCCGGTCGCCAGCGAAATCAACTGGATTTCCACAGCCTTCTCAACAGCCGCCCCGAGCGCCTTGTCCAGCGTGATCAGGATAGACTGGCTCGACGGGTCATGCTCGGCCTGCGACAGCAGGTCCGCCGCCACCCAGTCGGGATTGGCCGTATGGTCCGCAATCACGAGGATTTCCGACGGACCGGCAATCGTGTCGATGCCGACCTTGCCGAACACCTGCCGCTTGGCCTCGGCCACAAAGGCGTTGCCCGGCCCGACGATCTTGTCCACCGGCCGCACAGGCCCGGCCCCATAGGCCAGCGCCGCCACCGCCTGCGCCCCGCCGATGGGGTAGAATTCGCTCACCCCCGCCTTCAGCGCGGCATAGGCCACAGCCGGTGCCAGCTCGCCGCCGGGCGCCGGCGCAACCATCACGATCCGCTCAACGCCCGCAATCACCGCCGGCACGACATTCATCAGCACGGAGGACGGATAGCTCGCCCGCCCGCCCGGCACATAGACGCCGACCGAATCAAGCGCCGTCCAGCGCCAGCCAAGCTCCACGCCTGCCGAATCGGTAAACCGGTGATCGGCCGGGCGCTGCGCCGCATGATAGGCGGCAATCCGGTCATGCGCGAAATCAATCGCCTCACGCAGGTCAGCCGGGCACGCCGCCGCAAGCGCCTTCAGGTCTACCGCATCGGATTGCAGCGTCGCCGGGTCCAACTCCAGCCGGTCAAACTTCGCCGTGTACTCCGCCACCGCCGCCGCGCCGCGTGCGCGCACATCCGCGATGATGCCCTGCACGACCGCCGCGACATCCTCGCCCTGCCCACGGTCTTCCTCGAGGAACCGCAACAGCGTGTCCTCGAAGCCGGGTTGAGAAGCGTCAAAAGTGCGGGCCATGCGCGGCAGGTTCCGGAGCCAGTTCAAGAACCCCGCTACATGGACCGGCGGCCTGCCTCTGACAAGACAGGGACGGTGGCTGCAGGGAAAGGCAGCGAGGCCCGGCAGCAGGCCAAGCGCTCTCCCGACTTGCGAGCGCAGGGCGTGCCTTTCCTCAACTGTGTCCGCCCGGCACATTTTGCGAATGAAAATCATAGCTGCGACACATCTGCGATTGATTTGCATAATCATGTGCAGCTAGAGGGGTCCGTGACAAATCTGAGGCTCGTTTCGGGCCGGCCATTTCAAAGGACGCCACACGTGAACACTTTCTGCGGAACGCCGAACCGGAAGCAGGCCCTCCAGCGCGCCAGCCTGCTGACGAGCGCTGCCCTGCTGACCCTGACACAGCCCGCCCTCAGCGAAACGCCGGATGAGGCCGAGCGCGCCGTCCGCGTGCTCGATACCGTCACCGTCATCGGCAATATCGAGGATCCGCAATCGACCTATGGCTCGGCCTATACGCTGACCGAGCGCGAGCTGCAGAAGTTTGAATCCGCCAATGTGAACTCCATCCTGCGCTCGGTGCCAGGCGTGTACGTCCGCGAGGAAGACGGTCTCGGCGCCTTCCCGCGCATCGGCATCCGCGCCTCCTCCTCCGGCCGCAGCGACCGGATCCTGGTGCTCGAGGATGGCGTGCCCGCTGCCATGGCGCCCTATGCCAACACCTCGGCCTATTACTTCCCGAACATCTCCCGCATGCGCAGCGTTGAAGTGCTGAAAGGCCCGGAAACGCTCCTCTACGGCCCGCAGAACGTCACCGGTGTCGTCAACCTGCTCGCCACCGCCATCCCGGAGGAGCGCGAAGGCTTCCTGCGCGCCGAGATCGGCGACAACAATACGCGCCGCCTGCATGCCTGGTATGGCGACAGCGCCGGCCCGTTCAGCTTCCTGATCGAAACCTATCAGGGCTCAACCGACGGCTTTCAGAAGATCGACCGCACCAACCGCACCGCCGGCAACAATATCGAAGACTATGTCCTGCGCCTGCAATGGGCGGGCGAGCGCCAGCGGCTCGAATTCAAGGCCCAGCAAAATGACGAGTCCCATGACGTGTCCTATCTCGGCCTGACGGATGCCGATTTCAAAGCGAACCCGGACCGCCGCTACGGCCTCTCCGAACTTGAACGGATGAACCGTGGACGTACCGGCTTCGGCCTGCATCACGAATTTGAACTCACCGACAGCTGGGCCCTGAAATCCACCGCCTACTGGACCGACACCCGCCGTCACTATCGCCGTCTGAACCAGATCAACGGTGTTGCCATCGGCAGCATCACGACAGCGATCAACACCGGCGCGCCCAATGCTGCGCTGCTGCAAGGCATCCTCGACGGTACGCTGGACACCACCCATGCCAATGGCGTGCGTTATGGCAACAACTTCCAGGAATTCACCTCGCAAGGCATCCAGACGCAGCTCGAGGGCGAATTCACGACCGGCCCGCTGACCCACAACCTCACCTTCGGCATCCGCCGCCATGAGGACGAGACCCGCAATGTCGCGGCCGCCGGAAACGAAATCTACCAGCAGGTCAATGGCAGCCTTGTCTTCTCCAGCGTCACCGGCCCGAACATCAACAAGGGCGAGGCCGAAGCCTGGTCAATCTGGCTCGGCGACCGCATCTCCTATGGCAGCTGGAGCTTCCTGCCGGTCATCCGGTATGAAGACATCAAAACTGTCGGCAATGTGCTGAACCCCACCCCGCGCAACAGCCTGACCAAGACCTCCGTCGGCCTTGGCGTGAATTATGCGGTCGATGCAAACTGGACCCTGCTCGCCGGCGTCTATGAAGGCTTCGCCCCTCCCGGCTCCAGCGCCGCCGAGGGCACGAAGGGTGAGGAAAGCGTCAACTGGGAAGCCGGTGTGCGCTATCGCAAAGGCAGCCTCGGCATAGATGCCATCGCCTTCCTCAGCGACTATGACAACGCCCTGCGCCTCTGCCTCGTCGCCAATCCCTGCCCTGGCGGGATCGTTGATGGCTCAACCCTGCAAAGCGGCGCGAAGGAAGTCTACGGCCTCGAACTCGGCGCCTTCGCCACCCTGTTTGAAGGCAACGGCTTCACGGTCCCTGCGCGCCTTTCCTATACGTATACGGACGGTGAATACACCCGCGCAGCCGACACCGCCGGGGGCGTCCTCGCCGGCGACACGCTGGACTACACCCCGCCACACACCGGCGTCATCCAGGTCGGCCTCGAGCATAAGTCCGGCTGGGATGTCTATGCCGCGCTGAACTATACCGACGCGACCTGCACCACGACCACCTGCGATCGCGCAGGCGTAGATGCCACCTATCTGCGCACGGAAAGCCTGCTCACGATGGACCTGTCGGCGTCCTACAACATCACGGACACTGCCGAGATCTACACCAAGGTCGAAAATCTCTTCGACGAGCGCGCCATAGTCCACCGCGGCGCCGACGGCGCCCGCGGCAATCCGGGCCGATACTTCGGCGTCGGCGTCCGCCTGAATTTCTGAGAGTGAGAGAGCGGGGCCGCAACGCCCCGCTTCTTTTGCGCCCTAACGCCGGCGCCGCTCATGGCTTGGCATGTGGCGCGTCGGCCAGACATAATCGCTGTCGATCAGCGAAGCATCGAGCGCCTCGACCGTCAGCACGATCTCGCCATCACCGGCAAACAGCAGCGTGACCTGCCCACCCGGCGGTTCGGCGTCCGGCGTGAAGTCGATGCTCAGAAGTGACAGGATCAACTCCGGGTCCACCTTGGTGATGCCGCGCGTGCGCACACCCATCACGCCGTCAAACGCCAGTAGCGCGCGCACCCGCTGTCCGGGCTCGCCCTTGCGCGTCGGCGCGCTCTCCCAGCGGTAACGGTTGAGCTCCAGCCCGAAGCGGCGCTTCTTCTGCTCATATTTCAGGTTGCCCGCTTTCACGACCGCATCCTGCACGGCAGCCGCAATGATCTTCAGGTCCTCCGCCTCTTCCGTGAACAGGCGCAGCGGTTTGGGGTCTGTCATGATCGTCCTTCGGGAGCAGGATACTTCAATCGGCTCAATGCCGTATTCGGCGGCTTTGCTCAACGGAAAGATGAGGGTCTTGAGGCCTTCTCGCCCCACTCGCGGGGAGAGGAGGTTGGGGGTGAGGGGCCTCGAATCCTACTCTTCCTCGCCCGAGCGCCGCACGATCTTCGCGCCGCACGCGCCGAGCTTCTCTTCCAGCCGCTCGAAGCCCCGGTCGAGATGGTAGATCCGGTTCACCACCGTCTCTCCCTCCGCCGCCAGGCCCGCAATCACCAGGGAGACCGAGGCGCGCAGGTCCGTCGCCATCACCGGCGCGCCGGTCAGCTGTTTCACGCCCTTCACCACCGCTTCCTGCCCGCGCACGGTAATGTCCGCGCCCAGCCGCGAGAGTTCCGGCGCGTGCATGAACCGGTTCTCGAAGATCGTCTCGCGGATGATGCTCGTGCCCTCGGCCAGCGAGACCAGCGCCATGAACTGCGCCTGCAGGTCGGTCGGAAAGCCCGGATGCGGCTGCGTCGACAGGCTCACCGCCTTCAGCGCCGAACCATTGCGCCGGATGCGCAGCGTCGAGGCCGCCTCGTCGCCGTCCACCGTCACGCCGGCTTCGCGCAGTTTCGAGATCAGCGCGCCAAGCGCCGCGACCGGCGCGCCGTCCAGTGTCACATCCCCGCCAGCGGCCGCAGCCGCCATCGCAAACGTGCCCGCCTCGATCCGGTCGGGCATGACCGGATAGACCGTGCCTTTGAGAGCCTCGGCGCCCTTGATGCGAATCACCGGCGTGCCGGCGCCCGTCACCTGCGCGCCCATGCTGTTCAGGCATTGCGCCAGGTCCTCGATCTCCGGCTCGCGCGCGGCGTTCTCGAGGATCGTCTCGCCCTTTGCCAGTGTCGCGGCCAGCATCGCGTGCTCCGTCGCGCCAACAGACACCGTCGAGAAATTTATATGCGCGCCCTTAAGCCCGTGGATGGCTGCGGCTTTCACATAACCCTGCTCGACCCGCAGGTCCGCGCCCATGGCTTCGAGCGCCTGCAGGTGCAGGTCCACAGGCCGGGCGCCAATCGCGCAGCCGCCCGGAAGCGACACGGTCGCATGCCCCGAGCGTGCCACCAGCGGCCCCAGCACATTGAAGCTCGCCCGCATCTTCCGCACCTGCTCATAGGGCGCGATGGTGGATTTCAGCTCCGCTGCATTGAGATGGCAGGTCGACGAGCCCTTGGGCCAGTAGACCTCCACGCCAAGCGTCTCGAGCAGCTGCGCCAGGAAGCGCGTATCCGCCAGGTTCGGCATGTTCGTCAGCTCCACCGGCTGATCCGTCAGCAGGCAGGCGACCATGAGTTTCAGGGCGGAGTTCTTGGCTCCGGAGACGGGAATGCGGCCGTGAAGAGGCGTGCCGCCAGTGATGTGAAGACGATCCATGGCGCGCATCTATAGCGCGCTTCGCGGCTTTGTAAGGGCGCGATTGTGGGCGGAAATGCTATTTGGACGCTGCTGCCCCGCCGCCCCAGCAGGAAATGCCGATCAGGAAGCCGAAATCATACCATCGCCCGACATTCGGGAAGGCGTACATCCGCACCTCCTCGCTGAACAGGCTGATCACGAAGCTGATCGGCGCCAGCAGCCCATCGACAAGGCCGCGCAGGAAGGCCGGGTCGCCCGGCGCCCCCATCGGCCGGCTGGCGCAGGCGGCCAGCACCCCCATCATCAGCCCCCAGGCTGCGAGGCGCCCCAGCCGGCTGGACAGGCGCCGCCGGGACGCGGGCACGGCAATCTCACTCATCGGGCTTCTCCCCTTCCGGCGCCGCCCCGGCGGGGGGCTTGCGGGTCGCGGCCTTGCGCCGGCGCAGGTTCGCGCGCAGCGCCTCGGCCCGGCGGGCCTCGCGTTCGAGCTGTTCCGGGGTCGGCGGCTTCTGTGTCATATCCAGCGGCAAAACGGTCTTTTCATCATGGCAGGCTTACGCTAAAGCCCCGGAACCCAACCGGCAATGCCGCCTTAGCTCAGGGGTAGAGCGCATCATTGGTAATGATGAGGTCGAGAGTTCAATTCTCTCAGGTGGCACCACCGGGCTTCGGTTTCGCGTAGCGGAAGAATATGATCCGGGAGATCAAATTCAGAGCGCCGATGCCCAGGCATCAGCGCCGGGCCCCTTGCACCCATACCCTACGGCCGCAAGCGGTCTGACTTGCCGAATACCGCATCCATTCGCGCCACCAGCGTCTGCACCGCTGCGCTGAAGGCCGCCTCCGGGCTCTCCCGGCGCTCGGTCACCGCGATCGGGTCCCCGCTTTTCGGGCGTGCCTCGATCGTGGCCTCGATGCCGTCAGGCCCTTCGCGCCGCGTGCCATCGGTATCGCGGATATGCACCTCAATGCGCGACAGCCGCCGCTCGAACCGCGCCAGCCGCTCGCGCAGCCGCGCCTCGACATGCGCGCCCATGCGCGCATCGCCGTCCACCTTGTTACCGGTATTGAACTGGATATCCATCAGCGCACCTTCCGGCTGCGCTCGAGCACCGGGCGGTGGCCCTCGGCATTCAGCGCCCCCATTGGCGGCTCATCCGGGCGCACGTCCTGGATCTGCCCTTCACCGGGCGTCTCGGACCCCGGATGATGCGGCACGGCGCCCCGCTCCGCCTTCTGCTTCATCTCCAGCGCGCGCCGGGCGATATCCGCCTGCGTCCTGGAGTTACCGGATATGTCTGACTTGCTCATGAGGAGCCTCCCTGTCTGCTGTCGCATGGCCGGGATGGCGCATTGCATGAGACCAACGCAGAGGCCGCCGCGAGGTTCCGGGAAGATGCAGCGGATCGGGTTCGTCGAAGGCTTTGATGTCAAACTCAGAGACGACTGCCTGAACGAAGGCCTCGCGCGGGAAGGTAGACCCATACCCGAAGGTTTCTGTGGCGGCGACGACAGGGGTATGACCCTCACCGGACACATTTTCCCCGGGGCGGGCTGCTACACACAGCAAATGCTGAAATTTCCCAGCGAGCGCTGCGCCGGAGCGCCCGAATACTTGTCGGCCCCGGCCTCAATGGGGCCGAAGGTGCCACACTCGGCAGGAGTGGGGATCTTGGCCACGGGCGGCGCTCCTGAGGCGAGAGTCCGGACCACCGCGCGGTGCAGCCCCCTGCTCCGGGGCCTTCAAGCCCATACGCGACCCCAGCAAGAACCTCACTTGCCGCTTCCTATGCCATGTGCCTAATCGCGAGATGGTTTCAGACTGGATACAAAACGGCAAAGTCCGCGCGCGCATCACTGACGATGGCGCTCTGGAAGTCGCGTGCACCGGCCTCACGACGCAGACGAAGTATTACAAGACGCTGCTGAAGGAGTTCTTCCGCAAGGACTTCCCGCGCCTGCGGCCCGGCTATGGGGATTATTCCGTACACATCGTGATGGAACATCTTGGCGAGGCGCCGTGGATGGACCTTGATAACCTGGCAAAAGCGCTGCTCGATTCCCTCACGGGCAACGTCTTCGAGGATGACCACCAGGTCGCCCGCCTGCTGGTGGAGCGGCGCAGCGCCGAGCGGGACGGGATCTGGATGCGGGCGGAGGCGATGGGGGATTGAGACACTACCCCCTCCGCCCCTTCGGGGCACCTCCCCCGCAAGCGGGGGAGGATCAAGTAGCGCTGCAGCTTCCTCCCCCGCTTGCGGGGGAGGTGTCTGCGAAGCAGACGGAAGGGGGACGCCCTACCCCTCCACCACCAGCCGCTCGATCCCGCGAAAGAATGGCAGCGTCCGCCACACGATCTCATCGCCCGCGAGCTTCAGCTCCGGCCAGCGTTCGAGCACTTTCAGATACACATGCCGCGCCTCGATCCGTGCGAGCGGCGCGCCGATGCAGATGTGCGGGCCGCCGCCGAAGGCGATATGGCTTGCGCGTTTCTGCGTGATGTCAAAGGCTTCGGGTGCCTCGAACACGCCCGGATCGCGGTTGGCGCCGGCGAGCGACATCCAGACCGGCTGACCCTGCTTCATCGGGCAGCCGGCAACCTCGCGGTCCTCCGCCACGATGCGCGATGTGACAGAGACCGGCGCCTCATAGCGGAGCACTTCTTCCACCGCCTGCGCGGCGAGTTCGGGATGGGCCTTCAAGGCTGCGAGCTGATCGGGATGGGTCAGGAACAGCCAGATACCGTTGCCGATAAGATCCGTGGTCGTCAGGTTCCCGCCGACCAGCAGGGCCTGCAGATTGGTGCAGAGCTCCTGGTCCTCCATCACTGCCTCGCCCGAGGCGTGCAGCGCCACCATGTCGGAAACGAGATCGTCTTCCGGCGCGGCGCGGCGGGCGGCCATCAGCTCTGCGAAGTATGCGTCGAGCGCGGTGGCGCCGTGCAGCAGGGCCGCGTCTTCCTCCGGCGTGCGAACGGGATTGAGGCCGAGGATCACATCTTCTGACCACTGACGGAAATCGGCGAGGCGCGCCTCGTCCACCCCCAGGATGCGCGCAATGACCAGCACAGGCACGGGCACCGCAATTTTCTCCATCAGGTCGAACGGCCCGCTGGCGGGCGCAGCGTCGATGATGGCGTCAATCATTGCTTCGATTTCAGGACGCATCCGGTTGATGCGCGCATAGAAAGCCTTGGCGAGGGGCTGGCGGATGCGGGCATGGTCGGGATCATCAAGGAAGAGAATGCTGGGCCGCCGCTCACGGCCCGTGCCCGTATCCTCCTCGACGAACCGCGCCGAGAGCGAGCCGGCTTCCGCCTTCGATGGATGGCGCACGAAGCTGCGATCATTCACCGTCTCACGGATATCGGTGTAGCGCGAGAGGAACCAGACCTTCGCCGCCTCATCGCGAAAGACAGGACACGTCTCGCGAAGCGCCTTCAGCATCGGATGAGGGTTGTCCCGCGCGGCCGGATTGAAAGCGGAGAGTTCGATGATGGAATTGATGACACCCGCAGGCGCCTTGGGATCGTCAGCCATGGTCTCCTCCCCGGAGGCATATGTTATGGCACGACCATAGCCGATTTCTCCGGCAAGCGCGCCCCGTATCGTTGGGGCAGACACTGCAAGCGGATGTTTGAGCTCAGGATGAGTTCCCCGATATGCAGCGCTAAAGCCGCTTGAACGCCATCGGGATAGCGGTGGCCGTGGCGCGGGCGATCAGTTCGCCCTCTGCGTCGAAGCAATCTGCTTCCATGAAGGCGGCGGATTTGCCCATCCTAAGGATGCGCGCCACGACGCTGGCCTTGCCGGGCATCAGGCGTTTCAGATAGCTCGTCTTCATTTCCAGGGTCGGCGCCGTCATCGTCACGTTGGAGGCGATGATCACCGCCGTCGACATCGCCTCATCCATCATCGCAGCGATGAAGCCACCCTGCACCGCGCCGGTTGGATTGGCGAAGGCCGGCGAGACATCAAACTCCATCCGCACCCATTGCTCATCCTGTGAGAGGGCGACGAGGCGCATACCCAGCGTATCGGAACAGGGCGGGCGTTTCTTGGAATTCTGGAACCGCGCCAGCATCTCTTCGTCGGAGACGCGGGGCTTCTCTTCGGCGCTCAACGGACCAGCCTGCGCTTATTTGCGCCGGTAGGCGTCGAGATTGACGACCGTTTCGCCCGGTACCTTTTCTTCGGCGGGGGGCGCCTCGGTCAGCGGAGCGGGCGCGATGACGCCGGCTTCCTTGCCCTTGACCTCGAACGCGATGCCGAAATTCACCGACGGATCGACAAAGCGTGTGATCGCGGCCAGCGGAATAGACAGGTGTTGCGGCACGCCGGAAAACTTCAGGACCACTTCGAAATGCCCGTCATGCACTTCCAGATCCCAGAACTGGTGCTGGATGACGATGGTCATTTCTTCCGGGAAGCGCTGCACGAGATGTTCGGCAATCTTCACGCCCGGCGCCCGGGTGCGGAATGAGATGTAATAGTGATGATCCCCCGGCAGCCCACCGCTCGCTTTGGCGCGCCGCAGCGCTTCACGCACCAAACCCCGCATGGCGGCCTGCGAGAGCGCTTCATAGCCGATATAATCCGTCATGCTGTGCGCCCTGTTCCCTTGTTTTCTTCCCCGAGATCGAGACTAAGCCGGTGCCCGTAACCCCGCAACGGGCTTCGCACAATGGGCGAGGAAAATAATTCGCCTCGCTCTGAATGGCGCCATGATGCCCCCTCCGGCGAGGGCTGGCCAGCGGGCGGGACAGCCCCTAGACTTTCCACAGAAAATTGAGGGGAACGCCCATGCAGATGCCTGAAACAGGCCGGCCCTGGCCGGATGTGCAACGCGAAATGATCGCCCGCGGCGCCGGAGATGTCGCGTGGCGCGACGGAAAGACGGCGGTCTATGTCTTCCATGCGGGTGAGGACATCCATGCGGTTCAACGTGAAGCGTATGGGCTGTTCATGGCGGAAAACGGACTTGGCCCGCTGGCCTTCCCCTCGCTCGCCCGGATGGAGAAAGAGGTCATCGCGATGGCGCTCGGCCTGCTGCAGGCACCGCAGGGCGCGGCCGGGGCGATGACTTCCGGCGGAACTGATTCGATCACCATGGCGATGAAGGCTGCGCGCGACTTTGCCCGCGCCTGCGGCAAGCCCCGGGAAGGCCAGAACATCGTCCTCGCCCGCTCTGCCCACCTCGCCTTCGACAAGGCCGCGCACCTGATGGACATCGAGGTGCGCCGCGTTCCGCTGAAGGAGGATGGCAGCTATGAGGCCGACCCCGCCGCGATGGCCGCCGCGATTGATGATGCGACGATCATGATGGTGGGCTCTGCCCCGCAATTTCCCCATGGCATCATTGACCCCATCGCCGCCCTCGGCGAGGTCGCCGCCGCCAAAGACGTGTGGCTGCATGTCGATGCCTGCGTCGGGGGATATTTCGCGCCCTTCGCGCGGATGAACGGGGTGCCCGTGCCGGACTTTGACTTTGCGGTGCCGGCCGTATGTTCGATGAGCGCGGACCTGCACAAATATGGCTATTGCGCCAAGGGCGCCTCGACCGTGCTGTTCCGCTCTGAAGCGCTCTACAAGCATATGCCCTTCTCGATGCGCGACTGGTCCGGCGCGCCGATGAAGACACCGACACTGGCCGGCACGCGCCCCGGCGGCGCCATTTCTGCGGCCTGGGCGGTGATGAATGTACTGGGCATCGATGGCTACCGCCAGAAGCAGGGTCTCGTCTGCGCCACGCGGGAGAAGATCGAGGCCGGCGTCACGGCGCTCGGTTTCGAAGTGCTCGGCAATCCCCTGCTCGGCCTCCTCGCCTTCCGCCATCCTGACGCCGATACGCTCGCCCTCTACAGCGCGATGCGGGCGCGCGGCTGGTTCACCTCGATCAGCGCCGAGCCGCCGAGCCTGCACCTGATGCTCTCGCCCAAACATGCCGAAGTGGCGGACGACTATCTCCGCGACCTCGCGGCGGCGCTCACGGATGTGAAGGCGGGCGTCACCGCCCCAAAAGCCGAGGCGCGCTACAGCTGAGCGCGCCCTAGTTGCAAGGAGGCGCTCGCCGTGATCCTATCGCCGCAACTGGGGACACTTCGCCTGATACCAAGGGGTCATTCATGAAATCATCCATCCTCGCAGCAGCCTTCATCAGCCTCGCCAGCATCACCGCCTGCGGCCAGGGCGGCACCGATGCCAAGGACATCACCCGCAGCTCCTCCGGCAGCCAGATCGGCCAAGCCTACCTCAAGGAGCTGACGACAATCGCTGACGCGCTGGACTCGGTAAAGGACGAATCAAGTGCGCGCGCTGCCGCTGCCAAAATCCGGTCTGCTTCAACCGCACTGGAGGGCATGAACGACGAGCTTGGCCAGGGCGACATGTCGCCGCTGAAAGCCATGCAAATCTACGGCTCGCACGGGCAGGCGATTTCCGAGACCTATGGCCGGATCATGACCAGCTTCCTGCGCATCCACGAACAGCATCCCGAACTCGTTGAGATCATCAGCAACGAGATGGACCGCATCGGCCGCTAGGCGCTCCGTTATGGGGCGCCTGCCCCGCACCGCCCGCCGGTCACCCGCGCGACGACGGCCGGATCGCCGTCCGTCTCTGCCGGCGTGATGCCGAGGGCGCAGGCGATCATGAGGTAGACGTTCACATTCTCGAACGGGGCGGCCACCTGCCCTTCAGGGAAGATCGGACCGGCGCCAATGAAAGTCGCCTCCATAAGCGGATGCAAATTGTCATAGCCGTGGAAGCCGGGGATCGGCGGGCGCCAGCCGCCGACATTGGCGGAGCGCACGGTATAGGGCGGGTCGGCCAGCACAAACAGGTCCGGCCCCCTTGTGGGATGATCGAACCGGAAATGTGCCGGCATCTCGCCGCGCCGCCAGACATGGATGTTGGGGTGGAATTCCTTCAGGTCTTCGTACGCGGCCTCCAGCGCGGGGCCTTCGCCATAGATCTGCAGGAAGGGGTGCGCCGAGCCGCCGAACGCGCCGGCAAATTGCGGCACTTTCAGCGCGGTATGGTCAATGAACTGGCCGACATCGATGGTCTTCGAAGTGTCGATCGCCGCCATGCCGTGATCGGCCACAACGATGATGCTTGTCGTCTCCAGCAGCCCGCGCGCCTCGAGGCCCGCCACCAGCTGGCCGACATAGCCGTCGACCTCCTCGACCGCCGCCTCGGTCTCGGCAGCTTCCGGCCCGAAATAATGCCCGGCAGTGTCCACGCGGTCGAAATAGACGGCAGCGAAGCGCGGCCGCTCGCCTTCCGGGGCATCGTACCAGGCCAGAACCTCATCAACCCGGTCCTGATAGGGCTTGTCATGCTCATAGGGCGTCCAACGCGTGGGCCGCAGGCCGTCATGTGTCGTCTCCGAGCCGAGCCAGAACATGATCGAGGTCGGCAGGCCCTGCTTCTCGGCGGTAATCCAGATCGGCTCGCCCTGCCACCAGCGGCTCTCGGTCGGCCCGCTCGCGCGGTCGAAGATTTCATCGGCTTCGGCGTCATAGGGATAGTTCGCGACCATGCCATGATGTTCGGGATAAAGCCCGGTGGCGATGGAGTAGAAATTCACAAAGGTAACGCTCGGCATCACCGGGTGCATCGCTTCTGCCTTAACCCCGCGTGCGGCAAGCGCCTGCAGGTTCGGCGCATTCCAGCGCGCCACCATGTCGGGGTGCAGCCCGTCGAGGCCGATCATCAGCACATTGCCCGGCTCCACAGCCGGCGTGGCGGCTGCTTCGATCTGGGCATCCGGAGCGATGTCCGGCACACCATGCGAGCAGGCGGCGAGCCAGCCGAGGGCGAGCAGTCCGGCTCCAAGCCTCTTCAAGCACTGCATGAGCTGCCTCCTCTTTCTGTAACCCGTTCCAGTGCCGCCTTAGACCCCGATTGTATCGGTCATGTGAAGCGGAAATGTCCGAAATCACGTGACGCAGCGCCAAACCGCCCTAAACAGACCGTCATGTTCCATTTCCAGACCGGGAGAGTTCCATGACCCGCCCTTCGCTGCGCTTTCTGTCCTCAGCGGCGCTAGCCCTCGTCCTGTCCGCCTGCGCCACGGCCACCGCGCCTGCGGCTGTTGAACCCGTTGCCGTAACGGCAGCCCCCGCCCAGGAGCGGATCACGCGCGGCAACCTTGTGATTGAAGGCATTCCGGCTATTCCGCAGGAGATTTCCGACCGGATGGCGGCCTTCGAGAATGTGCGCGGCCATTCCTTCCAGGACTGGACCGGTGAGGGCGGCATCCTGATCGCGACCCGCTTCGGTGATGTCAACCAGATCCACGAAGTGCGCACCCCCGGCGGCGCGCGGCGCCAGCTGACCTTCTTTGCCGAGCCGGTGAACGGCGCAAGCGCGAGCCCGGCTGGTGGATCTTTCCTGTTCGCCCGCGACCGGGGCGGCGACGAATACTACCAGGGCTACCGGTTTGACCTTGCCACCGGACGCATCAACGCCTTCACAGAACCTGGCACCCGCAATGGCGCCGCGCTCTGGTCGCCGGACGGCAGCGTTGCAGCCTGGGCGCGGACAAATCCGGGGGACCCGAACAATGACATCATCATCGGCAACCCGGCCGACCGGCAGAGCACGCGCGTTGCCCTCGAAGGCGAAGGCGCCATCGGGCCAGTCGGCTGGTCCAGAGATGGCCAGACGCTGCTACTGCAGCGCTATATCTCGATTGCAGAGAGCCAGCTGTTCAAGCTCGATGTCGCCTCCGGCGAGCTGACCGAGATCAATCCCGGCGTGCAGGTCGCCTATTCCGGCGCGGAGCTGCTGGCGGATGGGTCGATCCTGACGGCGACGGACAAGGAAGACGAGTTCACCAACCTCGTGCGCATCGCGCCGGATGGCACGGTCACCAATTACACCGCCGATATCGGCTGGGACGTGTCCGGCTGGACGCTCTCGCCCGATGGCAACACCGTGGCCTTCACGGTCAATGAAGGCGGCCTCGGCACGATCCGCCTGCTGGATGTCGCCGCCGGACATGTCCGCCCCGGGCCGACCCTGCCCGTCGGGATCGCTTCGGGCCTCACCTTCTCGCCCACCGGCAGCCATGTCGGCTTTACCTTCAATGCTGCGACCAGCCCGGCGGACGCATGGTCCTTCGACATTGCGACGCTGAACCTCACGCGCTGGACAGAAGCCGAAACCGGCGGGATCAATCCGGACACGTTCATCGAGCCTTCCCTGTTCAGTTATCCGAATGCGGACGGAATGGACATTCCAGCCTTCATCTACCGCCCCGCCGGGGAAGGCCCGCACCCTGTGATAATCTCGATCCATGGCGGGCCGGAAGCGCAGGCGCGGCCAGGCTTCAGCTCCGTCTTCCAGTATTGGGCCACCGAACTTGGCCTCGCTGTAGCTGTGCCGAATGTGCGTGGATCATCCGGATACGGAAAGACCTATGTGTCGCTCGACAATGGCCTGAACCGTAAGCGCTCGGTCGAGGATATCGGCGCCCTGCTCGACTGGATCGAGACCCAGCCGGACCTCGATGCCAGCCGGGTCATCGTTTATGGCGGCTCCTATGGCGGATACATGGTGCTCGCTTCGATGATCGATTATGGCGACCGGCTGGCCGGCGGCATCAACATTGTCGGCATCTCGGACTTCAAGACCTTCCTCGAGAACACCGAGGGCTATCGCCGGGATCTCCGCCGCGCCGAGTATGGCGATGAGCGAGACCCGGAAATCGCCGCCTTCTTCGATGAGATTTCGCCCCTTCGCAATGCAGACCGGATCAACAAGCCGATCTTCATCATCCACGGCTATAACGACCCGCGTGTTCCGTACACGGAAGCAGAGCAGATCCTTGAAGCCGTCAAGCAGAACAGCATCAAGGCATGGTTCCTGATGGCGATGGATGAAGGCCACGGCTTCCGCCGCAAGGCCAACCGCGAATTCCAGCGCGAAGCCGAGACGATGTTCCTGAAGGACGTGCTCGGCCTCGACTGAGCCCGCCCGCCGGATAGCTGGAGCGCTCAGCGCTCCAGCACATCTTTCACCCACGGCCCGAAGGGCGAATTGCCCAGCATCGCCAGCTGCGCCTTGTCGCTCGCCTCGTTGATGCCGAGCTGCGGACGGTTGCCCGGATGCACCGCCCGGCGAAGCGGGCGTGTGCCGCGCGGCATGGCAATGATCTCGGCGATGGCATTGGGAATATCCATCGGGTCAGTCGTACCCCCGCCGCCGCCCTCGCCCATGCCGGCGGTCAGCTGCGGATAGGCCGCCAGCAGCTCCGGCGGCGTGCGGTCGCGCAGCGCGCCCGTCAGCGCATTGCGGTTGCGCCAGATTTCAGTCGGGTATCCGCCCGGCTGGATGATCGTCACCTCGATACCGTGCGGCACGAGTTCATACGCCATCGCCTCGCTCATCGCCTCCAGCGCAAATTTCGTCGGCGAGTAGTGCCCCGAGCCTGGCGCGATCACACGGCCAAGCTGCGAGGAAATCTGGAAGATCTGCCCCCGCTGCGCCGCGCGCATGGCCGGCAGAACGGCCCGCGCCATCCGGTGCGGCCCGAACACATTGGTGTTAAAGGCAAGCTGCGTCGCCTCCATGTCCTGCACTTCGATGGGCCCGCTGATGCCGATGCCGGCATTGTTGATGAGCACGTCAAGATTGCCCCCGGTCCGCTCCAGCACCGAGGCCACGCCGCGCGCCACGCTTTCATCGGAATTGACATCGATCTCGACCACCGCAATCGCAAGGCCCTCTGCCTCGGCGAGGGCCTCCAGCTCCGCCGCCTCCGGGCGCGGCAGGTTCCGCATCGAGGCAAAAACCGTTGCCCCAAGCCGCGCATAATGCTCCGCGCCCAGCCGCCCGAAGCCGGAGGATGCGCCCGTGATCAGGATCGTCTTGCCGGCGAGCGGCCCCAGCGCGCCCAGCGGCTCGCTTACCTCACCGAGCGCCTGCGGCGCCCCGCCCATCGCGCCCAGAACCGCTGCCGATCCGCCCAGCATCTGCCGGCGGCTCACGCCTCGTTTTGCCATGTCATGTCTCCCTCTCTGATGTTCTGCCGGGGAGAATAGGCAGAACACCGAGGAAGACAAACGAAACCGGCTCAGCGCCGCTGCGGGCGCCCAGCCTCGCGGTGGGGGAAACTCAGCACGGTTTCGATCACGGGACGGCCGGACATGTCCGCCGGGGTGGAAATGATCTTCGTCGTCATCTCGTCTTCGGTGAGTTCGATATGCATGAAGCCCCATAGCGTGCCCTTCGACCAGACGTTCCGCATCTGCGGATAGTTTTCGTTCTGGTGGCGCATGAAGCCCGGATGCAGCGGGCGATATTTTCCGCCTGCTCCGGAGACCAGCATCGGCACAGGATTGCGCGGCGCGCCAAGCACCGCAGAGCAATCATCCGTATACGCCTCCAGCGTATGCTCATCGCCCGCAATATAGGCGTCGGCATATTTGCAGATCGAGGGCAGCAGCAACCCGCGCAGCGTATGGGCCTTTTCAAACTTTGAGCCACCTCCCGACCAGAGCGCATGATGGCCCATCACGATCTTCCAGCGCGCAGTCGATGCCGCCAGCTCCCGCTCCAGCCAGCCGACCATATCGCGCTCGCCTTCCGTCACGGGCTGGAAATGCGGGCCCCAGGTATCGAGACGCGTTTCATCGCGCATCTCGCGGCCATCGGCATCGAGAATGTCCTTATACACCCTATTGCTGGCGAGCAGCATCTCGGTATCCACCACGAAGAATTCGACAAAGCCTTCAAAGCCCGGCGGCGTTGCCTTGTAGTAAAGGTCAGGCATCGTGAAGTTCGGGTGCTGATCAAGATACTCGACCTGCGCAAACGCTGCCTCGCGCGAGACGCGCCAGTCATGATTGCCCAGCATGGCATAGATGGAGAAGTTCTCCACGCCTGCCCCAAGGCTCCCATAAGGCCGGTCCAGCATGTCCTCGAAGCGGCGCGCATCGCTGATCCCGTCGGCGCCCAGCGTTGCGCCATCAGGATAGATATTGTCTCCCAGCATTACGGCGAAGTCGCAGCCATACATCTCACAGGCCTCTTCGGTCGCATACGCCACCGGCCACAGCCCGCCGGCATTCACAAAACCGCCGATCGTGCCCTCGAACACCCAGGGGGTGGGCGTGAAGCCATCCATTGTCGGGTTGCGCTTCAGCCAGTCCTTGGCTTCCTCCGCGAGGTATTCGCTCAAGGTCCGCATCGGCTTCTCGCCGGGCTTCAGCCGCTCATAGGAGGGGATCGCGCCGGTATCGCCGACAGCCGCAAACCGCGCCACGCGCGGCTCACTCTGGGCCTCAGCCACCGAACTGGTTGCGCAAGCGCCCAGAAGGGCCGCCATTGCCAGCGCTGTGAATGTCTTGTGCATGCCCGCTCTCCCATGTGCCGCTTCACCTCCCGCCCTACAGCACGAGGATGACAGAATTGTCTCATGCCGGCCAGAAGAGGCCCTTGGGAACGATGACACGAGGGAGGGAGAGAAAGTGGTGGCTTCTGTTGCCAGGCGCCACCGGGCCCCGCCTCAGGGTCTGAAACCTGAGGAGTTAAGTCGGAAAACATCCGGCCGCTTACGCAGCCATCAGTTCGCCTTCAGCAAAGTTGTCATTTGCAACTATTTGCTTTTGGGCTTCTAACGCAGCCCAAGCGAGCGAAAGCCTCGTCTTTACACGTCCGTCGACACTGTTTCGGCCCCATCAGGAAGCGGCCACTCAAGTGCCGCCTTTTGGTGGAGCCGCCGGGTACCGCCCCCGGGTCCGATCCGCTTATTACACGCGCGTTTATCGCCATAGTCCGAAGACTTGGAGAATATAGGGGATCTGGGCGCGGGATGTAAGGCCTAAAAGCCCCTTCTCCCTCAGGGAGAAGGGGTTGGGGATGCGGGGGTGCAACACCTCACCGAAGCACGACGTATCTGGCGTTGCGCCCCCTCACCCCTGCCCCTCTCCCAAGGGAGAGGGGTCGAAAAGCACCCCTCACCCGCCATTGAAATGCCCGTGGATACGGATCGCCAGGGCCTCGTTCACTCCGTCCACCTCCATCAAATCCGCCACCTTTGCCCGCGAAACCCCGCGCGCCGAGCCGAAATGGTGCAACAGCGCCTTCTTCCGCGCCGGGCCGATGCCTTCGATCTCGTCCAGCGGCGAGCGCGCCGCTTCCGCCGCCCGTTTCTGCCGGTGCGCGCCGATGGCCCAGCGATGGGCCTCATCGCGCAGCCGCTGGAGATAATAGAGCACCGGCGCATTCTCCGGCAGGCGGAAGGGCGCGCGCCCGGGGCGGAAGAATTGCTCGCGCCCGGAATTGCGCTCCACGCCCTTGGCGATGGAGACCAGCGTCACATCCTCCGGCGTCAGGCCGAGTTCGGCCAGCGTTTCGATGGTCGCGTTGAGCTGGCCCAGCCCGCCATCGATCAGCACAAGGTCCGGCCAGTCCTCCGCCTCCCCTGCTTCGCGTGCCTTCAGTGCGCGCGCAAAGCGCCGGCGCATCACTTCGCGCATCATGCCGTAATCATCGCCCGGCGTCTGATCGGTGTCCTTGATGTTGAACTTGCGATAGGCCTGCTTCCGGAAGCCCTCCGGTCCGGCGACGATCATGCCGCCCACCGCGTTCGTGCCCTGGATATGGGAGTTGTCATACACTTCGATCCGCTCCGGCGGCGCGGGCAGGTCGAACACCTTCTGCACCTCGGCCAGCAGGCGTTCCTGGCTTGCGCTCTCGGCCAGCTTGCGGGTCAGCGCTTCGCTCGCATTGCGCTCGGCCTGGGTCAGCAGATCGCGCTTTGCCCCCCGCTCCGGCCGGCGCAGCTCCACCTTGCGGCCCGCCTTGAGCGCCAGCGCCTCGGCGATCAGCTCAGCCTGGTCTGGCATTTCGTTGGTCAGGATCAGGCGCGGCGGCGGGCGCTTGTCATAGAACTGCACCAGGAAGGCGGCGAGGATTTCCTCCGCTGTCTGGTCGCGCTCATGCCGGGGGAAGTGCGCGCTGGCGCCCCAGTTCTGCCCGGCGCGGATGAAGAAGACCTGCACACAGGACACGCCGCCTTCCATCGCGATGGCAAAGACATCCGCTTCTTCGATCCCGTCGGGGTTCACGTCCTGCGTCGCACGCACATGGGCGATGGCACGGATCCGGTCGCGCAGGCGCGCGGCGGTTTCGAACTCCATCGCCTCGGCAGCGGCTTCCATTTCCGCGGCGAGGCGTTTCTGCAGGTCCGCGCCCTTACCCCGCAGAAAGTCCGCCGCTTCATCGGCGAGCGCGGTGTAATCTGCCACCGAGATCAGCCCCACGCAGGGCGCCGCGCAGCGCTTGATCTGGTGCAACATGCAGGGCCGCGTGCGGGCCGAATACACACTGTCCTCGCAAGTGCGCAGCAGGAACGCCTTCTGCAGCGTATCCAGCGTGCGCATTACTGCCCCGGCGCTGGCAAAGGGTCCGAAATAATCGCCCTCATCCTGCTTGCTGCCGCGATACTTCTTGATCTGCGGCGCCTGATGATTGCGGCGGATCAGGATGTAGGGAAAGGATTTGTCGTCGCGCAGCAGCACGTTGAAACGCGGCTTCAGCGATTTGACGAGGCTGGCCTCCAGAAGCAGCGCCTCTGTTTCCGTTTCGGTGACCACGAACTCCATCGCCCGGGTGAGCGAGATCATCCTTGCGATGCGCTGGGTATGCCCGCCCATCCGCGTATAGTTCGACACCCGGGCCTTCAGGTCGCGCGCCTTGCCGACATACAGCACCTCGCCTGCCTCGCCGAACATGCGATAGACGCCCGGCCGCGGCGGCAGGTGTTTCAGATGCTCCCGGATGACATCCACCCCGCGGGCCGGGGCGGCATTTTCAGGCGACTCGCTCATGCGCCTTAGATAAGGGAAGCCCTCAGCCGGGCAAAGCGCCCCTGCACCGCCCGCCGGGTCAGATCGTGATACGGCCTGACACCAGCCAGCTGGCGCTCAGGCCCGTCGCGACGATGATCAGCAGCAGCCCGGTAAAGGCCCGGCCATTGCCCTGGCTCGTTTCGCTGGCAGCCGGCAGCACCAGATAGAACATCATGAGCAGTGCGATGCCCGCGACCATCGCCTGCTCGACCGGGCTGAGGCTCATGCCGAACGCAGCGATGTCGGCAGCAAGCCGTTCCAGGTCGCGCTCAAAGCCCGCAAGGGCGATCTGGGCTCTGTGCTGCCACTGATCCACGCTCATTCCACGGCCTCCCGCACCTTCTGTCCCGGAATGGGACTGCACTGCTCCGTGACGCTGGGGAATCTGCGCCTGACCGATTGCTTCACCGTGAAAGGCCACCCAGCAAACTCTGCCCTGGCGGCAACGGCGCGTTCACCTTGTCCGCGTCCACCAGCGCGCAGCCTGCCTGCTTGCCCCTGCCGCTGCGCTTGGCTAAGCGTGCGCCCGCCCCACCTTCGAAAAGGACCCTCCCCATGGCCGCTGACCTCCGCCTCTCCGATGCCGTCGAGCGCGTGAAACCCTCGGCGACCATTGCGGTCACCACCAAGGCGAACGAGCTGAAACGCGCCGGCCATGACGTGATCGGCCTCGGCGCCGGGGAGCCGGACTTTGACACGCCGGAAAACATCAAGGAAGCCGCCATCCGCGCGATGCGCGAGGGCAAGACCAAATACACCCCCGCTGACGGCATCCCGGAGCTGAAAGAGGCGATCTGCGCCAAATTCGCCCGCGAGAACGGCCTCAGCTACAAGCCCTCCCAGGTGAACGTTTCGCCAGGCGGCAAAGCGGTGCTGTTCAACGCCTTCGTGGCCACCTTGAACCCCGGCGATGAAGTGATCATCCCGGCGCCTTATTGGGTGTCCTATCCGGAAATGGTGCTGCTCTGCGGTGCCACACCTGTCCCCGTCATCTGCAAGGCGGAGACAGCCTACAAGCTGACGCCCGAAGCCCTTGAGGCCGCGATCACGCCTAAAACCAAATGGCTGATTCTCAACTCGCCCTCCAACCCGACCGGCGCGGCCTATACCGGCGCGGAGCTGAAAGCCCTCGCCGCCGTGCTGCTGCGCCACCCGCAGGTCTGGGTGCTGACAGACGACATGTACGAGCACCTCGTCTATGACGGCTTCGAATACAAGACGATCGCCCAGGTGGAGCCGGAACTCTATGACCGCACCCTGACCATGAACGGCGTGTCCAAGGCCTATGCCATGACCGGCTGGCGCATCGGCTATGCCGCCGGCCCGGAGAAGCTGATCGGCGCGATGCGCAAGGTGATGGACCAGTCGACGTCCAACCCTTGCTCCATCAGCCAGTGGGCGAGCGTCGAGGCGCTCAACGGCCCGCAGGACTTCCTGCCAAAGTTCCGCGCGGCCTACCAGGCCCGCCGCAACCTGATGGTCGAGGGCCTCAACGCCGCCCCAGGCATTGTTTGCCCGAATCCCGAAGGCGCCTTCTATGTCTATCCGTCCTGCGAGGGGCTGATCGGCAAGAAGACGGCCTCTGGCACGCTCATCGACAACGACAAGACCTTCGCGGCCGAGTTGCTGGAGGCAGAGAAAGTCGCCATCGTCTTCGGCGAAGCCTTCGGCCTGCAGGGCACATTCCGCATTTCGTATGCGACCTCCGACGCCGCCCTCCAGGAAGCGCTCTTGCGCATTCAGCGCTTCTGCGCTGGCCTGTCATAGAGGGAACAAATAGCGCACCCGCGCGTTTCGGATTTGAAAACGGGCGCCCGCTTCCCCAACTGCCAGCAGGCAAGGGGCGACGCCCCGATTCCGGAAACAAAGGAGACCGCCATGTCCATTGACATCGGAATGTCCGACGAAGCCCGTAAATCCTCTGCCGACGCACTCACGACGCTGCTGGGAGAGACCTATGCCCTCTATGTGAAGACCCACGGTTATCACTGGAACGTCACGGGTCCACGCTTCAACTCGCTGCACGCGATGTTCATGACGCAGTATACCGAGCTCTGGGCCGCGCTCGACGTGATCGCAGAGCGTATCCGCGCGCTCGGGCATTTTGCGCCCGGCTCCTCCGGTGAGATGATGTCGAAGGCGACGATCAAGCCGGACAATGACGTGCCCGACGCCGAGACGATGCTGAAGAACCTCGCCGCCGGCCATGAAGCCGTCAGCCGCGCCGCGAAGTATGGCATCACCATCGCCGAGAGAAACGGCGACCCGGTCTCCGTCGACCTCTTCACCCAGCGCGCCACGATCTCGGAAAAAACCGCCTGGATGCTTCGGGCGTCCATCTAAGCCCCAGGGCCGCTGCCAGACCCCATGTCATCCCGGACGGCCAAAGGCCGATCCGGGACCTTCTCTCCCGTACATCCCGCAACACAGTCCCGGCTCACGCGCTCCCCGCTGGCCGGGATGACACGGCAAGGCGCGGCCCCGCAGACTTACTCCGCATACCCCACAAACCGGATCACCGGCCGCGCATAGACCACGCGAATCTCGATGCGCTGGCTGACTGGCGAAGCAGTCCCCTCTTCGACGATCTCCATGGGGCGGTCCCCGCCATGGCCGGTGGCTCGCACGATCTTTGACGGCGCGACGCCCTCGGTGATCAACAGGTCGCGCATCGCATCGGCCCAGGCCTGGCTGATCGCCCGCTCGATGTCCCGCTCGCCCGACCCATCCGTATGGGCCTCAATCCAGATCTCGGCGACCTCGCCTTCACGGATTGCCTACAGCGCCTCGCCCGCATGGGCGCGGGGCGAGAAGGCGTTGCGGTCGTTGATCCGGGAGCGGAGCGATACCTGACGCACTTCTTCGCGTAGCGGCGCGGCCTCTGCTGGGCGCGGCGGCGA
>NZ_JBKBXW010000018.1:0-72664 GCF_046313735.1 Hyphomonas sp.
CCGGACTGTGATTCCGGCGGGGTCGTCTGGGCATGGTCGTCTCCTGTGTCCGGCAAAATAGCCGATCTGCAGGCAGAAATCTCACCTAACCACCGTGTTCAGTTTTCCCGAGCCACCTCTGCCTGATGGTCCGGCTTCTGATTATCTTCTGCCTGATCCAGTCAGTCCGGCGGCAGGGCGATCAGCGCGCAGAACCCGCCTTCACCCGCGCCGGCGCCGTCAGCACCGCATTCGCCACCAGCAGGTCCAGCCCGCCCAGATAGCCGCGCGTCACCGGGCTCTGCGTGAAGGCAATCACCAGCCCCTGCCCGCGGTTCTCTGCCATCAGGAACGGCTTGTAGGCGAGCTGCAGCCGGCTCTCTTCCCAGAGATAGCCGCTCGCCACCAGCTCGCCGGCATCCGCAAAGCGCAGCACATTCGCCCCGTCCGCGCGGCCGAGCGGCCGGAAGATCGTCCGCCCGCTGACCAGCGCAATCGCCCGGTCATAGCCCGCCGCCAGCCAGTGGTCGGGATCGGCCTCAACCCGCACCAGCGTTCCCGGCACGGTCTCCGGCGCGGCTTCCGGGTCCGCAATCATGGCCTCATATTCGTCCAGCGAGCCGAGCCGCGTGCCCTTGCGGCGCGCTTCATCGCTCACCGCCTCGGCCTCGGTCCAGGCCTTTTCCGTGACGGTAGAGAGCAGCCCCACCTCTTCGGAGGCAAGCACGCCCGTCGCCGACCCGAAGGAGACCAGCACACCGCCGCGCGCGGTGAACTCCTTCAGGGCGCCCGCTCCCGCGCTGCCGAGCGCCGCGCTGAACCGGCCGCTGACTTCCGGCAGCACCAGGACATCATAGTCCGAGAGCTGCGCGGATCGCAAAGTCCGCACACGGATCGGCGTCACCGGCAGGCCGAGCTTGTGCTCCAGCGTCCAGCGCGCCGCCCCGGCCTCGGTCGGCGAGGTGCCATCATCCCAGGCCATGGCAATGCGCGGTGCGGTCAGGCGTACGAAGGCGCTGCTGCCGAAATTCGGCCCGCGCTCGACCCAGCTTGTCGGCAGGCTGGCAATCTCGCCGCCATGCCCGGCGGCAATCGCGCGCAGCTGCGCGCCCAGGTCATCCGGATTGCCCGCGCGCGGGAACACCACCGTGCCCTTGCCGAACTCGCGCCCGCCTTGCGTGAACGCCTCGTCCGTTGCCGATCCGGTCAGGCCCGCCTGCAGCGCCGCCACAACAATCCGCGCCTGCACAGCATCCGTCCACGGAACAGCATAGGCGACATCGCCCTGCCCGCTCAGCACCGCCGGCGGCGGGCTGTCCGGCGCCACGCGCGTGAGGCCCGCAGCAGACAGGTTCCGGCAGCCCGCAACGCTCACGCCCTCCATCAGCGGCATCGACCAGGCCGTCACATCATAGAGCTCATGCGGCAGGCCCGCCTTGCGGCGTTCCTCCTGGCGCACCATGAAATCTGCCGGCAGCGCGATCTGCGGCTCCAGCAGCGCCCGGGCGAGCCGGCCCGCGCCTTGCGCCTTGTCGATCACCAGCGCGCCGGCCGGATAGTTCCGCCCACAGAAGGTTACGCCGGCATTCGCGCGCGACACGGCGATGCCCTGCGCCGCCAGTGTCCGGCCGAGGCGCTCGGCCTGCCCCCGGCGCTGCGCCAGGTCGATCACATAATAGCGCTCTGCCGCCCGCTCGCCCTCGGTCACTGCGCTGCGCCGGTAAGCGGCATATTCCGTCAGCAGGCGGTCTTTCTCGTTCGCCGCTGTTTCGAGGGTGGCGAGAGAGGCAATGAAATTGTTGAACACGCCCTCTTCAAAGGTCAGGAGGTCACCATTCCTCCGCGCAAAGACGAGCCCGCGCGGCGATCCCTGCTCGAAGGTCTTGGCAATCGCCCCATTCAGCGCCGGCCACATGTCGCCATAGCCGGGATAGAACGCATCGAAAATCTCGCGCGTGAAATAGGCGATGCCCAGCCGGTCGAACCAGGCGCCGCGATTGCGGCCAAAGCGGTCATGGCTCGCCTTCTGCGCATCGGTGATCAGAGGGTTGAACGGCTCTGCCGCCGGCGGGAAGAAATAGGTCTCGTCCCCGCCCATCTCATGAGAGTCGACAAACACCACCGGGTGCCAGTCGAGATAGGCGGCCACCCGCCCGCGCGTTTCCGGCTGCGTCATCGCAAACCAGTCGCGGTTCATGTCGAAGACATAGCCATTGAACCGCCCGCCCGGCCAGGGCTGGTCATGCTCGGCGGCAAACCGGTCCGCCTGCGGAACAATCCCCAGCGCCTCGGTAAAGCCGTGGATAAAGCGCGCGCGCCCGTCCGGGTTCTGGTTGGGATCAATGATCACCACCGTATTGGCCATGATCCGCTCCACCAGCGCATCGCCCTGCGAGGCGAGCAGATGATAGGCCAGCGCCAGCCCGCTGTCAGACGGCGTGATCTCGTCGCCATGCACCCCGAAGCCCAGCCACACAGCCGCCGGCGTGCGCCGGATGATCTCGGCCTGCTCGCTCCCGCTCAATGCCTGCCCGCTGCCGAGGCGCGCAAGGTCGCCCTTCACAGCGTCCAGCCGCGCCATCGTCTCCGGCGAGGCAATGATGGCATAGAAAAGCGGGCGCCCCTGCCAGCTCTGCGCATAGGTCACCAGCCGCACCCGGTCCGGCGCCGCCCGTTCCAGCGCCTGAAGGTAGGTCAGGATATCCTCGGATCGGGTGATCTTCTCGCCCAGCCGGTGGCCGACGGTCTCCTCCAGCGACGGGATCGCCGGATCGAAATTGCCCGCCATGATCCCCTGCGCTAGGGCTGCCTGCCCGCCGCCAAGTGAAACCGTCACAACGGCCAGTAGAGCGGCCAGAAACACTTGCGTCCTGCGGATGATTTTCACCTGAATACTCCGGTTGTCCTTGCTTGCCGGGCCTTATTGGACGCCGCTGCCGCCTGTTTCAACCGAAATCGCCCCCTGGGGGCGCAAAGCGGCGCCTATCCAACACTTCGCGCGCAGAAAATCCCGTAAATCCCGGCACTTGGCAGAAAATCACGCAATCTTATCCCCCTCCCTCCGGGCTGTGTCATACTCCTCTCCATGATCCGCGCCCCCGCCATCCCGCCGCTCGTCCTCGCCATGATCGGGCACATGATCCGCGAAGCCGCCGCTGCGCTGGGCGGCTCCGCCTGCCCCCTGCCGGTCGCGGCGGCCCGGCGCATCGTGAAATGGCTGATCGAGCCGGCCGAGGCGATGCTGCGGCGCTGCTTCTGGATGGTGGCAGCCAACATGCCCGCCTATGCCGCGCTGCCGTCCCCGCGCCTTGCGCCCGGCCGCTTGCGCGTCGCCGGCCTGCCTTCCGCGCCGTCCGCCCCGCGCGAGGCTCCGCTGCGCTTCCGCCTCACCGAAACACCCCGGCGCACCGCGCCCGGCGGCGCCCAGTCAACTCCAACGACGCCGCCAGCACCGCCCCGCGCGCCCGATCCCGCCCGCTATGCGGCCCGCCTCAAGCGCCGCCTCGACGCGCTCACCGATGCTCATGCCAACCCCTCGCGGGAAACGCTCCGCCTCGCCCGCCTCGCAGCGAGGGGCGAGGCGCCCTATCTCGCGCCCGTCCTCGAGGAAGCCCCCGGCGGCAAGGCGCCCAGCCTGACGCAGGACCTGCGCGCCGCCTTCGATACGCTCTGCCAGTCCGCCGCCGCCGCCCGCGCCAGCCTCTGCGGCCCCGCGCAAGGACAACCCGGCCCCCGCGACACATCCTGAACGTGCCTCAGGCCTCGTTCGACGGCAGCCGTTTGCGGATGAGGTTCAGGAGTTCCATGCCCGATTGGTAGACCGCGAGCACATCGCCGCTGGCGAGGTAGGCCGTCTCGATTCCGAGGCGCGCGGCCTCCTGTTCGAACCCTGCCTTCCAGGTATCGGTCGTCTCCACCCCGGAAACCGCGAGGGCCGGCAGGTCTTTCAGCAGGCCATCGGTCAGGAAGGTATCGCCGCGCAGCGACGGCTCAATCTCCTGCACATAGGTTTCCGGCGTGATCACGCTGGAAACCTCCCAGGCCTCGGCCATCTCCCGCGGATGTGATTTCACGAAGGCCACATCGCCGGGGCTTTTCTGGAAACAGGTCTGGAAGAACCAGCTGGACCCGAACTGGCGCCCGGCCTGCCGGATCGCGCCGAGGGATACACGCGCCCCGGCGCGGCTCTCCAGCGTCTGGGAGAGGAGCTTGCCGAACCAGGCGGGCCGGAACTCGCCCATCACATCGCGGTTGAACACGCAGTTGGCAAAGACAAAGAAGGCAACCCGCTTGCTCTGCAAGGCAAGGCGCACGGCCACCGGATTGGCACTGCCGGTTGAGACAATGACCACATCCTGAAGGCCCGCCTCCTCAAGGAAGGCTGCGAGCGCGCGCGCCTGATCCGACAGCGACGGCGCCGGGGTGGACACCCCGAAGCCTGGCCGCCGGATCGAATAGACGCCGAAGCCCTCATTCGCCGCATCGATGCAAAAGCCCCAGGGCGGCGCAGCGGGATATTCAATTGAGGTAAGAAAGATCAGCGGCCGCAGGTCATCTGCGCCGAACTGCATATATTCGAGGTCCGTGCCGGTCGCCTCGAGGTGCGCGGTCTGCCAGTAGCGCAGCAGCCGCTTCTTGTCCCCGATTTGATCCAGCCGGTTTGCTGTTGGTAATGCCAACTGAGCCCCCGCCTTCATGCACTGCTCACTTCAATGAGCGGTTTACGTACCGCTGCTCACTTTTGTTCCCGCGCAGATGCAGCAGTCCGCCGCCCGGCGCAAGCATCGCTGCACTATAACTGCCAATTTTTTTTGCATTGCCCCTTTTGATGGAATCCCTCGCAAGCTCTTTGGGCAAGGCCAGACCCTACCGATTGGTATTATTGATAGCACATATACGCTGATTTCGATGTTTGTGCGGATCATTGCCGGCCTGCGCGCTCCGGACCGCGGATTACTGTCCCGGCACTGAACATCCGTATGCCAATGCTTTCGTTAGCCTCCTCCTTCTCCGGCGCATCATTTGCGCCGTCCCCTGCTGCGCCTGCACCAGTGTCCGGCTTTCTGAACTCATCCCCACCCTGTCAGATCGCATAATCCGGATCCACCACCGCCCGGAAGGCCGCTTTCGGCTGCCGGTCCGGATCGAACATCAGCGGGTAATTGTCCCGGCGAATCGGGAAATTGTTGAGCCAGGACTGGCGGTCATTGATCCCCCAGACCGTGACCGAAGTGACGCTCGGGCGCTGCAGGAATCCGTTGAACAAGCCCCGGAAAATCCGTGCCTGCGCGGCATAGACGCTGGCGGGCACATTGGCGGGGTTTGATCCGTACCCGGCAGCGCAATTGATGCCGCTCCCAAAACAATCTCCCGGGTCTGAATACACCGAGACATCGATTTCGGTGGCATGGTTTTCCAGCCCCGCCCCGAGCGCATCGACCGCGTCGATGGCGGCCAGCGAATCGGCGACATTGGCATTGATCTGCAGGTGGAACTGGTGGCCCACGCCATCAAACGGAACCCCGCGCGCGATCATGCCGGAGATAATCTCGAGATAGCGCGCCCGCTTGCCCGAAAGCTCGGTATTGTAGTCATTGATGAACAGCTTGCAGGCCGGGTCTGCTGCCCGCGCCGCCTCGAAGGCCCAGTCGATATAGTCGCTGCCAACCGCCTGGTACCAGCCGGAGTCGCGATAGGGCGCCGTGCCGCCGGCGCTGTCGCTGGTGGGTTCGTTCACCACATCCCAGGCATAGATGCGCCCGGCATAGCGGGTGACCACATCGGTCACATAGCGCTGCAGCTTTGTGCGGATCTCCTCGCGCGTGCCGGTCAGGAACCAGGTGGGCGTGGTCGAGTGCCAGAGCAGCGCATGGCCGCGCACGGCGATGCCATTCGCCTCGGCCCAGTCCACCAGCGCATCAGGGCGTGACCAGTCATAGGCGCCTTCGGTGGGCGCGATGATGTCGGGCTTCATCTCGAACTCCGCCGTGATCGACGAGAACTGGCCGGCGATAATTGGCCGGTCAGCGGTGGCGGTCGCGATCTGGCTGCGCTGGATGGCTGCGCCGACGAGGAAATTGGGGGCGTAGACCTCGCGCAGCACCGCGCTGACCGGGGGTGGCGGAGGCGGCGGTGGGGGTGGTGGCGGCGGAGGAGGTGGAGGGGGCGGTGGGGGCGGAGGCGGTGGCAGCGGCGATGACCCGCCGCCCCCGCCGCTGCAGGCCGCAATGACACCGGCCGCCGCCCCGCCGAGCAGGCGCAGCCGGTCACGCTTTGAGAACTCCATCTTCGATCCTCCCTTGAGCCCCGCCGGCGTCTGGCCAGTCTGCCGGGCAGCTTTGTTTACGCTAACATGTTAACGCAAACAGTGAGCCTGGGAAAGCAGGAACGCTTCAGGGTGGTGTCAGCCCGGCACCGCGCCCAACCGCCTTGCCGTTCCTCCCGATGGCCGATATGGTTCGTGAGCGGATAAAGACCGGATCCCGGACAAGGGCTGCGCCCTTTGCGGGATGACGGCCAATAGGCGTCAAACAATGTGACGCTCATCCTGAGCGAAGTCGAAGGATGGCCAGATGGCGCACTCGCTTTTGTGGCCCATCCTTCGACTTCGCTCAGGATGAGTGAGCGCTTCGCTCGGGATGAGTGGGCGCTTCGCTCGGGATGAGCCCCCCTAAAGCGGAATGTTGTCGTGCTTCTTCCAGGGGTTTGCCAGCTTCTTGCCCTTCAGGGTGCGCAGCGCCGTGGTGATGCGGCGGCGGGTGTTGTGGGGCATGATGATGTCGTCGACATAGCCCTTCTTCGCGGCCACATAGGGGTTGGCGAAGTTCTCTTCATATTCCCTGGTGCGCGCGGCGAGCTTTTCAGGGTCGCCGGCTTCCTTGCGGAAGATGATCTCCACCGCGCCCTTGGCGCCCATCACGGCAATCTCGGCGGTGGGCCAGGCATAGTTCACGTCGCCGCGAAGGTGTTTGGACGCCATGACGACATAGGCCCCGCCATACGCCTTGCGCGTGATGAGGGTGATCTTCGGCACGGTCGCCTCGGCATAGGCGAAGAGAAGTTTGGCGCCATGCCGGATGAGGCCGCCATATTCCTGCCGTGTGCCCGGCATGAAGCCCGGCACGTCCACGATGGTGATGATCGGGATGTTGAAACAGTCGCAGAAGCGCACGAAGCGCGCGGCCTTGCGGCTGGCATCGATGTCGAGCACGCCGGCGAGCGTCATCGGCTGGTTGGCGACGATGCCGACGGGCGCGCCTTCCATGCGGGCGAAGCCGCAGATGATATTGGCCCCGAACTGGGGCGAGAGCTCGAAGAAATCGCCCTCATCGACGATCTTGGTGATGAGCTCCTTCATGTCATAAGGCGTGTTCGGATTGGGCGGCACGAGCGTGTCGAGGCTCCATTCCTGCCGGTCGTGCACATCATGCACCGGGCGCACCGGCGGGGCCTCGCGGTTGGAGGATGGCAGGAAATCGATCAGGCGGCGGACCTGGATCAGGGCTTCGATGTCATTCTCGAAAGCGCCATCAACCACGCCGGACTTCTTGGCATGGACCGAGGCCCCGCCGAGGGTTTCGTGGGTGACTTCCTCATTGGTGACGGTCTTCACGACGTCCGGACCGGTCACGTACATGTAGGAGGTGTCCTTCACCATGAAGATGAAGTCGGTCATCGCGGGGGAGTAGACGTCCCCACCAGCGCAGGGGCCCATGATGACGGAGATCTGCGGGATAACGCCGGAGGAGAGGACATTCTCCATGAAGATGTCGGCATAGCCCGCAAGGCTGTCGACGCCCTCCTGGATGCGCGCGCCGCCGGCATCGAACAGGCCGATCACAGGCGCGCCATTGCGCGCGGCCATCTGCTGGACCTTCACGATCTTGGCCGCATGGGCGAGGCTGAGCGAGCCGCCGAAGACGGTGAAATCCTTGGAGAAGACATAGACGAGGCGGCCATTGATCGTGCCATGGCCGGTGATGACGCCGTCGCCGGGCACCTTCTGGTCCTGCATCCCGAAATCGGCGCAGCGATGCTCGACGAACATGTCGTATTCCTCGAAGCTGCCTTCATCGAGGAGGACGCCGATCCGCTCGCGCGCGGTCAGCTTGCCCTTGGCGTGCTGGGCCTCGATGCGGGCCTCGCCGCCGCCGAGACGGGCGCGAATGCGCTTCTGCTCCAGTGCTTCGATCACATCCTGCATATGCGCCTGCTCCCAGTTTTCCGATGACGAAATCCGGGAGACTGAATAGCCCCTTGCGCAGGCTTGGCAAGCAGCGGGGGCCGCAGTTGACGCGGCGCCGGGCCGATTGCCGCCGGGCGACGCAGCGTCAGGCCGGCCCCGGGGCCCTGCCGCCAGCGGCGCGGGGCGGGCCGGCGGCGGGAATGGCCGCGCCTGCAAACTAGTGATCAATTGATCACATTGCCGTATTTTTGCCACATTCTGATGCGAGTGAACGTTTGCTCGCTTGTGTTTGGCGGCGGCGGGCCCCGGGGGTGCTTCCCCGCTTCCGGGCCCCGCCGCCGGATATCAAGCGGGCGCTCCGCCGGCGGGCCCTGCCGGCACCCCGCCCCGCCCGCCGGCCCCTCGGCGGCGGGGCATGAGAGGAGAGAGTGAGATGACCCGCACTGTTCCCGCGCCGTCCACCGCGCCGGCCGACTTCGCCCTGATGAGCCCCTACACCGCCGCCATCCGCGCCGCCGCCGCGCTGTTTTCCGAAGGGGCGATCCCGAAGGCGTGGCCGAAAGTTGCTCCCCTTGCTGCGACGCCGCTGGAGCCCGTGGGCGGGCTGGAGATGGCGGGAGTAGAGACCGGCGCCCGGGTGTTTGCGGCGTGAGGCTGCGGGATTTGGGGCGGGATCAGCAGCCCCAGGCCATGGCCGCAGCCATCTGGTGGGCGTCGTCGCCGAAGGCGGCGCTTGAACAGGCGATGGCGCGCTGGTTGCTTTCATAACCCTGCTGATAGGTCGTGGTGCCGCCATTGAAGGTCCCGAGACTTTGCAGCACGCTGGCCAGAATCGCCAGGTTGGCTTCCCAGTTGACCTGGTTGCCCTGCCGGAGCTGTTCGATCTGGACCAGCATCTCGTTGGCTTTGTCGCGGTGCGGGCCGGGCAGCTTCAGGGCCTCCGCGATGATCAGTTCGGCTGAGATCAGTTCGGAGCGCGCGGCCTGGTGCCAGTTTGGGCCCGACCGGAAGTATTGTTCCGCCTGCGCGATCGGTGTCTCTGCGGCTGCGAGGATCGCCTCCGGATGGCCCGCCTCAGCAACGACGCCAATGATAAGCTGGGCAATCCCGCGATTGTTGAGCTCAACATCTGTCATATAGCCGCGACCAGGCGCCGCCGGCGCTTCCGCCTGGATCGCGCGCGCGAGGGCAAAGACGCTATCCCCATGGCCGAGCAGGATCAGATCCCGGAACATCTGGATCAGATGATGGGTGTAAAGGCCGGATTTATCGATGAGCGCGCCGTCGGGCTTCTGCAGGCTGAGGACGGCATAGTCCCAGATGCTCTGGGCATCGGTGGCGCTGAGGGTGCGCAGATAGGTTTCGCGCAGGGCGCGGTGCTGGTCCATGTTCCAGGCCGCTTGCTGCTGTTGCTGCAGGACTTCGATATAGGCACCCCCTGAGGGGTCAGCCGGAAGGCGCTTCTCATAGACAGCGACCGCAGCGGCATAATCTTCCGGTGACTGCGAGCGTCTCGCCGCCTTGAGCAGGGCTTCGGCGCCATCGCGGTGGGCACTGCGCTCGGGCCGCGCCCCACTTTGCGCAGGGTCGCCACAGGCGGAAAGCGCAAGGCCCAGACAGGCAGCGAGGACCGCGCAGCGCAGTGTTTTGATATTCATGATACCCCCGGACAAAGCCGATGACTCTGGCGTCATCACTACAGCTCCGGCGAAAGCAGGTGTCAATTGCGGCGGTTGGAATTTGCGGTTGAGGCGCCCTACTCGCGCAACCCCTCCAGCCATGCGCCCAGCGCTTTTGCGTCTTCGCGTTTGGTCTCGGCAATGGCTTTGGCGTCTTCGTCTTCGCCCCAGCGGTCGGCTTGCCAGTCTTCATCGAGGCGGGAGAGGGTGAAGGCGGACGCAGCGTCGAGCGCATCCTCCACCGTGGCCATCGCCAGCAGGGCCGAGCCGTAGAGGCCGCAGGCATAGACGAGGCCGGTGAGGCGGAAATCGTCGAGGCCCAGGGCATACGCGCGGGCCGCGTCCATCGAGGCGGGCGGCTGGGGCACGGCGACGATGCCTTCGGTGGTGATCAGGTCGACGCCAAGGGTTGCGGCGGCCCAGTCGCGCACCGGGCTCCAGCGGGCCTCTTCCAGCAGGGCGAGTTCATAGGGCTCCTCCGCGATGTGGCAGAGAAGATCGGTCTCGCAATAGCGCAGGATTTCCTCGGCCATTTCCTCGCGCAGCTCCGGCGTGCGGTCGAGCGCGACATTGGCGAGGCGGGTGAGCGGCATGGCGGCCAGGTCGATCCGGCCTTCCTGGGCCGACCATTCGGCGGCGACGGCGCGGGCGAGCGCTTCGGTGGGCAGACGGATCAGGCTGCGCGCAGGGGTTTTCAGGCTGCGCCCGTCGAGCAGCACCTGCCAGCCGCCGCCTAGGGCGGGCTCGATGCTGACGGTTTCATAGAAACGCCGGGGGGCTTCAAAGGCGGAACGTTCTGTCATGAGGGGCGCCATACGCCGGATTGGCGGGCCTTGGAAGCCTGCGCGGCTGCTCGGACCCAGGGCGCCCTGCGGGTTCTGGCGGCCTTTCCCACCCTTTGGAGTGGCAATTCCTTGTAGCGGATAGGTCATGGATATAGTTTCAAAGTTCCAATTCAGCACTTTCAATCCGAGATGAGAATGACGCGCAACCTGAAGATCCTTGGCGCGGCAGCCGCTACGATGTGCCTGCCCCTGATGGCGGCGGCAGACCCGGTGGGCGTGCATGCGGTGCGCGACGCGCTGATTGCGGCGGGCCTCAAGGGCGCGCAGATCGGCATACTCAGTGGCCAGCCGATGGTGTCGGGCGACCTGCAGGGCATCGGCACGGTGGCGGCGCTGCGCCGGTGCACGCCGGGAGACCCTGGCCGGCGGGTGTGCGAGGAAGTGGGGTTCAAGGCCTGCGTGCAGATGCAGCCTACGGCGGACCGCCTGCTGCTGCTGGAACTGGCGAATGAATACAATCTGAGCTCCTATGCCGGCACAATGGTGATCGACGATAACCGCCTGCTGGGCGACATGTCCTGCGTGACGCTGTTCATCGACCTGCGCGACGAGAATGTGTTCGCGATGGACGAGGTGTATCATTGGAGCCAGGCGCTGACGGATTTCCGCAGCTACCTACTGGACACAGACGCGCCGGTGCTGAACCGCGACCAGCTCTGAACCGGGATTAATCAGCCTGCGGATCAACGCTGGCGGAAGGTGTCGAGGCTGGCGTTCAGGCTGGCGAAATCATGGTGGACTTCATCGGCGCCGGCGCCTGCGAGTTCGGCGGCCTCACCGAAGCCCCAGCTGACGCCGAGGCTGCGCACGCCGGCGGAGCGGCCCATGGCCATGTCGTGGACGGCGTCGCCAATCATCAGGCTACGGACGGGGTCGCAGCCGAGCGCGCGCATCGCCTGCTCGACCATGAAAGGGTGGGGCTTGCCGGGACCGTCATCGGCGCACCAGACGGTGTCGAAGAAGTGTTTCAGCGGATGGGTGGCGAAGAGGGCGGCGAGGCCGCGATGGGACTTGCCGGTGGCGACCGCCATCAGCCAGCCATCGCCGCGCAGGCGTTCGAGCGTTTCCAGCGCGCCCTCATAGAGAGGTTCGTGAAACTCCGTAGACGCACGATGGGCGATGAAGGCGTTCTTGTAGGCTTCGACCAGCGCATCAAGGCGGGCGGGGCCGATGTCCGGCGGGGCGAGGATGGCGCAGCCTTCATGCAGGCCGAGGCCGACGATCTGGCGCGTCTGGTCATACTCCGGAGGCGGCAGGCCGCTCTTGCGGAAGGCGGTTTCCATACAGGCCTGGATGACCCTGCGGCTGTCGACGAGGGTTCCGTCTACATCCCAGATGGCGAGGTGAAGCTGCGTCATCAGATGAAGGGATCGAGCGGGTTTCGGCCCGCTTCCTGCTCGAGGAAGCCGAGGGCTTCGAACGTCTCTTTCATGTGTGGCGGCAATGGCGCCTGAATGATCAGCGGCTTGGCATTGGCGCGCGGGATGATGAGCGCGCGGGCGTGCAGGTGCATGCCCGGGGCGAGGCCCTGAGGCACTTCGCGGCGGGATTTGTATTTGTGGTCGCCGAGGATGGAGGTGTTCATTTCCAGCATGTGGAAGCGCAGCTGGTGCATCCGGCCGGTATGTGGGCGCAGGGCGACCCAGGCGGCTTTCTGGCCGGCGGTGGAGATGACGTTATAGTCCGTGATCGAATGACGTGCGCCTTCGACGCCCTGAGCCGAGCGGATCATCCGTTCACGGTCTCCGTCGCGGCGGGGGCCGCCGGCCTTGGGATCAACGACGCGGAAGCCGGAGGGCTCGTTCTCGTCGGGCACGCCCTTGGCCATCCAGCAGCGGATCTGCCCGGCGGGCGGGTTGGGCACGCCGACCGTGACGGCCCAGTAGACTTTTTCCATGTCGCGGCCGCGGAAGAGATCACCCAGGCGCGCGGCGGCGGCGGGGTGTTTGGCCAGCAGGAGGACGCCGGAGGTTTCCTTGTCCAGCCGGTGGACGAGGACCGGGCGGTGGCCGCCCTCGCTCATGCCGGCGAGGAGCCCGTCGAGATGGCGCCCCTGCCCCGATCCGCCCTGAACAGCGAGGCCGGCGGGCTTGTTGATCGCGAGCATGTCATCGTCCTCATGGAGGATGAGGGAGCGCAGCCAGTCGCGGTCTTCGGCCGAGATCTGCTTGGCGGCGGCGGCCTTGCGCGGGGCGGAGGCGGAGGCGGTGAAGACCGGCAGGCGCACCTCGTGGCCTTCCTCCAGCCGCGTGCTGGCCTTGGCGCGGGCGCCGTTGACGCGGACCTGGCCGGTGCGCAGCAGCTTCTCGATCTGGCCCTGGCTAAGGTTCAGCCGGCGCTTGATCCAGCGGTCGAGGCGGGCGCCGGCCTCCTTCCCGGAGACGGTTTCGGTGATGATCTGGCCGCTCATGCAAACAGTCTCCGGGCGAGCCAGAGGCCCGCGAACAGCGCCGCGACGCAGATGATGACCGAGACGCCGGCATAGGCGGCGGCCCTGGCCATCTCGCCCGCGCGCAGGAAATTGGCCATCTCGAGCGAGAAGGCGGAAAAGGTGGTGAAGCCGCCGAGGAGGCCCGTGGCGAGGAAGAGCTTGGTGTTCTGGCTGAGGCCGGCATCGCGCGTGGCGAGCCATCCGGCGAGGAGGCCCATCAGCAGGCTGCCGGTGATGTTGACGAAGGTGGTGGCCCAGGGCCAGCTCAGCGGCAGGTGGCGCACGGCGAGGAGGCCCGCGCCATGGCGCAGGCTGGCCCCAAGGGCGCCGCCGAGGGCAACGAGGAGAAATCCGTTCATCGCGCGGCCTTTACACGGCCTGCGGGAATTGTTCCAGCGCTGGCTGGCAGGGGCGGCTGCGGCCCCCTTGCGCGGGGGCGGATTCGGCGGCAGATAGCGGGTCTGGCGCCTGCGGGCGCCGCGCCTTAGCGGGTGTAGCTCAATGGTAGAGCAGCAGCTTCCCAAGCTGACGACGAGGGTTCGATTCCCTTCACCCGCTCCAGTTTCCTGTTGATCCAGCGATCCTGAAACGCCTCTTCTCTCCCCTCACACAAAGCCGATCCAGCGGCCGGCGAGGAGGGTGCTGAGCCAGAGGGCGATGGAGAGGGCGGCGCTGGCGCGGGCGAGAGGGGGGACGGGCGCGGCGACCTGCCAGCCGGCGGCGCGGGCGGTGAGATGCAAGGCTGCGGCGTTGGCGGTGGCCAGCAGGATCAGCGCGGCTTTCACCTGAAGCGCAGGATTGGCGGCGTATTCGACCGGGTTTACCAGGAACAGCGCCGTGCCGGTGACGGCCGCGAGGGCGAAGCCGGCCATGGCGGCGCGCGTCAGGAAGGGGAAGAGGACGGAGAGATCGGCCCGCCGCAGAAGGCCCGTCAGGCGCAGGTCCAGCGGCAGGATGGCGCCGATGAGGAGGCCGAGGCCCAGGATATGGGCGGCGCTGGTGGCAATATAAAGCCAGGGGTGGGCGATCATCACGCCTGCGACGCCGAGGCCGGCGAGCCAGTCCATCATCGCGGCGCTCCCGGCCTCCCCAGCCTTTTGGGCCCTGTCATGTGCTGCCGTCTGGCCTATTCGCGGATGCGTTCGGGGTACATGTTGAACTGCTGGCCGCCGACCGTAATGCGGACGGCCTTGATGCGCTTTTCATCGGCATTCAGCGAGCGATTGCCGAGAATGACGACCGCGTGGCCTTCCCCGGCGGAGCCGGGGGCGAAGCCGGAGCGCTGGGTCTGGCTGGGATTGCCGAGATCGACCTGCCAGACTGTGCCATCGACGTCGACGGTCATCGAGGGGTGCGGCGGGGCGAAGGAGATTGTGCGGATCGTGCCGGTCATCTCGGTCTGGGCTTCCTCGGCCCAGGCCCAGCCATGATGGGCGGCGGCCGGAAGCACCGGCAGGGCGGCAAGGGCGAGCGCGGCAAGCGCAGGGGCGAAACGGGATGTGCGCATGGGGGTTCTCCTGACTGGGCGGCCGGAGGGTTGGCCTGTGGACGAGAGTTAAGGGCATCTTCCCGCATTGCCCACCCCAAAGCGACACCCCGGGCCGGACGCGGCGTCAGGCTTGCGCGGGGCGGCGCGCGTGGCACCTTCCCTGGAAAGGCAGACAGGCAAACGGGAGGAAGGCATGGCGAGCGTTGCTGAGGGTTTCAAACTGCGCCTCGCGCCGGAGGATGAGTTCACGCACGATCCCGGCGAGGCGGAGAATTATAATGAGAGCATGTATTTCAACGTGTTCGATGCGCGCCGGCGCGCGGGCGCGTGGTTTCGCCTCGGCAACCGGCCGAACCAGCGCTATGCGGAAATGTCGATCTGCGTCTATTTCCCCGATGGGCGGGTGGGCTTCATGTTTCAGCGGCCCGAGATCAGCGGTAATGCGGAGATGAATGCGGGCGGGCTACGCATCGAGGTGGTCGAGCCGTTCAAGCGGCTGAAGGTGACCTATTCCGGAGAGCTCCTTGTGCTGACGAAACCGGAGGAGATGGCCAACCCGAAGGTGGCCTTCCGCAACAATCCCCGGATGCCGGCGCGGATGGAGATGGAGTATACCGGGGTTTCGCCCATGTATGGCGGGGAGACGGTAAAGGCGGACGGATCGCCTATCGAGATCGACCCGGAGAAGTCCTTCGCCAAGGCGCATTACGAGCAGCATTGCGCGGCGCGCGGCTTTATCGAATGCGGCGGCGAGCGGCTGGAGATCGACGGGCATGGCCTGCGCGACAAATCCTGGGGACCGCGCCACTGGCAGGCGATTGAATGGTATCGCTGGTGCCCGATGAATTTCGAGGCAGACTTTGGCATGATGTTCACCGTGATGGGCGACGGACGCGGCGGCGCGCGGGCGAGCGGCATGGTGCTGGAGGGCGGGGTGTATGACGAGATCACCGCCTGCGAGCTTTCAAGCGAGTGGGACGGCAATGAATACCAGACCGCGCTGGAGGCGAAGGTGACGACCAAGGCGGGGCGGACATATGCCGTATCCGGACGGGTTCTGTCGCTGATCCCGCTGCGCAACCGGCGCACGGCGCCGGACGGTACGGAGCTGACGACGCGGATCACCGAGGCGATGACGGAGTATCGCTGCAACGGCCAGACGGGCTATGGCATGAGCGAGTATCTGGACCAGATCGTGGATGGGCGGCCGCTGGGGCGGCTGTCCGGATACTGAGGGGTTTATCGGATATGGCCGGACTGATCCTCTATGAGCATCCGCTGTCGCCCTATGCGCAGAAGGTGAAGATTGCGCTGCGGGAGAAAGGCGTCGCGTTCGAAACGCGGCTGCCGGAGGGGATCGGCACGGGCGCGACTGGCGGGGGCTTTGCGCGGGCGAGCCTGCGCGGCGAGGTGCCGGCGCTGGTGCACGGCGAGACAGAGATTTTCGACAGCACGATCATCCTCGAATATATCGAGGAGACCTGGCCTCAGACCCCGATGCTGCCGGAGACACCGGCGGAGCGCGCGCGGGTGCGCATGATCGAGGATGTGATGGACACCCAGTTCGAGGCGATCACATGGGGCCTCGGCGAGCTGAATTTCTTCCGCCGGGCAGAGGGCACGCTCAAAGAGGCGATGGAGGCTGCGGCGCGGCGGCAGGCGGAGGCGTTTTTCGGCCAGCTTGAAACCTGGCTCGGCGGGCGGGAATGGCTCAATGGCGCGCGGTTTGGCTGGGGCGACCTCAGCGTGGTGCCGTTCCTGAATGGCGCGGCGGGGTTTGGCATCCGCCCGGCGGAGGGATCGGCGCTGGCCGCCTGGATGGCGCGCGCGAATGCCCGGCCCAGCGTGGACAGCGCGCGGCGCGAGGCGGAGGCCTCGATTGCGGCCATGGCGCAGGTGGACCAGGCGGTAAAGGCCGGCCTGTTCAAACGCCAGTACCGCGACCACCGGCTGGAATGGATGCTGAAATCGGGCGGCGCGGACATCGTGCTCGCGGGGATCCAGGCGGGGAATATCCGGTTTACGGGGCCTTGAGGGCGATTGGAAATCGTCCGGGAAGGGACTAGACAAGTCGGCTCAGGCTCGCGCGGCTGCGCCCACTCCCGTTTGCGCCTGAACCGCACAGGGCCTGAAGGGGGATGCCGTGTCTCATACATACCGTGCGTTCATTTCCTATTCCCAGCATGACCGGGAGTGGGGCAAGCGAATCCATCGATGGCTGGAGACCTACCGCGTGCCATTGGGCTCGGCTGTGGACCTGCGCCTGCCCGACAGGCTCGGCAAGTTCTTTCGGGACGATGAGGACATGGCTGCTGCGGCGGACATTGCCGGCACCGTGCGGGAGGCGCTGCAGGGGTCCGAAAGCCTGATCGTGATCTGTTCGCCGCGCTCGGCCAAGTCGGCATGGGTGAGTGCAGAGATCGAGCATTTCCGGCAGACGGGACGGGCGAGCAAGGTCTTTGCGGTGATCATCGACGGGAAGCCGAACTCGGGCGATCCCGATACGGAGTGTTTTCCGCCTGCCCTGCGGGCCGTGAAGGATCCGGAAACACCTGGTGCCATGCCGGTGGAGCCGGTCGGGCTGGATGTCCGCTCCGATGGACGCGCGCGGCTGTGCGCGCGCCTGGCTGCGGGGCTTCTGGACGTGGGATTTGACGACCTGTGGCAGCGCGACCTTCGCCGGCGGCGGGCGAACCGCGTGCGAGCCGGGGCGGTGGCAGCCGGGGTGCTGGCGGCAGGCGCCCTGCTGTTCGGTTTCCAGGAACCGCTGAAGCAGATGTACCGCAAGTCGCTCGTCTATGGGCCGTTTGTGCATGCGGCGGCAGCACTCGACCGGTTGCCGGCAGGCGCCTCGTTCGAGGATTGCCGGCCACGGTCCGGCGATTGCCCGGAGATGATCATGGTGCCGGCCGGAGACCTTGTACGCCGGGCCGGGAGGGATGAGCAGGAGACCGAAATCCTGGTCGCCGTGCAGCGGCTCGCCGTATCCCGGCATGAGATCACGCATGAGGATTGGGCCGTATGCGCGGCACGCGGGGGATGCCGGGAGACGCCCTTGCCGGATGATTACGGCATGGGACGCGGAACGCGGCCAGTGACGGGAGTTTCCTGGCACGATGCGCGGGCTTATGCTGACTGGCTTTCTGCGATGACGGGCAAGTCATACCGCCTGTTGACCGAGTCCGAATGGGAACATGCAGCACGCGGCGGGACCGCGACAACCTATGCCTGGGGCGATGCGTTCTTTCCCGACGAGGTGACCCGTGCGCACTGCTATATCTGCACATGGGGCGGAAATACACCGCAGCAGACCCTGCCGGTCGGCACCTATCCGCCCAACAATTTCGGCCTGCATGACATGGCAGGCAATGTCTGGGAGTGGGTCGAGGATTGCTATCTCTTTCCCGAGGACATGGTGATCGCGGCAGACGGCTCCGCGCCGCCGGAGGAGACCTGCCGGCGAACGCTTGGGTCTCCGGGACATGGTCCGGGATCCGGCCTTGACCGTGAAGTGCCGCGACTGCTTGCGGGTGGATCGTGGCGGAGCGGGCAGCTGGACGTCACCCCGGTCTCGCGAATCCATGAGGACCCGAAGGCAGCGCGCAATGATGCCGGGTTCCGGGTGGCACGTGAAGTTAGCCCGGCCTCTTCGCCTGACCGGGACGCTGGCGGGCCATAAGGGATGGGTCAGGGCAGCTGAAAACCGGGTTCCCCTTTCCGAGGCGCCGCGATAAATGCTCAGTATGAGCAAAAATATCCGGATTCTCGTTGGCCAGTTGAACCCTGTTGTGGGGGATATTGCGGGCAATATGGCGCTGGCGCGGGCGGCGCGGGAGGAGGCGCGGGCGGCGGGGGCCGACCTTGTGGTGCTGTCGGAGCATTTCGTGCTGGGATATCCTGCCGAGGATTTGGTGCTGAAGCCGGCGGCGGTGGCGCACTCGATGGCGGCGGTGGAGGCGCTGGCGGCGGAGACCGCTGAGGGGCCGGCGGTGCTGATCGGGTCGCCCTGGGCGGCGGAGGGGAAGCTGTTCAATTCGGCGCTGCTGCTCGGCGAGGGGCGAATCCTGGCGCGGCACGACAAATGGGAGCTGCCCAATTACGGCGTGTTCGACGAGAAGCGGCACTATACGCCGGGCGGCGGGCTGCCGGTGGTGGTGAGCTTCAAGGGCGTGCGGATCGGGATCGCGATCTGTGAGGATGTGTGGTTTGAGCGCCTGCCGCGCGCGCTGGCGGCGGCGGGGGCCGAGCTCATGATCGTGCCCAATGCTTCGCCGTGGCGGCGCGCGATCCAGGCCGAGCGGGCGGCTGCGTTCGACCGCTGGGCGGACGTGAAGCTGCCATACCTTTGGGTGAACCAGATGGGCGGGCAGGACGAGCTGGTGTTCGATGGCGGCTCGTATGCGACGGATACGGACTATGCGGGCCGGTGCGGACTTGTGGCGCAGTTCGAGACGGGCACGGCGCTGGTCGAGTTTGATCCGGATACGAAGCTATTTTCAGGGCTGGGCACAGGCTGCGCGGGCAGCCTTGAGGACTGGGAGGCGGAATACCGCGCGGCGATGCAGGCGCTGGGCGACTATGTGCGCAAGAACCGGTTTCCGGGCGTGGTGCTCGGCATGTCGGGCGGGATCGACTCGGCGCTGACGGCGGCGATTGCGGCGGACGCGCTGGGGCCGGACAAGGTCTGGTGCGTGATGATGCCGTCGAAATATACGAGTACGGACAGTCTTGAGGACGCAAAGGCCTGCGCCGAGGCGCTGGGATGCCGGTATGGCATCATCAACATCCATCCGGGCGTGGCGGCGATGGACCAGATGCTGGGGCCGTCGTTTGAGGGCATGAGGACAGACATCACCGAGGAGAACATCCAGTCGCGCCTGCGCGGGGTGACGTTGATGGCGCTGTCGAACAAGTTCGGCCAGATGGTGGTGACGACCGGCAACAAGAGCGAGATGGCGGTCGGCTATGCGACGCTGTATGGCGATATGTGCGGCGGGTACAATGCGCTGAAGGATTTCTACAAGACCGAAGTGTTCGAGCTGGCGAAGTGGCGCAACGGGCATGTGCCGCGCGGCGGGCTGGCCCCGGGAGGCGAAGTGATCCCGGTACGGATCATCACCAAGCCGCCATCGGCGGAGCTGCGCGACGATCAGAAGGATGAGGATTCCCTGCCGCCCTACCCCGTGCTGGACGATATCCTGCGCGGGCTGGTGGACCGGGAGGAAGACCTGGACGCGATCCTCGCGCGCGGGCATGACGCGGCGACGGTGCGGCGCATCGAGCATCTGGTTTACATCGCCGAATACAAGCGCCGGCAGGCACCGCCGGGGGTGAAGGTCGGCTCGAAGAATTTCGGGCGCGACCGGCGCTATCCAATCACAAACCGCTTCCGGGACGACTGAAGCGGCGTTCCGAAAAGTGGGAACCGGTTTTCGGAAAAACGCCGCGACAAATCAAAAGGCCTGCTGGGCCCGGCGGGCCGCTTATTCCGGCGAGGGCGGCCTGATGTCACCGCCGCCCGGGGGCAGGCCGAACATGTCCGGGTTCATCATGGCGCGGACACTTTCCACATCCTCGGGATAGATGTCCTCGGCATAGCGCTGGCTGGAAAAGGGCGAGGCATAGATGCCATCTTCGGCGATCACCTCATCGAACATCAGCCACGCCTCGCGGCCCGCAAGGCAGGCGACGCGGACCCAGAGGTGGTCCTCATTCTGGATGGCGCCGATATCGGTGATCTCGCGCAGCTCGCTCTCATTGATCTGGAACTGCCGGTCATTGAAGGTGAGCATCAGGAAGCCCTCACCAATATAGCCGGTATAGGTCAGCCGGTCGCCCGCGCGCAGGGAGAGGGTTTCGATATCGCGGTTGGCGATGAATTCCACCTCTGCGTCTTCGAGGACGGTGACGGGAAATTTCTTGGTGGCGGTGAAGAATTCGAGATTGTCGCTTTCCACCCGCTCCTCGTTCCAGAGATGGTAGTTGGCGTATTGCGGCAGGAGGCAGGTGATGTCCTGCGGGTCGCCGGGATTGGGGCGCGCACGTGCCGGCACGCGGACATTCGCATCCAGCACGGCAAAGCCCGGCGGGTATTCGCCCTGCCAGCCGGCCTTCAGCGACCAGCCGTCGCTGTATCCCGAAAGGGCGGCAAAATCGCTCGGCGGACGCACCCGGCGCTGCGGCCGCCCGGCCTCAGCCTCGTCGGCCCCGGACGCCACCTCACCCGGAGCCGGTGCCGCGTCTGCAGCTTCCGGGGCCGATGCCGATGGATTGCAACCGGCCAGCACCAACGCCCCCGCCAGCACCCCATACCATTTCATGTCCCGCTCCTGCTTTGCCTTGCTACATGGACATGAACCGGAACAATAGCAAGAATATGACGGTGGCGCTTGGCTTTTGTCCCGATTTGATGTCTCAAGCCGGTTTCGTCACACCGGAAGCGCCTGTTTCATGACCCGCCCCATCGTCCGTTTCGCCCCCTCGCCGACTGGCCGCCTGCATGTCGGCAATGTGCGTACCGCCCTGATTAACTGGCTGTTTGCGCGCGGCGCGGGCGGCAAGTTCATCCTGCGGATTGACGATACGGACCTCGAGCGTTCGACCAAGGCCTATGAGGACGGGCTGAAGGAGGATCTCTCCTGGCTGGGCCTTGTCTGGGACGAGACGTTCAACCAGTCGGAGCGATTCGGTATTTATGACGCCGCCGCAGACCGGCTAAAGGCGATGGGCCTGCTCTATCCCTGCTATGAGACGGCTGAGGAGCTGGACGTCAAACGCAAGATCGCCCAGTCGCGCGGACGCCCGCCGGTGTATGACCGGGCGGCGCTGGAGCTGACGGCAGAGGACCGCGCGAAACTTGAGGCCGAGGGGCGCCGGCCGCACTGGCGGTTCAAGCTTTCGGGCGGGCGGGTCGAGTGGACGGATCTGGTCCGCGGGCCGCAGGGGATTGATACCTCCTCGGTGTCGGACCCCGTACTGGTGCGCGAGGATGGCAGTTATCTCTACACCCTGCCCTCTGTGGTCGATGATATCGAGGCGGGTATCACGCATGTCGTGCGCGGCGAGGACCATGTGACGAATTCCGGCGCGCAGATCGAGATTTTCATGGCGCTCGGCGGCAAGGCGCCGGAGATGGCGCACATGCCGTTGCTGATCGGGGCGGACGGCTCGGCCCTGTCGAAGCGGCTTGGCTCGCTGTCGATGGGAGAGCTGCGCGCCGAAGGCATCGAGCCGCTGGCGATCCTCAGCCATCTGGCGAAGCTCGGCACATCGGACAATATCGAACTGCGCGGCTCGCTGGATGTTCTGTGTACGGAGTTTTCGTTTTCGAAGATCGGCCGGGCGCCGGCGCGGTTTGACGAGACAGACCTTGAGGCGCTGAACGCGGCGCTGGTCCATTCCCTGCCCTATGAGGCGGTGGCCGAGCGGCTGGCGGCGATTGATCCGCGGGCGGCGGATGAGGCGTTCTGGCTGGCGGTGCGCGAGAATTGCGCGCGGGTGAACGCGGCGGCCGAGTGGGCAGAGATCGTGTTCGGCGAGACAACGCCGGTGGTAGCGGAGGAAGACCGCGAATTTGTGGCGGGCGCGGCGGCGCACCTGCCGGAAGGCGGCCTGACCAGCGAAAGCTGGAGCGCCTGGACGAACGCGCTGAAAGCCGCGACGGGCCGCAAGGGCCGCAGCCTGTTCATGCCGCTGCGCAAGGCGCTGACGGGGCTGGAGCATGGGCCGGACATGGGCGCACTGCTGCCCGTGATCGGGCGCGAGCGGGTGCTGGCGCGGCTGGGCGGTTGACACAGTCTCGCGCGGGTTCCGCACATCGTCCGCCTACGGACCGGGCGGATTAAGGGGAATGAGCGGCGGGGGCACCGTTCCGATCCCAGCGGCTCCGGCAGGCTGCGGCTTGAGGTCACGAAAGCATTGTTAAATATACCAAAAAAGAAGAAATACTGTCATTTTCTGCTATCTGAGAAGTATTTTCTCCACAGGCGACAAATTTATACTTCGCGCCCTGCGTGTGTGACAGTTTCCCAAAAGTCGAATTGAGATGAGTGTAAAATAACCTTTGCGGAACATTCGTGTTTGCTTCACGCGAGTGTCACGGATGACTGCGATGTGCCCCCCAGCATCAACGAAATTTTTGCTGGGAATACACAAATGCATCGTTTCTTCATGTCTGCCTCCTGCCTTGCCATCGCGGCGATCCACCCCGCCTTTGCGCAGGAGGCTGAGACCGAGAGAGCGCAGCCGGCGCGCACGCTTGACGCTGTCATCGTCACCGGGACACGTTCGGCAGAGCGCACCGCGTTCGAAACGCTGGCGCCCGTGGATGTCGTCAGCGGCACGGCGATCAGCCAGACGGTTTCCTCCGAACTGGTCGACTCGCTGGCGCAGCTGATCCCGTCCTTCAATGTGCAGCGCCTTCCGATGGCTGATGGTCAGATCTTCGTGCGCCCGGCGCGCCTGCGCTCGCTCTCGCCCGACCAGACGCTCGTGCTGATCAATGGCAAGCGCCGTCACCGCTCTGCCTTCCTTGGCAATCGCGGCGCACAGGCTGTCGACCTCGCGCAGATCCCGAGCTTTGCCATTTCGCGGATGGAAGTGCTGCGCGATGGCGCCTCGGCGCAGTATGGCTCCGATGCAATTGCCGGGGTGATCAACATCATTCTCGACAGCGAACCGGGCTACAGCGGCTTTGGCCAGGTCTCGCAATACTATGAAGGCGACGGCACGCAGTACCAACTCGGCGCCAAGGCGGGCTTTGATCTTGGCGGTCGGGGCTCGGTTGTAGTCACGGCCGAATACACCGACGCCGAGGCCACCTCGCGCTCACGCCAGCGCCCTGACGCGGTTGCTTTCCAGGCCGCCAACCCGCAGATCAACGTGCCCAATCCCGTTCAGCGCTGGGGCAAGCCAGACCGTGAAGCCCTGCGCCTGGCGTTGAACGCATCCTACGATTTCTCGCCTTCGGTCGAAGGCTACAGCTTCGCCACCTGGGGCGAAGGCAAGGGTGTGAACGATTTCAACTGGCGCAACCCTGCCAGCACGAACGCTTACAATACGACTCCGCTTGATCCGGCCTATAATCTGTCGGCAATCTATCCGGCCGGCTTTACCCCGCGCTTCGGGCAGGATGACAATGACCGCGCCCTCACCGCCGGCCTGCGCGGCGACATCGGCGCTGCTTTCAGCTGGGATGTCTCGGCAGGCTATGGCCGCAACGAGATAGACTATTTCATCAATGAGACGATCAACGCCTCGCTCGGTTCGGCCAGCCCGACCGAATTCCGCGCCGGCATCCTGCGCCAGCGCGACATCAACCTGAACGCCGATTTCGTCTACCTGCTCGAAACCGGCCTCTCTGAACCGGTGAACATCGCCTTCGGACTGGAACGCCGCGATGAGCGTTTCGAGATCGAAGCTGGCGATGTGGCATCATATGCAGTCGGCCCCCTGGCGGCGGCGGGCCTGCCCTCCGGCTCGAACGGCTTCCCCGGCTATAGCAACCTGCAGGCGGGAACCTTCGAACAGGACAGCCAGGCGGCCTATATCGATATCGAGGCAGCCCTGACCGACAAGCTGACCGTCGGCGGCGCGATCCGGTATGAGGACTTCTCAGAATTCGGTTCGACCACGGACTACAAGCTCGCCGCCCGGTACGCCCTGACCGACGGGCTGGCCGTGCGCGGGACATGGTCAACCGGCTTCCGGGCCCCGACGCCGGGCCAGCTGGAATCCGAGCGCACCAGCCAGGGCCTGAACTCGGTGACGCTGAACCTCGTCACCAGCGGACGGTTCAATCCGACCGGGCCGGTTGCCGACATCATCAACAGCCGGGCGGCCGGCCAGGTGATCCTGCCGCTGACGCCGGAAACCTCCGAGAACATCTCGGTCGGTGTCGTCTACCGCAACGATCTGGGCTTCACCGCAACGCTGGATGTCTACCAGATCGAACTGGAGGACCGGTTCTCGACACGGGGCGGCTTCCAGCTGACCAATGCCGAGCGCCAGCAGCTTGCCGATCTCGGGATTCCCGGCGGCGAAAGCATCACCACCGCGTCCTTCTTCCAGAACGTGTTTGACACGCGCACCCGCGGCGTGGACTTCGTTGGCAGCTGGGGCGGGGCCGCATTCGGGGGCAATCTCAGCCTGACGGCCGCCTATAACTGGAACGAGACCAAGGTGACCCGCGAGGCGATTGCCGGCGTGTTCAACGATGTCTCGCGCCGCCTGTTCGAGGAAGGCCTGCCGCAGCACAATCTCGTGGCGAGCGCAGACTATTCCCGCGGCCGCTGGGGCCTTCTGGCCCGGGCGCGCTATTATGGCCAGTGGACCGATGTCGATGACAGCGCCGATGTGACGTTCCAGGACTTCGATCCGATCACGCTGTTCGATGTGGCGGTGTCGTACCAGCTGACCGGGCAGGTCCGGGTGCGCGCGGGCGCGGAGAATGTGTTCAACACATTCCCCGACGAGTCGCGCCACCAGGCCAATCGCGGCCTCATCTACTCCCGCAACGCGCCCTATGACACCGATGGTGGCAAGGCTTACATCCGCGTGACGGCAGAGTTCTAGGCTACGCCGAGACCGGGCATAACTGGCGGGAGGCGGCGCCCTGGCGCTGCCTCCCGCATCCGTTCAGGGCAGATGGCAGGACCGAGGAGATATGATGATGGCGAAACTGACACGCCGGGGCGTTCTGGGGGCGGCTTCCGGGCTGGCTGCAGCGGGCGCTGCCTCTGCCGGCACACCGGCAGGCCTGCCCGCCGCGCCGCAAAACCCTGAAGAGGCGGCCCGCGACACGGCCTATTGGGAAGCGGTGCGCGGGCTTTATGATGTGACCGATGAGATGATCCATCTGGAGCATGGCAATTGGGGCATGATGGCAAGGCCGGTGCTGGATGCCCACAAGGCAGCGCTCGACCGCGTCAACGCCCGCACTTCCATCTATGCACGGCGCGAATTCGGGCGGGACTTCCAGGCGATCCAGTCAGCCGCGGCCGCAGCCATCGGCGCGCGCGAGGATGAGATCGTCTTTACGCGGAATGCAACCGAGGCCATGCTGGCGCTGATCTCCGGCTATAACCGGCTGCGCCCCGGCGACGGCGTCCTGTTTGCCGACCTCGACTATCCCGCGATGCAGACGGCGATGGGCTGGCTCTCGGCGCGTCGCGGGGCTGTGGTGCATCAGATCGCGCTGCCCGAGCCTGCGACGTATCAGGGCCTGATCGACACCTATGCCAGCGCGCTGGACGCAAATCCCGGCATCCGCCTGATCCTGCTGACGCATGTCAGCCACCGGACCGGGCTGGTCCTGCCAGTCGCGGAGATTACCGAAATGGCGCGGGCGCGGGGGGCTGATGTCCTGCTCGATTCGGCGCACGCTTTCGGGCAGGTGGAGTTTGATGTCACCGATTTGGGCGCGGATTTCATCGGCCTCAACCTGCATAAATGGATCGGGGCGCCGCTGGGTGTCGGCGCGATCTATATCCGCCGGGGACGGACGGAAGATATCGACCCGTACATGAACGCCGCCGAGCCGCCGCCTGAAAGCATCCGCGCGCGGGTGACGACCGGCACGGTCAATTTCGCGGCGCTGCTGGCGGTGCCCGAAGCGCTCGAATTGCATAAGAGACTTGGCGCCGCGCGGAAAGCGGCGCGGCTGCGCCATCTGCGCAGCGTCTGGGCCGAAACCCTGCGGGACCATCCGGGCGTCGATATCCTGACCCCGGCGGACCCCCGCCTCCACGCCGGCATCACCTCCTTCCGCCTCGCCGGCCAGACCGGTGTGCAGGAGAATGCGGCGCTGGCAGCGCGGCTGGCCGAAGAGTTCGGGATATTCACCGTGATGCGTGACGGCCTCGCCAGCGGCGCCTGCGTCCGGGTGACACCGGCGGTGTTCACGCGGGAGGATGAGGTGTTCGCGCTGGTGGCGGCGCTGCGGCACGTGACGGGCGGCTAACGGGCGCTCAGCACGGCGCCTGCAGCGTCTGACGCCCTAACTCGAAAGACTGGAAAACCCTAGGTAGACGAAGTATTGTCGCCCTGCAGAGGCCGGACGCCCTGCTTGGAGGACATCATGTCAGATTTAACCAGCCCGACTTTCCGAAATACCGAGACCGCAATTCTACATCCGGTCTTTCGTGAAGCGCTTTCTAAAGTCATGTCTGAGTTGAACACGCAGGGCATCCCGCTCTTTATTTTTGAGGGGTTCAGGTCGCCAGTCAGACAGACACATCTGTACGCTCAAGGCCGCACGCGCCCAGAGAGCATTATAACTCATGCCCCCGCCTGGCATTCATATCACCAGTATGGCCTCGCAGTGGACATGGCGTTTAACGGACCGGGTAAATGGACATGGGATGAGCCCAAGAAGGGTATGTGGGACAAGTATCACCAGATCGCCCGCAAGTTCGACCTGATGCCGCTGAACTTTGAGAAGCCGCACGTTCAACTGGCCGGAACTTCGAGCAATGCTCTTCGTGAGGGACGCTATCCGGCAGGGGGTGACGATGCCTGGGCAGAAAACCTCGCAAGCGCAATTGCATCATGGACAGGCCAGCCACCTGCACCGCCGCCGCCGGCGATCTTCGAGAAGCCAGCGCTTGCATAAGACCGGCCAGCAAGTCGCCTAAGGAGCCGGCCTCATCTTTAAGGGGCCGGCTTTTCCGGAGTAGAGTTGGCTGGTTCTGGCTGCCCTGCGCTGGCCAGCTCGATCCCAGCCATCGAGCTGTGGGTCCTGACTGACAATTCGGGAAAGATGGTGCGGTCGAGAAGACTCGAACTTCCACGGGTTGCCCCACAGCGACCTCAACGCTGCGCGTCTACCAATTCCGCCACGACCGCACACTGGTATATTCGGGGCAGACGGGCCGTATAAGGCGGTGTTCCGGCTTTGTGAAGCCCTGAAAAACGCCTATATCGCGGGGCCAATGCAGAAACATTCCCCCGTCGAATGGGCCGTTTCGGACGCCCCTGTGCCGTATGAGGCCGCGCTCGCCTTCATGGAGGCGCGGGCCCGCGCGATCCGTGAGGACGGGGCGCCGGAGCTGGTCTGGTTCCTTGAACATCCGCCGCTTTACACGGCTGGAACTTCGGCCCGGCCGGAGGATTTGCGCGACCCGGCCCGCTTCCCCGTCTATGACGCCGGGCGCGGCGGCCAATACACCTATCACGGCCCCGGCCAGCGGGTGGCCTATGTGATGCTGGATGTGGCCACGCGGGGCCGGGATGTGCGCGCCTTTGTGGCGGGCCTGGAGGCCTGGATCATCCGGGCGCTGGTGGCGTTCAATGTCGAAGGCGGGGTGCGCGAGGGCCGGGTTGGCGTCTGGGTCGACCGGACTGAGCCCGGCGGGCCGCCGCGCGAGGACAAGATCGCCGCCATCGGCGTGCGGCTGAAACGCTGGGTGAGCTTCCACGGCATTTCGCTGAATGTGGAGCCGGAGCTGGAACATTTCACCGGCATCACGCCGTGCGGCATCGCCGATCCGCGCTATGGGGTGACGAGCCTCGCCTGCCTTGGGCGCGTCGTGAGCCTGCCGGAGGTGGACATGGCGCTGAAGGCGGCGTTCGAGGCGGAGTTCGGGAGCGAGCTGGTGCGCGCCCCCGATCCCCTCAACGCACCGATCAGCGGCTGAACTTCTTGAACTTCAGGCGCTTCGGGTTGACGGCGTCTTCGCCGAGGCGGCGCTTCTTGTCTTCGAGGTAGGAGGAGAAGTCGCCCTCGAACCATTCGACATGGGAGTCGCCCTCGAAGGCGAGGATGTGGGTCGCCATGCGGTCGAGGAACCAGCGGTCGTGGCTGATGATGACGGCGCAGCCGGGGAAGTTGTCGAGGCCTTCTTCGAGGGCCTGCAGGGTTTCCACATCGAGATCGTTGGTCGGTTCGTCGAGCAGGAGGAGGTTGTGGCTGCCGCGCAGCATCTTGGCGAGGTGGACGCGGTTGCGCTCACCGCCTGAGAGGATGCCGACCTTCTTCTGCTGGTCGGTGCCCTTGAAGTTGAACGCGCCGACATAGGCGCGCGACATGACGGTGACGCCGCCCAGGTCGATCACATCGGTGCCGCCGGAGATTTCCTCCCAGACATTCTTGTTGGGGTCGAGCTTGTCGCGGCTCTGGTCGACATAGCCGATCTTGACCGTATCGCCGACGCGCAGGCTGCCGGCGTCGGGCTTTTCCTGGCCAAGGATCATCTTGAACAGGGTGGACTTACCGGCGCCGTTGGGACCGATGACGCCGACGATGCCGCCGGGCGGCAGCTTGAAGGACAGGTCTTCGATCAGCAGGTTGTTGCCGAAGGCCTTGCGGATGTTTTCGGCCTCCAGCACGACGCCGCCAAGGCGGGGGCCTGGGGGAATGCGGATCTGCGCGGTCATTACCTGCTCGCGCTCCGCCTCGGCGGCCTTCTGCTCATAGGCCTGGATACGCGCCTTGGACTTGGCCTGGCGCGCCTTCTGGCCGGAGCGGACCCATTCGAGTTCCTTGGCGAGCGATTTCTGCTTGCCCTTCTCCTCGCGGGCTTCCTGCTCCATCCGCTTGGCTTTCTGTTCGAGCCAGTTGGAGTAGTTGCCCTGATAGGGAATGCCGCGGCCGCGGTCGAGTTCGAGGATCCAGCTGGTGATGTCGTCGAGGAAGTAGCGGTCGTGGGTGACGAGGATGACGCAGCCGGGGAAGTTGATCAGGTAGTTCTGCAGCCAGGCGACGGTTTCGGCGTCGAGATGGTTGGTCGGTTCGTCCATCAGGATCATGTCGGGCTTTGACAGCAGCAGCTGGCAGATGGCGACGCGGCGGATCTCGCCGCCGGAGAGCTTGCTGACATCGGCGTCGTTTTCCGGGCAGCGCAGGGCGTTCATCGCCATTTCGATCTTGGAGTCGATGTCCCAGGCATCTGCCGCATCGATCTGCTCCTGCAGCTTCGTCATCTCCTCCATCAGCTCGTCGGTGTATTCCTCGCCGAGCTGCATGGAGATGGCGTTGAACTTGTCGAGCATCTGCTTCTCGGGGCACTGCGAGGCGATGTTGTCGAACACGTTGAGGGCCGGGTCGAGCTTCGGCTCCTGCGGCAGGTAGTCGACCTTGACGCCTTCTGCGGCCCAGGCCTCGCCGCTGAACTCCTTGTCCACGCCCGCCATGATGCGCAGCAGGGTCGATTTACCCGAGCCGTTGACGCCGACCACACCGATCTTGGCATCCGGCAGGAAAGACAGGTGGATGTTCTCGAACACCTTCTTGCCACCGGGATAGACCTTGGTGAGGCCCTGCATGTGATAAACGTATTGGGGACCGGCCATGTGCGGGGGATTCCTTCGGGGAGCTGGGGGTTTTGCTTGCTGGGCGCGGATGTGGCCCGGGGCGCGCCGGGGGTCAAGCGGGGCGCAGTGTCCGGCAGGTCACGGGTGCTGCACAAATCCCTCCGCCAGCCGCCCTTCTGCGACCAGGGCGAGCAGGTAGGGCCGGTCATGGGCGGGGATGATCGTCAGGGCGGGGTCGGTTTCCATCAAATCGTGCAGGGCGCGCAGCTGGGCGCGGACATCTCTGTCGCGCACTTCGGGCGGGTCGAAGATCATGTAGTTGAGGGCGAGCGGGCGAGTCGTGAGCTCCTCGATATTGCGCATGGTCCAGGCGATGTCGCCGATGAACAGGAACTCCGCCCCATCGGCACGCTGGACGAAGATGACCTGCGAGCCCGGCGAGTGACCGGACATGGGGGCGGCGACGACGCCGGGCGCGATGCGGGCGGCGGCGGGCAGGTCGAGCGCCGGGCGGGCGGTGATCGCCTCCGGCAGGGCGCCTTCAAGGGCGAACTGGCCGAGGGCAGCGCGCTGTGTTGCGGTGATCGCGAGGCGCGGAGCGATGCCGGCAGGATCAGGATGGCGGGCGATGCCGATCACATGGTCGATATGTTCATGGGTGACGAGGATCTGCTCCGCCCGGCCCATGGCGGCGAGCAGGGTTTCATAGGCGGCGGCATTGAATTCAGCGGCCGGGGTCTACGCCATCTGCTTCATGATTTCGGCGTCAACGGCCGTGTCGATCAGGATGGTCCGGTCTGGCCATGACAGCTGGACACTGTTGAACGACATGCCGACCGGCCCGTCGAAGCGGCCTGCCTGCACCACAAAGGCGGGGAAATTGTCATGTGCGACTTCCAGCCAGCCGATCCGCTCCGGCCCCCGCCCGGCATCTTCCGCGATCAGCGCGCGCCAGCCGGCGATATCCATGACGCCGGGCGCGCGGGCCGGGGCCTTCGAGCCAGACAGGAACAGCCACCAGAAGGCCGCGCCCGCCGCGACCAGGATGACGCTGACGATGGTGATGATGACGCGCAGCATGGCGGACCTCCCTTGCCCCATCAGTCCTGTACCGGAACTCTGTCCTGTCTCTGCCCCCAGCAAAGCATGGCGCTGGCCCGGAATGGAAGAAAAATCTATGCTGGCGATTTCCGCGTGGGGACAAACATGGCGCAGGACAGGAAAAAAGCGGGCTATGGCGAAGACGACATGTCGCGCTTTGCCGGCTGGGATGCGCTGGCCGATGATGTATTCGGGCTGAATGTGCGCGGCTTCCGCACGATGTGGGCGGCGGTGTTCAATCCGGCGCGGGTGTTCGAGGCGGCGCGCGATCCCGACTGGCTGGGGCGGTATACACCGGCGATACGACTGGTGTTCGTCATCATGGCGCTGACCATGACGCTGCAATTCCTGTGGGCCTATGAAGGGTCATCCCTTTGGAACAGTGTGCAGGAGGCGATTGCGAGCTTCGAGGCGGAACTGGACGGGCGGGATCCAGGTTCAGTGACCCGTGAAATCATCCTGGCGTTCGCGGTGCTCTATCCAGTGGCCTATTTCACGCTGCATATCCCGGCCAGCCTGCTGATCGGGTTCTGGGGCAAGGGCGTAACCCTGCCGGTGCGCAGCCGGCTCTATTTCTCCACCATCGTGCCGGCGGGGCTGGTCAGCCTCGCTGTCGTGATCGTGCAGCATGCGCTCGAGCCGGAGCCTTCGCAGGCTTCGTCCATCGCGGCGCTGGCAATCCTGATCCTTGCCTACTCCGTCACGATTTTCCGGGGGCTTGCTCCGGCAATGCCGGCGGGGGGGCGGCTGTGGCGGGCGGGGCTGATGACGCTTGTGATGGTGATCCTGTCCGGGATCGCCGAATTCATCGCGCTGCTGGCCGCCTGCATCTACGTGCTCGGCACCCCATCCATCGGATGACAGGGCCGAATTTGCCGCTAGTGTGCGGGCGATGAGACACCGGATTTTCCCCGCCGCGCTGGCCGCGGCCTTCGCCCTTTTTGCCTGCGCCTCGCAGGCGGCCGAGCCCCGGCCCCAACCTTCCGAGACCGCTGCCATGACCGAACCTCTCCGGCTGACGCCGGAACGCCTTTATGCCTCACCTGCCCTGTCCGGCCCTGCCCAGCGCGCGGTGAAATTCTCGCCGGACGGGCGGCGCGTGACCTTCCTGAAGCCGCGGGCCGATGACCTCTCGCGCTTTGACCTGTGGCAGTTCGATGTGGCGACTGGCGCGGAGACGATGCTGGCCGATTCCGCCCTGCTCGACCCCGCCGATGCCGAACTTTCAGAGGAAGAAAAAGCGCTGCGCGAGCGCCGGCGCATTGCGGGCGTGCGCGGCATTGCCGACTATAGCTGGGGCACGGCGGACAAGATCCTCGTGCCGGCAGGGGGCGACCTGTTCCTCATTACCCTGAAGGATGCTGGCCCGGACGTGCGCCGCCTGACCGAGACCGACAGTTTCGAATATGACGCGAAGGTTTCCCCGCGCGGGCGCTATGTGAGCTTCATCCGGAATGAGGCGCTGTTCGTGATCGACCTTGCGAGCGGGGAGGAAACGCAGGTGTCGCCGGATGCGCGCCCCGAAGCGGCGGTGCGCTATGGCCTGGCCGAATTCGTCGCGCAGGAGGAGATGGACCGGTACACTGGTTACTGGTGGAGCCCGGACGAGCGGTATATTGCGTATACGGAGGTTGATGAGAGCGGGGTAGATATCATCCCGCGCTTTGATATTGCCGCCGATGCCGTGACCGTGATCGAGCAGCGCTATCCGCGCGCAGGGCAGCCGAATGCGAAGGTGGCCCTGCATGTGAAGGATTTCGAGACCGGACGGACAGACCGGATCTTCTCCGTCGGCCCGGATGATTACCTTGCCCGCGTGAACTGGACGCGGGAAAGCCTGTGGATCCAGACGGTGAACCGTGCACAGACGGAAATCCGCTTCAACCGGACGGACGGGCTTCCCTGGCGCATCTGGTCTCCCTTCAGGGAGGAGCAATCGCGCTGGGTGAACCTGACGAATGATTTCCTGGCCCTGCCCGATGGCAGCCTGCTGACGACGCACGAGACGACCGGCTACCGGCACATCTACCGGCGCAATCCCGCGACTTCGGATTTGCAGCAGATCACCTTCGGCGACTGGGTGGTCAGCGAGCTGCTCGGCTTTGATGCGGCGAGCGGGATGATCTATTTCACCGGCTTCATGGACAGCCCGCTGGAGCGGCACCTCTATGCGGTTCCCGTGGGCTGGAGCGATGCGCAGGTGGCTGCGCGTAGGGCGGCGCGCCTGCCCAATTCGGCGTGTATCGACCTCAATCCGGGCTCCAACCTTTTGACGAAGGAATGCCCCGAAGTGCGCCGGATCACCCCGGAGGGGGGCAGCTGGTCAGTCGCTCTGGGGCCGGGGGCGCAGAGTTATGTGGGAACCTTTTCCTCGCCCACCCAGCCGCCACAGACGGCGCTTTACCGGATTGATGGCACACGGATCGCCTGGATTTCGGAAAATGCGCTGGACGATAGCCATCCGTATGCACCTTATCTGGCGTCGCATACGGTGCCCGAGTTCGGCACGTTGAGGGCGGAGGATGGGCAGATGCTGCACTATTCCATCCAACTGCCGCCGGATTTTGACCCGGCGAAGCGCTATCCTGTTATCGTGGAGGTCTATGGCGGGCCGCATGTTCAGCGAGTGAGCCGGGACTGGAGGCCGCTGGGCGACCAGTTCTACACCCATCAGGGCTATATCGTGTTCCGGCTCGACAATCGCGGCACCTGGAACCGGGGCAAGCGATTTGAAGACGTGATCCACCGGCGCACGGGCGGGCCGGAAGTTGCCGACCAGCTCAAGGGCGTGGAATGGCTGAAATCGCAGCCCTTTGTTGATCCGGACCGGATCGCGATACAGGGTTGGAGCTATGGCGGATACATGGCGCTGATGGTCTATGCGCAGGCGCCGGCGGGCACGTTTGCCGCGGCCGTGTCCGGCGCGCCGGTGACCGACTGGGCGCTCTATGATACGTTCTATACGGAGCGTTACATGGGCACGCCGCAGGACAATGCGGAAGGCTATCACCTCTCCAGCGTGTTTGCGCATCTGGACGGGCTGACCGGGCCGCTTCTGCTGATCCATGGGATGGCGGACGACAATGTGACCTTCGACAACACGACCCGCCTTATGGCGGCCTTGCAGGCACGCAGCCAGCCTTTCGAGCTGATGACCTATCCCGGCCAGCGCCACGGCATACAGGGCGAGGCGCTGCAGCTGCACCTGATGCGTACACGGATGGCGTTCCTTGACCGGCACCTGAAAGGCACGGCGCCATGAAGCCGTGGAAAATCCTGTCATCGAGGCAGGTGATGCAGGACCAGTATCTGGGCCTCAGGACCGACCGGTGCGAACGGGCGGACGGGCATATCATCGAGACGTATCACGTCATCGAGGTGCGTGACTGGGTGACGCTGGTGCCCCTGACGGATGCGGGCAATGTGCTGCTGGTGCGCGAGTATCGCCATGCCGCGCAGGTCATGCTGAACGGGCTGCCCGGCGGGTATGCCGACCCCGGAGAGACGGACTGGGCGGCAGCCGCCGCGCGGGAGCTGGCGGAGGAGACCGGCCATGTGCCGCGCGAAATGCACTGGATTGGCACCTGCCACCCCAATGCCGCGACGCAGACGAACCGCATCCATTATTATCTCGCGCTCGGCTGCACGCCGCAGGTGGCGCAGGATTTCGACGCCAATGAAGATATCGAGCTTTTCGAAATGCCGTATACGGAATTCCTGGATTATGGGGCGCACGAAGTGCAGCACGCGTTGCACGCCGCCGCCTTGTTCTATGCAGAGCGACATTTCCTGAAACATCCGCATCTTCGCCCCAAGGAGTGAGCCATGCCCGCCTTTCAGCCGACGGCTGACCAGTTCCGTGCCTTCCGCGATGATCCCCATGACGGGCCGGTGGTTCAGGTAAACCTGCTCAAATTCCGCCCGAAAGCCGCCTATCGCCCGGAAGACCTGGAATTCGGAGAGGAGATCAGCGGGCGGGAGGCCTATGCGCGCTATTCGGAAGCCTTCACGGCGGCGATGCAGGAGGTGGGCGGCGTGACGCTGCTGCTGGGGGCGACGGAGCGCTATTTCATTGGCGGCGGCGACTGGGACGGAGTTCTGATCAATCAGTTTCCAGACCGGCACGCGTTCATCGCGACACTCAATCACAAGGACTATGCGTCGATGTCGCGTCACCGGGAGGCCGGGCTGCTCTGCCAGGACCTGATCGTGACGCGGCCGGACTGGCTGGAAGGGAGGAAGCTGTGAACCCTTATGAGGTCTACGGAGCATTGGGTTCGCCCTATTCGCTCAAAGTGCGCGCGGCGATGCGCGCCAAACGCCTTGCCCATACATGGACAGGCATGACGGGCGAGGAGCGCGGGCGGGTCATGCCAAATGTGAAAGCGCCGGTCATTCCTGTGATCCGGCGGCCAGATGGGACGTGGACGAATGATTCCACACCTTTCCTCCTCTCCCTTGAAGGGGAGGGCCGCGCGCTGGTGCCGGCGGATCCGGCGCTGCGCTTTGCCTGCCTGCTGCTGGAGGACATGGCCGACGAATGGTTCATGAAGGCGATGTTCCACTATCGCTGGACCTATGCGGAAGACCAGGAATGGTGCGCGAACTGGCTGATGTTTGATTCCATGCCGGATGCAGGGCAAGAGACTGTCGAGGCTGCTGCCGCAACGATCCGTGCCCGGCAGATTTCGCGGATGCCGCTGGTCGGCTGCACGCCAGAGACCGCGCCCGTGATCGAGGCAAGCTGGCAGCGCAGCTGCCGCGCGCTGGAGGGTCTGGCGCTCGGGCCCTCGCGCTTCCTGTTTGGCGGGCGGATATCGCTTGCCGATCTCGCCTTCTATGGCCAGCTCAAGGTGATGAGCTATGATCCGACGCCGATGGCCTGGATGCGGGGCGAGACGCCTTACCTCTATCGCTGGCTGGACCATGCCGATGATGCCGGCGGCATTGAGGGCGATTGGCTGGGTACGGAGGAAGCGCTTGGCAGCCCGGCGGTGACGGCGCTGCTGGCGCAGGCGGGCGACACTTACCTGCCATTCCTGACGGCGAATGCAGCCGCGATTGCGGCGGGCGAAGAGACTTTCTCTCTGGTGCTGGAAGGCGGGCAGTATTCACAAGGCGTGTTCCGCTATCAGGCGAAATGCCTTGAGACGCTGAAGGCGGAATGGGCGGGGCTGGCGCCGGACGTGCGCGCGCGTCTCGCAGCGCTGATCGGTCCGGGGGCGGAGCTTCTGGATTAAATGAAAAAGGCCGGCCCCAACGGAGGCCGGCCTTTGTTGTCAGCGGTGCAGCGCCTCAGTTCGCCGCGCCTTCGGCTTCGTCCGGAGCCGGCTTTTTCTTCTTCGGCGCTTCGGCGACGTATTTGAAGGTCAGCTCCTCGGTCTTCTTGTCGAGGTCGATCTTGACGAGGCCGCCCTTCTGCAGCTTGCCGAAGAGGAGTTCCTCGGCCATCGGCTTCTTGACGAATTCCTGGATCGTGCGGGCGAGCGGGCGGGCGCCCATCTCGGGATCGAAGCCGCGCTTCGCCAGCCATTCGCGCGCCGTTTTCGACACTTCGATCGTGACGTTGCGGTCTTCCAGCTGCACTTCCAGCTGCAGGATGAACTTCTCGACGACGCGGTCGATGATCTCCGGCGTCAGGCCGCCGAAGGTGATGATCGCATCGAGGCGGTTGCGGAATTCAGGCGTGAACATGCGCTTCAGCGCTTCTTCCTGCTCCTCATCCTTCTTGCCGCGGCCAAAGCCGATGGAGTTCTTCGCCGCGTCAGACGCGCCCGCATTCGTCGTCATGATGAGGACGACATTGCGGAAATCGACCTTGCGGCCATTGGCGTCGGTCAGCGCGCCATTGTCCATCACCTGCAGGAGGATGTTGTAGAGGTCGGGGTGGGCCTTCTCGATCTCGTCGAGCAGGAGCACGCAGTGCGGATGCTGGTCCACACCGTCCGTGAGCAGACCGCCTTCATCATAGCCGACATAGCCCGGAGGCGCGCCGATCAGACGGCTGACGGTATGGCGCTCCATATATTCCGACATGTCGAAGCGCAGCATCTCGACGCCCATGATGGAGGCAAGCTGCTTGGCGACTTCGGTCTTGCCGACGCCGGTGGGGCCGGTGAAGAGATAGGATCCGATGGGCTTGTTGGGCTCACGCAGGCCCGCGCGGGCGAGCTTGATCGAGGCGGCGAGCGCTTCGATGGCCTCGTCCTGGCCGAAGACGACGCGCTTCAGGTCGCTGTCGAGCGATTTCAGCGCGGCGGCGTCATCGGAGGTGACCTGTTTGGGCGGAATGCGTGCGATCTTGGCGACCACGGCTTCGATATCCCGTACACCGACGGTTTTCTTCCGCTTGGAAGCGGGCAGCAGCCATTGCGCGGCGCCGGCCTCGTCGATCACGTCGATGGCCTTGTCCGGCAGCTTGCGGTCGGTGATGTAGCGGTCCGAAAGCTCGACGGCGCCCTTGATGGCCTCGTTGGTGTATTTGAGGCCGTGGAATTCCTCGAACTTCGATTTGAGGCCGGTCAGGATCTTGATTGTGTCCGGCACGGTCGGCTCGACCACGTCGATCTTGCGGAAGCGGCGGGAGAGGGCGCGGTCCTTCTCGAAATGCTGCTTGTATTCCTTGAAGGTGGTCGAGCCCATGCAGCGCAGGCCGCCGGACTGGAGTGCGGGCTTCAGCAGGTTGGAGGCATCCATGGCTCCGCCGCTGGTCGCGCCGGCGCCGATGATCGTGTGGATCTCGTCGATGAACAGGATCGCTTTCTCCTGCTGTTCGAGCTCCTTCATCACGGATTTGAGACGTTCCTCGAAATCGCCGCGATAGCGCGTGCCAGCCAAGAGCGCGCCCATGTCGAGCGACCAGATGATGGCTTCGTCGAGGATTTCGGGCGCTTCCCCGTCAACGATCTTCTTGGCGAGGCCTTCGGCGATGGCGGTCTTGCCGACGCCGGGGTCGCCGACGAGGATCGGATTGTTCTTGTTGCGGCGGCAGAGCACCTCGATGCAGCGGTTGACCTCCGCATCGCGCCCGATCAGCGGGTCGATCTTGCCGGCCCGGGCCTTGGCATTGAGGTTCACGCAATAGGTATCGAGCGCTTCATGGCCCTGTTTCACGGGTTCTTCCTCAGAGGATTCGGCGCCGCGGGGGGTGGTGGGACGCGACATGCCGGGCTGCTTGGCGACGCCGTGCGAGATGTAATTGACCGCGTCATAGCGGGTCATGTCCTGCTCCTGCAGGAAGTAGGCAGCGTGGCTCTCGCGCTCGGAGAAGATCGAGACGAGCACGTTCGCGCCGGTGACTTCCTCGCGGCCGGAGCTTTCGACATGCAGGATGGCGCGCTGCACGACCCGCTGGAAGGCAGCGGTCGGCTGCACCCGGCCTTCGCTGTCGTCCACAATCAGGCTGGAGAGTTCCTCGTCGATATATCGGGTCAGGTCGCCGCGCAGGGCGTCGATATTGACCTTGCAGGCTCCCATGACCTCACGCGCATGCTCATCCTCGGTGAGGGCGAGCAGGAGATGCTCGAGCGTTGCGTATTCATGATCCCGGTCGGAGGCGAGGGTCAGCGCCTTCTCCAGAGCGGTTTCGAGGGAGTGAGAGAGACGGGGCAAAGGAAGAGCCTTCCGGGTTCAGGTGTTACAGGGGGCAGGTGTTGAGGTTGCGGCTAGTCATCTTTCTCCATGACACACTGGAGCGGGTGTTCGTGGCGGCGTGCAAGGTCCAGCACCTGGGCGACCTTCGTTTCGGCCACTTCGTAGGTGTAGACCCCGCATAGCCCGACGCCCTTCTGGTGGACGTGAAGCATGATGCGGGTCGCCTGCTCCCGAGAGCGGTTGAAGAACCGCTCAAGGATATACACGACGAATTCCATCGGCGTGTAATCATCGTTCAGCAGCAGGACGCGGTAGAGCGACGGTTTCTTGGTCTTGACCCGCGTTTGCGTGGCGAGATCGAAACCCGTGCCGTCATCGCCGCCGGTCATGCCGCCCCCGGGATCGCCGGCACCCGGCGTTCCGCTCATCCTGGCAGGATCGGTAACTGTGCTCATGCCCATGAAGATATACGTTCCTGACCGAGATTGAAGGTGCAATTGCTGTCCAATTCCAGACTTGCCCGGATTCATGGCACTGAGAGCGCCTCACAAAGCGCTTTCAGCCGTTTGAGATTGGTGCCCAGATCAGAATAGCCGACCCGGGAGCGGGAATAGGCGACAAGGGTTGACTGGCCCGGCTGGCCATCGGCTGGCAGGACCTGCAAATCGACATCATCCTTGAAGCGCATCAGCGGCGTGACCGCAACAAAGCGCGCCTTCAGCGCAGCAGGGTCCGAAGCAGCGAGCTTCCAGTCCCTGCGCGCGTCGATCATGGCGAGCAGGCGTTTGAAGGTCTCTTCCGGCGGACGGGGGAAAACCGGTGCGGCGGCGTCGACCTCTGCGCTGGTGGGATAGCCGGGCGGGGCGACGAGCGCGGTGTTGGGCGAGGCAGGGCGGGCGATCGCCCCGAATTCGAGAAATCCGGCCATGGGTCAGGTCTCCTGTGCGGCCCGTTCGGCGAAGGCCCGGTTGATGCGGCTGGCCGGGCGCAGCGCGAGGCGCTCTGCCGCCAGCGCGGTGGCCACGCCGTCGATACGTCCGCGAATGGCCGCCTCGGTGAGGGTCCAGTCTATGACATCGCGCTGGGCATGGCTGCCTCCGAACCGGCCGTAAATCTGGCGTGCCGGGAACAGGCGTTCAACCGCCTCGCTGTATTGGCCCCGGTCGAAGGCGACGAGGCCTTCGATGATCGGGCGGCCGGTGGCCTCCATCCAGTCGCGCATCTCTCCGGGGGCGGCGCCTTCGGCAGCGTCGAGCAGGTCGAGCGCATCATTGCGCCGGCCCGCCCCGATGAAGGCCATGGCAGCGTGCATGTCGTTGAAGGGATAGCAGCGCCCGTCGGCATGCTGGGTCCAGGCCTCAGCCAGTTCGTCCCAGCGCTCGCCGACATCCTCGCCCAGCACATGCAGCCGCCACAGCAGCGCCGAGGCATCGGCCAGGTTTACCGCGACGCCGCTCTCCTCGGCGCGCACCTCATCATCATAAAGCTGCAGCGCGGCGCCGAGTTCGCCGAGTTCGAGATGGCAGAGCGCCAGGTGCCACCAATTGTGCACTTTCAGGAAATTCTCCTCCTGCGCCCAGAATTCGCGGCGGCGGCGGATGAAATCACGGCCCTCGGCGGCGCGGCCCTGCATCTCCATCACATGCACGACGGCATGGTGCGCCCAGCAATCCTCGGGATCTTCGGCGATGGCTTCCCGGCCCGCTGCCTCGGCGCGGGCATAGTCCCCGGATTCCTCGAGGCCAAAGGCGAGCATACCGAGCAGGAAGGACCGGCCCGGCACCTCTTCCCAGGCGGGCAGCGCGCGGGCGATGCGGTCGCGCAGGTTGCGGGCATTGGCGGTGAGGAAATCCACCTGATGGCCGGCGAGCAGGGCAAGATAGTCCAGCGGATGGGCCGCCGACCACAGGTCCAGCGTTCGGGCCGCCTCGGTCCAGTTGCCGGTCGCGGCTTCGGCGAGGGCCTTGCGGTGGGCCGCCTCGCGCGGATGGGCGGCGGGGCCTGCCTTGTCGAGATCGCGCAGGATGCGCCGTCCCCCGGCGGTGGCGCCGGGCTCGGTCGACATCACATAGAGCCAGGCCTTGGCGATGTGGGCCATGGCGAAGCCCGGCGAGTCGGCAATCGCTTCATCAAGCGGAGCCACCGGATCACCGCAGAAGCGTGCAAACCGCCGGCAGGACAGGTCGAACAGCTCGGCGGCGGCGGCGCTGGCGCCGGGTAACGGATTGCCCTGACTGTCGCGGATCATGTCTCTCCCCGGAACTGGCCCCTGTATCTGGCCCCTGAATCTTGTCCGATGACAGGGAGGATAATCCGGTTCGCGGCGAAGGCGAAGGGCACCTGCCCCCTCGCGCAGGGGAAGGGGACGGCCCGAATGCGAAAGCGTATGAAAAAGGCCGGACCAAACGGCCCGGCCTTCATACTCTACATCAAGGTCACTCTACGCCCGGCCCCGCCGCAGCGTCGCCGAACCGGAAAGATCACTTCATCATCAGGTGGGCGCCGAACGGCTTCACCGCTTCGCGCCAGGCGCCGAGGCACAGCTCGGTCTGCGCGGTCATTTCAGCGGTGTAGGCCGAGAACATCGACTTGGCGAAGCCGGACTGGATCTCGAGGATTTCGCGCGGGTCGCGGGCGGAAGCGAGCGCCTGGGTCAGCTCAACGCCCTGTTCCATGGCCTGGGTCATGAAGTTCATGTTGCGGGTGCCGATTTCGCGCATAACTTCGGTCGAGGTGACGGCGCTGTCCTTCATGGCCTTCACGCTGTCTTCCGCGAAGCCGGAGAATTTCGTGGCGAAGCCAGCGAGCTGGTCCATGCCGGCTTCGATCTGCTTCGTGGCAGCTTCCGGGGTGTGGGCTTCAGCTTTGGCGCGCGGGGCGGTCTTGGTTGCGGTCTTGGCCATGGTCGGGATCCTTCTACGCAAATCTCGGGGGAAACTTGTCTGGGGCAGACTTCTGCCAGCAGTTTACGCTACGGGAACCTACCACAAGGCCTTCGCGAATGCAATAAAAATTGTGCGGCGCAACATTAATCAATTTGCATGATCGTTGCATGAGTACCTCGCTGACGAAAAGATCGTGCGCTCAGGCTGCGTTAATCTGTGGTCAAGAATGATGGCCGAATCTAGGTTCACCGACGGGTCCTGGGGTGGCGACGAAATCGGCATTGGAGGATATCGCCCATGGCAGCAGAATTCTGGTCTGGAGGATTGTACCGGTCTGCCCTGGCGGCGACCGTCGCGGTCTCCGCCCTGGCCATCGCTCCGGCGGCCCATGCCGAGAAATATGCCGCCATCGTGGTCGACGCCGCGACCGGCGAGGTCCTCCACGCCCGGAATGAAGACGATCCGCGATACCCTGCCTCGCTGACCAAGGTCATGACCCTCTACCTGCTGTTCGAGGCCATCGATTCGGGCGAAGTGACCCTGACCGACCGGATGACGGTATCGCGCGCTGCAGCCAGCCAACCGCCTTCGAACCTGCGCCTGCGCGCGGGCGACCGGATGCGGGTCGAGGACGCGATCTATGCACTGGTCACCAAGTCCGCGAATGATGTGGCGGTCGTGGTGGCGGAATACCTCGCCGGTTCGGAACGCGCGTTTGCCGAGCGCATGACCGCGCGGGCCCGCGAGCTTGGCCTTGAGAGCACGACCTTCCGCAACGCCTCGGGCCTGCCGGATGCTGCGCAGGTTTCCACCGCGCGCGACCTGGCGATGCTCGCCGATGCGGTGATGAACCACTTCCCCCACTACTATCATTATTTCCAGAACCAGCAGTTCAGCTGGGGCGGCACAACCTATCGCAATCACAATGAGTTGATCCGCACCGTGGACGGCGTGGACGGTATCAAGACCGGCTATACCCGCGCGTCCGGCTTCAACCTGATGACTTCGGCTGTGCGCGACGACCGCCGGGTGATCGCGATCATGCTGGGCGGGGCAACAGCCCGCTCGCGCAACACCCATGTGACCGAACTGGTCGAGACCGCATTCCTCGCGCTCGGCCAGACGCCCGGCACGATCGACCCCGGCAACCGGCCTGTGGTGTTTGCAGCAGTGCGCACGCCGTCCAACCCGAACGGCGCGGCTGAGCCGATGCTGAACGGGCGGCGCCTGAGCGATATCCTTGCCGAGCAGACCGCCAAGGCCGCCGCCGAAGCTGGACCGGAATTTGCGCGCGAATTGCCTGAATATATGCCCGAATACATGGAAGGGGACGGGACAGATCAGGCCGCCCCGACAGAGATCGCCGCCTTTGGCCCCGTCGATTATGATGTGGCGAGCGAGTTCCTGGCCGCGCCATCAGATTATATTGCAGCCCCTGTCGCGGCCCAGCCAGAGGCGCCGGAACCCTCCGGTTTCCTGTTTGATGGCTCCGCAGTGGCAGACTACAATGCCGCCCAGATTGCCCGCGCCACGGCCGGGGCGCGGGTGGCTGACTACACCCGCCGCCAGACCCGGCGCCGCTGAGGCGCAGCGCCAACCGCGCCGGGGGACTTGAAGCGAACCGCCGCATTCTGCACAAGGCAGGCCCATTGTGCCGTCTCAGCGGAGGCTTTGCCTGTGTCCACCCAATCTGATCTCGCCCGCGCGCGGGAGGTGATCCGGATCGAGCGCGCCGCGCTGGAGAAGCTCGAAGCCTCGCTGACGCCTGCCTTCGTCGAAGCGGTCAACCTGATCCTGTCGACCGACCGGCATGTGATCGTCGCCGGCGTCGGCAAATCCGGCCATATCGGCCATAAGATCGCCGCGAGCTTTGCCTCGACCGGCACACCATCCTTCTTCCTGCATCCGACCGAGGCCAGCCATGGCGACCTTGGCATGATCATGCCCGGATCCGTCGTCATCGCGATTTCCTATTCCGGGGAAAGCCGCGAGTTGATCGACCTGCTCCGCTATTGCAAGGCGAGCGACATCCGGGTGATCGGCATGACCCGGGCGAAGGACTCAACGCTCGGGCGTTTCAGCGATGTGGTGCTGGAGCTGCCCGCCGTGGAGGAAGCGTGCCCGAACGGACTGGCGCCGACATCTTCCACGACCATGGCGCTGGCGCTGGGCGATGCGCTGACCATCGTGCTGATGGCGCGCCGGGGGTTTTCGCGCGAGGATTTCGGCTTCCGCCATCCCGGCGGCAAGCTCGGCCGGTCGCTGCAGACCGCCGGGGATTATGTGCACGACCGGCGTGATCCGCTGCCGCTGGTTGCTGCGCACGCCGGGTTTGAAGCTGTGGTGCTGGCCGTGTCCGAGGGGCGCAAGGGCTGCGCCGGAGTGACCGGCGCGGACGGGGAGCTGGTCGGCATGGTGACCGATGGCGACCTGCGCCGTGCCATGCTGGCGGGCAAAACAAACGCGCCGGCGGCTGAAGTGATGACGGCTGGCCCGCGCACCATCGACCCGGCCGAGCGGATGCAGACGGTTATCAAGCGCCTGAGCGAGCACCGGATCTCGAACGCCTTCGTCGTCGATGAGACCGGCCGCCCGATCGGCCTCATCGACATGAAGGACCTGCTCGCAGAAGGTTATGTCTGAGCTGGCCTCAGCGGACGAGCTCGAACAGCACGCTGACATTCGCCGTGATGCCAACTTCGCCGCCGGCAACCGGGGTGGACATGTCCATCGCCTCGGCCATTGCCATGCGGGCCATCGGCATCGGCTGGGGGCTGGCCTCATAGCCTTCACGGATCGTCACGATCCGGCCGACACGCAGGCCGGCTGCCGAGGCATAAAGCTCTGCCTTGGCGATCGCCTCCTTCATGGCGTTCGCGCGGGCTTCGTTGCGCAGCGGTTTGTCGTCATCAATGGCGAAGGAAATGCCGGAAATCGTGTTGCCGCCGGAGGCCACCATCCGGTCGAGCGTCTCGCCCAGATTGGCGAGATCGCGCACGCGGACAGTGACCTGATTGGAGGCGACATAGCCAGCGAGGCGCTGCTCTCCCCGGATGCGGCCATCGCGACCCGGCGTCTCGATATAATCATAGCGCGGCGACAGGCTGAGGCCGGAGGTCTGCATGTCCCGGTCTGCAACACCGCTGGCGCGCAGGGCCTCGAACACGCCGTTCATGGCCGCAGACTGGGCCGCCATCGCCTCGCCGGCCGTCGCCCGCTCCTGTGTAACGCCGGCGGTGATGAACGCGATGTCCGGCGCCCGGTTCACACGCGATTCGGCTGAAAGCTGGATCGTGGTTTCCGGCTGGATGGAGTTCGGATGGCCGGCAACAGGCGCGGCCTGGGGCGTGAAGGCGGAAGCGCCCTGCGCGCAGGCGACAGGCGCCATGGCCAGAACAAGCGCAATTGCAGACAAAGTTGCATGTTTCATGGGCAGGTCCTCAAACAGGTGAAACGACGGTAGGCCTGTCTTCAAACCGGAACAAGGCCGTTGCATGGCAGCAGCGCGGCGCTTAAACGACAGGCCAGAGGGCCTGTAGCTCAGTTGGTTAGAGCGGACCGCTCATAACGGTCTGGTCGCAGGTTCAAGTCCTGCCGGGCCCACCATGTTTACAAAAAATTCCCGCTTCAGGCGATCTTAAACGCTTTGCATTTGAAGCCGGTGGTGGCACTACAGGGGCTGCCGCCCGGGGGTTTAACGGCAACGGTTGAGGAGTGCAGAACGTGACACCCAGAGACGCCGCCCGGCGTGCCATGGCCCTCACACTCACGTTCGACATCGCCATGGCGGGCCTCGCCATGACGGCGGCCCATCTGGACACCTACCTGACCGGCGCCGTGACCGGCACTTTCCCGGTGATCGCCTGGCTCGCGGCGACGGCGGCGTTCATGATGGCCGCTGCCGCCGCCCTGTTCCTCGGCGGAATCCACAGGCAGGTCTGGCGTCATATGGGCGCACCGGATGCGTGGCGGCTGGTTCAGGTCATTGGCCTGGCCGTGCTGTTCTACCTGCCCGTAATGGTTGCGCTGAACGGCTTGCTGGTCGCACCGGTGCCATCCCTGCTGATGGCGGCAGGCTTCTGGACCGCAGCCCTGTTCGGCGGGCGGATGATCGCGCGCTGGCGGTCGACCCAGCGGCCCATGCAGATCTTCCAGCGCCTGCCGAAGCAGAGCCAGCCGATCCTGCTGCTGGGCGACCCCGACAGCTGGATCGACGTGCTGCGCCGCCTTGAGACCCAGAAATCCGGCCGGGCCGTGCGCGTGCTGGGGCTGATCGAGTTGACGGCGCAGGAGCCAGGGCGCGCTGTGCGCGGCGTGCCGATCATGGGCAGCCTGCGCGAGCTGGGCGATGTGATCGATGTTCTGACCGTGCGCTATGGCGAGACACCCTGGGTGGCGCTGACCGGCCCGGCGCGCACCCCGCCCATCATGCTGCAAGTGCTGGAAGTAACCTCCAGCCGGAAGGCCGAGATCATGGCGCTTGGCCATGACGAGACCGCGCAGACGCTGGAGCCAGTACGGCCGGCAGACCTGCTCGCCCGCCCGGAACGCAAGCTGGACAAGACGCCGGTGACGCGGCTCCTGACCGGCAAGCGGGTCGTGGTGACCGGCGGCGGCGGCTCGGTCGGTTCAGAGCTTGCCCGCCAGGTGGCGGCGGAGAACCCGGCTGAACTCGCGATCATCGATTTCTCCGAATACAATCTCTACCAGATCGAGATGGAGCTGACCGGGCGCTATCCGGAGCTGAACATGTCGTTCCATCTGGGCGACATCCGTGATGCAGCGCGGGTCCAGTCGATCTTCAAGGCGGTGCGCCCGGACATCGTGATCCATGCCGCCGCCCTGAAACATGTGCCCCTGATGGAGCGCCACAGCTGCGAGGCGCTGCTGACCAATGTCGGCGGCGCGAAGATTGTCGCCCGCGCAGCCGCAGAGAGCGGCACGGAGCTGTTCGTCTTCATTTCGACCGACAAGGCAGTGGACCCTGACAATGTGATGGGCGCCTCGAAGCGGCTGGCCGAACTGACGCTGATGCAGATCGTGCAGGAATCCGGAATGACCGGCGCCATGGTCCGGTTCGGCAATGTGCTGGGCTCATCAGGATCCGTCGTGCCCCTGTTCGAGAAGCAGATCGCGCAGGGCGGCCCGGTGACAATCACCGACCCCGAGGCGACCCGCTATTTCATGACGATCGAGGAGGCCTCGGCGCTCGTGCTGCAGGCGGCCGCGCTGCAGACGCAAGCTGGCACGGCGGGCCTCTATGTGCTCGACATGGGCGTGCCCATCGCCATCGGACAGCTCGCCGAGACGATGATCCGCCTGAAAGGCAAGGTTCCCGGCCGTGACATCAGCATCGTCACCACCGGGCTGCGTGCCGGCGAGAAGCTGCACGAATGCCTGACCTATCAGCATGAGGCGATCGAGACCACATCGGTCGAGGGCGTATTGCAGGTCGTTCCCGGGCCATACCAGGGCGAACTGTTCCGCAAGTTGCTGCACCAGATGCTTGATGCGGCAAGCCGGCACGATGCCAGCGAGGCGCTGCGCCTGCTGGGTATGCTCGTGCCGGATTTCGGCGCCGAGCGCGCGGAAGTCATCGCCCGCCGCCTCGCCTGAGCCAGCGCGGCGCTGTTTACCTGACATCCACAATCGGGATGAAGCCGCCGAAGATCATGCGGCCCATATCTGCGCCCACCGATTTCAGGCTGTGCTGATCCATGCGGGGATCGCGCATCAGTTTTTCCCAGGCCGCATCGCGCGCGGCTTTGTCCTTCCAGCCGATCCATGAGAGCACGATGGCTTCGTCGGGCTTGCGGAGCACCGCGCCGTGGAAATCATTGATCTTGCCCTCCGGCACATCATCGCCCCAGGCATCCACCACCGTCAGCGCGCCATGCTCAATGAAGAGTTCGGCCATCCTTTTCGACGCTTCGGTAAAGGCCGCGCGCTTGCCCGCCGGCACCGGCATCACCGTGCCGTCGAAATAGCCGGCCTTCACGCCGGGGTCACCCAGCAGCGTCTCGAAGCCGCCATAGATCATCCGTGATCCATCAAACGGCATCTCGCTCATTGCGCCTTCGGGCGGGCCGGCCTCCATCATCGTCTGCCAGCCGGCCATGCGTGTCGCCTTGTCCGGCCAGGTGACCCAGGAGAACAGCGCCGTTTCATCCGCCTTGCGCATCACGGCGGAGTTGATGGAATTGACCTTGCCATCGGGCACATCATCGCCCCAGCCCTCGACCATCGTGAGAGCACCGCGACCGCGGAACATCGGCCATGCTTCTTCAGCATGTCTGCGATAAGCCTCCCGGTTGGCGCTGGGCGCAGCGAGCAGGAAGCCGTCGATATAGGTCATCAGAGCATTCTCCTGGGTGTTTGAAATCAGGCGGACATCGCCGCCGACATTTCTTCCGGCGTGCGCGGTGGCCAGACCGGCGTTGCAATCGACCATCTGTGCCCGAACGGATCTTCGAGGATCCCGTACCGGTCGCCCCAGAACTGGTCGGCCACCGGCATGATGATGCTCGCCCCGGCATTCACGGCCCGTGCGGCGACGGCATCGACATCATCGACCATCAGGTGGATCGTCACCGGCGTGCCGCCGAAATCCTTCGGTGAGCGGGCCGCCTCATGCATCTCGTTTGCCGGGAAAGTGTCGACGAGGAAGACCATGGCGCCGGAGATGCGAACCGCTGCGTGCAGCAGGCGCCCGTCCGGGCCGGGCAGCCGCATCATCTCCTCGGCGCCGAAGGCCTGCTTGTAGAACTCGATCGCGTCGGCGGCGCCATCGCAGGTCAGGTGCGGCGTGACGAGGCCGACGCCCATCTCGGCAGCAATCTCGGCCACAGGCTTGCGGGTGGATATTGTCATGACACGGTTTCTCCGCGGTACGCCGCCTCGATGGCCGCAATGTCGATCTTGCGCATCTGCATCATCGCGTCGCGCACGCGCATGGCCGCCGGTCCATCGCCCGAATTCATGAGCCTCGGCAGCGCCTCCGGCACGATCTGCCAGGAAAGGCCGTAGCGATCCTCCAGCCAGCCGCACATGCTTTCCTGCCCGCCGGCATCGAGCAGCGCGGCCCAGAGCCGGTCCGTCTCTTCCTGGTCTTTCGTCAGCACAGAGATCGAAGCAGCCGGCGTCAGCTTGTAGTGCAGTCCGGCGGTCAGGATCATCATGGGCGCGCCGGCGAGGGTGAACTCCACCACCATCGGGTCAGCGGCATTGCCATGCTCCATGACGCCGTCGATGCGGCTGTCCGGCAGCAGGCTGACATAATACTCCGCTGCCCTGAGGCCGCCGCTCTGGAACCAGAAACAGGTCCGGACTTTCTTTTCAAGGGTGGCCATTGCAATCCTCCGTGGTGTGATCAGCCGGGCATCTGCCCGGAAAATGCGGCAAGCTGGGCCTCATGCGCCCGCCGAAAGGCGGGCCGCGAAAGGCAGCGCGCCAGATAGGCGTCGATCACCGGGAACCGGGCCAGCATCTCGCCGCGCTCCAGGTCGCGCAGCACGGTCGCCATCATCAGGTCGCCGGCCGTGAACCGGCCTGCTTCCAGATACTCGCGCGCCTCCAGCCAGTCCGACAAGCGCGTCATGCGTTGCGACAGGCGCTGGCGCGCAATCTCCAGAAAGCCCGGCGCCCAGTCCGCTTCGCTGTCAAACAGCTCTGTGGTCTGAACATTGGCGACATAAGGCTCTACCGAGTTCAGCGCCGCGAAGATCCAGCTCGACACGCGCGCCTGCGCGGCTGCACCCTCGGGCATCAGGGCCAAAGAACCCGACGCAATGCGCAGCACAATCGCGCCGGATTCGAAAAGGTCAGCCGTATCGTCCCGATAGACCGGGACCTGGGCGAAAGGCTGACGGGAAAGATGCCCGGCCTGCACCTTCTGTTCGTGATCGATAAGGCGCTGCGTGTAGGAAAGCCCGGCCTCTTCCAGCGCCCAGCGCACACGCAGATCCTTGACGAAGCCCTGCGCAAAATCAGGCACCCAGTTATAGGCGGTCACTTCTCTCATCTGGTCATCACCTGCCCGGTACTTGGCAGCATCATCGCGGCGCTGCCGGTGGCCCCTTCCTGGGTGCCTCTTTCCCGCCCTTCTCCTTGACATATACGTTGATGTCAACATATATCTTTGTCATGGATTCTGATTTGCCGCTTTCGACCACGCTGGAAGTCTATAACCGCTGCCTCTGCTTTGCGGCGCACCGTGCGGCGCGCGCCCTTGCCCGCCGGTTTGATGCCGCCCTCGCCCCATTCGGGATCAGCCACGGGCAATATTCGCTGATGATCTCGCTGAACCGGCCGGACCCGCCCAGGCTTGGCGAGGCTGCGGATTTCCTCGGCATGGACCGCACGACACTGACGGCGAACCTCAAACCGCTGGAGCGGATGGGGCTCGTGTCAATTGTTCCGGATAAGGAGGATCGGCGCTCTCGCCGGCTTGTCCTGACGGATGCGGGCCGCGCGGTGCTGAAGGCCGCCGTTCCCGTCTGGCGGGCAACGCATGATGAGGTAGACGGGGCTGTCAGCGGTGACGGAGGGGCTCTTCGCACGCAGCTGCGCCACATCGCGTCCGTCGCCTGAAAGAGAGAGAAGGAAGGGACCGCTGGCCGGGCGGGGTTCGGGGAGGAGGTCCCGGCCAGCGGTCGGATGGCGAAGCGTCGTCAGGGTTTACGGCGCACGGGGCGGGCCGGACGAACCGGCACAGGGACAAGCACGGGGGTGGCTCGTCCTGCCTTGCGCGGGGGTGGCGCCTTCCGGCCCTCCCGTGCGCGCGCTTCGCCAAACAGCATGTCAAAGTCAGCCGGCGAGAGCATGGGTCAGCTCCGCAGCATGTGTGCGGCCCGGAGGGCACGCAGCAGGCGGCGGCGGCGCCAGGCGCGGCGCTGCTCACGGCTGAGGCTGGCGCGGGCAGGCGCCGGAAGCGCAGGGATCGCCGATCCCGTCACCCCGGCCAGCTCGTGGGTCTGAGACTGGATGTTCATGGTGGATCTCCTTTTGCTGCCGGAGGCTGTTTTCCGGCCTGCCACGCAAATGGGTCTTGAAGCCTGATAGCTCCAATCTAAATATTTTTTCGAACCAATAGTCTGGAGCTATGAAATGCGCCCTACCCTCCGGCAGATGCAATACATCGTCGCCATCGCGGATACCGGGAAATTCGGGGACGCCGCCAAGGTGGTGAATGTCAGCCAGCCGAGCCTGTCGGCGCAGGTGGCCGAGATGGAAGCGGCCCTCGGCGTAACGCTGATCGAGCGCTCGCGCCAGGGGGCGATGCTGACGCGGGCGGGCGAGGAATTCGTGCGCCGGGCGCGGATCATCCTGAAGGAAGTTGAGGACCTGAAAGCCGTCGCCAAGTTCGGGCGGCAGGACCTGACCGGCCGCCTGCGGCTCGGCATCCTGCCGACGGTGGGCCCTTACCTCCTGCCCCATGCCGTGCGCGACCTGCACGCGCGCTTCCCCACGCTGCGCCTCAGCGTGCGCGAGGAACGCACCGTCGATCTCGACGAGCATCTGCAGAACGGCGATTTCGACACGATCATCTCGACGCCCGATGACCACCAGAATATCGGCCATCAGCCGCTGTTCACCGAGAGCCTCTATATCTGCGCGGCGCCGGAAGACCCGCTGTCGCAGGAGAAGGGACCCGTTGCCCTGATCGACCTGAAGGGCCGCAGCCTTCTTACTCTCGGGCAGGGGCACAGGCTGAACAGCATCATCCAGCAGATTGCCGATGCCTCCGGCGCGGAGATCAGCTCGGAGTATGAAGGCACGTCGCTCGACGCGATCCGGCTGATGGCGGAAATGGGCGCCGGCGTCGCGATCCTGCCGAGCCTCTATGCGCTGTCGGAGGCGCGCCGCGACCGCAGCCTCTATGCCCGGCCCATCGCGCATGAGCTCGCCCAAAGGTTGGTCTCGCTGATCTGGCGGGATACCTCGCCGCTGGCGGCGAGCCTCAAGACGCTGGCCGAGCCGCTGGCCAAGGCGGCGGCGGGAATCCTGGCGCAGGAAGGCCGCCGGCTTGGCGCCGGTGCCAGCTGAAACGCAACCTCAAAGGCTGAGATCGAGCGCAATGATCGGCGCGTGGCCGACCACATCCGGCCGGCTCGTGAACATGTCCTGCTGGCGCAGGTATCCGGCGCTGAGCGAGAGGCGCTCGTTCACCCGGTAGCCGAAGCCGATCTGCGTGCGCAGGCCGGTGAGGCCTTCATCGCCGGTGGGGCTGGTGGCGCGCAGCGTCAGGAACAGTTCGGCATCGGTCCGGAAACTCCAGCGCCGGTCATTGTCCAGCGGCACGGAGATGCCCGCGCGGGGGCGCAGGCGTAGGCCCATCTGATCGGCATTGTCCACGTTGCGCTGCTCGAGGCGCAGCCGCGCGCGCCAGATGCCATGGCGGGCGGAGAGCTGCTGCATGAAACGGGTTTCATCGCTGCCGCCATCATTGATGCGCCGCTCGACCGCGCCGGAGAGGGTCAGCCAGCGCGCGGCTTCATGGCTCAGCCAGAGGCGATAGAAATAGGTATCGGGGCGGCCGTCCTCCGCGCTGCGCAGGCGCTGGGCGGTTTCAAGCTCGATCCCGGTGCGATCGTTGAGATCACGGCTGACGGACGGATTAAGCCAGAGTTCGAAGCCTTCATCGGCGGCATGGGCGGGAGCAATCCCCGCAAGCAGCCAGGCGGAAGCAAACAGGATAGCCGGTTTGTGCATGGTTCAGGCAGTCAGGAGGTCTGATGAATACGGATCAGCGGAAAACGAAACTGGCCGCCGGCGCGGGCCGCTGAGAGCGGACCCGTCCGGCGGCCAGCCGCGGGGGAGGACCGATTACTGCGTGTAAGGCAGTGAAGAGTGGTGCAGGACGATGCGCAGCGTGCCGTTCTCGTCGCGCAGATAGCCCCAGGTCTTGTCGACGGTGGTGACGCTGCCATCCTTGTTGGTCAGCATGACATTGCCCATGGACATGGCCGTGTTGCCGTCAATGAAGATCGCGGCGTTCTTCACCTCGAAGGCTTCCCAGCCGATCAGCGCAAAGCCGTTGTCATTCGGGAAGTTCGCGTCGCCGCCGACGAAGTAGGCAAGCGCGCCTTCGCGCGTGGTGCGGAAGGTCTGCGGCGCCAGGGTCAGCGTCGGTTTGAACAGCACCGGGCCCATCTGGTAGCCATAGGCGCCGTCCAGCACGTCTCCGGCGAACGCGCGGGCTGCTTCGATGCCCTGCTCGCTATAGGTGCTGGAAATGCTGACGAGCGCATTGCCCCAGGCTTTCTGGGCAGCCTTCACATCAGCTTCCGTGATCGGGGCGCGCACTTCAGCCGGAGCGGCGGCAACGGTCGAGGCAGCGGTGTTCGCGGCGGTCGACGCGCAGGCCGCCGGTGCGGCGGCAAAGGCGACAGCAAAGAGGGCGGCAATGGCCACGTTGGGGCGGGTCATGGTCAGTCTCCTGTTGGGTGATGTCGCGCTAAGTGGGCTGAAATTAGAATAGCTCAAATCAAATAATTGTCTGAGTTTGATAGCTTTACACTATGAAAAAAGACAGAATGAACCCCGAAGGCAACCCACCACATATTCCCTGTTTAACGATACATCCCTGAAATCGTTCATACAGCCATCACCGCCAAGTCGCCGTAATCAATCCATAGCCTGAAACTATCAGTATCATCGCGAAGTTGATCTGGCGCTTGGTTCCGGATAGGCGCATCCGCCCCCGGGGCCCGGCTTGCGGCCTCGCTTCCATGAGGGTCCGTGATGGACATTGCCCTCTCTACGCTTCTCTCCCCGATGGTCCTGTTCTTCGTGCTGGGCCTCGGCGCGGCGCTTCTGAAATCCCAGATGTCGATACCTGAGGCCTTCGCCAAAGGCCTCGCGATCTATCTGATGATGTCCATTGGCCTCAAGGGCGGGGTCGAGATGTCGAAAAGCGAGCTCAGCTGGGACATCGCGTTCGTGATGGCCTCCGGCGTGGCGCTCTCTTTCCTGCTGCCGATGATTGCCTTCAGCCTGCTGCGCTTCACAACGCGGCTGGACCGGACGGATGCAGCCGCCGCTGCGGCGCATTATGGCTCGATCTCGATCGTCACCTTTGTGGCGGCGAGCCAGGCGGTGGCCGCCTCCGGCCTTGTGGCCTCGGGCCACCTCGTCGCTGTCGCGGCGCTGATGGAAGTGCCGGCGATCATTACAGCGCTGCTGCTGGCCGGGCGCGGCGGGAATGGCGCGGGCGCGGGTGGCCCCTCCGAGCGCGGAGAACTGGCGCGCGAAGTGCTGCTCAATGCGTCCGTGGTCGTGCTCATCGGATCGCTGCTGATCGGCTGGATCACCGGCGAGGCGGGCATGGAGCGCATCGCGCCCTTCTTCGTGACGCCGTTCCAGGGCGTGCTTTGCCTGTTCCTGCTGGACATGGGCCTCTCGGCAGGCCGGGGCCTCAGCAATGGCTGGCGCCAGCTGGAACCCGGCACGATCCTGTTCGGCCTCTACATGCCGCTCATTTCGGCAGGCCTCGCCGCGCTCGCCGCCTGGGCCAATGGCATGTCTGCGGGCGATGCCGCGCTGCTGATCACCCTTGCGGCCTCTGCCTCCTATATCGCGGTGCCAGCCGCCATCCGGCTCGCCCTGCCCAAGGCGCGCCCGTCCATCTATCTGACCCTATCGCTGGGGATTACATTCCCCTTCAACCTGATCATCGGCCTGCCGGTCTATATCTGGCTCGGCAAGCTGGTCGCCGGATGAGGAGACGGCTCATGCATCCACGGCTTCGACTGGAACTGATTATCGAGCGCATGGCCCTGCGGCGCGCCTGCACCATCCTCGAAAGCGCCGGGCTGACGGGCTATACCGTGCTGCCCGCCATCGCAGGCTTTGGCGGCGGCAACCGCTGGAACCGGGACACCGACATCTCGGCGGCGGGCAACATGCTGGTCGTCATCTCCATCGGCACGCCGGAACGCATCGAAGCCGCGCTCGAACAGCTGGAACAGCTGCTCGGCCGGCATATCGGCGTGCTGAACGTCTCCGAAGTGAAAGTGCTGCGGCCCGACAGGTTCTAGATCTCGCCCTTCACGCGGCGCATCACGCCAGAGAAGTCGAGCCCGTCATGGCCGGCGTCCGAGAGTGACTGGTAGATCGCCTCTGCCATCTCGCCGAGGCGGATGTCTGCCCCGGCGGCGCGCGCCGCATCGCCGGCAAGGTGGAGATCCTTCAGCATCATAGCGACGGCAAAGCCCGGCCGGTAATCCCGGTTCGACGGCGCGGCGGGCACGGGGCCGGGCGCCGGGCAATAGCTCGTCATGCTCCAGCACTGGCCGGAGGAGACCGAGGAAATGTTGAAGAAGGTCTGTGCGTCCAGCCCCAACTTTTCAGCCAGGTTAAAGGCTTCCGAAGTGGCGATCATCGAGATGCCGAGCAGCATGTTGTTGGCGATCTTGGCGGCCTGTCCGTTGCCGGCCGCGCCGGCATGGAAGATGTTCTTGCCCATGCCTTTCAGGACCGGCTCGGCCTGCGCATAGGCCTCCGCCGTGCCACCGGCCATGAAGGTCAGCGTGCCGGCCTCAGCCGCAGCCGTGCCGCCGGAGACGGGCGCATCGACCATGCGGAAGCCTGAAGCCTCGGCCTTCGCATGAGCCTCGCGCGCATCGGTGACGGCGATCGTCGAGCAATCGATGAACAGCGCGCCGGGGGGCGCATGATCGGACACGCCATCCGGCCCGAAATAGACGCCGAGCACATGCTTGCCCGCCGGCAGCATCGAGACGACCACCTCGGCATTGCGCACGGCCGCCTCGACGGACCCCGCCGCGCGCGCGCCTTTCGAGACCGCTGCAGCCACCGCATCAGCATTCAGATCAAACGCGGCCACGTCATGGCCTGCCTTGACGAGATTGGCGCACATGCCCGCGCCCATATTGCCGAGGCCGATGAAAGCGATGCGGGTCATGTCAGCGGTCCTTGAAATCCGGGGCGCGTTTCTCGCTGAAGGCGGCCATGCCTTCCTTCTGGTCGGCGGTGCCGAACAGGCCCTGGAACAGGCGGCGCTCGAACTTGACACCTTCCGTGGTCGGAAGTTCCAGCGCGCGGGCGACCATTTCCTTGGCCGCCATCAGCGAGGGGATGGAGTAACCGGCGATTTCATTGGCGACCCCGATGGCGGTCTCCAGCAGCGTGTCATGTGCGACGACGCGGGAGACGAGCCCGATCCGGTCAGCTTCCTCTGCGTCGATCATCCGTCCCGTGAGCACGAGGTCCATCGCTTTCGCCTTGCCGACCGCCTTGGTGAGGCGGATGGAGCCGCCCATGCCGGGGGTGACACCGAGCTTGATTTCCGGCTGGCCAAATTTTGCCTTGTCCGAGGCAATGATCAGGTCACACATCATCGCGAGCTCGCAGCCGCCCCCGAGAGCAAAGCCGTTGACCGCAGCGATCACCGGCTTGCGGCAAGCCGCGAACCGGTCCCAGCCGGCGAAGTAATCCTCGACATACATGTCGGAGAAGGATTGGGGCTGCATCTCTTTGATGTCGGCCCCGGCGGCAAAGGCGCGGCCGGCACCGGTCAGCACGCTGGCGGCAATCTCCGGGTTCCGGTCAATCGCGGTGAAACAATCGACCACCTCGCGCATCACTTCGGCGTTCAGTGCATTCAGCGCATCCGGCCGGTTCAGCGTGACAATAGCCACGCGGCCGCGCTGTTCGAACGTAATCGTCTTGTAATCAGTCATCTGAGTTTATCCCATCGTCGGAATGACAAAAGCCTGGTCGCCGATGTCGCCTTCGGGCCAGCGCTGGGTGATTGTCTTGATCTTGGTCCAGAAGCGGATGCCTTCGGGGCCATGCTGGTTGGTGTCACCGAAAGCCGAGCGCTTCCAGCCGCCGAAGGTGTGATAGGCGACCGGCACGGGGATCGGAACATTGACGCCGACCATGCCGACATTGACCTGCGCAGCAAACTCGCGCGCGGCCCGGCCATTGGAGGTGAAGATCGCGCAGCCATTCCCATATTGATGGTTTGAGGGCAGCGCGGCGGCCTCTTCCAGCGTCTCGGCACGGATCACCTGAAGCACCGGCCCGAAGATCTCTTCCTTGTAGGACTGCATCGACGGCTTCACATCATCGAACAGCGTCGGGCCGATGAAATAGCCGCCCTCATTGCCCTGCAGCTTCAGGCCGCGCCCATCGAGCAGCAGCTTTGCGCCTTCATCGACACCCATCCGGATATAGCTCTCGACCTTCGCCTTGTGCGCGGCCGAGACGACCGGGCCATAATGGGCCTCGGCATCGGTGGAGATGCCGACCTTCAGGGCGCGGGCCGCCTCGATCATGCGCTCGACAAATTCGTCGCCCGTCTTCTTGCCGACAGTGACCGCCACGGGCAGCGCCATGCAGCGTTCGCCGGCCGAGCCATAGGCGGCGCCGACAATATCCTTCACCACCTGGTCCATGTTCGCATCCGGCAGGATCACGCCATGGTTCTTTGCCCCGCCCATCGCCTGCACGCGCTTTCCGTGCGCCGTGCCGGTCGAATAGACATAATGAGCAATGTCGGACGATCCGACGAAGCTGACGGCCTTGATGTCGGGATGCGTCAGGATGGCATCGACAGCTTCCTTGTCGCCATTGACGACGTTGAGCACGCCCTTCGGCGCCCCGGCCTCGAGCATCAGCTCGGCAAGGCGCATCGGCACCGACGGGTCCTTCTCCGAGGGCTTCAGGATGAAGGTATTGCCGCAGGCAATCGCCACGGCGGCCATCCAGCAGGGGATCATGGCAGGAAAGTTGAACGGGGTGATGCCGGCGCAGACGCCGAGCGGCTGGCGCATCGAATAGACATCAATCCCCGGTCCGGCGCCTTCAGTATAGTCGCCCTTCAGGAGGTGGGGCACGCCGCAGGCAAACTCCACTACATCCAGGCCGCGCTGGATGTCGCCTTTCGAGTCCGCAATCACCTTGCCATGTTCGGAGGAGAGCAGGTGCGCGAGCTCGTCCATGTTGGCTTCAACCAGGCGTTTGAACTCGAACATCACCCGCGCGCGGCGCTGGGGGTTGGTCGCCGCCCAGGCCGGCAGGGCCGCCAGCGCCGCGTCTACAGCTGCGCCAAGCTCGCCCTTCGTGGCCAGCGCCACCCGGGCCTGAACCTCGCCCGTATTGGGATCGTAGATGTCCCCAAACCGGCCGGAGGAACCGGCCACAACGGCGCCATTGATAAAGTGGTGAACGTCTCGCACGGCGTAGCTCCCTCCAGGTGTCTGGCTGCGGGCAAGGGGGCCCTGCGGCGGCGCGCCGGTGGGGCCCGGTTGCGGTTTTGCCCGCCTGAGTGCAGGATTTCCGGCGCCGAGGGAAGGCGGGAAACCAGAAAATGCCGGGGTCTTGCCCCGTGGGCACCACCGAAAAGGCCCCGCACCGCAAAAGCCGCAAATTGGCCTGAAGATGGGATTTGACAGCCGGGCTGCTTTGGTGTTTACTCCCGGGCTTCGGGCGCGGCGCTCCTAAGGCGCGGCGCCCTCACCCATTTTTACGCTCCATGCCGGAAGGATTTGGCCCCATGTTCGCGGTCATCAAGACAGGTGGCAAACAATACAAGGTCGCCGAAGGCGACACCATCGTGATCGAGAAGCTGGCCGCCGCCGCCGGTGACACGGTAACCTTTGACAGCGTCCTGATGCTGGGCGAAGGCGCAGGGGTGAAGGTCGGCGCGCCGACCGTTGCCGGCGCCAGCGTGACCGGCGAAGTGGCCGCCGAAGTGCGCGGCCCCAAGCTGATCACCCGCAAGAAGCGCCAGCGCCAGACCTATCGCCGCACGATCGGCCACCGACAGGACCTCATGGAAGTGACGATCACCTCCATCAACGCCGATGGCAAAGCCCCGGCGAAGAAGGCTGCTGCCAAGAAGGAAGCTGCCCCGGCTGTTGACGCGGCGCCTGCCGCTGCTGAAGCCCCTGCCGCAGAGGCTGCAGCTGGCGGCGACAACCTCAAGAAGCTGACCGGCATCGGCCCGGCGCTTGAGAAAAAGCTGAACGGCGCAGGCATCACCACCTTCGCCCAGATCGCAGCCCTGACCGAAGCAGACATCGCCAAGCTCGAGGAAGAGCTGGGCCTTGCCGGCCGCTTCGCCAAGGATGGCTGGGTCGAGCAGGCCAAAGAACTCGCAAAGGACGCATAAGGCCCTCGCGGCCCGGCGCTAAAGGATAAGGAGCAGACTATGGCTCACAAGAAATCAGGCGGCTCTTCGCGTAACGGCCGCGATTCGAACCCCAAATATCTCGGCGTGAAGAAGTTCGGCGGCGAAGTGGTCGCTCCGGGCAACATCCTCGTGCGCCAGCGCGGCACCCAGAAGTGGCCGGGCAAGGGCGTCGGCATGGGCAAGGATCACACCCTGTTCGCGCTTAAAGGCGGCCGCGTGGAATTTGCGCGCAAGTCCGGCGGCCGTGTTTACGTCAATATCGTACCGGCAGCAGACGCAGCAGAATAACCGGCTGGAGACGCAATCCGGCCGCTTGGAAGAGTGGCCGGGTCGCTGACACCAGACGACCAGTTTCCGGGGGGAGGCAGGCCACTGCCTCCCCCTTTTTCATTCGCCGCGCCCCGGAAGAACCCGCCCAGAAGGCGGCCAATGAGGCGGACGTGAGCGATTATGAGATACACACAGCAAGGCTCGTCCTGCGCCGCGCAAGCGAGGCAGACCCGCACGCCCTGAACAAGGCGGTGCAGGATCCGCGAATTTTCCGCAATGTCGGAACCATCCCGCCCTTCCAGACTTTAGAGGACACAATCCGCCAGCAGCGCCAGCGCGCCGCCCGCGCGGCCGAGGGCAAGGGTGCGGGCTTCTGCGCCTATCTGGACGGGGAGCTGATGGGCATGGCGGGCGGCGGCGAGAATGAAGCGACAGGCATCATTGATTTCGGCTACTGGATCGCGCCGCATCACTGGGGCCAGGGCTATGCGACCGAGGCGGCCCGCGCTGTCCTGCACTGGTTCGTGGCCGTGCAGGGGCGCCGGCAGTTCACCGCCAGCTATTTCCTCGACAATCCCGCCTCCGGCCGCGTGCTTGAGAAGCTCGGCTTCCGCAAGGTGGGCACCAGCCTGCAGGCTTCCGCAGGGCGCGAGACGGAATCCGGCACGGCTGACATGATCTGGCCGCAGGATGATGCGATACTGACAAGGCTGCTGGAGGCGCCCCATGGCTGAGACCGGAACCCCTGCCCCGGAAATCTCGACCCCGCGCCTCACCCTGCGCCGGGTGACGCCGCAGGACAGCGGGCCGATCACCGAAGCGGTGAATGATCCGCGCGTCTACCGGATGCTGGCGCGCGTGCCCGCCGGCCAGACCAAGGCGCAGACCCTCGCCTGGATCGCCACGCATGATCGCGGCCGGAGCGAAGACATCAATCATGTGTTCGCCGTCGTGAAGGACGGGACCTTTGCCGGGGTGACCGGCGCGCACCGCGCCGCGCCGGACATGCCCTTCGAGATCGGCTACTGGATGGTGCCTGCCTTCTGGGGACAGGGCCTCTGCACCGAAGCGGGTGCGGGCCTGATCGGCTGGCTGGAAAACCGCAAGGGCGCCGCCGCGCTGGTGTCGGGCTATTTTGCCGATAACCCCGCCTCCGGCCGCATCCTGCGCAAGCTCGCCTTCCTGCCCTGTGGGCGCGGGCCGGTCGTGTCTGCCGGGCGCGGCGAAGCCGCTGACCATATTCACATGGTGAGGGTGGGCTGACCGACTGCCCCTTCTCCCTCAGGGGAGAAGGGTTCGCACACATCTCCAACTCCCCTCTACCCCTTCCCCAATTCCGCTTTCTGCGGCATGAGCCCAAAATGAAGTTCCTCGATCAGGCCAAGGTTTATATTCGCTCCGGCGGCGGCGGGGCGGGCTGTGTCTCGTTCCGGCGCGAGAAGTTCATCGAGTATGGCGGCCCGGATGGCGGCGATGGCGGGCGCGGCGGCGATGTCTGGATCGAGGCGGTCGAGGGGCTGAACACGCTGATCGACTTCCGCTACCAGCAGCACTTCAAGGCAAAACGCGGCGGCCATGGCATGGGCAAGCAGCGCACCGGCGCGCGCGGCGAGGATGCTGTTCTGAAAGTCCCCGTCGGCACGCAGGTCTATGAAGAAGACCAGGAAACCCTGATCGCCGACCTCACAGAGGCCGGCCAGCGCGTGCTGCTCGCCGCCGGCGGCAATGGCGGCTGGGGAAACCTGCGGTTCAAGACCTCCGTCAACCAGGCGCCCCGCCGGTCCAATCCGGGCGAAGAAGGCGAGGAGCGCTGGATCTGGCTGCGCCTGAAACTGATCGCCGATGCGGGTCTTGTCGGCCTGCCGAATGCCGGCAAGTCGACCTTCCTGTCGGTTGCGACCGCCGCCAATCCGAAGATTGCCGATTATCCGTTCACGACGCTTCATCCCGGCCTTGGCGTGGTCGATCTTGGCCCTTCGACGCGCTTCGTGCTGGCCGACATCCCCGGCCTGATCGAAGGCGCCGCCGATGGCGCGGGCCTTGGCCACCGCTTCCTCGGCCATGTCGAGCGCTGCAAGGTATTGCTCCACCTGATCGACTGCACTGAGGACGATCCTGCCAAGGCCTACCGCACGATCCGCAAGGAGCTCAAAGCCTATGATCCGGAACTCGCCGAGCGCCCGGAAATCGTCGCGCTCAACAAGATCGACGCGCTGACGCCGGAGCTCGTGAAGGAACAGGTCAAGGCGCTGAAGAAAGCCTACAAGGGCAAGCCCCTGCTGATTTCCGGCGTCTCCGGCGAAGGCGTCAGGGACGCGCTGAAGGAAATCGCGCGCCAGCTCGGCATGGAGGCGGAGGCCTTCTCCGCCCCCGCCGAACCGGTCGAAGATCAGGATACGGACAAGCCGTGGAGCCCGGTCTGAATTTCTAGGCTCCAGCGCTATGCCGCGCGCTGACGCGCTGGTGCCAGGCGTTCAGATTTGCTGCGCTTTCCGGCACTTTCAGCCCGATCCAGTCGGCAAAGTCGATCGTCGTCAGCGCGCAGATATCGGCTATCGTGAAGCGCTCGCCCGCAAGGAACGCCCGCCCGGCGAGTTCCCCGTCCAGCCAGTGCAGCGCGCGCTCATAGCGGCCCCGGTTAGACTCTCCGAACTCCTTATACTGAGGAACAACGACGCGCGCGGTGAACGGATGCGCATGGGCCCAGAAATTGCCTGCCGGCGCCATCAGCTGGAATTCCACCCGGCGCACCCACATGTCCACACGGGCTGCCTCCAGCCCCGGCGCGCCGAACAGGTTCGACTCCGGATAAACACTTTCGAGATACCGGCAGATGGACACCGTCTCACTGAGGCAGGTGCCGTCATCAAGCTCCAGAACGGGAGTCTGGCCGAGCGAGTTGCGCGCAAGGTAGGCGGGCGTCTTGTGCTCGCCTTTGACAAGCGCGACATCCTCCATCGGAATGGAAACGCCTTTCTCGGCAAGGAATATCCGCACGCGGCGCGGGTTGGGCGCTGGCATTGGCGTGTTGTAGAGTTTCATGCTGGTCTCCGGACATGTGCTGTGCCTGAATGCGCCATTGCAGGCAGGAAGGTCAACGCCCCATCTTCCGGGTTTATCCCTGTACGGATTTTTCGTGGCAGGGTCGCCGGAACCCTCTGGCCCCTCTGCGCGTTATGTCCCTGAGAAGGCAAACACTCCTGTCCCTGCCAGCGCTGATACCAGCGAAGGGAGACGCTTCATGCAAAGTGACAATCCACTCACCTCCACCCGGCAAACCGAACCTCAACCCGCAAAAGACCCTGACGCCACCACGCCCGGCGACGGCGAACGCGTGGCGCCCGTAGAGGCTCGCTCCGCGCGCAGGGCCGGCTTGTGGAAGATGCTGTTCGTCTCGCTCGCCCTCGCGATTGGCGGTATCGCGCTCGTCGGCGCCCTGAGCGGCTGACGCCGTCCTTTCCCTAGCGTTCGGCAACGCAGGGAGTCCGTGATAGAGTGTGCAGCATGGTTGAACTCAACAATGGGAGGACACCATGCTGCCCAGGGAAGGCGAAGAAACGGCCTTGACCGAGCGGATTTCCGGCGCGAGCCGGGTCGGCCTGTGGAAGATGCTGGTCGCATCGCTGTTCATCGTGGTCATCGGCTTTGCCGTGATCGCGGGCGTCTCGGCCGCCTGAGGCGCGCCTTGAACGGGCGCGCCGCAATGTGTATGATCGCGCCAGTTCATACACATCGGGTACGCTCATGCGCACGAATATAGACATCGACGACGAGCTCATCGCGAAAGTGATGAAGGATGGCGGCTTCGCCACCAAGAAGGAAGCCGTCCACGCCGCGCTGGAGGCCTTGGCGCGGCAGCAGGCGCAGCGGGAGAAGCTGCTCGACCTTCGCGGCAAGCTGCAATGGGAAGGCGATCTTGAGGCCATGCGGCTCGACAAATGATCGTCGTCGACTCCTCGGTCTGGATCGACTTCTTCCGCAACACGCCCACGCCGCAGGTGGAGCGCGTTTCGCAGCTCATCGGCACCGGGGACATCGTCATCGGCGACCTGATCCTGACGGAAGTGCTGCAGGGCTTCCGCAGTGACCTGGACTTCCGGCGGGCGCGGGACGCCCTCCTGACCCTTGAATACCGGGACATGGCTGGCCGGGAGATCGCCCTCGCCGCCGCGCAGAACTACCGGCTGCTGCGCGCACGCGGCGTCACGGTCCGGAAAACGATTGACGTGGTCATCGCAACATTCTGTATCGCGAGCGGAATGAGCCTCCTCCACGATGACCGGGATTTCGACGCCATGCGCGACCATCTGGGCCTTGCCTCTCTCGAGGTCTGATAACAGCCATGACCGCTGACACTCTCGCGCGCGCCCGGCGCATTGTCGTGAAGACCGGCTCGGCCCTGATCGCGGAGGCGGGCGCCCCGCGCCGCGAATGGCTGGCTGCGCTCGCTGCTGACATCGCCTCGCTCCGCGCGCGCGGCAAGGAGGTGATCCTTGTCTCTTCCGGCGCCGTCGCGCTCGGCCGGGCAGCGCTGGGCGCGCCCTATCAGGGCCGGCTTGAACAGAAGCAGGCCGCTGCCGCGATCGGCCAGCCGCGCCTGATGGCTGCCCTCGGCGAGGCGCTCGCCCCGCATGGCATTGCCTGCGGCCAGGCGCTGCTCACCCCCGGCGACACGGAAAACCGCCGCCGCTGGCTGAACGCCCGCTCGACGCTGGAGACCCTGCTCGAGGCCGGCATCGTGCCGGTGATCAACGAGAACGACACCGTCGCCACCGACGAGATCCGCTATGGCGACAATGACCGCCTCGCCGCGCGCGTTGCGCAGATGATGGCCGCCGATGTGCTGGTCCTGCTCTCCGACATCGACGGGCTCTACACCGCCGACCCGCGCACGAACCCCGGCGCCACCCACATTCCTTTCCTCGAAGCGCTGACCCCGGAACATGACGCGATGGCCACCGGCGCGAATGCCGCGGCCGGGGTCGGCTCCGGCGGCATGGCGACCAAGCTCGCTGCCGCGCGCATCGCCCATGCTGCCGGCTGCTCCACGCTCATCACGCTCGGCAACCGCGACCGCCCCCTCGGCGCCATCGAGGCCGGCGAGCGGGCGACGCTCATCGCCTCGCGCATCACCCCGGCCAAGGCCCGCGCGGCCTGGCTTGAAGGGCATTTGAAGCCTGAGGGCGAGATCACCATTGATGCCGGCGCCGAGAAGGCGCTGCTCGGCGGAGCGAGCCTGCTGGCGGTCGGCGTGCGCAGTGTGGCGGGCCAGTTCGAGCGCGGCGCCGCCGTCGCCGTGCGCGGGCCAGGCGGGCAGGTCATCGCCAAGGGCGTCACGGCCTATGGCGCCGAAGACATCCGCCGCATCGCCGGGCGCCGTACGGAAGAGGCCGAAGCCATCCTCGGCTATAAGGGCCGCCCGGCCATCATCCACCGGGACGATATGGTGCGGATGTGATCCGCGCCGCCACACCGGCAGACATTCCGGCCCTTGTCGCGCTGGAGGCAGACTTTCCCGCCGAAGACCGGTTCGACCGGCGTACCTGGGCCCGGCTGCTGCGCGGGCAGGCGTCCGTCCTCGTTGAAGCGGATGAGGCAGGCACCCTGCAGGCCGCTGCCGCCATTCTCTACCGGCAGGGCACCGGCATCGCACGGCTCTACTCGATCACCGTCGCCGCCGAGGCACGTGGCAAGGGCCTCGCCCGCAAGCTGCTGGCTGCCTGTGAGGCCGACGCACTCTGCCGGGGCGCCCGGGCCATGCGGCTGGAAGTGCGTGCCTCGAATTCTTCAGCGCTCCGCCTTTACGAGCAGGCCGGATATCGCGTATTTGCCACCTCCGAGTCCTACTACCCGGACGGAGAAGCGGCGCGCAGGATGGAGAAGGTTCTCATCGCGCCCTCAGATGGAGCCCCATGACCGATTGGGTCGTGCTTGTGGAATCCGCAAGCGACATTTCTCAGGCCGAGACCCCGCACAAGGTGCTGCGGATTGCCGACTATATTTCGAAGCCTGCGCTGTTTGCCGGCCGGCGGCCTTACATCCTGAACCTTGCCCGTTCCTATGGCTACCAGTCGGAAGGCTATTATGCCTCGCTGCTGGCTGAGGCGCGCGGCCACCGGATCAGTCCCAGCGTTCAGACGATGGTCGAGCTCTCCAAGAAGAGCCTCTACAACCACGCCCTGCCTGATCTGGGCGAAACCCTGCAGGAAGCCCTCGCGAAGGGCGCGCCGAAGGTGGAGACGCTGTTCGTCGCCTTCTCCCGCTCCGAGACGCCGGGCTATGAAGTGCTGGCACGCGAGGCGATGGACTGGTTCCGCACCCCGGCGCTGGAGATCGAATTCGACGCCGAGGCCCCGCACGGCATCGGCCGCATCCGCGCGCTGCCGCCCCACCGGCTGAAAGACCAGCGCCGCGCCTTTTTCCTGGAGGCGATGGAAACCTATACCCGCGGCCGGGTGCGCAATGAAAAGACGCGCGCCCCCGCCAAATGGGCGCTTGCTGTCCTCGTCGATCCGAACGAGAAGACCGCCCCCTCCAAGCCCTCCTCCATCAAGCGCCTTGCAGATGTCGCCGAGAAGATGGGCGTTGAAGTCGAGGTCATCGATCCGACCGACCTGCCCTCCCTGGCCGAGTTCGACGCCCTGTTCATCCGCGCGACGACCTCGATCGACAATTTCACTTACCGCTTCGCCCGCCGGGCCGAGCAGGAAGGCATGCCGGTCATCGATGACACTCATTCGATGATCCGTTGTACGAACAAGGTCTATCTCAAGGAAATCCTCGAAAAGGCCGGCCTTCCCATTCCCCGCACGGAAATCCTCGACGCCAAGACAGACCTGGCGGCCGTGTTCCAGCGCCTTGGCAGCCCGGTGATCCTGAAGACGCCGGATGGCAGCTTTGGCATCAACATGGTCAAGGCCCAGACGCTGGACGAGCTGAAGACCGGCGCCAAGAAGATGTTCGAGGACACCGCGCTGATCATCGCGCAGGAGTTCCGCCCGACGAAGTTCGACTGGCGCATCGGCGTGCTGAACGGCGAGCCGCTCTATGCCTGCCAGTACCGGATGGCGCGCGGCCACTGGCAGACCGTGAAATATGGCGAAGGCGGCAAGACCACCGAGGGCGGCTTCACGACAATGCCGGTCGAGGACGCCCCGCCCGAGGTCGTCAGCGCCGCCGTGCGCGCCGCCAGCCTGATCGGCGAAGGGCTCTACGGGGTGGACCTGAAAGAGACCGAACAGGGCGTCATCATCATCGAGATCAATGACAACCCCTCGATCGACACCGATGTCGAGGGCGCCATCCTCAAGGATGAGCTCTGGAGGCGCATCATTTCCTGGTTCTCGACCCGGCTTGAACGCCGCATGGGCCGCGCCGGTTAACCCTGCCGCGCGAAGCCGCCCCGGCAGGCTCGCCTGCGAGGATTGGCCCGGTTCTTGCCTGCTTTCTGGCACACCCCCGGTTGCCGGAGATAAAGTCCATGTTTTTCAGGCAGATAGCCCTTTTCGCGCTGCCCCTTCTTGCGATCACAGGTTGCGCCAGCTCCTCCTCGGGATACGGCTGCAACTGTGATCCGTCAGCGAATATAGAAATGATGCTGGTCAATCCTCCGAAGGGCTGGCGCCCCTTTTCGGACGACAGCCCGTGGAACACGCCGATTCCGGAAGGCGCAGCCATCGACCGGAACTCCGATGTCCTCGTCGAGAGTCTCGCCCTTGATGGCGGGCTCTATGTGAACATCCCGGAATGGACGGTCAGCGTCCGGTTCTTCGATTCCTCGCGGGCCCCACGCAAGCCGGTACGCCCGCTCTATGCGGGCCGTTACGGGCCGGGCTTCGAGCCGGACAAGCGCGTGCCGCTGCCGGACGGCGCCGTGCCTGACGACGATAGCGGCGCAACCTCCTATTACGTGACCCTCGTTGACCCCTACCGGAACAAGGCATGGGACATCCGCCAGGGCGGCCAGACCGCGCGCGGCGACTGGTATGCCGGTTTCGGCGCCGAAATCGACTTGTCGGGCAGAGGGGTCGCCGTGCCCTGGATGCAGGCCCCGCGCGCAGACCTCTCCGGCGGCGCCCGCCCCTCGGGCATTCCGCTCAGCGCCGGGCTGATCCGCCGCGACCATGTCAAGGCAGGCCACATTCCCCACGCGCTCGCCTTTGCCTATCGCGGCGCCCGCCCCGGCTGGTTCATTCCTCCGGCGAGCACCGCGCTGGAAGGCTCGCCGGACCGGGCGGGCCGCCAGTTCGGCCTGCCGATGGGGGCCCGGATCCAGCTCGACCCGGACTATGACATCGATAACACCAGGCTCTCCGACGCCGGCAAGGTCATCGCCCGCGCGCTGCAGGAATATGGCGCGATCCTCGTCGATGAAGCAGGCGCCACCGTGCTCTTTGCCGAAGGCGGCCCCGAACATGCGCCCGAATGGGAAGGCGTGCTTGATCCTGGTGAGCTTCAGTTCTTCTTCACGCCGGATTTCATGCGGGAGCATTTCCGCGTGCTCGAGATGGAAGAGCGGATGCCCGGCCAGGTGCTTCCCCGCGCGAGCTGAAACTCAGCTCGGCCGGGACCGGTCATAAGGGCTGTCGAGCGAGAAGGCGGGAATACGCGCGACCAGTTCCTCGCCCGCCTCGTCCACCAGGTCATAGGTTCCCGACATCATGCCTGAGGGCGTCGCGAGCGGCGCGCCCGAGGTATAGCTGAACCGCTGGCCGGGCCCGAGCGTCGGCGTCTGGCCGACCACCCCTTCACCATCCACCGCCTGCATCCGCCCGGCCGAGTCCACGATCCGCCAGTGTCGGCGGATGATCGTCCAGACCCGGTCGCTCTCATTCTCGACTTCGACCGTATACGACCAGAAAAACCGCGCCCGCGAAGGCTCGGACTCGTCATGCATGAATTTCGGCCGCACGCGGATGCGCACGCCTTCGGTGATGGCCTCATATTGCGGAGGAGCGGGACGCCTTGCCATGGCTCAAGCCTGCTCCGTCAGGGGTTCACGAAGCATTAAGCGCAGACAGGAGGTCAGCTTCCAGGTCATCGGCATCCTCAAGCCCGACCGACAGACGCACCCAGCTGCGGTCGAGCCCCATGGCCGCCTGCTCGGCGTCCGACAGCGCCCGATGCGTCGTCGTCGACGGATGGCAGGCCAGCGATTTGGTGTCTCCAAGATTATTGCAGATATCGATGATTTGCAGGCCATTGAGGAAGCGGAAAGCCGCATCCTGACCACCTTTTAATGAGAGCGCGAGCAGTGTGCCGCCCATCGTCATCTGCTTGCGGTGGATCTCGTAATGCGGATGGTCCTTGCGGTGGGGATAGCGCACCGCTGCCACAGCCGGATGGGCGGCGAGCGCATCGGCAAGGCGCGCGGCCGAGCGGCTCTGCGCCTCGACGCGCAGCTGCATCGTCTCCAGCCCCTTCAGCACGACCCAGGCGTTAAACGGCGAAGCCGCCGGGCCCATATGGCGCAGCCAGGGATCATAGACCTCGCTCATCCGCTTTTCGTCGGTCAGGATCGCGCCGCACAGGACGCGCCCCTGCCCGTCCATATGCTTGGTGGCCGAATAGGCGACCACATCGGCGCCCATCTCCAGCGGGCGCTGGAGCACCGGCGTTGCGAACACATTGTCGACCACCAGCAGCGCGCCTGCTTCCCGGCAGAGCTTTGCCACCGCCGCGATGTCCACCCCGTCCAGCAGCGGGTTCGCCGGGCTCTCGATCAGCACCAGCTGGCAGCCCTTGCCGATCTCGCGCTTCCATTCCTCGAGGTTTGCGCCATCGACGAACACCGCCTCGATCCCGAACTTCGGCATCTGGTTGGCGATGATCCAGCGGCAGGAGCCGAAGAGGGCCGTGGCCGCAACCACCCGGTCGCCGGCTTTCAGCGGCGCGAGGATGGCCGAGGAGATCGCGCCCATGCCGGAGCCCGTCACCCGGCAGGCTTCGGCGCCTTCGATCATGCACAGCCGGTCCTGCAGCATCGCGGCTGTGGGGCTGCCATAGCGGGAATAGACAAAGCCCGGCTCCTCGCCTGCCATGCGGCGCATGGCCTGCTCGGCGGTTGCGTAGGCATAGCCCGAGGTCAGGTAGATCGCCTCGGAAATCTCGCCATGCGGCGAGCGTATCTGGCCGCCGCGCACGGCCTTCGTAGCTGGCTTCCAGCCTTTATCGTCCTTGCCGGATGCATCCGCCATGGCACTGGTCCTTGTGTTTCCCGAACCGGGTCTTATGCCTGTGACCGATGGGGTGCAAGTGATGGCCGAAGACGCAGGCGTTCTGCCGGATTTCGAGATCGAGGCGCTCCATGCGGGCGGCGCGGTACGCTGCGAGGCGCCGCCCGAGCCGGGACAGGTCCAGCCCGCCAGTCTCGACCTGCGCCTCGCCCTCGACGCCTACCGCCTGCGCGCGAGTTTCCTGCCCGGCAAGGACCGCACGGTCGCCGAGATGCTGCAGGAGCCCGGCATCCATCTCCACCGCATCGACCTGACGCAGGAAGGCGCAGTGCTGGAGACCGGCTGCGTCTATCTCGTGCCCCTGCAGGAATCGCTGCGCCTGCCCGCCGGGATCGCCGCGCGGGCCAATCCCAAAAGCTCCACCGGCCGGATCGATGTGTTCACGCGCCTCGTCACCAATCGCGGCCGCGCTTTCGACGAGGTGGCGACCGGCTATTCCGGCCCGCTCTATCTTGAAGTCTCGCCGCGCACATTCCCGATCAAGGTGCGCCCCGGCGACCGGCTCGCCCAGATCCGCTTCAAGCGCCGGAGGCCCGAAACCCTGCGCGAGAAGACCGTCTCCATCGACCTTCAGCCCCCGCCCGGCCAGCCCGCCGGCTTCCGGGCGAAGCCCCATTCCGGAGTCATCGACCTGCGGGGCATCGGCGCGCACGAGACCAGCCAGTTCTGGGAGCCGGTCTTTCCCCGCGATGGCCGCATCGTGCTCAATCCGGAGGAGTTCTATATCCTCGTCAGCCGCGAGACCGTGCGCGTCAGCCCCTCCGAGGCCGCCGAAATGGCCCCCATCGCGCCCGAGCTTGGCGAGTTCCGCGCGCATTATGCCGGCTTCTTCGATCCGGGCTTCGGCACCAATACCGGCGGCAGCCGCGCCGTGCTCGAAGTGCGCTCGCGTGATGTACCGTTCATCCTCGAGCACGGCCAACCAGTCGCCAAGCTCGTCTATGAAGCAATGACTGCCCGCCCGCGCAGCCTGTATGGCAGCCCGGGCTCGAATTATCAGGGTCAGGGTCTTAAACTTTCAAAACATTTCGGGCCGTAGCGCCGGAACCTTTCGGGGATTTAAGCGTTCTGACCTTGACCCGCCTGCGGGATCGGTAACCTTTTATGCGGCGCTGCCCGGCGTAAATGGGCGTCGCTGTGTCAACCAGGCCCGACAGGTCAACACCAACCAGAGAGATACAGCCATGAAACTTCTTGCCCCTGCCGCAATCGCTCTCAGCCTTGCGCTCGCTTCCGCGGCCGTCCCCGCGGCAGCTATTGCCGAGACGGCCTCGCCCTTCCGCAGCGCCGAGGCGCAGGCCTTCACCCAGGCGGACCTGCAGCGCTACGGCCTGACCGCAGAAGAAGCGGCCCTTGTCGAGGCCTATCAGGCGGAAGGATATGAAATCCAGATCCTGACGCCTGAAGAAGCCGAAGCCTACCAGGCCGGTATCTCGACCCGCAATTTCCTCGCGATTGTCGGTCTCGTCGCAATCGTGGTCGTCGTCGCCTCTGCCCTCTGACATGCAATCGCAGGCGCTGATGGCGGCGCTGTCGCTGACCCTCGGCGCCTGCGCTTCTACCCCGATGACCAGCCCGGCCGAGTTCGCCGGGCGTACCGGCCATAACAGTTTCGAACTTGTCCGTCCGGGCGTGACTGTGGCGGACACGCTGCTCCTGCCAGTCTCCCACGACCAGCAGGAGGACCCCATCGCCTGCGGCGCCCACGCGCTCGCCAGCATCATCAATTACTGGCAGGGCGAGGGAACGATCCGCGGCGCGGACATCCTCGCCGCGCATCCTCCCGCTGATGCCGTCGCCGGCTATTCAATGGGCGAGCTGTTGCGCCTTGCGGGCACTTACGGGCTCATCGCCAGCGCCGTGCGCCTTCCTGAAGATGCCATCATTGCCGAGCTGGAAGCCGGCCGGCCCGTGCTCGTGCCGGTGCGTGTGCCAGCCATCTTCGTGCAGGACTGGCAGCTGCCTGGCGCGAATGTCCCGGTGCTCGGCCTGCCGGCGGCCGTCGTGCGCTCCCGCGCCGCCTGGCTGTCGGAGCAGACCGGGCAAAACCTCGTCGATCACTATGTGATTGCCGCCGGCCATGAGCCGGGCAGTTTCGTCGTCATGGATCCCGTCTGGGGCCTGCGCACCATCCGCACAGCCCGCCTCGCGCGCTACCGGGAAGCATTCGGCAATGCCGCGATCGTCTTCAGCCCGCTGCCTCAGCCGCCGAAGGAATAGACCAGCGACATCCGCGTGGAGGTATCGGTCTCGGTAAAGCCCGATGGCGGGTCGGTATCGTGGCGCACTTCGACGCTGAAGCGCGCAGACAGGCTGCGGGTCAGGGATGCTGTCAGGCTCGTCTTGTTGCCGATCTGGGTCGACACATCCGCATAGATCAGGCTCGTATCATTCCGGACCCGGACATTCTCGCTGAAGATATGCGAGAAGCGCGACGCCGCGATGAATGACAGCGATTCGTCCGTCATCGATGGCACGATCACGGTCTCGCCCTGCTCATCCGTCGTCTGACGGGTTTTCACATCGTCGAGCTTGATGCCGGGTCCGCCCTCCAGCGACCATTTCGTCGCCTCCGTATCGAAGGCGAACCAGCCAAGCCCGCTGCCGAGGAAAGACCGGCTGTTGAAGCCGGAAAACTCATCCTGCTCATGCGTCACCCGGGCGAAGCCGAACAGATTGTCATTCAGTGTGCGGTCGAACTGGCCACTGATGGCGAAGCGGTTCTTGGTGCGGCTGCCATTCTTGGTGCCATAATCGGCAATGAATTCGCCGCTGTTGCGCCAGATCTGCGTTTCGCTGGTCATTTTCACGCCGAGGCCGAAATCGCTGGTCTCGGTATTGCCGGTATTGACGCCGGCGCTGAAGGAGCCTTCCCCGGTCCAGGCGCGCGTCTCAGCCAGCGCAGGCAGGGCGAACAGGCTGCCTGCAATCAATCCTGACAGCACAAATTTCATGGCCTCGCCCCCCTTTATCGTCCTGCAATTCCTGTCCGGCGGTTACCGCTTTGCCTTTATCGGTATCAGAACGTAAAGGGCGGCAGGGAATCAAATGCTTTTTTCAGCGCTTCGCCCCATCCGCTCGAAATCGTCCGGAAATACGGATCATCCGCCTCAATCCGCTTGCGCGGCCCGAGGGTAAGCGCATCCTTCTCGATGATCTGCAAATCCAGCGGCAGGCCGACCGACAAATTCGCCTTGATGGTGGAATCGAAGGACACCATCAGGAGCTTCACCGCCTCCTCCATCGACATCCCCGGATCATAGGCGCGCACTAGGATCGGCCGGCCATATTTCGTCTCGCCGATCTGGAAGAAGGGCGTGTCCTCGCTCGCCTCGATGAAATTGCCTTCCGGATAGATCAGGAACATCCGCGGTTCGATGCCGGCAATCTGCCCGGCGAGGATGAGCGTGGAGTTGAAAGTCGAGTCGGCTTTCTGGCCGGTCGCGGCATTTGACTGGATCACATCACGCAGGGTCTCGCCGACAAGCCGGGCGATCTGGAACATGGTCGGCAGCTCAAGGATCGACGGGCGCCGCTCCGAGGGCGCCTTGGTGCGCTCCTC
>NZ_JBKBXW010000019.1:0-72243 GCF_046313735.1 Hyphomonas sp.
CAGCGTCATCGTGATCGCCGCCGTCAGCGTCGTCTTGCCATGGTCAACGTGGCCGATCGTGCCAATGTTCACGTGCGGCTTGTTCCGCTCAAACTTTGCCTTGCCCATCGGGCCTCTCCTTGTATCGGGTTCGCGTCCGGCCCGCCGGACTGGTTGTACCTAAAAGCATTCTCCGGCCCGCAGGCCATCAAGTCGCGCGTCATACCCATGTGCGCGGGCGGTTTCAAGCGCCGTTCTGCCGGGCCTTTCCCGCTCAATGCAGCCCTTGCGCCCTCCGCTACGGCAACCCATAAGACGCGCGCCCGTGATACCGGAAAGGGGACTTCCATGCGCGCTGCGCTCGCCGACCATGCCAGAAGACTTGATGATCAGCCGCTCAAGGCCCTCGCCGCCCCCCGCGCGGGGATCGCCCCGCTGGAAGCCGCCGGCTGGCGGATCAGCCTCGCCCGGCAACCTCTGGACGATGCCGCCGAGGCTGCGCTCGCAGAATTCGGGGCAGCAGCCGGCCTCGAACAGGCCGCCTCAGACCTGTTCGGCGCCGCCGTCGTGAACCCGTCGGAGAACCGGCCCGCCCTGCATTGGGCGCTGCGGGCCCCGGAGGCGCTGCAAGGCGAAGCCGAAACCGTGCGCCAGAGCGTCCTGCCGGCGCTTGATTTTGCCCGGCGTCTGCGTGCCGGAGAGGTGAAGACCGCGCGCGGCGAACCCTTCCGCGCGGTCCTGCATATCGGCATCGGGGGCTCGGATTTCGGGCCGCGCCTGATTGCCGACGCGTTCGAGGACCATGCTGATCCGGGCCTCGCCCTGCGCTTTGCGGCGAATGTCGACCCCTTTGACCTCGACCGGGCCATGGCGGGCCTGGACCCGGCCTCCACCCTGGTCATCGGGGTGTCGAAATCCTTCGGCACCGAAGAGACGCTTTACAACCTCGCCCGGGCCCGCACCTGGCTCGAAGCCGCGCTCGGCGACGCCGCAAGCCTGCATCTCGCGCTCGTCACCGCCAATCCCGGCAAAGCCCGCGACTGGCTCGGGGGCCGCGAGGCGCACCTGTTCGACATGCCGCTGTCGGTCGGCGGGCGGTTCTCGCTCTGGTCGGCGGCCTCGCTCGCGTGCATGATCCATATCGGAGCGGACGCCTTCCGTCAGATTCTCGACGGGGCGCACGCCATGGACACCCATGTCCGGACCGCGCCGCTGGCATCGAACGCGGCCATGCGCCTCGCCCTGCTGGACTATTGGAACACGTCCGTGCGCGGAAAACCCATGCGCGTACTGCTGGCCTATGCCAACCGGCTGCGCCTGTTGCCGGCCTATCTGCAGCAGCTCGAGATGGAATCGAACGGCAAGTCGGTGAACTCCGCCGGTGAGAGCGTGCCGCCGCCGACCGCGCCGGCCCTCTGGGGCGGCGAAGGGTCTGTTGGCCAGCATTCCTATCACCAGTGGCTGCATCAGGGCTCGCAGGATGTGCCGTGCGAATTCATCCTCGCGCCCGACCGGTCCCGCGATGCAGAGGGCGTGGCAACCCTGACGGCCCATGCCCTGGCTCAGGCCGAAGTGCTGGCAAATGGCCGGTCTCTCGCCGAAGTGCTGGCAGAGGAGCCGGGTGTCGATCCGGCAGTCGCCGCGCAGAAAGTCCATGCCGGCGGGCGGCCCTCCAGCCTGCTCAGCCATGACGCGTTCGGGCCGGCGGCGTTCGGTGCCCTCGTCGCGCTGTATGAGCACCGCACCTATTTCGCCGGTAAGCTCTGGGGCCTCAACCCGTTCGACCAGTGGGGCGTTGAGCGCGGCAAGACCATGGCCGGACGCATCAAGGCGGTGCTGACCAATCCGGAGGCCGCCGCCGACCCTGCGACCGCCGCGCTGATCCGGCAGGTTCGCTAACCCTATGCCCGTTGCCCGGATCCTGCGCGAACAGGCGATCGGGCAAACCCGATGGGTCGCGCTGGATACCGGCGGCCGCCCGGCTGCGCTCTATCTGGAGCGTGAGACGAACCCTGACCGCCTCGGCGCACGTTTTGAGGCGCGCGTTGCCGCGAAAGATACAGGCGCCGGCGGCTGTTTCGTTGAACTTGAGGGCGCGGGGCAGGCTTTCCTGCGGACATCTGCCCGGACGCCGGACCTGAACGAAGGCCAGCTGGTCACCGTCCGGATTGCGGCTGAGGCGCGGGAGGAGAAGCTCGCCCGCGCAGAGCTGGCTGATCCTGGCGCAGCCGGGGCGCCGGCTGGCGGCGCGGCCTGGCGCCTGCTGCTGGCGGGCGGAGCGGACGCGCCGGTCGAGGATGTCCCGCCCGGCGATCCTGTTGTCGGGGAGGCGTTTGAGGATGCCATGGTCCCCGACGTCACGCTGCCCGGCGGCGGGCGCCTGCGCCTGGACCGCACGCGTGCGCTGACGGCGGCAGACATAGACACAAGCGGCCGCAACAGCCGGGGAACGGCGGCGGCGCGCGCGCTGTCGGTGAACCGGGGTGCAGCAGCAGACCTCGCGCGCCAATGCCTCCTGCGCGGTCTCGGCGGCCTGATTGTGCTGGACTGCGTGGCACCGGTCACACGCGGCAGCGGAGCAGACGTGCGCCAGGCGTTCCTGGATACCTGGAGCGCCCTGTCCCTCCTGCCGCCCCGGGCGTTGCCTCCGTCTGCCCTGGGCCTGATGGAAGTTTCATTGCCCTGGCGGCAGACCCCGCTGACGGACCACATGGCGACAGCCAACGGGCCGCCTCTTCCTGAGGCACTGGCGCTGGAGGGACTTCGCCTGCTGGAACACACGGCGGCGCAGGCGCGGCTGGGGCGGCTGACGCTGGGCTTGCCGGAGGCATCCTATCGCTGGCTCGCGGCGAGCGGCATTGGCGCCGAACAGCGCCTTGCCGAGAAATATGGGGCCCGGCTGTCGATCCGGGTTCACGCGAAGCCCGCTCCCGAGGTATGGCCGGAACCATGAGCAAACCCGTCCCTCCCGAACAGAAACGCCCGCGCTGCGCGCGCTGCCGCAAACAGCCCGTCCTCGCCGAATACCGCCCTTTCTGCTCGAGGCGCTGCGCCGATGCCGATCTGGGCCACTGGCTGACCGGCAGCTATGTGATCGCAGGCAGCAAGGCTGCAGAAGAAGACGGCGACCCCGGCCCGGCTGCGCCGGAGGACGGCGCAGAGGACGATGCAGACACCCGCTGAAATCGTCATGGACAAGCCTGCGCGGCTTCGTTAAGTACCCGCTTCCCCGAACGGCCCGCCCGGGTAGCTCAGGGGTAGAGCAGCGGATTGAAAATCCGCGTGTCGGTGGTTCGATTCCGCCCCCGGGCACCATTTCCAGCGGCAGGCAACTCTGCTGCTCTTCTCCCGTGTTCCGCTGGCGTTTTCCGCAGGAAACTCCTGCGCGCCGCTCAGGCTGCGAAAGCGTGTTTGCGGCGAACCTGGTTCAGGATCTCTTCCTCGGTGCCGCAGAGCTTGTAGACCCCGATAAGCTGCACTTCGTCGCCATGCGCTTCGTCTGCGGCAATCTCAAGTTCGAGGGCGGCATCATCCTCGCAGAAGTCGCAGAAATCGACATTGTCGACCATGTCGGAGAAGACGAGGAGCCACTTTGCCCGGCGCTCGATGCCCGACCGGACCCAGCCGCGGAATTCCTCTGACACATCCGAAAAATCGCTCATTTTGCCGCCCTTCCTACACAAGCCCCGAACTGTGTTCTTTGTATGTTCCTTTGCGCTTGCGGTCAACTGTTCCTTACCAAATCGTTGAAAAAACATGCCGGGCGAACCCGCTGCCTGCCCTCCGGGGACCGCTCAGGCCGTGAGCAGGTCACGTCCGGATTCTGCATCCCCGTTCAATGCGGGGACAAAGACCTGCATTTGGTCGCGCCCGGCGCGCTTGGCGCTGTAGAGGGCTTTGTCGGCCTCGCTCAGCAGCTCGTAAAGGTCGGCATTGCCGTCCGGGCTCCGGCTGATCCCGATGCTGACCGTGGCCGTAAGGCCGCTCGGCAACCCCGCCCCTTCCAGCATACCGAAACAAGTCCGCAGCTTGTGGGCAAACAGGCGCGCGCTGGCGAGATCCGTTTCCGGCAGCAGCACGGCAAACTCTTCCCCGCCGACCCGGCCCGCTACGGCGCCTTCTTCCGTCAGTTCGAGCAGGCGTTTGCCGAACAGGGCGATGACGCGGTCGCCCACGCCGTGCCCCCAGGTGTCGTTGATGGCCTTGAAGTGGTCGAGGTCGGCAACCAGCAGGCAGACGGGCCGCCTGTCGGCTGCGCAGCGGTCCAGCTCCCGGTTGGCCGCCTCCTCGAAGCCGCGGCGATTGCGCAGGCCGGACAGGCGGTCAAGGTTCGCCTCGCGCCGCAGCTCGGCGTGCAGGTCGACAGCGTTGGCAACGATCAGGTTCAGCGCAAACATGACTGACAGCATCGCCTGGCTGAAGATCACGGTGGCGCCATAGAAGCTCAGCGTGCCGGCGCTGTAGCCCCCGAAGCCACCCATGAAGTGTACGATAGCGATGGGCCGCCCGAAATAATTGATGGCTGTCAGAACGGCGACGGACAGGATCAGCCAGTCAATCAACTGCTTCCCGCGTACCTCAATCAACTGGACAGCAAGCAGCAGGGAAATCGCACCAAGGGCTGCGTTCACGATGCCGATTCGCACACCCACATCGGGCGCGATGAGCAGGAACCAGATCACCCCCGCCATCGGCACAGCGACCAGCGCGGCATAGACATTTACAGGCACAGCCAGATTCCGGCGCATCAGGATGGCCGCCGCCACGAGCGTTGCGCTTGTCAGGAAGAGAAGGTTCGCAACAAACCGCTCGCCCCCCAGCGGCAGCGGCGGAAAGACATCCAGGAAGAGCGAGCCAAGCCCCATGCCGCCAAACGCCGCTGCCGCCACAAGCAGGTAGGCCTGCTCGCGCTGCTTCATCCACAGCAGGAGAAATGTCACAGCCAGGAGCGTGCCGAGCGCTGGATTCAACAAGGCGATAACCAGCTGGGCGTCCAACGGCGCGGCTCCTTCAACAGGAGGGCGGGTTTAGGTTGGGTAAGCCAACATCCCGTTGACCCGATCCGTAAAATTTCAACGGCGCCTGCGCGGCACGGGGTACGGGCGAGCGCACTGCGCCGGGCCACTCCGCCTGAATTCAGGCAATCCCCGCTCCGTTTCCTCACATTACGTGAACGCCATAATGGAATTCCGGAATTTCAGCGCTTGTGCCCGGAAATCACGTTCCGGCGCATTTTCCTGCTCAAAAAGCAGAAATGGCGCCTCAACCTTGCCCTTACGGGACGCGCCCCTGTTGCCCTGATGCCACACATCGCGGCCAGACTGGAGGCATCATGCAATCCGCTGGAGCCGTCATGGGACATGCGCTGAAAACAACCCCTCTTCCCAAAGCAGATGAGAATATCGTCCGCATTCGGGATGCCGATAGCGCCGACATGGCGGCTGTGCAGGCAATCTACGCCCATTTCGTCCGGAACACCGTGTCGACCTTTGAGGAGATCACGCCATCGACCGGCGAAATGCTGGTGCGGCGGGACGCTGTGCTGGCGCATGGCCTGCCCTGGCTGGTCGCCGAGGCGGACGGACAGGTTGTGGGTTATGCCTGCGCGAGCCCTTACCGGCCCGGCCCCGCCTATCAGTTCACTGCCGAGACCTCAGTTTACGTCTCGGAGGGTTTCGGAGGACAGGGCATCGGCTCGGAACTGCTGGGCGAGCTTGTGCGCCGGTGCGAGGCGGGCCGCTGGCGGCAGATGGTGGCCATCATCGGCAGCAGCCGCAACGAGGCCTGCATCCGGCTGCATCGCAACCATGGCTTTGCCAGCGTGGGAACCTTCAAGGCGGTCGGCTACAAATTCGGCCAATGGGTCGATACGGTACTGATGCAGCGCGCCATCGGCGAAGGCGAATGGTCCAGCCCGGGGCTGTGACCCGCAAGAACCCGAATTTTTGAAAGAAGTGGCTCCGCGAGCAGGACTCGAACCTGCGACCGGGCGATTAACAGTCGCCTGCTCTACCAACTGAGCTATCGCGGAACAGCCGGAGACGGGGGAATAGCCACAGCGCCCGGCCGGTTCAAGAGGCAAATAGCGGCTTCTGCAGAAAATCGAGCGGCAGCGGGCGCCGCCTGCCCCAGACAGAAAAATGGCGGGAGACGAGCTCCCGCCAAGGCGTTGGGTGATGGTGGGTGTCTCCAAGAGAAGACAGTGGCAGGCTCGCCCGAATTGGTTAATCCAGCGTAAACAGGTTCAGATAATCTGGAACTGGCCGATTAACCGGCCGGGTTCGCTGAACAATGCAGCCCAACGATGAAGGTGATTGGAGGCCCCACCCGGAATCGAACCGGGGTGCACGGATTTGCAATCCGCTGCGTCACCACTCCGCCATAGGGCCTCGGAGAGCGCCTCCCTAGCAGCGCTCCGCGCGCCGCACAATGAGGCTTTCGCTGCATCATCGCGCGCGCGCCTGGCACTGCCGACATTGCGCCCGGCACAAGCCATGATAGAGGGTCGCTTGAAACTCCGATTCAGCAGCGCAGGCCCCGACATGGATTTCGATCTCGCCCGTGAAATCATGGTGGACAGCCAGATCCGCCCCGACGACGTCACCGAACCCCGGATTGTCTCGGCCTTCCTGAAGACGCCGCGGGAAGAGTTTGTGCCGAATGCCCGGCGCAGCGTCGCCTATTCCGAAATGGAAATCCGCACCTCTGATGGCCGGTCCCTCTGGACGCCTCGCGATACCGCAAAACTGATCAAGGCGGCCGCCGTAAAACCGGCCGACATCGTGCTCGTGATCGGCGCCGGCGCTGGCTATGAGGCGGCGCTGCTGAGCCATCTTGCCGACACTGTCATCGCCCTGGACGAGTCAGCGGCGCTGACGGAAGCGATGGCGCAGCGGTTCGCGGCCCTCGGCCTGGACCGGATCGCACCGGTGGAAGGCTCGCTGGCAGAGGGCCTGCCGGAACAGGCCCCGTTTGATGTCATCTATGTCTGCGGCATGATTGAAACCGTGCCCGATGCCTGGGGAGAGCAACTCGCCGAAGGCGGGCGGCTTGTCGCCGTCGTTTCGCAGGCCGGAGCCCTCGGTCGCGGCAAGGTGTTCACCCGCGCCGGCAACACGCTGTCCTCGCGGGATGTGTTTGACGCCTGCCCGCCGCGCTTTGCCGAGTTCGACCGCAAGCCGAGCTTCACCTTCTGAACTGCGGCGCAACGCTGCGGCACCAGAAAATAGTGAACAGTGTTCACTGGCCGGAAACTTCGTCCTATATACTCGGTCTTCGGGTTATTCAGGACATCTCCCATGCGCAAGTTCAGCCCGCGTCTTCTGATCGGGACCTGCATTCTTGCCCTCGGTTTCGCACCGGCCTCTGCCGGCGAGACCCTGGGCGAGGCCATCGCCTCCGCCTTCGCCACCAATCCGCAGCTTGAAATCGAGCGCTACCGCACTGAAATTGCACGGGAAAACCTCAATTTCGCTCGCTCGCAAGGCCGTCCCACGGTGACCCTCTCCGCCAGTGGCGGCTATGAATACATCGAGACGACCAATCCGTTCGCCTTTGGCCTCGGCGACCGCCCCATCGCGTCGGCCCAGATCCAGGCTGTGCAGCCGCTCTATGCCGGCGGCCGGATCGCCTCGGGCATCCGCCAGGCAGAAGCGGGCATCGATTCGGCGGATCTGACATTTGTTGCGGCCCGGCAGGACCTGACCCTTCAGGTGGTCACAGCCTATGTTGATGTCCGCCGCGACCGTGAAGCCGTTACGATCCGCCGCAACAATGTCGATGTCAGCGCAGAACAGGTGCGCGCGGCAGAGGACCGGTTCGATGTCGGCGTGGTAACCCGTACCGATGTCGCCCTCGCCCGCGCCCGGTTTGAAGGCGCGCAGGCGGCGCTCGCTGGCGCGGAAGCCGCGCTGCGGGCGAGCGAGGCAAATTACCAGCTGCTGACGGGCCTGGCGCCGGGCGATCTCGCCCCACCCCCGCCGGTGCCGCCCCTGCCGGCAAGCGTCGACGACGCCATCAGGGAGGCCCTGACCGGGAACCCGGACATTGCTGCGGCGAGGCAGGATCTTCGCGCGGCAACCGCTGCCATTGATACAGCCCGAGCTGATGGCCGCCCCCAGGTGAACCTGATCGGCACCGCCGCTGTGCAGGAAACCTTCGGAGACATGTCCCAGCGCGACACCAGCGTTTCGGCGCTGGCCCAGGCCCGCATCCCCATCGTCACAGGCGGCGCCGTCCGCGCGCAGGTCGATGCAGCAAAGCTGCGCCGGGCGCAGGCGCAGCGCGTGATCGACAGCCTCGAAACCCGCATTCGCGCGCAGGTCACGCAGGCCTGGTTCGCCTATGATGCCGCCGGCCGGTCAATCGAGGCCTCCCGCAGGCAGGTGGAAGCGGCCGAGATCGCCTATGAAGGCGCCAAGGAGGAACTCTCCGTCGGTGTGCGCTCCACGCTGGATGTGCTGGACCAGGAGCAGCAGCTGTTTGATGCCCGCCTCGCACTGATCAGCGCCGAACGGGACGCCTATGTCGCTGCCCACAACCTTCTGCGGGCCACCGGCGGCCTCGGCAATATCGGCTGAAACCGCACACCTGCCGCTGTTAACAATGTCAAACGCTTGTTAACCCGGAAGGCCTACTGGTGTTATCAGAGTTGAAATGATTCCATCAGCGAGGGGCTGGGATGGCAAACGAAGCACACAAAGAACCGACGATGGAGGAAATCCTCGCATCGATCCGGAAGATCATCGCAGACGATACCCCGCCGGCGAGCCCAGCTTCGGCCGCGAGGGAAGAGACTGCCTCGCCTGCCGCCAAAGACCTCGTCTTCGAGAATGACTCCGATATCGGCATGTTCGAAGGCGACCTGGAGCCGGCCACCGCCGCCCACGAGGAACTGATCTCCGGCCCGGAATTCAGCTTCGAGGAAATGCTGGGCGCGCCGCGCGCTGCCGAAGTGCCTCCGCGTGCTGAACCGCCGGTTCAGCTTGCCACCCCCTCGATCCGTAAGCCCACCTCGCAGAAATCAGCTCCGGAGACGCCCATGCCCGCCAGCCCGCGCCAGATTCACGCCCCGCTGACCGACGAGCAGACCGCCGATGCCGCCGCCGGCGCGCTCGGCAAGCTGATCTCCCGCATGGACATCGGCAGCGACAACACGCTCGAAGGCCTTGTCCGGGAGCTGGTGAAGCCGATGATCAAGGAATGGCTCGATGCCAACCTCGCCCGCATCGTCGAGGAAAAGGTAGAAGCAGAAGTCGAACGCATTGCGCGCATGGTGCGCTAGCCTCTCTTCCCAAACTTGGTATAGGGAACGGCGCGCCTCAACAGGCGCGCTTTTCTTTTGTGCTTTCAGCCGGATGGCTTGACCCGACATGCTTGATCAGAGATTTGACCCCGCCGAAGCCGAACCGCGCCTCTACAAGGCCTGGGAAGAGGCCGGATGTTTCCGCCCCTCGGGCGACACCAGCGCGGCCGCCTATTCCATCGTCATTCCGCCGCCGAACGTCACCGGCGTGCTGCATATGGGCCATGCGCTGAACAACACCCTGCAGGACCTGCTGATCCGGTTTGAGCGGATGCGCGGCAAGAACGTGCTGTGGCAGCCCGGCACAGACCATGCCGGCATTGCCACGCAGATGGTGGTCGAGCGCCAGCTGGCGCAGGAAGGCAACCTGGATCGCCGCGCCATGGGCCGGGACGCTTTTGTCGAGCGCGTCTGGCAGTGGAAGGAACAATCGGGCGGCGCCATTACCGGTCAGCTGAAGCGCCTCGGCGCATCGTGTGACTGGGAGGCCGAGCGCTTCACCATGGATGAAGGCCTGTCGAAGGCCGTCACCAAGGTGTTCGTGGAGCTCTATCGCAAGGGACTCATCTACCGCGACAAGCGCCTCGTGAACTGGGACCCGCATTTCCAGACGGCGATCTCCGACCTTGAGGTCGAGCAGAAGGAAGTGGACGGCCATTACTGGCACCTGCGCTATCCGCTGGCCGATGGCGTGACCTATGAGCATCCGCTGAAGGATGAGGATGGCAATCCGACCGTTACCGAAACGCGGAATTACATCGTCGTGGCCACCTCGCGGCCAGAAACGATGCTGGGCGATACCGGCGTGGCTGTGCACCCCGACGATCCGCGCTATGCCTCGCTGATCGGCAAGTTCGTGGAGCTGCCGATCGTCGGGCGGCGCGTGCCCATTGTTGCCGATGAGTATGCAGACCCGGAGAAAGGCTCCGGCGCGGTGAAGATCACGCCGGCGCATGACTTCAACGACTTTGAAGTCGGCAAACGCGCGGGCCTCAAGGCGCTGAATATCCTGAATGCCGTTGCGCAGATCGTGAGCGGTGACGAGGCGGACGCCGCAGGGATTCCCGACGCATTCAGAGGGCTCGACCGGTTCAAGGCGCGGGAGATGGTTGTCGCGCATTTCGAAGAGGGCGGCCTGATCGAGCGCATCGAGAACCTGCAGATCGAACAGCCCTTCGGCGACCGGTCCGGCGTCGTGATCGAGCCGTGGCTGACGGATCAATGGTACGTTGATGCGGAAACGCTGGCAAAGCCGGCGCGCGCCGCTGTAGAGCGGGGCGAGACCCGCTTCGTGCCAGAGAACTGGACGAAGACCTATTATAACTGGCTCGACACGATCCAGCCCTGGTGCGTTTCGCGGCAGCTGTGGTGGGGGCACCGGATTCCGGCATGGTATGGGCCCACTATTGAAGACCTTGCAAACCTGTCTACTGTTCCAATTGAGGCACCGAAAGTCTTCGTTGCGCACAATGAAAACGACGTGATCGTTGCTGCGAAAGCCTACTACGGCAACAACGTCAGCATCGATTTTGAAATTGAAGGCCCGCAAGAGGGCAAGTCTGTCTTTAACAATGATGGGAAAGTGGTGCATGTCCGTCTCCGACAAGATTCTGACGTCCTCGACACCTGGTTCTCCTCCGCGCTGTGGCCCTTCTCCACGCAGGGCTGGCCGGAAGAAACCGAGCGCCTGAAAACCTATTATCCGACCACAACGTTGGTTACCGCCTTTGACATCATCTTCTTCTGGGTCGCCCGGATGATGATGATGGGGCTGGAATTCACCGGGAAAGCTCCGTTCAGGGACGTCTACATCCACGCCCTCGTCCTCGACGAGAAGGGGCAGAAGATGTCGAAGTCCAAGGGCAATGCTATGGACCCGCTGGAACTGGTGGATGAGTACGGCGCCGATGCGCTGCGCTTCACCATGGCGGCGATGGCCGCGCAGGGCCGCAACGTCCGTCTCTCGAAACAGCGTGTGGAAGGCTACCGGAACTTCGCAACCAAGCTCTGGAACGCCGCGCGTTTTGCGGAGATGAACGAATGCGGCGCCCCGGCGGCGATTGACCGGGAACGGATCGAACGGCCAGTGAATCTCTGGATCCTGTCGGAGCTGGATGCCTGCATCGCGGAAGTCACACGCGGCATCGAAGAGTACCGCTTCAACGAGGCGGCGGGCGCGCTCTACCGGTTCATCTGGAACACGCTGTGCGACTGGTATCTTGAACTCATCAAGCCCCTGCTCGCCGGCATGGATGATGCCGCCAAAACCGAAACGCGCGAAGTCTGCGGCCATGTGATTGATGAGAGCCTGAAGCTGCTGCACCCGTTCATGCCTTTCGTGACTGAGGAATTGTGGGAACGCCGCGCCCCCGGCCGCGCAGAGCGCGAAGGATTCCTGATGTTGCAGACCTGGCCGGTTGCCTCCGGCGCGCGCAATACTGCGGCGTCGGATGAAATCAACTGGCTGATTGATCTGATCACTGAAATCCGTTCCCTGAGGAACGACCTTGGCGTGCCCGCAGGGGCAAAAGTCCCGCTCGCCATTGTTCATCCGTCTGCCGAGGATGTTCGCAGGACCGATGCACATGAGGAAATCCTGAGGCGCATGGCCCGGGTGGACACAGTCTCGATGCCTGCAGAGCTCCCGAAAGGGTCTGTGTCCGCGATTGTCGGCTCAACCCTCGCGGCGCTCAGCATCGCCGACCTGATTGATGTGGCCGAGGCGCGCAAACGGCTCGACAAGGAAATCGCGACACTGGAGAAAGACATCACGGCCACCGAGCGCAAACTCGCCAATGCGGATTTCGTCGCCCGCGCGCCGGAAGAAATCGTAGAGGAGAATCGCGAACGGCTGCGCGACTGGGGCGCCCGCCGCGAAAAGCTTTCCGCAGCCCGCAGCAGCCTGGAGGGTGTATGATGTTCAAGGGATTTCGGATTTTCTGTCTCGCTGCCGGGAGTGTCGTGATGTCTGCCTGTGCAAGCGTTTCCGGCGCCGCTGAACCCGCTCCGGCGGCGGCACCAGCCCAGACACCAGAATGGCGCCTCGTCATCCATGGCGGCGCCGGTGTGATTGTCCGTGGGCAGATGACGGAAGAAGCGGAAGCCGCCTATCGCGCCGCCCTCCTCGCCTCGCTCGAAGCTGGCGCAGAGATCCTCCGCGCCGGCGGCAGCGCGCTTGATGCGGTCGAGGCGGCTGTGATCGTCATGGAGGACGACCCGCTGTTCAATGCCGGCCATGGCGCTGTGTTCACAGCCGCCGGCACCCATGAACTCGACGCCTCGATCATGGAAGGCAGCCAGCGGGATGCAGGCTCTGTCGCGGGCGTCATGCGCGTGAAAAACCCGATCCGCGCCGCGCGCGCCGTGATGGAGCAATCCGAACATGTGATGTTTGCCGGGCCCGGCGCGGATGCCTTTGCCGAGGCGCAGGGCCTCGACATGGTCGATAATACCTACTTCAACACCGATCGCCGCCGGCAGGCGCTGGAGCGTGTCCTCGAGGAGCGCGCCCGCACAGCGGCAGACCGGCACGGCACAGTCGGCGCCGTCGCCCTTGACGTGAACGGCAATCTCGCCGCCGCCACCACGACCGGCGGGATGACTGCGAAGGCCGCCGGCCGGGTCGGCGATGCGCCGCTCATCGGCGCCGCGACCTATGCGGAGAACGGCGTCTGCGCCGTCTCGGCCACCGGGCATGGCGAGTATTTCATTCGCGTCGGCGTCGCCAAGACGATCTGCGACCGGGTGAAACTCGCCGGGGAGAGCCTCGAACAGGCGGCCACCACCGCCCTTGATGAAGTCGCAGCCCTCGGCGGCGATGGGGGCGTGATCGTCTTGGGCGCGGGCGGCGCCTATAGCTTCGTCTTTAACTCCGAAGGCATGTATCGCGGCGAAATCAGCCAGTCCGGGGCAAGCACTGCCATTTACCGCGACGAATAACGCCCTTTCCGGCAAGGAAATTGCGCGCTACGGCATCTGCGAACACCAAAGGATAACGCCATGTCCAAGACCTGGGACAAATCAAAACTGCCCTCTCGGCACGTCACCGAAGGCCCGGAGCGGGCGCCGCACCGCAGCTATTATTATGCGATGGGCCTCTCCACCAAGGACATCAAGAAGCCTTTCGTCGGCGTCGCCTCCTGCTGGAATGAAGCCGCGCCCTGCAACACCGCGCTGATGCGCCAGGCGCATGCAGCGTCTGAAGGCGTGAAACAGGCCGATGGCACGCCGCGCGAATTCTGCACCATCACCGTCACCGATGGCATCGCGATGGGGCATGAGGGCATGCGCTCCTCGCTCGTCAGCCGGGAAGTGATCGCTGACTCGGTGGAGTTGACCATGCGCGGTCATGGCTATGACGCGCTCGTCGGCATCGCCGGGTGCGACAAGTCCCTGCCCGGCATGATGATGGCGATGCTGCGCCTCAACGTTCCCAGCGTGTTCCTCTATGGCGGCTCGATCATGCCAGGCACGTTCGAGGGGCGGGACGTGACCGTGCTGGACGTGTTCGAGGCGGTTGGCGCCCATGCGGCAGGATCGAACGACATGACCAGCGCGAAGCTGGAAGCGCTGGAAAAGGTCGCCTGCCCCGGCGATGGCGCGTGCGGCGGCCAGTTCACCGCAAACACGATGGCCTGCGTCTCGGAAGCCATCGGGCTTGCCCTGCCGCTCTCCTCCGCCCTGCCCGCTCCGTATACGGACCGGGATGGCTATGCGGTCGCCTCCGGCAAGGCGGTCATGACCCTGATCGAGAAGAACCTCCGCCCGCGCGATATCTGCACGCGCGAAGCCTTCGAGAATGCCGCGATTGTCGTGGCCGCGACCGGCGGGTCAACCAATGCCGCGCTGCACCTGCCGGCGATGGCCCATGAATGCGGCGTGAAGTTTGATCTCGCCGATGTGGCGGAGATCTTCAAGAAGACGCCCTATCTCGCCGACCTGAAACCCGGCGGCAATTATGTCGCCAAGGATTTCGGAGAGGCAGGCGGCGTGCCCATGCTGATGAAGACGCTGCATGAGGCGGGCCTCATCCATGGTGACTGCCTTACGGTCACCGGCGAGACCTGGGCGGAATACCTTGAAGGCATCCAGTGGAATCCGGACCAGAAGGTCATCCGGCCAGCCACCAACCCCATCACCCCCACCGGCGGTGTGGTCGGCCTATGGGGCTCGCTCGCGCCTGATGGCGCGATCGTGAAAGTGGCGGGCATGAAGAATCTCAAATTCTCCGGCCCCGCCCGCGTCTTCGATGGCGAGGAAGCCTGCTTCCAGGCCGTGACCAATCGCGACTACAAGGCGGGCGATGTGCTGGTGATCCGCTATGAAGGCCCGAAAGGTGGCCCCGGGATGCGCGAAATGCTGTCGACCACCGCCGCCATTTATGGCCAGGGCATGGGCGACAGCGTGGCGCTGATCACCGATGGCCGCTTCTCCGGCGCAACGCGCGGCTTCTGTGTCGGCCATGTCGGCCCGGAGGCGCAGGATGGCGGGCCGATTGCGCTCCTGCGTGACGGCGACATCATCACCATCGACGCGGAAGCCGGCACGATCGATGTGCGCCTGACACCGGCAGAGATCGCTGACCGCAAGCGGGAATGGGCGCCGCGGGTGACGATGTATGGCTCCGGCGCGCTGCAGAAGTTTGCAAAGCTCGTGGGCCCTGCGCATGAAGGCGCCGTCACCCATCCGGGCTTCGCTGGCGAGCGGCACGTCTACGCCGATATCTGAGGCGCGTGCTCAGCCCTTTCAGCCGGCGGCAACACCTCTTAAGCTGCCCGCAGCAGGGCCTTAGGCCCAATGCGGGAACGCCGAGTGCGGGAGCGTGATGATGACAGACACTTCGCCGGCTTCGGCATCCGACCTGAAGGCCGCGATCTCGCACCTGCCGGAGGAGTTCCACAGCTTCGCGGACCTCTTCGAGGACCAGATCCGGCCAGCCCTGCAGGAGCGCGAGGCGGACCGGATTGTGGCGCAGAAACGGGCAATCCAGTGCCGCTGGGCAGCCGGGGCTGTCGTCGCGGCCGGTGTCGTGGGATGGATATTCTTCCAGGAGTTCTGGATTGCAGGCGTCGCGGGGTTCCTTGCGTTCATCCTCGTCGCGGGGGGTGAATACGGGCTCAACCAGATCGGCAAGGAAGCCAAGGGGCTCATCGTTGTGCCGATTGCCGAGTCGTTGGGCGCGCGTTTCACGATCTCGCCCGGCAAGGTCGCCTCGATCGACAAGCACCGCGAACTGGGCGTCGTTCCGCGCTGGGACCGGGACAAGTATGAAGACCTGCTGACCGGTCAGCGCCGCGGCGTCGATTTCGAACTGTTCGAAGCCCATCTCGAAGAGCGCCGCACGACCCGCGATTCGCGCGGCAACACGCGCACAACCTGGGTCACCGTGTTTCGCGGCCAGTGCCTGCGGCTCGACTTTCACAAGACCTTCTATGGCCGCACGCTCGTGACCCGCGATGCCGGTTTCTTCAACCGTTTCAGCGCCCCCCGGGGGATGCAGCGCGCCGGGCTCGAAGACCCTGTGTTCGAGAAGATTTTCGAAGTCTACACCACCGACCAGGTCGAAAGCCGTTACCTGCTGACGCCCGACCTGATGCAGCGCCTCGTCGACCTCGAGAAGACCTTCAAGGGCGGCAAGCTGAAAGCCTGTTTCGATGGCGGGGAGGTCTTCATCACCGTCGAAGGCGGCAACCTGTTCGAGCCCGGCTCAATGTTCCGTCCCCTCGACAGCTCCGACCGGATCCGGGAGCTGCTGGAAGACTTCCATGCTGTCTTCACGCTGATCGATGAAGTGACGGCCGGTCGCATCCGGGTGGAGGAAAACCACCCCTGAGTGGTCCCAATCAGGGCGATTCCGGGGCAGAGATGTTCAGCCCCGCTTCACCTCCCCTGCGCTACCTCCACACCTGAAAATGGGAGTGACCATGACACATCTGCGCATCCTCGCCCTTGCCGCTGCCTTGCTTGCGGGGCCCGTTGCCGCCGCACAGGCGAACGGCGCGCAGGATGCCGCGCTGTGCCGGACGATGTCGGCCACGCTCGCCCCGCGACAGGCAGAGATCAGGGCGCTGACCTCTGACCGGGACGCGGCCGCCACTGCGGCCGAGGATCTCGGCGATGTCTGGGAAGAGGCAGAGACGCACCGGCTGGTCTCCGCCGCACGGGCCCGCGAGGCCGATGCCGCCCGCACCGCCTATGACGAGGCGCGCCAGCTGCTGGCCCGCCGCGAACTGGCGCTGCAATCCGCCGTGCGCCAATACAATACCGATATCGAGGCGTTCAACGCCCGCTGCACGCGCCAGCGCTGAACGCCGCCTCAGGGCGTGACAATCGGGAACGGCGCAGCCGGCGCCGCCGCATCCAGCGCGTCCAGGAACGCGGCCGCCGCCTCGCGGTCGCCCTCTATCGACAGAAGCCCGCTTTCCGCAAGCGCCTCCGCAGACTGGCCCGCAAACAGCATACCAAGGAAAGCCGGGCGAGGCAGGCTGATACTGGCCGCCGGCGGGCGGGTAATGCCTTCCTCATGCACAAGGACAGCGTTCCGCAGGCTGACAGTTCGTGTCTCACCCCGGTCCGGGAAATGAAAGACGAGAGCGACGTCCAGCCCCTTCGCCTTTTCCGGATCGACCCGCACCGCGAGCATGTCGAACACCTGCTCGGTGGTGATCGCTGCGATCATGTCCGGCGACATCGTGCTGCGCCCGCCGGGCTGCGGCGTCTCCCGCGCTTCGGCCGCGCCGGTCAGGTACATGTTGCGCCAGAGCGAGCCCTCCGCCTGATACCCCATCTGCTCGAACGACCGGGCGAGCAATTCCCGCGCCGCCTCATTCGCCGGATCTGCAAAGACGATATGGCTCGCAACCTGCGCCGACCAGCGATAGTCGCCCTCGTCATACGCCGTTGACGCTGTGCGCAGGGCCGCTGCGGCCCCGCCCATCGCGGAGACATACCGCCGCGCTGACTCCTCCGGCGGCCACGGATTCAGGTTCACCGGATTGCCATCATACCAGCCGAGATAGCGCTGATAGACGGCCTTCGCATTATGGGACATCGTGCCGTAATAGCCGCGATTGTACCACTTGCCCGCCAGCGCTTCCGGCAGTGCAATGACCTCGGCGATTTCCGGCGCTGTGTAGCCCTGGTTCATCAGCCGCACTGACTGGTCATGCAGGTATTTGTAGGCGTCGCGGTGGAAGGACATGAATTCGGTGATCTCTTCCTGTCCCCAGCGCGGCCAGCCATGCGAGACGAACATCACATCCGTGCGGTCCGCATACAGACGGATCGATTCGGTCAGGTAATCCGCCCAGATCTTGGCATCACGCACCAGTGCGCCGCGCGGCGGCAATATATTGTGCATCGTCGCATTGGCATTCTCCGCAAGGCAGAGCGCCCTGAATTGCGGCAGGTAGAAGTTCATCTCCGCCGGCGCCTCGGCGCCGGGCGTCATCTGGAACTCGAACACGATGCCATCAATCGTCATCGTCTCGCCGGTGCGCGAGACGATATGTGTCGGCGCGATCAGGCTCAGCGTTCCAGCCGGAATGCCCGTGCCGATCCCTGCGCCGGCCTGCCCCAGCGGGCCGGGCTGCAGGCCGGTGCCAAACTGATAGTTCGCCCGGCGGCTCATCGCAGGCCCGGCGATCAGGTTCTCGCTTACCGCATGTTCCATGAACCCTTCCGGAGCGATGATCTGGACCAGCCCCGCCTCGACATCGGCCGCATCCACAACGCCCTTCACCCCGCCGAAATGATCGGCATGGCTGTGGGTATAGATCACCGAATGGACCGGCTTCTCACCCAGATGTGTATAGGCGAGTTCCATCGCCGCTTCTGCCTGCTCGATCCCTGTCAGCGGATCGACCAGGATATAGCCCGTCTCCCCCGCGATGATCGTCATGACGGACACGTCGAAGCCGCGCACCTGCCAGATGCCGGGCACAACCTCATACAGGCCATGCCGCCGCATCAGCCCGATATGGCGCCAGAGCGACGGGTTGACCGTATCGGGCGCTGCGCCTTCTGCAAAATCAAAAGCCGAAAGGTCCAGCACGACCCGACCATCCGGCGCCCGGATCACGGGATCTTCCCGGGTTGCGAGGAAGCCCCGGTCTGCGAGGTCTGCTTCGCTCATGTCTTCCCAGGGCAAGCCTACGGCAAAGGCCTGATTGGCCGCGCGGGTCGCCTCCGTCGCGCCCGGCTGGGCGGGCAGGAGCGGCGCGGCTTCCTCGACCGTTGCGCAGCTTGCCGCCATGACGATGGCCGCAACTGCGCCCAGAATGATCCTGATAGTCACTTTCCCCTCCCTGGCGCGGATCATCCGCCGCGCATCTATTGGCGCAGAACGTGCCATAACGGAGGGAGCTTGCCAACGCTGGTCAGGATGCCTGCACCGGCGCGAGACCCGGCAATTCCCAGCTCTGCGATCCGGCAGGCGTAAACACGCCGCCGCTGAGTTGCAGCACCTCGAGCGAAACCCGGTCCTGCACAACCTTAATCAGGTTGAACGAGGCCGGCGAAGACCGGAGCCGGGACGAGAGTGTGCCCGCGCTGATCGCAACATAGGCGCCGCCCGGCTCCTCGATCCGCTCCGCATAAGGTGAATGGATATGCCCGGTGAGCAGCACCGAGACGCCGCTGGCGCCAAGCCGCTGGCTGGCACGGCTGCCGCGCCGGGTATCGACGCGCAGGGGCGTGCGCGACGGCGCCCGGAAAGGATGGTGGCAGGCCAGCATCCGCACAGCGCCGCCCGCCTGCGCATCATTGCCGATTGCAGCCTCAAGGTCTGCAAGGTTCACGCTGCCCTCGGCCCAGTTCGACCGGGCCTGCCAGCCCCGAGCAGTATTCAGCCCACGAACCATCAGCCGCTCGGACTCAATCGGCGCAGAAAACTCTCCCAGAAATCGGTCATAACGGCCAAAGGGATCGCGCGCGCGCGCACTCATGTCGAGCAGCGGTGTATCATGATTGCCGGGAACCGACAGGACCGGCCGCCCGAAGCTCTCGAGGTATTCGCGCGCCGCCTCGAACTCCGACCGCTTGCCCCGCTGTGTCAGGTCTCCGGCAACGACCACTGCATCAACATTGGCGGCGAGAATCACTTCACGCGCAAGTTCAGTGGCCAGACGATCTTCCCGGCCAAAATGCACGTCTGCCAGATGGGCGAGGATCACGCCGTGTCTCCGGACACAAGCACCAGCGCCGCGCGGGGCACATAGTCTATTTCCACCGGGCACGGAAGATCGCAGGGCTCTCCATCAATCGTCGCCGCCACGGTTTCGTCCGCATCCCGGCACAGGGAGATAGACTGTAATCCCTGAGCCAGGAAATCGGCGCCATTGCGCCAGCCCGTCAGCATCGCTTCAAACGCTGCAGCCGCAAGTTCCAGCCCATTCTCAGGTGCCATCGCGGCCACCTCAAAGCCCGGCTCTGGGCCGCTGATGGGCATCACAGCGGCAGCCGTCGCGCTGACGCCCCGGGGCGCTGCAACTGGCGCGGAAATTTCAAGTTCAGTGTCGAGCGCCAGTGCATCTTCGCGCGCCAGGATATTGATGGCTTCGAGCAGGTTGCCGCTGCGGATCGCTTCGCGAGAGCCGCCAAGATGCGTGAGCCGCCCGAACAAAGCGGCCACATAAAACCGCCTGCCGCCCGCATCTCCGGCGGGGATCCATTGCTGCGAGGGATTCCGCAACACGCTGTCCAACACGCGGCGCCAGTCGGTCTGGTCTGCGTGCAGCTTCCTCGGGAGAATGTTCATCGTGCCGCCCGGCAGTACGAGAACCGGCACCGGCATACCCTGCAGCCCGCAGAGCACAGCCGCGATGGTGCCATCACCGCCCCATATCAGGATCGCTTCGGTGTCTCCGGTAATCCGTTGGCGGAGCGCCTCCGGGCTTTCCGGCAGGTCCAGATGTACACTTTCCAGCGTATGGCCATGCGCCTGCAGTTCCGCCTCGAGCAGCTTTGCAGCCCCTTCGGGCACCGACCCTGCTGCCGGATTTATGATTGCGGTGAATTTCACGTTCGCACCTCCTCATAACTGAACGCGCTCGGCCAGCATCGGTTCCCGCAGGGTCCGCAGCATCACATCCGGATCAACACATCCGGACAAGGAACTTAACCAGCGCTCATGCATTCCACATCTATCCGCAACCGAAGAAGGATCAGGACCCATGAAACTCCGCACCACACTGCCGGCCCTCGCAATCGCCGCCTTTGTTCTGCCCGCGTGCAACACGGTCGAAGGCGTCGGCCGCGACGTCCAGGCTGCCGGATCGGCGGTTGAGGAAGTTGCCCGCGACACGGGCGAGGAACTGTCCGGCGGCAACTAAAGCCATCCGGTGTCTGAACGGGCCGCGCTGCTTGACCGCAGCGCGGCCTTTTCTTTTCCGCGTCAGACGGCTGATGTTTCCGGTTGCAACGGGAACTCCAGAAGCAGCACAATCTCCCCCGGATTGTCCGATATTTGCTGGACGCTGCCACCCAGCTGGCGCGCAAAAGCCCCGAGGAAGAAGCCGGGATCCGCGCTCGCTTCGGCTGTCGCGCCGCCAGCCTTGCAGGTCAGCGTCAGGCGCCCGGTCACCCCGTCCGGTCGCTCGAAACCAAGATGCAGGTCCCGGCTGTCCTCCTCCCCCGGCGAGCGGCAGAGCAGATTGAAGGCTTCGAGCACGAACATCGCCAGCGGCACGGCAAAGTCCGCCGGCAGTGGCACGGACTCCACTTCCGGGACGACATGCCGGACGCCTTCAAACCAGCCCTGCTGTTCATCAATCTGTGTGCAGATCGCATGGAACAGGTCGCCCGCGTCGACGGTTTCCAGATGAGCCTCGTCCAGCAGCGCATGGTGAACCGCCGCCATCATGCCGACCCTGTGGGCGGCAACCCGCAATGCGTCCTGGGTTTCCGGCAAGGCCTCGCCCCGTCCCTGCAGCTTCAGCATACTGAGCATGACCTGAAGGTTGTTCTTTACCCGGTGATGGGTTTCCCGAAACGCGCCGCGCATTCGCAAGAGGGCGCTCTGCAGCTCCGCCTCATTTGCCGTCACGCGCTGGGCCAGCTCATCAAAGGCTTCACCGAGATTCTGGAACTCACCGGATGCATGTGTCAGGTCCGGCGCAATTGGTGCGAGCTGACCTGAGCGGCGAAACTCCGAAATCCTGAGCCGGATGCGTTCCAGCCAGCGCAGCACCATGCTGTCAACAATCCAGCTCGCCGCCAGCAAGGCTGCGAGATAGACCAGCACCGGCACGACAAACGCCACGATCAGCTGAATGGATTGCGGGCGCGCCTGCACAGGAGAAACCGTCATCAGCCAGACACCCTCGGCCGAAAGCGGCTGCACCACGACATCCGCCGCACGTCCCGGCGACAGGGCAAGGCTCCTCGAGCGGCGCTCCATCACAGCCTCGGTCAGAAGCCAGTCCGGTGGCAGGCGCTCGATACTGTCGCTGCCGATCACAGACCCGTCTGCGAGGACAAAGTGGTGCATTGCCAGGCCAGCAGCCGGCGTCGGCGCAAATCGCTTCAAGAGGCCCTCAAGATCGACCGAAAAGGCCACCGAGCCTGCAAATGTCCCGTCTGGGTCAGACTGGCCGCGAAGCATGAAGAGGCGCGGTTCGCCGAGCGCCATTCCGGGTTGGTCACTGGCCTCGACGAAGTCCCGGCCCCTGCGCAATTGCGCATTCCAGTCGGCCGATGGCATTGGCTCACCAATCAGGTCTTCGCCAATCAGGTGGCAGGTCACAACGCCCTCCGCATCGAAGCGGATCACGTTCGACACCGGCAGTTCCAGCGCCTCAATCCTCTGCCCGATCAACGCACAGCCCGGCCGCAGATCGTCCTTCGCGATCAGCCGGAGGGTCAACCGGGCCTGACCCAAGAGGGATTCAATGCTTACGATCCGGTCGCCTGACAGATCGAGCAGCTCCTGGGATCTTTGGGCCCGTCCATCGGCCTGCTCGGCCATCACGCGCATCCCGCCCATCAACAGCAGCGGGCTGAGCGACAACGCCATCGCAAAGATCACCTGCCGCCGCAGGGTGGAGAGCACACCGCCGGCGGGGCGCGCCTCTGGGGACGAGACGCTCATCCCGCAGACCGGCTCAGCACATCAACCTGTTGCAGAATGTCATTGAAGGCCGCCTTGCCCGATTCAGCGGCGGGCCCGCCCCGGACGACGCCGATGGCTTCATCCCGCTCCAGCATCTCGGCCAGCGCCTTGCGCGCCCGGCTGACCCGGCTCTTGATCGTGCCGACCGCGCAGCCGACGATCTGGGCCGCCTCCTCATAGGGCATCCCGCCTGCCCCGACCAGGATGATCGCTTCGCGCTGGTCGCTCGGCAGATGATCGAGCGCATTGCGCAGCGCGACGAGTTCCATGCCCTTGGCCGGATCATCCGAGGCCACGAGGGATTTCTCGGCAACTTCGGGCGCAAGTTCGGTGGAGCGCCAGCTGCGGCGCTTCTCCGAATAGAAATTGTTGCGCAGGATGGTGAAGGTCCACGCCCGGAAGCTGGTATTGGCCATATAGCTTTCCCGCGCCCGCCAGGCGCTCAAAAGCGTGTCCTGAACCAGGTCATCGGCTGCGACGGCATCGTTCGTCAGGCTGCGCGCAAAGGCGCGCAGGTGCGGCACGATCTCGAGAAGGGCGGCCTTGAACTCCGGCACGCTCAGGGCTCCGGCGGCGCTCATGCATCACCTTCCGGCCGTGTCTTTCCTTCGTTGCGGGCCGCCTGCTCGGCCTGCTCAAGCAGTTGCAGGAACTCGTCAGGAACGGACTCCTGCACTACGCCGTCATACATCTCCCGCAGCCGCTCGCCGATCAGCCGGTTCCCCAAGCGGCGCTGGCGCTGGGCACCTTCGGGTGCCTTGCCATTCATTTTTCCGGGTTCACTCATCGCCTGACCTTAAACTTGATACATACTGCCTGCAGCCGCCAGCCTGAACGCCATTGGCCATATTCACGCCATAAACGCCTGCCCGTCTGTTTGGTTCCACGGCCAACTGCAGTCTGCAGAAATATTTCTGCAATCGTGAAACCAAGGCGCTCGCCAGACGTTGAACGCACAGATAACCCGGAGGTTCCTTATGTCACTCATCACGCAATATGGCCCGCACCTGCCCTTCCTGCGGCGCTATGCCCGCGCCCTCACGGGCACGCAGGCCAGCGGCGACGCCTACATCCGGGCGAGCCTCGAGGCCCTCGGGAAGGATCCGTCCCTGCTTTCGGAAAGCTCCTCACCGCGCGTGACACTCTACCGTTTCTTCCACGCGATTTGGGCAACAACCGGCGCGAAGCTCGAAGCAGCCGGCACCGCCGGCACCTTCCCGCCGGAAATGCGCCTCGCCGTGCTGACGCCGCTGCGCCGGCAGGCTTTCCTGCTGACCTCGCTGGAAGGCTTCAACCGCCCGGAAGCCTGCGAAATCCTCGGCGTCAGCATCAGCGAGCTCGAAACCCTGATTGATGAAGCCCATCAGGAAATCGAAAAGCAGCTGGCAACCAACGTCCTTATCATTGAAGACGAGCCGATCATCGCCGCTGACCTTGCAAACCTCGTTGAGGATCTCGGTCACACCTTCGCCGGCAATGCCGTCACACGCCGCCAGGCCGTCGACATGGCCCGCAAGATCAAGCCCGGCCTGATCCTGTGCGATGTGCAGCTTGCGGACAATTCCTCTGGGATCGACGCGGTGCAGGACATCCTGGCCGATTTTGACCTTCCGGTGATCTTCATCACGGCCTTCCCGGAACGCCTTCTGACCGGCGAGCGACCTGAGCCGACCTACCTCATCACAAAACCCTTCCAGGACGACACTGTGAAGGCCGCCATCAGCCAGGCCCTCTTCTTCCACGCAAAGACCGTGCACGAACCAAGTTGATTAATGGCGCGGGCTGGTCCGGTGATTGGCCAGGCTGCCTTCATGGAACCTTTTCGCGGTTGGCCCATTGGTAGGGCAGAAACCTCGAAAGGAGACAGTGATGGTAGCCACTCAGACCACTTCCCGGAAATCCGGCCGCGGCAACGGGCACGACAAGAAAGCTGTCGCCGCCCGCGCCGCCAAGGATGAACTGCAGACCGCCCAGGACGCCGCGACGACGTTTGTCTCGGCCCTGAAATCCTCAGCCGGCCACTTCGGCGATCACCTGACACGTGCCGCTGAAGAAAAAGCCAACAAGGCTCAGGAAGCTGCCAAGGCAGCCGCCGATGTTGCTGTCGAACGCGCGCAGTCTGTCCGTACCCGGATCGAAGATAAGGTCCGTGAAAAGCCTCTCACCGCGATTGGTGTGGCGGCGGGCGCGGGTGTCCTGCTCGCCCTGATCACCCGGCGGTAACGCATGATCACGGGGCTGAAGATGCGTGCCGGTCTTTTGATTGGCGGCACAATTTCCGGGCTGGCAGGCACCGGCCTGCTCGCCTACGCCGCGGCCTCCGCGCTCAGCCCCTGGCTGGGCACGGCGGGCGCGGCCGCTGCCGTTGGCCTGACCCTTGCGGGCGCCGCAGGCATCACCGCCTGGATGGCGCTGAAGCCTGCCGTCCCTGTGGACGATGAAATGGCGGGCCTCAGGGAGTCCCTCCTGTCCGCTCTTGCGCAGACACGGGATGATACAATCGACTCCCTTGCGCAACTGCCTGCGGAGGCCGTGAACCGCCTGCTGGACGAGCAGCCGATCCCCACCCTGATCGGGGTCGCTGTCGCGGCCTACACCGTTGCCCGTTCGCCGGTGACAGCCGCCGCCATGATCGACCGGCTCGTCGCCCGGGCAGGCTGACCTCAGACATCCGAAGCCGGCCTCACACCGGGCGCGTTATCGCCGCCCGCTTCGGCGCTTTGAGCTAATAGTACGTTTACGGAAGAACAAAAACTTTCATTGCCCCGGAACCTGTGCCCATCCGGGACGTTCTATCAGCATCAACGCCTGCTACTTCAGGCCAAACAAAGGAGAGACCCCATGCTTGGTTGGGCACTGACATTCTTCATCCTCGCCCTCGTTGCCGCTGTGCTCGGCTTTGGCGGAATTGCCGGGGCGGCAGCAGGCATCGCGCAGATCCTGTTCTTCGTGTTCCTGGTGCTGCTGATCGTATCCTTCGTTGCCCGGGCCCTCCGGGGGCGGAGCATCAGCTGACGGAACAGAGGACCCGGTCATTGTCCCCCACCCACCCCGAATGACTGGCAATCCTCCGCCACCCGGCCGGCCCGGGTGGCGTTTCCTTTTCTGGCCTGCTCTGGCCATCAGCCTTCGGACGAAGACGTTTCCGAATAATAGAGCGAAAACGAAACATTGAGTTCATCGGCCGTCAGGCTGCGCTCGACTTCCCCGCCTGCAGACGCAACAATTCGCTCGATCACTTTCAGCCCCGCGCCCGTGGACGACGCACTCGCCTCCTCGTCCGGCAGCTCCCCATCGAGTGGCTCGAACCAGGCCAGTCTCAGCCGGCCATCCTCGATCGCACCGGAACACCGCACCGCCTTGCCATTGCGCAGCGCGCCGTATTTCAGCGAATTCGTCGTCAGCTCCCCGATCACCACGGCAATGACGCGCATCTGCATCTCATCGACATCGCAGTTCACGAGCCCGGTAACGTCGATGTTCTCTTCCCCGGCGCCCGCCGCATTGACGAGGTCCGCCAGGAAATCCCGCAGGGGAAACGTGCTCGCCTCCTCAACCAGTTTTCCCTGCGCAATCGCAAGCGATGAAAAGCGGCTGACAAGTTCCTCGGCAAAGGGCTGGTATTCCGGCCGCTGCCGCGCGCTGATCTTGGCGATCGCGCTGCTCACCGCAAAGGCATTCTTGAGCCGGTGGCGCATTTCCAGCGCAATCGTCTCATACATCGTGCGGCTGGCATTCGCTTCGGTCACATCCCTTGAAATCACCAGAAGGACCTGGCCGCCCCCAAGGCTGGACACAACGGGGATGACCCGCACATCCCACCATTTCGACACGCCCCTGGCGGTCTTGCAGATGCCCCGGAACTGCGCCGTCTCGCCGGAGACCGCCTGCGCAACTGCCTGCCGGACCGCATCCCGGGCTTCAGCGGGCCACAGATCCCACCAGAGCTTTCCAACGATCTCGGAGCTTTCCGAAAGCCCGAGCAATTGCACCCCGTTCTGGTTCACGAAGACCAGCCGGCCATCCGGATCCACGAGCTTGATACAGTCGCCGCTATTCTGCAGCAGTGCATCCAGCATCGGTTCGGCATTCTCGCCTGCGAACCAATCAGGCAGCACAAAGTCAACGGGCTGGCGAAGCATCGTCCACAAAAACTCCTCGCTGCGCCCGGTCCATGCGCTGAATACCCTTGGTTGTAGAGCAACTTGCTCCCTGCCCGCAAGACGGGAGAATGGTTAACCCTGCGACTCATATTTCTCGGGCGCTTGCCCCCTGTTCCGGTGGGTCGGCAAAGGCAGGCGCATCCGCTAGGGTAATAATGCCCGCCAGGAGTCCGGCGCATGACCCATCTGCTAATCCTTGAAGACATTCCCGAAACCCGGGCCTGGCTGTGCGAAATCGCCCTTGCCGCTTTTCCCGGCTGCACCGTCCGCGAGGAAAGCACCGTGAGAGGCGGGCTGACAGCCGCTTCGGCGGAAGCGTTCGACCTCGCCATGATCGATCTCGGCCTGCCGGACGGGTCGGGCCTCGATGTCCTGCGGCGCCTGAAGGACCTGAAGCCTGAGACCGTCTGCATCGTCACCACAATCATGGGCGACGATGCCTGGATTGTCGGCGCGCTCTCTGCCGGTGCCAATGGCTACCTCCTGAAAGACCAGCCGAAGGACATTCTCACCCGCCAGCTTCAGCAGATCGCGGATGGCGTGCCGGCCCTGTCGCCCTCGATTGCGCGGCGGATCATGGATCATTTCCGCCTGACCGGCCCGGCCGCACCGGAAGAAAGCCTCACGCCGCGCGAACGCGATGTGCTGGCGCTCATCGGCCGGGGAATGCGCAACAATGAAGTCGCCCGGTCGCTCGGCCTCAGCGACAATACTGTCGCCGGCTATATCAAGGGCATCTATCGCAAGCTCGGCATTTCCTCCCGCGCCGAAGCCTCCTGGCATGCAACCCGGATGGGGCTCACCCCCGGCGGCGAGCGGGCCTGACCCCAATCAGGATAGCCGCGCCGTCCCCTGTGCTGCTTCGGCAGGGCTGACCGGAATCGTCACCAGAAGCAGCGTCCCCGCGCTGTCTCCGCCCAGCGTGATTTCCCCGCCGAGATGGCCGACCCGGTCGCGGATGTTGGCAAGTCCTCGCCCGCCATTTGCCGCCGCCCCGCCCTTCAGGCCGCAGCCATCATCCTCGACCTTCAGCACCAGCCCGCCTGCATCGACCTCAATGCTGACCACCAGCTGCTTCGCCCCGGAATGCTTGATCGCATTGCTCACCGCTTCCCGGATCATCGCGCGCAGCGCCTGCACCTTGCCTCTGTCCGGATGCACGCCCGGGCTCGCGCGCAGCGACCAGTGGAGCTCGATGCCCAAAGGCTCGAGCCGGTCTGCCGTCTCTGCCCGGAGGTCCGCAAGCACATCCTCCAGCGGCGCCTGGAAGCCCTCCGCATTGTTGATCACATCGCGGATGTCGGTGAGGGTCTCGCGGATCATGGCATCCTTGCGCGTTGCCTCCGGCGAGTGTAACGCCCGCAACAGCTGCGCGCCGATATTGTCATGGATGTCGCGGGCGATCCGCGCGCGCTCTTCCAGCACGCCCCGGTCATAAGCGCCCCGGCTGGCCTCGGCATAGCGGACGAGGTCCACCATCCGGCCCGCCAGGGCGAGGTCCGCCGGCCCGAACAGGGCCCGCCCCTCACTCCGGTAGCCGAGCCGCAGCGCCGGCGCCTCCGCCACAGCCGGAATGAGCAACACAAGGCCGTCCTCCAGCACCACCGGTTCCGGCACCGCGCTGTCCAGCGGGGCAATCTCGAGCGGGCGATAGAGCCGCCGCAGCAGCGCTTCCCAATGGCTCGCCCGCTGCCCCGGGCTCGGCGCGAGGGCTGTGTCGATCACGGCGGCGAACACATCCGGCGCTCCGGGGTCCTGCTCCCGCATCAGGCGGCGCCAGGCAAGACTCCGAAGAGGCAGGTAAAATACCGCCGCAAGAACGAGCGAGGCCGAGAAGGCCATCCCCGTATCCAGCGACAGGAGGCCGATGAACGCCGCGTCCGCAATCAGGATCGCCAGCAGGGCGCCCAGATGGAAGAACACCTGAAACGCCCAGGCCCCCAGCCCGAACACACGGTAGCGCAACAGTCCGACCGCCAGCCCGGCATAGATCAGCAGGAAAGACGGAAACGCATAAATCGCCGGGATCAGCGGCGCAAAACCGAAAGTGATCGGGGCAGCAACAGTGGCTATGAAAAAGCCGGAGCCCGTGACCACCGAAGCACCCAGCCAGATCGCAATGGCTCGCGCCGCCGGGTCCTTCCGCGTCGCCCAGACCTGCAGGACCACAAGGGCCACGATCAGCAACATCTCGGTGAAGGTCACCAGCTGGATGATGCCGAACGCGCGCCACGGCCAGATTGTGAAAGACAGGGTCCATATCCCGAAACCGGCCACGGTCAGGCGTGTCAGGATCCGATTGCCCGGCAGTTTGGCCGGGTAATTCAGGAACAGGCAGATCATCGCGATGCCGAACGCCGACGCGCCAATGGCATTGATCGTTGCCGCAAGGATCGCCTGATCCGGCGTCAGCGGTATCGGCAGGTATCCCGCCGCTGCACCGGCGCAGAAGGCGAGCGTCGCCAGCCCGCTGACCGCAAACAGCAGCACAGCCGGATCAGCAGGGCGCAGCGCCCACACCCCTCCCGAAATCAGGCACGCGCCGACGCCGACCGCGAGGGCAATCCAGACCGCCGGATCAATCGCCCACGGCGCCCGCCAACCCGCGCCGGGTGTCTCTGGCCGCAATGCCATGAAGGCAATGACCAGCAGCATCGCCCCTGTCAGCAAGGCCGGCAGGATCATGCGCACAGCGGGCGTGGTCTTGATTGCCAGTGTCATCAGGTCCTTGCCCCGCCGCCTCTCCTGACGGGATAACCGGCAGCGCGCCGGATCACAATTGTGCAATCGGGCCTGAGCAGGATTGAATTTCTGTCGTGTTTGTCGGTTAGGCCTCTCCCCTCAGGCTTACTGGCGGGAGGCGGGGATCATGCGGCTGTTCATCATGCTCATCGCATTTCTGGCTGCAGGGTGCGCAAGCCCGCCGCCTGCCGAAGCGCCGCACGCCGCTCCCGGCATCCTGATCATCGCCCATCGCGGGGCCAGCGGCGAGTTGCCCGAGCACACAATGCAGGCCTATGCCCGCGCCATCGAACTCGGCGCAGACTATATCGAGCCGGACCTCGTGATGACCCGCGACGGCGTCCTCGTCGCCCGCCATGATCCATGGCTCTCGGACTCCACCGATATTGGCGACCGCCCGGAATTCGCCAGCCGCAAGACCACCCTGACCGGCCCGGACGGGCAGGAGCTGACGGACTGGTTTGCATGGGATTTCACACTCGCCGAACTCAAAACCCTGCGCGCCCGGCAGGTCCGGCCGGACAGGCCGCGCCAGTTTGACGACCTCTGGGCCATCCCCACCTATGACGAGATCGCCGAACTCGCCGCCGCCGAAACGGCCCGCACCGGCCGGCTGATCGGGCTCTATCCCGAAACGAAATGGCCCCGCCACCATCAGGATCGCGGCCTCGACATGACCTCTGCCATGGAAGCCGCGCTACGCCGCCACGGGCATGAAACGGCAGAAGCGCCTGTTTTCTTGCAGAGTTTCGAGCCGTTCATCCTGATCGAGCTAAAAGAAAGGGTCGGCACCCGCCTCGTCCAGCTTGTCTTTCCGCTGGGCACCAGCCCGGATGCCCCGCCGAGCGTCGATCTCGAAACGCTCGCCACTTATTCCGCGGGCGTCGGCCCCCACAAATCCATGGTGAACCATCCGCTGACGGGCGAGGCTACCGGCTATGCGGCGCGCGCCCGCGCGCTCGGCCTTGAGGTGCATCCCTGGACCTACCGCGATGACGGCCTGCCCGGCTGGGCAGCCACACCCGAAGCCGAAATCCGCGCCGCCATCGAGGCCGGTGCCACCGGCGTCTTCACGGATTTCCCCGGCACCGGATACCGCACCGTGCATGGGTCAGGCGACAACTAGCCCCTGCTCGACAAGGCACGACCAGATCGCCTCGGCACTGTCTGCAAAGCGAAACATGTCCAGATCCGCAGGCGCGATCATCCCGGCCTCGGCCAGCATCTCGAAATTGACCAGCCTCTTCCAGAACGCCTCGCCATAGAGCACGACCGGCAGGCGCGGCGCCTTGCCCGTCTGGCCCAGCGTCAGCAGCTCGAACAATTCGTCCAGCGTGCCAAACCCGCCCGGAAACACCACCAGCGCCGCTGCGCGCATGGCGAGGTGCATCTTGCGCATGGCGAAATAGTGGAACTGCAAGGTCAGCTCCGGTGTCGAATAGACATTCGGTTCCTGTTCGTGGGGCAGGCGGATGTTGAACCCGATGGTCGGGGCCCCGGCCTCGGCTGCGCCCCGGTTGGCCGCCTCCATGATCCCGGGGCCGCCGCCCGTCGCGATCACATTGCGGCGCGGCCCGCCGCCGCTCGTCAGCGCCCCGCCGCGCTCCGAGGCGATCCGGCCGAATTCCCGCGCGGCGGCATAAGCCTCGGATTGCCACCCCGCACCATTCTCCCGGATACGCGCGCTGCCGAACACAACGATGGTCGACTCGATCCGGTGATTGCGCAGGTGTTCCTCGGCCTTGGCATACTCCATCATGAACCGCGCCCCGCGCATCGAATCGCCGAGGATGAACTCCTCATCGAGCGCAGCAAGCCGGTAGGCCGGCAGATCGCGGGCATCCGTCATCTTAAATCCCTTTCACACGATACAGCAGAGGCCGCCTTTCTAACGGGGCGCGCGCAAATTGCACCAGCCTGCACTTTCACGGGCCATCGGGCGCCGAGGTGCGGCTTTTTCTTGCCCTTTATGCACCGGAGAGGCATTCGCGGCGTATAAGGGTCGTCACTGGCGCGCGGCGGAAACACCATGGTTACTCCCTATACCGAGATCGGATCAGCACTCTGGCGGGAAGCCATGGGCGGGTTCCTGACCGGCGTGACCATCGTCACGGCCCTCTCGCCGGCCGGCACTCCGCATGGCGCCGCCGTCAATGCCTTCACCGCCGTGTCCGAACAACCGCCGCTTCTGCTCGTCTGCCTCGACCGGGCGAGCCGCTCGCTTGAGACGATCCGGTCCGCAGGAAAGTTCGCGGTCAACATCCTTGCCGAGCATCACCTCGGCATCGTGCCGGCCTTCGCCTCCAAGGGCGTAGCCGACCGGTTTGCGGGGATAGATTACGGCGCTGCCGAGACCGGATCACCGATCCTGCCAGGCGCCGTTGCCTGGTTTGATTGCGAAGTGCACGCGATCCATGATGGCGGCGACCATGAAATCGTCGTCGGACGGGTCGTCGCCATCGGCTCAGACGCCAGCCTTACGCCGCTCGCCTATCACCGGGGCCAGATCTGGCGGCTCAATGGCTAAGCGCCGGTCCGTTACAGCGACTCTGCCGTCTGCTTGACCAGCGCCCGGGCAAAGGCCGCCGTATCCGGATTGTCGAGCGCATGGGCCAGCACCGCCTCGAAATAGCCCGTCTTGTTGCCGCAATCATGCACAGACCCGGCAAATTCATAGGCGTAGAAATCCTGCTGCGTCATCAGCTTTGCCATTGAATCCGTCAGCTGGATCTCGCCGCCCGCGCCGGCGCCCTGCGTCTCCAGAAGGTCGAAAATTTCCGGTTGCAGGATATACCGGCCCGTGATGGCCAGGTTCGAGGGCGCGGTTTCGCGCGGCGGCTTCTCGACCATGCCCGACATCCGGATCAGGCGCCCGTCCCGGCTGACCGGTGCGATGACGCCATAGGACGACACCCGCTCTTCCGGCACCGGGTCCACCGCGATGATGTTCCCGCCGGAGCGGTCATACGCATCCACCATCTGTTTCAGCGCCGAGGGTTTGCCCTTCACGATCACGTCCGGCAGCAGCACGGCGAACGGCTCGCGCCCGATCACATCGCGCGCGCACCAGACGGCATGGCCAAGCCCGAGCGGCTGTTGCTGGCGCACGAAGCTCGACTGGCCTGCCGGCAGGCGCGAGGCTTCGACCTGCGCCAGGATTTCAATCTTGTTCTTTGCCTTCAGCTGCGCCTCAAGCTCATAGGCATGATCGAAATAGTCCTCGATCGCGCCTTTGCTGCGGCCCGTGACGAACACGATATGCTCGATGCCCGCCTCAAGCGCTTCATCGACGACATACTGGATCACCGGGCGGTCGACGACGGGCAGCAACTCCTTGGGGATCGCCTTGGTGGCCGGCAGGACACGCGTGCCGAGACCGGCAACAGGAAGAACGGCTTTACGGACGCGCATACGCGGGAAACTCCTCATCGGCAGGGCCAGATTGGCACCCCTCCCTAGCGGACAAGCAAGGCGCCTGCCAACCTCTCGGGAGTTATCCCGCCGTCAGAAGCAGGAGCACCGCCATCCAGCTGGAAATCGCCAGCACCAGCACCATCGTCGTGATCCGCAGGGTCGCGAGTTCGGAGGGCGGGCGGAAGGCCTGTTCGATCCGGTGGCGCAGCGCATGAACGGGCGAACTCGAGGGCGCATCTTCGCCGGCCACAGCCGGCGTGGGCGCGACCACCGGGGCGTGCTGTTGCGCGCCTGTCTCTGCCGGCGCATCGTTAGGTTTCCTGACGGCGTTCATGAAGCGGCTCCCGGCAGCATTACACAGTTATGACTTGCATTTTTGCCCTAACGCTCCGCTAACGCCGGGGTGCAAAGTTCACCGGTCCGCCGGACGGAAGGTCAGCCCGCTTTCCGGCTCGACCCCGAATATGGCGCGCAGGTTGGGCGCGCTCAGCGCCTCTCCGGGTTCCCCGTCCGCCACCAGCCGCCCGCCCTGCATCACCAGCGCCCGCCCGCAGAACCGCAACGCGAGGCTGAGGTCATGCACAACCACCAGCACAGCCCGCCCGCCCCGCGCCTCTTCCGCCAGCGTCTGCATCAGCAATAGCTGATGGCTGATGTCCAGCGCCGCGCAGGGCTCGTCCAGCAAGAGGCACGGCGCAGGGCTGGCAAGCAGCCGGGCGAGGTGGATCCGCGCTTGCTCGCCGCCGGAGAGGGTCTGGAACGCCTTGCCAGCAAGATGCGCGGCGTCCGCCCGCGCCAGCGCCGCATCCACCGCTTGCCGGTCCGCGGCGCCCATCCGGCCATAGGGCGCGGGAGACACCGTAAACCGTCCGAGCGCCGCCACATCCTCAGCCAGCAGGTTCCAGGCGACGGGCCGTGTCTGAGGCAACCAGGCGAGTTGCCGGGCACGTTCAGCCCGGCTCATGCCGTCAGCCTGCTGCCCGCCGATCAGCACCTCGCCTGACACGGGGACCACGCCCGCGAGCCCCGTCAGAACCGTACTCTTGCCCGCCCCGTTGGGGCCGGTCAGGGCCGCAAACTCACCGGCTGCGAGGGCGAAGGACACGTCCTCCACCACCCGCCGGCCGGATAGTGAAACAGAGAGATTGCGCGCCGCGATCATGCGCCGGACCTCCCGAGGCGGGAGGCGATCCAGATAAACACCGGCGCACCGGCCAGCGCCGCCGCGACTCCGAGCTTCAGTTCCTGCTGCGTCGGCAGCACCCGGATCGCAAGGTCCGCCGCCATCAGCAGGCATCCGGCAAAAAGCGCCGCCGGCACCAGCAGCCGCTGCGGATCATGCCGCACCAGCGGCCGCAGGATGTGCGGCGCCACGATCCCGACAAAACCGATCGTCCCGGCCACCGCAACACTCGTGCCCGCCAGCAGCGATGTCCCGCCGATCACAAGAAGCCGCAGCCGCAGCGGATTGGCCCCGAGGCTCGCCGCCGTTTCCTCGCCCAGGCTCATCGCCCGCAGGCCCGGCCCCGCGATCAGCACCAGCACAGCGCCCAGCACCCATCCCGGCGCGCCGAGCGCCATGTCATCCCAGGACCGGTTTGCGACAGAACCCATCATCCAGTTGACGAGGTCCGACAGGCTGAACGGGTTCGGCGCAAGGTTCATCGCCAGCGACAGCAGCGCCCCGGCGAGGCTGGACAGGCCGATGCCGATCAGCAGCAGCGTCACCGTTCCCGCTCCGCGCAAGGTGGCCGCCATCAGGAGCGCAGTTGCAACACCCGCCCCGATGATCGCCGCCACCGGAACGGCGAGGCTGCTGACCGCCGCAAAGCCGAAAAAGATCGCAATGACTGCCCCCAGCGCTGCAAAGGCCGACACGCCCAGCACCCCCGGCTCGGCCAGCGGATTCTGCAACAATCCCTGAAGCGCAGCGCCTGCCAGCCCGAGCGCCGCGCCCACCGCAAAGGCCGCCGCAGCGCGCGGCAGGCGGAGTTCCCAGACAATGGCCCGGATCCGCTCATCCCCCTGCCCGATCAGCGCCAGCCATGTCTCGCCAACGCTGATCGGCGCCGTCCCCGCAAAGGCCGACAGGGCGAACAGCAGCGCCGCAAAGCCGGCGAGGAGAAGCACAGGCCGGCTCACCGGATCGCCTCGAAGGCGTCGGCGATCGCGGCGGCTTCCTCCGTCACGAACCAGCCCGGGCAGGAAATCCGCGCCTCATTCATCGCGATGACGGGCACCTCCTCCATAAGGCGCTGCATCACCGGATGGTACGAGACAGACCATTGATCGGTCGCATCATCATCAAACCCGAAGAAGGCTGTCAGCATCAGCGCCGGCGGCGACAACACAAGCCGCTCCAGCGGCAGGCTCGTCCAGCCTTCGGCAGTGTTGGCATTGGCAAGGCCGGCATGTGCAATGATCGCGTCGATCATCGTGCCGCGCCCGGCACTGACGCCCCCCGGCGTCACATAAAGCGCTTCAGCAGTCGTGACCGAGCGGGCAGCCGGCTGCGCCGCGAGGATCACCTCGGCCCTCTCCCCCGCGCCCAACTCTGCGGCGACGCTGCGCAGCAGGTCCGCCGCGCCGCTGACATCACTGGCATAGCCGATCTGGACGGTGCGGATGCCGAAACGCTGGTAGAGCGCCAGCGCCCTCGCATCCCCGCCATAGCTGCGCACCACAATATCGGGCTGCAGCGCGATCACATCCTCCGCCGCCGCGCGCACCTTGGGAATACCCGCAGCCTGCGCCCTCAGATGGCTGAAGGACCGCTCGGAATCCTTCGACAGGGCGAGGATCTGCGCGCGGTCCGCCAGCGCCAGCACGAACTGGTCCGCGCAGTAATCCAGCGAAACAAGGGCCGGACGGGCCGGTTCTGCCGCAGCAAAACCGGCCAGCCCCAAAGTCAGGAGGGCGGCGAGCGCCTCTCTCACCGGAGTTTCAACCCGATATAGGCCCCGGCGCCCGGACCCCGGTATCCGAACACGTCCACCGGCGTCTCGTCGAACACATTCTCACCGCGCAGCGTCACCGAAATCCGCTCCGTGAGCGGATATTCCGCCGTCAGCGAAGCGAGCGTGTAGGCGTCCAGCGTGACCCGCCGCGACGGGAACGATCCGAAATCGAAATCACCCTGATCGCCCGTATAATCGAGCGCTGCGCCGATCCGCAGCCCGTCCGGGCGCACCTGCCAGTCCAGCGAGATAGAGGCGGTCGACTCCGGCACCCGGATTTCATCCGCACCCGTCTCATCTTTCGAGCTGAGCAGTGTCGCCTGCCCCAACAGAGTGAGAGTGTCGAGCACCGGCCAGCGCGCCGCGAATTCAAAGCCGCTGCGCTCGCTCTTTCCTGCCCGGTTCCGGGCCGTGGAAGTGAAGTCCGGATTGAAGGCAGTGAAAATCTCGTTCTTCAGGTTGGATTCGAAGTAAGTCACCGAAAAGCTGAACCGCTCGAATGTCTGTTCCCAGCCGATTTCCCAGCTCAGCGCCTCTTCCGGCTTAAGGTCCGGATTGCCGATGAAGCTGCCGGGAAAAAAGCCGAAAAGTTCCACAAAGGTCGGGTTTTTGACGCCGGTGCCGACCGAACCCCGGATACGCGCCTGCGTGTCGCCGATGGCATAGCCCGCCCCCAGCCGCCAGGTCGTTGCATCCTTGAACCGGCTGCGATTGTCGTCATGGCGCACCGACGCAGAGAGATCGAGCGGCCCTGCCGAAACGCGGTACTCTGCTGCTGCCGACAGTGCCTCGAAGGCTTCCGACGCATTGGTGAGCCCGCCATACTGCACATCTGTGCGGTCATAGGTCTCGCGGCGGAATTCGACGAGGCCGGTCAGGCCATAGGTTTCGCCGGACACGCCGGGCGACCAGCTGAGCTTGGTGCGCGCACCGGTGGACTCATCCGTCTTCGCACCGTCTGCAAAGTTCTCGCGCACCAATTCATTATAGCTTGCGCGCAGCAGGTGATCGACCCGCCCGGTCCGGCCATTGAGGCCCGCGCCGATCAGGTATTGGTCTGCCTCGGTCGACCTGTCGACATCATTCAGCAGGCCATCAAAGTCCGTATCCGAATCAAATTGCGACTCGGTGCGGCGCGCCAGTCCGGTCACGGACAATGTCCAGTCCGGAGCGATGGCGAACGCCCCCGTCAGCAGGCCGGAGAAGGCTTCCGAGCCATCCTTGCCGCCGCCTGAGCCGGATGTATCCACCCCGTCCGTGCGGAAACCCGTGACTGCCGCCCCGAAGCCTGCGCCCGACCAGCCGAGGCTGGCGCGCGCGGTGCCGAAACTGCCGCCCTCCGCCTGCCCGGTCAGGCCCGGCGTCTGCGGCGGCGCTATCGCAATCACCCCGCCGATGGCGTCGGAGCCATGGATGGATGAGGCGGCCCCGCGCAGCACCTCGATCCGCCCGGCCGGCAGCGCCGTCAGCAGGCCGAAATCCGCCTCGCCATTGACCGGATCGGACACGTCGATCCCGTTGAACAGCACCAGCGTATGATTGGCCTCCGCCCCGCGCATCCGGATCTGCGTCAGGCCGCCGAGGCTGCCCGACCTCGACACCGCCACGCCCGGCACAGCGCGCAGCTGGTCTGCCGGGTTCGGCGCGAAGCGAACGGCGAGGTCTTCTTCGGTCAGGACCGTGACCGATGCGGTGGCCCGGTCCGCTTCGACCGGACGCAGTCCGCTGATCTCAACGGTGTCGAGCGTCCTTGTGTCGTCTGCAATGGCAAATGAGGATGAGAGTACCAGCGCCGAAGCGCCAAGCGTGAATAGTCTGGGGAACATGCCCGCAGCCTCCTTCAATGGCCGGAGGCATCGCCCGCCGGCAGGTTCATGACATGTCGCATGAACGGAAGTCAGCCTTCCGCGGCTCCTCGCCTGGTCCCGGACGGCGAGCCAACGACGGCAACAGGCAGGTCTCCTGACTTCGCGGATCGTCGCCCTTCGAGCGGCCTTCCCGGTTTCCCAGTGGCTTGTGGCTCGAACAGCTCCCCGCTCACAGTTACGGGCATAGCGCCGGATTCTCACCGGCTTCCCTTTTCACCCGGACTTCTCCGGGCACCTGATGCGTCTGGTCCCTCTAATGACAATTTTGCGATGCGGCAAGCAGGCTTCCGAGGAAGCGCTCCTATGATGAGGGGGCGTTTGGGGCTCCCCCCTCCGCCCTTCGGGCACCTCCCCCGCTATCGCAGGGGAGGATGGCGCCCACCTCAAGGCGGCCACCCCACAAGCAAAGCGCAGGCGCAGCGGCGCCCTCGCGGGACGCGAGGGCAACAGCCGCGAGCAATTGACCTAGAGGCTACTCAAAAGATGCCCGCCATCGACCACCATCGTCGAGCCGGTCATGAAGCTGCCGGCCTCCGAGGCCAGCAGGAGCAGCGGGCCGGCGAGCTCGTCGATATTCCCGATGCGGCGCATTGCGATCCGGCGAATCATCTTCGCGCCTTCCTCGCTCTCGAGGTAGTCATCATTGATCTCGGTCTTGAAATAGCCCGGCGAGATCGCGTTCACGCGCACGCCGTATCGCGCCATTTCGAGCGCCATATGGCGGGTCATATGATCGACGCCGGCCTTGGAGACGCAATACGCCGTGGTCATCAACTGGGTGCGGTGGGCCGTGATCGAGGCGATGTTGATGATCGATCCGCGCACGCCCGATCCCACCATCGCATTCGCGCCATGCTTCGCCACGCGCCAGACGCCGGTGAGGTTGGTATCGATAACAGCGTTCCAGTCCGCCTCGCTCATCTCGCGGAACCAGCCCTCGCGCGACATGCCGGAATTGTTGACGATGATCTCGCAAGGCCGGCCAAGCGCGGCCCGGATCTCCTCGAAAGCCGTGACGACACTGTCCTCGCGCGTCACATCCATCACCACGGGAATCGCCTGGCCGCCTTTTGCGCGAATGGCCTCGGCCACCTCTTCCAGCCGGTCCACCCGCCGTGCGGCGAGCACGACGGCGGCGCCCGCATCGGCCAGGACATGCGCAAAATGCCGCCCGAGCCCGCTGGAAGCCCCGGTCACCAGAGCGGTCCTGTCAGCCAAACTAAACAAACTCATGCCCTTATCCCTCAAAATAACTGTTGCACGGCGCAAGGTTTAACCTAATTCAGGACGCCATGAAGATATCAGTGCTCAAAGAACGGCGACCCGGCGAGACCCGCGTGGCGGCAACTCCGGAGACAGTCAAGAAGCTGATTGGCCTTGGCCATTCGGTTACAATTGAAACTGGCGCCGGAACGGTGGCCGGGTTCCCCGACAGCAGCTTCACCGAAGCCGGCGCGACTATCTCGGGCTCTGCGGGGGAGGCCGCCAAGGGCGCGGACATCATCTTCAAAGTCCGCCGTCCGCTGCCCGAGGAAATCTCCGCCCTGCCGGACGGCGCTGCGGTCATTGCGCTCATGGAACCCTTCGCTTTCCCGGCGGATGAGATCGCGGCGCTGAATGCCAAGAAGCTGACATCGCTGTCGATGGAGTTCACGCCCCGCATTACGCGCGCCCAGTCGATGGACGCGCTGTCGTCCCAGTCCAACCTCGCCGGCTACCGCGCCGTTATCGAAGGCGCGCAGATCTATGGCCGCGCCATGCCGATGATGATGACTGCCGCCGGCACGGTGGCCCCGGCGAAAGTGTTCATCATGGGCGCCGGGGTTGCCGGCCTCCAGGCCATCGCCACGGCGCGCCGCCTCGGCGCGGTTGTCACCGCGAACGATGTGCGCCCGGCGGCCAAGGAACAGGTCGCCTCGCTCGGTGCCAAATTCATTGCCGTCGAGGATGAAGAGTTCAAGGCCGCCGAGACCTCCGGCGGCTATGCCAAGGAGATGTCGGCGGAGTACCAGGCCAAGCAGGCCGCGCTGACAGCCAGCCACATCGCCAAGCAGGATATCGTGGTGACCACCGCCCTGATCCCCGGCCGCCCTGCGCCGGTGCTGATCACGGAGGAGATGGTGAAGACGATGAAGCCGGGTTCGGTGATCGTCGACATGGCCGTCACCCAGGGCGGCAACTGCCCGCTTTCGAAGGCCGACGAGATCGTCGATGTCGGCGGCGTCAAGGTCGCCGGCTTCTCGAACCTGCCCGCCCGCCTGCCGGCCGACTCCTCCTCGCTCTACGCCAAGAACCTGTTCGCCTTCATTCCGCTGATCACGGCGGAAAGCGGCGCACTGAATCTCGACACCGACGACGAGATCGTCGTCGCCATGCTGCTGACGCGGAATGGTGAAACTGTGAGTGAGCGCCTCAAATGAGACAGTCCGCGCACACCGTTTTGTCGTCATCCCGGAAAGCCCGGTACGGGTTTGTCCGGGACCCAGCCTTCAATTCAACCCCCGCCTCCTGGGTCCCGGGCCTCGCCTGCGGCTCGCCCGGGATGACGCCGGAAGGAGTTTTGGCATGAAAAAACTGACAATGGCCCTGGCCCTGGCCGCCTTCGCCCTCCCCGCCTTTGCAGACGCAAGCGGCATCAACTCCACGGTCTTCCTGGCGGCGCTTTTCGCGCTTGCCTGCTTCGTCGGCTATTACGTCGTCTGGTCGGTGACGCCTGCGCTGCACACGCCGCTGATGGCGGTGACTAACGCGATTTCCTCCGTGATCGTCGTTGGCGCGCTGGTCGCAGCTGCCGCCCACGGACTTTCGCAGGAGGGCTGGACCGCCAAGATCCTCGGGGCGGTCGCGGTCTTGCTTGCCAGCGTCAACATCTTCGGCGGCTTCCTCGTCACCCAGCGCATGCTGGCCATGTACAAGAAAAAAGGGGACTGAACTCAGCATGCTGAGAATACTCCTCTTCCTCTTATTTGTTGTGCCCGCTGTGGCAGCAGCTGTGATTGAAATTTTGATGGTTCCAACGACCCAGAACCAAATGCGTATGAATGATGGGTATCGATCAGAGCTTAAAAGCCTCGTGGAAGAGCGTGCCTCAATAATAAGTGAATTCCAAAATGCCACCCGTGACATGACTTTAGCTAGCATCATGAGAGAGGTCGCCCCGGGGGTAGGCATGGGAGAAATACAAATAAGTGCAAGGAACCGGGTGCGTTCTGCCTACACAAGTTTGGCCGCTGAGCATCAAAGATCTTGCCATCAACTTTCATTGCAGACACCTCCAATACTCAAATACTGCGATGCAACAAAGAACTATATCCAAGAGTTCACTGAAACTGTAACTTTTGAAATACTGACTAAGGCTGACAAAGCAATCGTAGATCTGCTCATCCATCTGCCTGAATTCGAAAAAAACGTTTGGGAGAATATCGACACAAAATCCATTGAGTTTGAGAGCCGCGAATATGATTTGAGGAGGGTTCAAATACTTCTGATAGCCCTTTCTCTATTCGCTAGCGCTTCGGCAACTATTGTATTGGGACGGCAATAGGAATGGCAATCGAGTCCAACAAAGTTGTCGTTCAAAATATCGTCCATCGCTTGCTCGCTAAGAGCATCATCGTAGCTGATAAAGAAGAAGGGGCCTGACCCTTGGAACAGTTCCAATCCACCTGGGCACCGCTGCTCTATCTTGTTGCTGGCGTACTCTTCATCCTCGCGCTGCGCGGCCTCTCTAGCCCCGCCACCAGCCGCAAGGGCAACCGCAACGGCATGATCGGCATGGCCATCGCGGTGGCCACCACGATCGTGCTTGTCTGGGAACAGCTTGATCCGACCACCCTGGCGATGATCCTCGGCGGCGTGGTCATCGGCGGCGGTATCGGCGCCTATATCGCCCGCAAGATCCCGATGACAGCGATGCCGCAGCTGGTCGCAGCCTTCCACTCCCTCGTCGGCATGGCCGCCGTGCTGGTGGCCGCCGCTGCGCTCTACGCCCCCGCCAGCTTCGGCATCCTCGAGATCACCGGCGTCAATCGGATCTCGCTGGTCGAGCTTGGCCTCGGCGCGGCCATCGGCGCGGTGACCTTTACCGGTTCTGTCATCGCCTTTGCGAAGCTGAACGGCAATATGAGCGGCGCGCCGATCCTCTTGCCCGCCCGCCACCTGCTGAACATCGCGCTCGGCGTCGGTATCATTGTCCTGATGGTCATCCTGATCCAGTCGGGCGGTATGGCGCACTGGGCCTTCTGGGGACTGACGGTTCTCGCGCTGATCCTCGGCATTACGCTGATCATCCCGATCGGCGGGGCGGACATGCCGGTCGTCGTCTCGATGCTGAACTCCTATTCCGGCTGGGCAGCCGCCGCCCTCGGCTTTACGCTCGGCAACTTCGCGCTGATCATCACCGGCGCCCTCGTCGGCTCATCGGGCGCGATCCTGTCCTACATCATGTGCAAGGGCATGAACCGGAGCTTCATCTCCGTTATCCTCGGCGGCTTCGGCGGGGAGGATGCCGCCGCTGCCGGTGGCGCGAAGGTAGACCGGCCCTACAAGAAAGGCTCGGCTGACGACGCCGCCTTCATCATGAAGAACGCCTCCAAGGTCATCATCGTGCCCGGCTATGGCATGGCCGTCGCCCAGGCCCAGCACGCCCTGAAGGAAATGGCCGAGAAGCTGAAGGAAGAAGGCGTCGAAGTGAAATACGCCATCCACCCTGTGGCTGGCCGGATGCCGGGCCATATGAACGTGCTGCTCGCCGAAGCGCAGGTGCCCTATGATGAAGTGTTCGAACTCGAAGACATCAACTCCGAATTCTCCGCCTCGGATGTCGCCTTCGTCATTGGCGCGAACGATGTGACCAACCCGGCGGCAAAGACCGACAAGACCTCGCCGATCTATGGGATGCCGGTGCTGGACGTCGAAAACGCCCGCACGGTGCTGTTCGTCAAACGCTCGATGGGCTCCGGCTATGCCGGCATCGAGAACGAGCTCTTCTTCTTCGACAACACGATGATGCTGCTCGCCGACGCCAAGAAAATGGTCGAGGACATCGTCAAGGCGCTCTGATCGGCGCGGCCTGAAAATGCCCCGGGGGTGATCACCCCCGGTTCTGGCGGTTCTCGATCAGATTGTCGACGACCTCCGGCTCCGCCAGCGTCGAGGTATCCCCGAGGCTGGAGAACTCGTTCTCCGCGATTTTCCTCAGGATACGGCGCATGATCTTGCCGGAGCGTGTCTTCGGCAGGCCCGGCGCAAACTGGATCAGGTCGGGTGAGGCAATCGGGCCGATCTCCTCGCGCACATGCGCTACCAGATTCTTCCGCAGCGCCTCATCCGCCTCCACGCCCGCGCGCAGCGTGACATAGGCATAGATGCCCTGCCCCTTGATGTCGTGCGGATAGCCGACGACGGCCGCTTCGGCCACGGCATCATGGCTGACAAGCGCGCTTTCCACCTCTGCCGTGCCCATCCGGTGGCCGGAAACGTTGATCACATCATCCACCCGGCCGGTAATCCAGTAGAAGCCATCGGCGTCGCGGCGGCACCCGTCCCCGGTGAAATACCGGCCATCATACGCGGTGAAATACGTGTCGATGAAGCGCTGGTGATCTCCGTACACGGTGCGCATCTGGCCGGGCCAGCTGTCCGTGATCAGAAGGTTTCCATCCGCCGCGCCCTCGAGCTCCCTGCCATCCGCATCCACAAGCACCGGCTTGATGCCAAAGAAAGGATGCGAGCCGGCGCCGGGCTTCATGTCCGTCGTCCCGGGCAGTGGCACAATCATCGTGCCGCCGGTTTCAGTCTGCCACCAGGTATCGACAATCGGGCAGCGCCCCTCGCCGACGACATGGAAATACCATTCCCATGCCTCCGGATTGATCGGCTCGCCCACGGTGCCGAGCAGGCGGATACTGGCGCGCGAGGTTTTCTTCACCGGCCCCTCGCCTTCCCGCATCAGCGCGCGGATGGCGGTCGGCGCGGTGTAGAAGATCGTCACCTTGTGCTTGTCGCAGGCCTGCCAGAACCGGCTGGCATCCGGATAAGTCGGCACGCCCTCAAACATCACGCTCGTCGCGCCATTCGCCAGCGGTCCGTACACGATGTAAGTATGCCCCGTCACCCAGCCGACATCGGCCGAGCACCAGAAGACATCATCCTCCTTCAGGTCAAACACATATTCATGTGTCATCGACGCCCAGAGAAGATAGCCGCCGGTCGTGTGCAGCACACCCTTGGGTTTGCCAGTCGAACCGGACGTATACAGAATGAACAGCGGGTCCTCGGCATTCATCGGTTCGGGCGCGCAGTCGGCAGAAACTTCCGCGCCGATCTCGTGCAGCCAGTGATCGCGCCCCTCCTGCATCGCCACATCGCCGCCCGTGCGCCGCACCACCAGCATCTTGCGCACCATGCCGCCGGCAATCTCCGCCGCCTTGTCAGCATTCGCCTTCAGCGGCACTTTCCGTCCGCCCCGAAGGCCCTCATCTGCCGTGATCAGCACCTGCGATCCGCAATCGGTGATCCGCCCGGCGAGTGCCTCCGGCGAAAACCCTCCGAACACGACCGAATGCACCGCCCCGATCCGCGCGCAGGCGAGCATCGCATAGGCCGCCTCCAGGATCATCGGCATATAGATGGTCACCCGGTCGCCCTTCTTCACGCCGAGCGCCTTCAGCACATTCGCAAACTTGCACACAGCCGTGTGCAGCTGGCGATAGGTGATGGTGTGGCTCTCGCCCGGCGCATCGCCCTCCCAGATGAAGGCCGCCTTGTCGCCGCGCGTCTCAAGATGCCGGTCGATGCAATTGGCAGTGACGTTCAGCACGCCGTCCGCATACCAGCGCACATGCAGGTCTTGCCTGTCCCAGCTCACATCCTTGACGACCGTGTAGGGCGTCATCCAGTCGAGCCGCTTGCCCTGTTCGCCCCAGAACGCCAACGGATCCGCAATCGAGGCGGCATACATCTCGCGGTATTTTTCCGGCGTCAGGTTCGCCTTCGCCGCAAAGGCTTCGGGCACGGGATACGTCTTCGATGCGTCGCTCATGGAACTCCCTCGGAATGCCAACCTCAGTTGCTGGCCCGGATGTACCGGATTATCCCCGCCAGTCTAGCGGGCAGGCCGCGCGGGGCAATGCGCACCCCCGCGTCACTCTGCCGGGGCCATGCCTTCGTCCGCGATGCCATGGGCGCGGCGCGTGCCGGGCACACGGATATCCTCGACGAGATCCTGGATGTCCTGCGGCGGCGGCTTCGTCGCCAGCGAGACGATCACGCCCACCACCATCGACACCAGCATGAATACAAAGCCGATCCCCTCCGGCGACACGCCGAGCAGCCATTCCTCCGCCCCCGCATCCTTCCCCGCACCCAGCTTGAAATGCCAGATATAGGCAAAGGTCGGGATGAGGCCGGTCAGCATCGAGGCAATCGCCCCTTCCCGGTTCATCCGCTTCCAGAAAATGCCGAGCAGGATCACCGGGAAAAGCGAGGCCGCCGCAAGCCCAAAGGCAAACGCCACCACCTGCGCCACAAAGGCCAGCTGCGACGAATAAATCCCCATGAACCCTGCCGCGATCACTGCGCCCGCCGCCGCCAGCCGGGCGACGCGCAGTTCGCTGCGGTCCGTCATCCCCCGGAAGAAAGTCCGCCGGCACAGGTCGTGGCTGATCGCCGATGAGATCACCATGAGAAGACCCGCCGCCGTCGACAGCGCCGCCGCCACCCCGCCCGCTACGACGAGGCCAATCACCCAGTCTGGCAACTGCGCAATCTCCGGATTGGCCAGCACGGCGATGTCATTATTGATCATCACCTCATTGCCGAGCCCGTCCGGCGCATTCGGCCCGCGGATCTGCATCACACCGTCGCCATTCCTGTCCTCGAAGCTCACAAGGCGCGTGACTTCCCAGCGCGAGAACCAGGCCGGCGAGGGCACGCCGCCCTCTGCCTCGATCTCGGCGGCGCGCGCGGCATAGTCCTCCTCCGGCGCGATGTAGACAGTCTCGTTGACCGTCTCGATCACATTCAGGCGCGAGAAGGCGCCGACCGCCGGGGCGACGGTATAGAGCGCCGCAATGAACACCAGCGCCCAACCCGCCGACAGGCGCGCATCCGAGGCGCGCGGCACGGTGAAGAAGCGGATGATCACATGCGGCAGCCCCGCCGTACCGAACATAAGCGCCGCGGTGATGCAGAACACATCAAACACGGTTTTGTTGGTCACCGTGTATTCGGCAAAGCCAAGGCTCGTCAGCGTATCCGACAGCTTCTGCAGCATGGACACATCCTCGCCCTTCACATTCGAAATGAAGCCGAGTTGCGGGATGGGATTGCCGGTCAGCATCAGCGAGATGAACACCGCCGGCACCGTATAGGCGAAGATCAGGACCACATATTGCGCGACCTGCGTATAGGTCACGCCCTTCATACCGCCCAGCACAGCATAGAGGAAAACAATCCCCATACCGATGAAAATGCCGGTGTTGAATTCCACGCCCAGGAAGCGCGAAAACGCGATCCCGACGCCGGACATCTGACCCGCAATATAGGTGAAAGACACAAACAGCGCGCAGACGACCGCCACCAGCCGCGCCGCGCTCGAATAGTACCGGTCACCGACAAAATCCGGTACGGTGAACTTGCCGAACTCCCTCAGGAACGGCGCGAGCAGAAGCGCCAGCAGCACATAGCCGCCCGTCCATCCCATCAGATAGACCGAGCCGCCATAGCCGAGCACGGCGATCAGCCCCGCCATCGACAGGAAGCTCGCCGCGCTCATCCAGTCGGCAGCCGTCGCCATCCCGTTGACCACCGGATGCACCCCGTGGCCGGCTACATAGAAATCATTGGTCGATCCGGCCCGCGCCCAGATGGCGATGCCGATATAGACCGCGAAGGTGGTGCCCACCCAGAACAGCGTCCAGTCCATGCCCCGCCCCTCAGCCTTCGATCCGGTATTTCCGCTCGATGCGGGCCATGGCGAAACAGTAATAGAAGATCAGCCCGACGAAGACATAGATCGACCCGTTCTGCGCAAACCAGAAGCCCAGCGGCGCTCCGCCCAGGCTGAACTGGTCCAGGAATTCGCGGAAGAGGATGCCCGCCCCGAAGGAGACGGCAAACCAGATGGCCAGCAGCGCCCCGGTCAGCTTCAGCACATCGCGCCAATAGCCTGTATGGTCGGCCTCACCGCGCGCGGCGTCATTCGACCCGCCCGGTCCATCCGGCCCTCTGCCGCGCTCATCCATTCGCCTCTCCTCGTAATACAATCGTTTGTTTTTCAGCATACCGCGCCCGCACGCAAATGAAAGCCCGCTTCTGACAAGCTTGACATCCTTGCGCTGACCCCGGCGACCCTGTCACAGTTCCGGGCAGAGAAAAAGCATCCGGGGAGGCCCATATGTTCAACAATTCCGAATGGCTGTCGCAGCATCGGGAGGAGGTCATCGACCCGGCCCGCGAGATCATCGACCCCCACCACCATCTCTGGCCGGCGCCCCACCTCTCCTATGATCTCGAGGGGCTCTGGTCAGACACCGGGGACGGCCACAACGTCACCGCGACCGTCTTCATGGAATGCGGCGCAGCCTATCGCGCCGATGGCCCCGAACACCTGCGCCCCGTCGGCGAAACCGAATTCGTCACCGCCGCAGCCGAGCGCGCCGCCGCAAGCCCCGGCAAGGCCCAGATCATCGGCATCATCGCCCATGCAGACCTGCGCCTTGCCCATCTCGATGAGGTGCTGGACGCGCATGAGGCTGCCGCGAAGGGCCGCTTCCGGGGGATCCGCCATGCTGGCGCGCGCGATGCACACCCCGAAGCCCTCACCATCCCCGGCCGCGCGCCCGAGGGCCTATACAGCGACCCGGATTTCCGCCGCGGCGTCGCCCGGCTCGGGCAGCGCGGCCTGACCTATGACACCTGGAACTATCACCATCAGATCACGGACTTTGCCGCCCTCGCCCGCGCTGTGCCCGGCACCACCATGATCCTCGACCATTTCGGAACGCCCCTTGGCGTCGGCCCCTATGAAGGCAGGCGCGAGGAGATTTTCGAGCAATGGAAGGACGACATCGCCGAGGTTGCGGCCTGCCCGAATGTCTATGCCAAGCTCGGCGGCATGGCGATGCCGGACAATGGCTATGGCTGGAACACACGCCCGCGCCCTCCGTCCTCGGATGAGTTCGTCGAGGCGCAGGCAGAATGGTATCACCACGCCATCAAGCTGTTCGGGCCAGAGCGCTGCATGCTGGAAAGCAACTTCCCGGTCGATCGCCTCTCGATCAGCTATCGCACGCTGTGGAACGGCCTGAAGAAGATCACCGCGGGCTATCCCGAAACCGCCCGGGATGCCATGTTCAGCGGCACAGCGCGCAAGGTCTACAAGCTGTGAACGCGCTGCCGTGCCAGCCCGCCGGTGCGCCCTGTATTTTCTGCCCGGCTGGCGGGTGTTTCATATAACTGACAAGCCCCGCCTGTAGGACCGGCGCATGACCCGACGACTCAGCTCCCCCGCCTCGCTCCTCCTCGCCGCCCTTCTCGCGTCGGCCTGCGCCAGCCCTCCGCCCGCTGCAGACCTTGCCGCGCCAGTTCCCGCTGCTGAACCCGCCCCCGCCGCGCCCCAGCCGCTGACCCCTTACTTTGCCCGCATCGAGGTCATCCCCGGCGCCGATGAGACCCGCAGCACGGTCACCGGCCGCGTCTTCCACGATTTGAGCCGCGATGGCCGCGCCCAGCCGGATGAGCCCGGCGTCCCGGGCGTCCTCGTCTCCAACGGGCGCGAGATCACCCGCACCGATACCGAAGGCCGCTACTCGCTGCCCGCAAGGGACGACATGTCGGTCTCCGTCATCCAGCCCACCGGCTGGCGCACACCGACTGACGAAAACTGGATCCCGCAATTCGCCTATGAGCACAAACCCGCCGGCTCGCCCAAGCCCCTGCGCTATGGCGGCCTGCCGCCCACCGGCCCGCTTCCGGAGGCGATCAACTTCCCCCTGATCAAAGCCGAGCGCACCGGCCCCGCTGTCTGCGCCGTCATCGGCGACAGCCAGGCCTATACGAACACCGAAATCGGCTATTTCCGGGACAGTGCCGTGCACGATCTCGTCGCCAGCGGCCTTGATCCGGACTGCCTGATCTATGTGGGCGACGTCATGGGCGATGACCTCGGGCTGATGCCCCGGATGCAGGCGGTTGGCGCCGCCGCCCGCGCGCCGCAATACTATGTCCACGGCAATCATGATTTCGACTTTGACGCCGATCATGACCGCGACTCCGCCGACAGCTGGCGCCGCCTATACGGCCCGGCTTATTACGCCTTCGAAATCGCGGACACGCTGTTCATTGCGCTCGACAATGTCGTCTATCCCTGCGGGCCGGAGGATGCTGCGCTGCCCGGCCGCGACTTCTGTCTCGGCGAAGAGCGCAAGATGTATAATGGCCGCGTGACGGACGAGCAGATGACATGGCTCGCCAATCTCATCGCCGCAACGCCTCCCGGGCGGCGCCTCGCCTTCCTGCACCATATCCCGTTCGTCTCCTTCGTTGACCAGACCTCCACCCAGCACCAGACCGACAACCTGGCCGAAATCCACGCCCTCGCGGCGGGCCGGGAAGCCATCTCCTTCTCCGGCCACACCCATTCCCTCGAAGTGTTCGAGCCGGGTGACTGGACCGAGGGCTGGCCGGAAGCGGTCGGCGTCTCCGCGCTGCCCTTCCGCCATGTGATCGCAGGCGGTGCCTCTGGCGGCTGGTGGAATGGGGATTTCGACATGGACGGCGTGCCGATGTCGCTGACCCGCACCGGTGAGCCGCGCGGCTATGTCCTCTACGGTTTCGGCGCAGAGGAAACCTCGCTCGATTTCGTCCCCCTCGGCACCAGCCGCGAACGCAGCATGGCCGTCTCGGTCAGCACGCCCGCCTTCCGCGCCTGGTTTGATGACATCATGGCCTGGCGGGCCGAGTCTTGGGAGACGCGCGATCCCGTCCCGCCCCTATCAGCCCACGACCTGCCGGACGTGAAACTCCTGACACCGGAAGACCTCGCCGCCGGCAGCTGGCTCACCGCCAATGTCTGGCTTGGCTCCACCGCCAGCGAGGTCACCCTCTCCCTGAACGGCGGTCCGGCCCTCCCGATGGAACGCACCCAGACAATGCAGGGCGACGCTCCCAATATCGGCGCGGACTTTGCCGACCCCTACGCCACCAGCCGGCAGTTCTCGGTTTCCCGCCTCGCCATGCAGAGCCGCTCCGGCGACCCCGCCACGCAGGGCGCGTCCAGCGGCCGCCGCGCTTCGCCCGGCCCCCTGCCGCCCCAGCCCGCCGGCTCGGTCGCAGACCGCTCGCCCCGCCTCTGGCGCTACCAGCTGCCCGCAGACCTTGCGCCCGGCGTCTACACCGCCCGGATCGAAGCCCGCCGCGGCGATGAGACTGTCTCCGGCGCCCTCATCTTCGAGGTCGTGACCGAGCGCCCGGACCCGCACTGGCGCGCAGACGTCTGGAATGCCTTCGACAACGGCCCGCCCGTGCGCTAACCGGGGGGGGATGGCCCAGAACCGTCCCGCCCCCGCCCTGCCGCCGCTGCCTGCCCAGCCCGAAAGTGTGCCCTGGCCCACCCTCGCCTGGCCGGAAGCGGCGCTCCCGCCCGCCATCGAGGCGCGGCTCACGCCCCTCATCGGCCACGCCTTCGCCAATCCCGCCCCGGACGATCTCGGCGAAACCCATGCCTTCCTGGCCATTCAAGGCGGGCGCATTGTGGCAGAGCGCTACGCGGCGGGCTTAACCCCCGACAGCACCCACCCCTCCTGGTCCAAGGCCAAGAGCATCACCCACGCCCTAATCGGCCTCCTCGTGCGCGAGGGAAAACTCGATATCCACGCCCCTGCCGCCGTGCCCGAATGGCAGTCCGCAGGCGATCCCCGCCGCGCCATCACGCTCGACCAGCTGCTCAGAATGTCCAGCGGGCTCCAATTCGCCGAGGACTATGTCGATGCCGGCGTCTCCGATGTGATCGAGATGCTGTTCGGCGCCGGCAAGTCCGATGTCGCCGCCTATGCCGCCAGCCTGCCGCTCGCCCATCCGCCCGGCACCGTCTGGAACTATGCCAGCGGCACCACCAACATCATCGCCCGCCTCGCCGCCCACACGCTCGGCGCCAGCGGAGACGCCTTCCGCGACTTCATGTTCGCAGAGCTTTTCACGCCGCTCGGCATGACCTCTGCCAGCCCCAAATTCGACGCCGCGGGCACCTTCATCGGTTCCTCCTTCTGCTATTGCACCGCGCGCGATTTTGCCCGCTTCGGCCTCCTCTACCTGCGCGATGGCATCTGGGATGGCCGCCGCCTCCTCCCCGAAGGCTGGGTGGGCTATGCTCGCACGCCCACGCCCGTCCCGCCCACCGAACGCCTCGGCTACGGCGCCCATTGGTGGCTCGGCATGGCCGGGCCCGGCAGCTTCTCCGCCAACGGCTATGAGGGACAATACACCCTCCTCGTCCCGGACCTCGACCTCATCCTCGTGAGACACGGCAAATCCGCCCTCACCCAGAAAGATGCCGTGCAGGACTGGATGGCTGATGTGGCGGGGTGTTTCAGGTCGTAACCGCCACAGGCACGCGGCGTTTCCTTGGTATGCGGACGATCACCAGCCACACAACCATCGCAAGCAACGGGGCAAACCCAAGCCAAATCGGCAACGTCGTATCGTGGAACCATTGCGGGAAGACCTGCGGCTGGCCGAAGAAGAGCGAACCTGAGGCAATGAACATCGAGAAGCACATGCGCCAGAGGTGCCGCGCCGTACGCGCCGCCCCGCGGATCGCTTTGCGTAGGATGACGTGAAGTTCACCGGCAGCGGCAAAGCTGCCCGCGACCATGAACAGGATGAAAGCCTGCGGCGGCGAGCCATCAACCGTGCCCGTCTCGCTCTGCGATCCCATCCAGGCGAAAGCCGCGCCCATCGCGACGAGACCAAGCGCAAAAGCCAGGCCGGCATATTGCGCCAGGCCGGCGCGGATCTCGACACGCTGGTTCGCGGCAAACCAGCCGCTGAGCAGCAGATAGAGCGCCATGACGCCCGCCACGAAGTTCGGCCGCTGACCGGTCTGCAGGAACGGCGCAACACCTGCGCCGATGAGATAAGTCACGAACATCGAGACCAGAAACACGGCGCCTGCCGTCCGGTGCACTCGCCGGCCTTTTGGAGCGGCAATCGCCACGACGCCCGAGACAAGGCCCACCGCGCCGCCGCCGATATGGGCGTAAAGCAAGGCGTATGCCCCGATATGCATCCAGAGTGGATCGCCCGGCCCGGCCATTAGGTTGTCAGCATGCGCAAGGCCCGCGAGCAGCGGAAGCGCAAGCAGGACTGCCATCAGCAACCGGGAGATCAGATTCAGCATACGCGTTCTCCCCGGTATTGGCACATTGTTTATCGTTATACAATAAATTCTTATATCGCAATACAATAATTTTTATGGCGTGCTCGCGCAGCTTCTAGCGCCCTGCCCACCCCCGCTTGCCATCCCGGCAACCTTCCCCTATACGCCGCCCTTCAGAAACGGCGGCGCGAGGCCGTGCGTGTCAGGCTCCGACCTTCCCCAAAGGCAAGGCACGGTTCAGGGCGAAAGGAAAACAGATGTCGAAATCCCAGATCGTATTCAATGTCGAAGTGCGCGAGCGCACCGGCACCGGCGGCGCCCGTGAAGCCCGCAAGCAGGGCTTCGTGCCCGGCGTCCTCTATGGCGGCGACCTTGCCCCCGTGGCCATCAGCCTGAAAAAAGGCGAGGTCATCAAGGCCATCGAAACCGGCCAGTTCCTGAACTCCACCGCCACCCTCGTCCACAAGGGCGAGCGCCAGCTGGTGATCCCGCAGGGCATCCAGATGCACCCGGTCACCGACCAGCCGATGCATGTCGACCTCTTCCGCGTGAAGCTCGACCAGATCATCAAGGTCGAGGTCCCGGTCCACTTCAAGGGCAACGAAGTCTCCCCCGGCCTCAAGAAGGGCGGCACGCTCAATGTCGTGCGCCACTCGGTCGAACTCAACGTGCCGGCCGGCAAGATCCCGGAATACCTCGAAGCAGATATCTCGAAGCTCGAAGTCGGCGACAATGTGAAAATCTCGAACGTCGCCCTGCCGGAAGGTGCAAGCCCCGTCATCAGCGACCGCGATTTCACGATCGCCACCATCGCCGGGCGCGGTGGCAAGGCCGAGGTTGAAGACACTGACGCCGCTCCCGCCGAGGTGCCCGCCACCAAGGTGGCCCCGAAGAAAGACTGAGCTCTTTCTGGACAAGTCAGGGGCCGCCGGTCACAAGCTGGCGGCCCTTTTGATTCCGGGCGAAGTGTCAGGAGCATGACGCCATGCTGATCCTCTGCGGCCAGGGCAATCCCGGCGCGAAGTATACCGCCAACCGCCACAATGCGGGCTTCCTCGTCATGGACCGGATCCACGCCGCCTATGGCTTCGGGCCGTGGCGGTCGAAATTCGATGCGCTCGTCTCCGAAGGCGCGGTCGATACGCCTGCCGGGCGCCAGAAGGTGCTGCTGATGAAGCCGCAGACCTTTTACAACAAGACCGGCCTTGCCGCGTCCAAGGCGCTGAATTTCTACAAGCTGGGGCCGGACGCCTTCACCGTCTTCCATGACGAGATCGACCTTGCCCCCGGGCGCCTGCGCGTGAAGCGCGGCGGCGGCCATTCCGGCAATAATGGCGCGCGCTCGCTCATCGAACATCTCGGAGAGAATTTCCGCCGTATACGGATCGGCGTCGGCCATCCCGGCGACAAGGCGATGGTCATGCCCCACGTCCTGTCAGACTTCCACAAGGCCGACCTCGCCTGGTTCGACCCCCTGTGCGAGGCCATCTGCAAAGCCCTGCCCTACCTCCTCACCGGCGAAGACGAACGCTTCCAGACAGAAGTCATGCGCCTCGCGCCAGCGCCCAAGCACGATCCGAAACAGACCGCGAAGAAAGAGGGCGACTAGGCTTCCCTCTCTCCACCCCTCCGTCACTCTCGATGGCCGCAGGCCATCTGAGAACTCATCTTCTGCCCGCTCCCAGTGCGTACACGGATGGGGCAGGAGCTGAGCGCCCAGATAACCTCCGGCCAGCGGGCGTCACGAAGAATCAGGAAGGCGCTACAGCCCCTTCCGCCCGCCCTTGCGGAAATAGTCCAGCGTCCCGCGCGTGATGACCTCATCCCCCGGCGCTATCTCGTGCGCGGCATAATCCGGCAGGCCCTTCACCTCGCCATAGACATCGCCGAAATCCTGGTAACAGGTCTCCAGCAGCGCCTCGAAGCTCGGGATCACGAAATAGGTCTGCTGGAAATCATCAATGATGTAGTCCGTCCGCATAAGGCGTTTCAGCTCGAAGCCGATCCGGTTGGGGCTCTCATCCTCCAGCGCAAACACCGTCTCCTGCGGGCTCGACAGGATGCCCGCGCCATAGATGCGCAGGCCGTCCGTCTCCTGAATAAGTCCGAATTCCACCGTATACCAATAAAGCCGTGCCAGGTTGTGCAACTGGCCTAGCTTCATCGCCCGTTGGCCGCCCTTGCCATAGGCTTCCATGAAATCGGCAAACACAGGGTTTGCCAGCATCGGCACATGGCCGAAGATGTCATGGAAAATGTCCGGCTCCTGAAGATAGTCGAACTCTTCCTCCGGCCGGATGAAGGCGCCTGCCGGAAAGCGGCGATTGGCGAGGTGGTCGAAGAAAATCTCGTCCGGCACCAGTTCCGCCACCGGCACAACGCGCCAGCCCGTGATCTTCTCCAGCCGGTCTGACAAGCGCCCCATATGCGGGATGCCCGAGGGGGAAAGCTCCAGCGCTTCCATCGCCTCCAGCGCGGCGGCGCAGGCCCGGCCCTTCGTCACCTCCTTCTGGCGGCGGAACAACCGGTCCCACCGGTCATGCTCGGCGGCCGAATAGGTGTCCCAGGCCTGGTCGATCGTGAAATCGGCCGCGCGCGGGGCGCCGTGATAGCGATTCTTGGCAAATTGTGTGTCCATGCGCGGGACTATAAGCCCGATCCCGAATTAGTTCCAGATGTAACTAATTTCCGCCAGCGCGTTTCAGGCCGCCGGCCGCGCGTCCACGATCTCGCTCAGCGTCACACCCAGCTCGCCATTGGAGACGACCAGCCGCCCCCGCGCCATCAGCCGGCCGGAGACATAGATATCCACCGGCTCCTGCGTCTGCCGGTCCAGCGCGACAATCTCGCCCGGCGACATCGCCATCAGTTCCTCAAGGCTAATGCGCACCTCGCCGAGCACGACCTCGACCGGCACGGGCACGTCCAGCAGCATCTTCTCGAGGGCGGGATTGCGTGGCTCTGTCATAGGCCAGACCCTGCCCCGCCGCTTGCGGGCTTGTCCAGCCCCCGGCTCAGCGTCGCCGCCGCGCCAAAAAGCTCGCCCTGCCCGTCGATCAGCCGCCGCGCCGCCGCCTCCAGCCTGACGCGCATCCGCGCCTCGACGGCCGCCTCATAGCCCGCCGCCTCGATCTGCCCCATCAGCTGCACCATATCGCCCATGACCTCGCGCAGAGTGCCGGCCACCGCCTCCACCTGCGCCAGCGCCGCCTGCACCTCGCCGCGCGCGGCCTCGGCCAGCGTATCGCGGCGCACCTTGGTGATCAGCGCAAACACTTCCTCCGCCGTCAGACGGATCGAGTCCGGCCCGGCATCCGCCTGCATCTCCGGCGCCGCAAAGTCCGCGCGGAACTCGAACGGCACAGCCCGCGCCCCTGCCTGCATCGCCGCCCCGCTCATTCGATCAGCTCGTCATCAATCAGCGCGCCGGCCCCGCCGGGGTAGATGTCGCCCTGCTGGATCAGCTCCCGCGCCAGCGCCACGATGTCATGCCGCGCGGCCTCCGCATCGCTGCGGCGCACCGGGCCGAGCGCGGCCATCTCCTCGCGCAGCAGCTCGCCTGCCCGCTGGGTCATGTTGGCGAAGAAGGCCCGCACCGTCGCCTCCTTCGCGCCTTTCAGCGCGGTGGTCAGCACCGGCCGGCTGACGGAAGCCAGCAGCGTCTGCAGCCCGGCGGCATCAAGGCCCGCAAGGTCATCGAATGTGAACATCAGCGCGCGCACCCGCTCGCCCGCGCCGGGTTCGGCGGTGTCCAGCGCGGTCAGGAATACGCCCTCGGCGCCCCCATCCATCCGGTCGAAAATCTGCGCCACGCGCGCCGGCCCGCTCGCGGCCGCCGCTGCGCCCAGCGCCTCCAGCCGCCGGCCCAGATACGCCTCCAGGCTGCGCACCGCGCCGGCATGCGCCTCGCCCGGCGCCAGCAGCCCGCGCATCGCCTCCACCGCAAGGCCGGACGGCAGCATCCGCAGCGCCCGCGCCGCCGCCTCGCTCGACAGCCGCGACAGGATCAGCGCCACCACGGAGGGCCGCTCCGCGCGCACAATGTCCGCCATCGTCTCTGCCGGCAGCGCTGACAGCGCCCGCCATACATCCTGCCCCGCCAGATCGCTGATCGGCCGGGCGGCATCGGAAAACCGCCGCGCCGCCTCCGAAAACAGGCGCGCAGCCTCGGCATCAGCCGAGGCATCCTCGGAAAGCTCGTCCATTGCCCCGCTCAGGAGGCGCACTTCAGCCGGGGTCAGCTCCGCCCACAGCGCGCTGGCATCCGGGCCAAGCGCCCGCATCAGCCGCGCGGCGCGGGCTGTTCCCTGAGCGCCGCTCGTCGGCAAGGGTCGAATCGCTGGCAGGCTCATCCCGCTTTATCCCGCGCCCCGATCCAGCCGCGCAAGACCTCCGCCGCCTTCGCCGGGTCGCGCCGGGCCAGCTCCACCGCATCGGATGGCAGAGGCACCGCCGCCGGGCGCAACGGGCGAATGCTCGCTTCCGGGCGGATTTCAGGGCGCGTCTCGGCCCGAACTGTAACAGACGCTGCAGGCGCCCTCCCCGGGAACATCGCGATCGCCGCCGCCAGCAGCCCCATGATGCCCAGCGCGCCAAGCTCTGCCCAGGCCGCCGCATCCGGACGCCCGGGCAGCCCGCGCGCAAACACTGTTTCTTCCACCGCCAGCCGGTCGCCGCGCGCCGGGTCGATGCCCGCCGCTGCCGTCAGCACCCGCTCAACATCCGCCTTCACCGGCACCGCGCCGGCGCCTGCATCCAGCAGCACGAACACCGTGCGCCCGCCCTCACGGTTATGCGTCACCGACACCCGCGCCCGGTTCTTGCCCGAAAGAGGCTCCACCAGCGCCGCCAGCGATGCTTCAGCCGGGGAATGATGCGTCATGTCCGGCCCGGTCAGCAGGCTCGCCGCCCGCCAGACGCCCAGCGCCAGCGCAATCGCCAGAATCAGCAGCGCGGCCAGCCGCCGCGTCCGGATCGCCTCTTCAGGCGTGCTTGCGACCAGTCCAATTGCCATCAGCCTCTCCGGATCTCTCCGGAGAGGCTAGAAGGCCCGCCTTAAGGGCGGTTTAACGTGGCTAATACCGGATTAACGCCGGTATTGCTGAAGGCGCGTCGTGCGGAGGCCCTTGGCACCGTGGCGGGCATAAAGGCGTTCCCACGCCTCATATTCCTCACTGGTGAGGTTGTAGCGCTCGCAGGCAGCCTCGCGGGTCAGGAGGCCGCCGGTCACGGCTGCCACCACTTCCGCCTTACGGCGGGTCACCCAGCGGGAGATGTTCGGCGACGGCAGGTCTGCGAGGGTCATCTTCTGCCCATCCGGCCCCTTGACGCTGATGGGGCGTGCGTTCTGCATTTCCATGTGCATTACCTGTATCCTGGTGATGACAACACACCCGGCTTCTCCGGGGTCTGTGATCCGGACTTTACAGGAAGCGGTTTAAGCCCCGCCTTGCCCTCGAAGAGCAGTTTTTGCGCCCCCGTTAGCACACCGTTTGGAAACCTGTTCCGGCGCGGGACTCTGGCGCGAATCCGGCCTTTTTCCCGCCCCGATGATGACAGAGCGGAGAGGTAAGCTGCAATATTCCGAACGAAACCTGACGCTCGTCACCCCCGATGCGCGCCAGCGCATCTGGGGGCCCATCTCCCATCTTTTCGGCAGGATTTTGGGGGTCTGTCAGGAGTTGGGCTCCCAGATGGCCTTTGGCCATCGGGAGTGACGAACCTCACTCAGCAGGATTTGGGCGAAAGCTCCTCAAAGCGCCGCAAGCAGCTCCAGCGCATCATTATCCCGCACCTGCGCGCAATGCCGGCGCAGCATCGTCAGGAACATCTCGTCACCCCGCTCGGTCTGCTTCACCAGCATCGCCGCACCGAACGCTACCGAGATCCCGTAGAAGCTGAACCAGCGATAATGGGTCCTGAGGTCCTCGAAGGAATAATCCGTGATCCCTTCGGCCGCCAGCGCGCCGTGATAATGGCGCAGCAGCGCCTCCTCATGCTTCGGGCGCTCCTCCCGCGTCAGGGCCGCGCCAATGAAGTAGGCCACATCATTGGCCGGCGCGCCCTTGCCCGGCGTCTGCCAGTCGACGATGGCGACCGGCTTCTTCGCCCCCGGCGGCGCAAACAGCATGTTGTCCAGCCGGAAATCATTATGCGTCAGCGCAAATGGCCCGTCATACGCCGCGCCCCATTTCGGTAGCGAGGCGGCATACGCATCGCCCACCTCGATCAGGTCCGGCGTGAGATGCGCCGCATACCGTTCCTTGAACCCGCCCCAGAGGCCCGCCACCATTTCCGGCGCCAGCGCAGGCGGCGGCGCCGCCGCTGTTCCCTGCAGCCAGTCATAGCTATCCAGCGCCGCATCATTCCAGTGCGCCGCATGCAGCACTGCCGCCGCCGACAGCGCCACTTTCGCCTCCTCGGGCCCGCAGCCTTTCAGCTGGTCGCCCTGCTCGGCCGGCGCCATATCTTCCATGATCAGGGCAAACCGGTTGGTCGCCTCGTCATAATCTGTATACAGCGCATCCGGCGTGATCCGCCCGGCAACCTTCGGAAAGGTCCGATAGAAGAACACCTCGCGCATATAGTGACCCAGCAGCTTCGCCGTCGTCAGGCTCGCCTCGCTGGCAGAGGGAAACTTCCCCACCAGCGTCTCAGGCGCGCCTGCGCCTGCGCGTTCATAGTCAAACACGAAGCGCACATTCTCGCCGATCTGGCCGGTGCCGATGGACTTGGCCGTCAGGGAACGGACGGTCGCATCCACGCCCATTTCGGCAAACAGCTCATTGAACCAACCGGGCGTCAGCTCCAGCGGGTGTGTATCGAGGCCAGGACGGCTCATGCAGTTTCCTCATTCTCTCTTTTATCATTATCTGACCCGCCGCCCTTCCGGCCGGTCCATTTCCGGAACTGGCCGAGGCGTTCCTCCGCCCGGCGCAGCCCCTTGTCGAGCGCCGCCATCGTTAGCGCAAAGTCACCATGATGATCCTTGCGCCAGGCCCGCTCGGTCTCGGCAATCACGAAGGCCACCGCAATCCGCTTCAGGCTCGCCGGCGCCCCGCTGTCATCATCGAGGCCCGCAGACGCCAGCGCCCAGGCCGCGCTCGCATGACGATGCACCGGCAGGCGCACGACATGCGCCAGCGAGGTCTCGCGGAATTTCATCAGTTCACGGACGCCCGCGCGATGATCCTCCATCGCCTCGAACCGTTTCATGATCACTTCAAACAAGCGCTCCCGCGCCAGCGTTTCCTCCGGCACGCCCTCGGCCGACATCGCCTTGTCGAAATATCCGTCCAGCGCCTCGACAATCGCCTCGCGCCCGCCTGCGCCGTGGAAGTCGGACAGTGCGAGCCCGGCCTTTGCCGCAATGGCCGCCAGCGTGATCTCCGTCCACGGCGTATCAGCGGCCAGCTCCAGCGCCGCAACCAGCCCCTGCTCGATCACCGTCCCGGCCTCTGCCAAGCTCGCCTCCTGCGCTGACTCAGCCGGCCTCCTTCGACAACTGCCGGTCACGCGACGCGGCGGCGCGGATGGCCTCCTTCAGCAAGTCAGGCATCCCACCTGTCCCCATCAGGATGTCAAGGGCCGCCTGGGTGGTGCCGCCGGGTGAAGTTACCGCCCGGCGCAGCGCGTCCGGCGCCTCCCCGCTCTGCGCCAGAAGGGCGGCTGCGCCCTCCACCGTGCGCCGGGCGAGCGCCTCGGCAAGTTCCCTGGGCAGGCCCTCGGCCTCTCCGGCCGCCGCCATCGTCTCGGCCAGCAGGAACAGGTAAGCCGGCCCCGATCCCGACAGCGCCGTCACCGCCGGCATCAGCGCCTCATCGACCGGCCCGTGCACCTCGCCCAGCGGCGCCAGCAGGCGGCGCGCCTCGGCAATCCCGGCCGCGTCCATCTCCTCGGGCGCAGCAAAAGCCGTCACGCCCCGCCCGATCGCGCCCGGCGTGTTCGGCATCGCCCGGATTACCCGCGCCGTGCCCAGCCCGCGCGACAGCTGCGCCAGCTTCACCCCCGCCATGATCGACACCGCCAGCGTCTCAGGCCCCGCAAACAGCCGCGCCACTTCGCTGGAAGCCGTAAATTGCTGCGGCTTCACCGCCATCACCAGCAGCGCCGAAGGCTGCGGATCCGGATTAAGCCGCACGCGCCCGCTCGTCGCCCAGGCTTTCAGCTCATCGCCGGGTTGCGGCTCCAGCACCCGGATCGGCCCCGGCAATCCGGAGGCCAGCCAGCCGCGCAGCAGGGCCGTGCCCATCCGGCCCGCGCCGATCAGCGTCAGGGTCTGCGCACCTGCCATGATTGGAGCCTCAGGCCTCGCCGGAAGTTTCGAACATCACCGCGTCGATGGCCTCACGCGGAGACTTGCCCGCCCAGACGAGGAAGTTGAACGCCGGCATGAACCGGTCCGCCGCGCTCACCGCCGCTGCCAGAACCGCGCGCACTTCGCCCTCGGTCAGCTCATCGCGCCCGTCCATCGGGAAGGTGTAGCGGAAGATGATGACGCCATCGTCCAGCCAGTAGTCGAAATGGCCGAGCCAGAGCCGCTCATTCGCCAGCATCACGAGTTCCGCCAGCTGCGCCTTGCGCGCGGCCACAGGCTTCACATCCAGCGTCAGCGAAAAATGCACCGCCGCCGGCTCAGGCCGGTAGGCGAACAGCGCGCCCATATCGCCCCAGCGCGTCTCGGCCACCACCTGCAGCGTGCCTTCCTCATCGCGCTCGGCGGGCCATCCGGCTCCTTCCAGCACATCCTCGATGAGGTCCAGCGGGTCGAACCCCGTCAGGTCTTCGCGGTTGAAATCAAGACTCATGCGCCGCCCTCCGCATAGTGCCGGAACAGGCTGCCGGATTCGCGGCCGGATTCCAACACTTCAAACATCCCTTCAGTTGAAGGGGAGGCAGGCCGCCCTGTCTAGGTGAAGACGCAGTTAACGGGTCAGCTTTCGGGGGAATCCGCTGCGATGGCCGCTTCCAGCTCCGCCACGCGTGCCTCCAGCGCCTCGGCCCGCTCGAGCGCTGCGACCGCAATCGCCTTCAGCGCCTCGACCTCATCGCGGCCAGCCAGGTCCATATCGGCGATCAGCGCCCGCACGCGGGCCTGCGCCGCCGTCTTGGCTTCCTCGCCCGCCGCCCGCGCCGCGCCCAGCGCGCCGGTCATCAGGCCCGCAATGTCATCGAGCAGTGGATTTGTGCCTGCCATGCCGCTACTCCTTCGCGCGGGTAAGCCCGCTGCCTAGCAGATAGGTCGCCGGCCAGACAGGGAAAAGACGCCGCATGACAGACCTCCTGACCAGCCTCCTGCTTGTCCCGCTAGCGGCGGCGCTCGATTTTCCCGAATGGAGCCCCGCGCTCTTCTCGATCGACCTCGGCTTCATCGGCCTGCCGGAATTCCACCTGCGCTGGTATGCGCTCGGCTATATCGCGGGCATTGGCCTCGCCTGGTGGTATGGCAGCGAGCTCCTGAAACGCCCCCACCTCTTCGGCGGCACCGCGCCGCTGACCAGGGACGGCCTCGATGACCTGATGTTCTGGATCATCATCGGCATCATTCTCGGCGGGCGCCTCGGCTACATCCTCTTCTACATGGTGCCCTACCAGATGGACGTGCTGGCAGCCGATCCGCTGACCATCCTGCGCGTCTGGGATGGCGGTATGGCCTTCCATGGCGGCATCCTCGGCGTCGCCATCGTGCTCTGGTGGTTCGCAGCCAGGCGCGGCGTGAACCTCTTCTCGGTCGGCGATATCGCCGGCGTCACCGCTCCCATCGGCATCGGCCTCGTGCGCATCGCCAACTTTACCAATGCCGAACTCTATGGCCGCCCGACCGAATCCTCCGTCGGCATGGTCTTCCCCGAAGGCTATGTCCCCGGCGCCACCCCGCCCGCCTATAACTGGGACACCGGCGAATGGGTCTATCGCGGCGACGAACTCGCCCGCCATCCCAGCCAGCTCTATGAGTCTGTCCTGGAAGGCTGGCTGCCGCTGCTCGTCTTGTCCATCCTCATCTGGCGCTTCGGCGCGCTGCAACGCCCCGGCCTCGTCGCCGGACTGTTCCTGCTGATGTACGGCATCGGCCGCTCCATCGCGGAGAACTTCCGCGAGCCCGACGCTTTCGTCCAGGGGTTGCCGGAATGGCTGACGATGGGAATGATCCTGTCCGCGCCCATGTGGATCGGCGGCGCCTGGCTCGTCTGGAACGCCCTGAAACGTAAGTAATTACCGGCGATTATAGTTTTAATGCCCCAGATTACGTGTTAATACTTAAAAAACGATACAAAGGGAGCGCATGGGGCGGTGCAATTACCTTCCGACAGTCTGTACCGGTTAGCGGCTGCCTGTCTCATCACGCATGAGCTGGAATCCATCCTGTGGTTCGCCCCGGGCAACCCGTTCGGCGGGCTGGACATGCTGGAGCAGATCATCCTGCTCGCCCATGTTCCTGTCGTCATCGGCCTCCTCGTCATTGCCGAGCTCACCCGCCGCCCGCTGATCCATTATGGCATCTGCGTGTTCGCCGTCATGCATGTGGCGCTGCACTGGGCCATGCGCGAGATGGACGTCTACAGCGTCAATTCCGTCACCTCCTGGGTGCTGATACTCCTCGCCGGCATATTCGGCGCAGCCTACCTTGTCCCGGCCAAGGCGCGCTGAAGGGCTTGCCAGACTGAATCTGCGGACCTGACCACCCTATGACCCTTGAAGAACGGCTTGTCCGCCTGATCGAAACCGGGGGCCCGATCCCCCTGTCCACCTATATGCACCTCGCCCTGCACGACCCCGCACAGGGCTATTACGCGACCCGCCCGGGCCTTGGCCGGGACTTTACCACCGCGCCCGAAACCAGCCAGCTCTTCGGCGAACTCATCGGCCTCTGGCTCGTGCATGAATGGCGCGCGCTTGGCAGCCCCGCCCCCTGCCACCTCGTCGAGATCGGCCCCGGACGCGGCCTCCTGATGGCCGACGCGCTGCGCATAGCGTCCTTCGCCGGCGGGGAAGCCTTCGAGGAATCCGTCTGCCTCACCCTGGTCGAGCCTAGCCCCGCCCTGCGCGCAATCCAGCGCGAACGCCTCGGCCGCTACCGTCCGGCCTTCCACTCGACCCTCGCCGAAGTGCCGGACGGGCCGATGCTGCTGGTGGCGAATGAATATCTCGACTGCCTGCCCGCCCGCCAGTTCCGGCTCGACCGGGGCCAGTGGCGCGAATGCGTCATCGGCCTCGGCCCGGAGCGCCGCCTCACCTTCGGCCTCGCCGCAGACGAGCCCCGCCCGCCGGACGGCGCCGCGCTGACCGGCGATGTCGTCGAAGTCCAGACCGGCCTCGACCTCGCCATCGCAGACCTTGCGACGCGCACCGCCCCCTTCCGCGCGCTCTATATCGACTACGGCCCCGCCGACCGCGCCCCCGGCGACACGCTGCGCGCCTACCGCGCCGGCCGGCAGGTCTCCCCGCTGGACGCGCCGGGCGTGTCAGACCTGACGGTGGACGTCGATTTCGGCCGCCTCGCCCGCCTCGCCGCCGCCGCCGGCCTCGATGTCACCGGCCCCTCGCCGCAGGGCATGTTCCTGCTCGGCCTCGGCGCGCAGGCCCGCCTGACCCAGCTGATCAAGGCCAACCCCGACAAAGCCGACGACGTCTTCGCCGCCGCCCGCAAACTGATCGACCCCGCCGAAATGGGCGAACGCTTCAAGGCGATCTGCCTGTCATCCCCCGGCCTGCCACCGCCTGCTGGGTTCTGACCCCAGCCCTCATTACCTTCGTCACTCCCGGCCAGCGGAGCTGGTCTGGAAGCCCATCTCCTGCAGCCACCCCCATCCGGAGCGGACCTCTCAGTCGATCGCCCCCCGGATGACCTCCGGTCATCGGGGGTGACGAACACCGCTGACCCTGCGGCCCCCATTGGTATCCGCCCCCACAGGCCCCATCTCTCCCCCTGACCCAGACAGGAGCCCGCCCATGCCGGCACTCTCCATTCTTGAACTTGGCCGCGTGCGCGAAGGCTCGACCCGCGCCGACGCTCTCAATGAAGCCCGCCGCCTCGCCCAGCATGCCGAAGCCCTCGGATACAAGCGCTTCTGGGTGGCCGAGCATCACAACATGCCCGCCGTCACCACCGCCGCCACCTCCCTCGTCGTCAGCCATATCGCCGCCGGCACCAGGACCATCCGCGTCGGCGCCGGCGGCATCATGTTGCCCAACCACGCGCCCTACATCATCGCCGAACAGTTCGGCACGCTGGAAGCCCTCTATCCCGGCCGCATCGATCTCGGCCTCGGCCGCGCGCCCGGAACAGATCAGCTCACCCTGCGCGCCCTGCGCGTCCACCCCGAGGAGGCCGAACGCTTCCCGCAGGATGTCATCGAGCTCCAGATGTGGCTCGGCCCCCTGCGGGAAGGCCAGCGGATCGAGGCCGTGCCCGGCTCGAACTCCAACGTCCCGATCTGGATCCTCGGCTCCAGCCTCTTCGGCGCAGAACTCGCCGCCGAGCTTGGCCTGCCCTACGGCTTTGCCTCCCACTTCGCCCCGCAGGCGCTCGACGCCGCCCTCGCCCTCTATCGCAGCCGCTTCAAGCCGAACACAAAGATGGCCAGGCCCTACGCCCTGATCGGCGTCAACATCATCGCCGCCGAAACCGACGCCGAAGCGAAATACCTCGCCACCTCCCAGCAGATGTCCTTCGCCAATCTCGTGCGCGGTGTGCGCGGCCTGATGCAGCCGCCCATCGACGATATCGACACCTACTGGACGCCTGAGGAAAAAGCCCGCGCCGCCGCCATGCTGGATGTCGCCATCATCGGCTCGCCAGACACCGTCCGCCGCGGCCTCGACAAGCTCCTCGCCCGCACGAACGCCGACGAGCTGATGATCGTCTCCGACATGTACGACCCGGACAAACGCCGCCGCTCCATCGAGATCATCGCCGAAGTGATGAAGGTTGCGGCCTAACCCCCTCCGCCCCCTGCGGGGCACCTCCCCCGTAAGCACGGGGGAGGATAAGAGCGTCCGGCCTTGACCGAAGTGCAACGCAATCCTCCCCTGCGAAGCGGGGGAGGTGGCCGGCGAAGCCGGTCGGAGGGGGCTTCGAGGGACCAGAAGTCGCAAAGCGATGTCCCAGAGAAGGCCAGCAGCCTGAAAGGCGGCTGGCCCACGGTTCGCCACAACACCTCCCGCTTGTCATTCCGGCGAACGCCGGAACCCAGCAGCGGCAACGCACGACTCAAGTCTGGTTCCCGGCTGTCGCCGGGATGACATGAAATGAGGGCGCAGAAAGTCTCGCCCGCCGCTCATCCCCGCGAAGGCGGGGACCTCGCAAGGCCTGACGAAATCAATTTTTGGAAAAAAAGAAGCCGCCCCTCAGGCCGGCCGCTTCACACCGTTCTCGCCGTCCAGCAGCACCACGGTCGGAGCGTGCTGGCGCGCTTTTTCGGCCTCGACGCCGCAGAAGGCCGCGATGATCACATTGTCGCCCACGGCAAAATGCCGGGCCGCCGCCCCGTTCACACCAATCGTGCGCGAGCCGCGCGGCGCTTCCAGCGCATAGGTCGTGATCCGGGCGCCATTGGTCACGTTCCAGATATCGACCTTCTCATGCGGCAGGATGCCGGAGGCATCGAGCAGGTCCTGGTCGATCGACACAGAGCCTTCATAATAAAGGTCGCACTGGGTGACAGTTGCGCCATGCAGCTTTGCCTTGAGCATGCTGAGGATCAAGGTCGGGGCCCTCCGGGACAGCCATGAGCGGGATGCCCACAGCATAGAGATGGGATGTCCCTGCAGCAGGACAACGGCCTTTTGCACTGCAAAATGCGGGCCGTAAAGGCGCGGTATGTAAACATTGGTGTTACGAATCCTTAGCATTCACGCCAGAATGCGGCTGATGACCCTGATCCTGTTCAACAAGCCCTATGGCGTCCTCTGCCAGTTTTCAGGCGACGGCTCCGGCAAGCCCACGCTCGCCGGCTACATCCCCGTCCCCGGCGTCTACCCCGCCGGCCGGCTTGATCATGACAGCGAGGGCCTCCTGCTGCTAACCGATGATGGCCGCCTGCAGGCCCGCATTGCAGACCCCCGCCACAAGCTCGCCAAGACCTACTGGGCACAGGTCGAAGGCCTCCCCGAACCGGCCGCCCTGCAGGCGCTGCAGCAGGGCGTTGAGCTCAAGGATGGCCGCACCCGCCCCGCCCGCGCCCGGCTGATCGCCCCGCCGCCCGGCCTCTGGCTCCGCGATCCGCCCATCCGGGTTCGCAAATCGGTTCCCGACAGCTGGCTCGAACTCACCCTCACCGAAGGCCGCAACCGCCAGGTGCGCCGCATGACCGCAGCAGTTGGCCACCCGACGCTGCGCCTCATCCGCGCCGCCATCGGCAGCTGGACCCTGGGCGGCCTCGCCCCCGGCGAGTGGCGCGAAGAGCGCGGCCCCGGCGCAACATCCTGAAACTTTCTGCGCCTGGCGAGTTAACAAGTCCCCCCGCCCGCTTTAGGTGCCGGGGAAGGCATTTGGAATCGCAGACGAGGGGACACCGTCATGACCGCCACGCCCACCGCAGAGCTCACCAGCTGGTGGAGCGCCAACGCCCCGGGCTGGGCGAAGGACGCTACCGACTATCTCGCCTCGATCTGGGATGAGGGCGCCTATGGCCTCACCTATGGCGAGATCATCACGGTCACCCTGATCATGAGCGTCGCGCTCCTGATCCGCGGCTTCTTCGCCCGCACCATCGTCATGTGGATCACCCGCGCCGCCGCCGGCACCGAGACCAAGATCGACGACGCGCTCGTCTATGCCATCTCCACGCCGCTGAAGATCGTGCCGGTCATCCTCGGTGTCTACGCCTCGCTCCAGGTGCTCGACATCGGCGAAACCGTCGAGAGCTATGCCAACCGCGTCATCCAGTCGATCATCACCCTCACCGTCTTCTGGACCCTGTCGCGCGCCGTCCGCGTCCTCGAATATGCCTTCGAGGGGCTGAAGGACTCGCTCTCCTCGGCCGCTGTCGACTGGATGATCAAGGCGCTGCAATTCATCCTCGTCGCCCTCGGCCTCGGCGCGGTGGCCCAGCAATGGGGCATCGCGGTCGCGCCCCTGCTGGCCGGTCTCGGCGTGTTCGGCATCGCCGTCGGCCTCGGCGCGCAGGATCTGTTCCGCAACCTCATCTCCGGCCTCCTGATCATTGGCGAGAAGCGCTTCGTGCCCGGAGAGTGGATCGCGGTGGACGGCGTCGTCGAAGGCACGGTGGAGAAGATCAACTTCCGCTCCACCCTCATCCGCCGCTTCGACCGCAGCCCGGTCTATGTCCCCAACTCCAAGCTCGCCGACGCCGTGCTCACCAACTTCACCCGCATGACCCACCGGCGCATCCGCTGGGCTGTCGGGGTCGAATATCGCACCACCGTCGAACAGCTGAAATACATCCGCGACGAGATCGAAGACTGGCTGGTGAAGGATGGCCGCTTCGCTGTCCCGCCCGAGGCGCCCCTCTTCGTCCGTGTGGATACATTCAATGCGAGCTCGATCGACTTCCTGATCTACGCCTTCACCAAGACCACCAACTGGGGCGAATGGCTCGCCGCGAAGGAAGACTTCGCCTATGCGGTCATGAAGATCATCGAGCGCGCCGGCACCGGCTTCGCCTTCCCCAGCCAGACCATTTACCTGCAACAGCAGGACCCGCCCGAAATCATCGCGCCCCCCTCCCGCACCAGAGGCGCCGGCAATCAGGACCTCGACCAACCTACAGGCTTCGGCGAAAGCAGCGAAGCCGGCTGAGCCACCACTCCCTCCTCCCCCGTTTACGGGGGAGGTGCCCCGAAGGGTCGGAAGGGGCTTCGAGGGACCAGAAATCGCACCGCGATTTCCCCGAGAAGGCCAGCGGCCGGAACGGCTGCTGGCGACCCACCAGAAACCACCTCTCCCCTCCCTCGTCACACCCGATGGCTGCAGGCCATCTGGGTGCCCATCTCCCACCCCCGCCCGCTCACTCAGCAGCAACAACACGAGATGGGCGGCCAGATGACCTTCCGGTCATCGGCCGTGACGCAAACCGATGCCATCCGTATCCGGACTACAACTCAAACCTTCGCCGTCACTTCCGGCGCTTCCGCCTCATCCTTTCCTGCATCTGGCCCCTCCACATGCGCCGTCAGCTTGCGCAGCAGCGGACTTAGCACCAGCAGCAGCACGCCGAGGGCCACCGCCGCCCCGCCCAGCTGCAGGTACACCGCATTATAGGCCGCGAGGCTCTCCTCCGGCGGCGCACCCTCGGCCACCTGCGTGCGCTTGGCAACTTCCGCCGCGATCACATTCGCCAGCGTCACCGCCAGGAACCAGTAGCCCATCATGAAGCCGACAATCTGCTTGGCCGACATCTTCGTCACGGCAGAAAGCCCCACCGGCGACAGGAAAATCTCGCCCGTCGTATGCAGCAGGTACATCAGCAGGATGAAGATGACCGAAATCCGCAACATGCCATTCGCATCCGGCGTGGCCGACTGGATGCCGATATTCAGGATGAAGAATCCCGCCCCGATCTGCAGCATCGCAAAGCCGAACTTCACATAGGAATTCGGCTCCCAGCGCCGCTTGCCGAGGAACGTCCAGAGCAGCGCCACGACCGGCGCAAAATAGATGATGAAGAACGGATTGGCGGACTGCAGCGCCGGCGCCGGGAATTCATACGTCCCGATCTGGTTGGTCACATGGCTCGCCGCAAACAGGTTCAGCGAGGTCGGCCCCTGGTCGAACAGGGTCCAGAACAATACCGACGAAATCGACAGGATGAGCAGCCCGATCATCGGGTTGCGCGCCTCTGCGTCCAGCTTCGTGAACATGTAGAACAGCACGCCGGCCGTCGCCACGCCGAACACAGGATACATCGCCGCCGTGGTGAAGGCTGCAAACTGCAGGAGCACGAAGCACAGCACCACAAAGCCAAGCCCGGCGAGGTAAACCAGCCATTCCCGGTTGAGCCCCGCAAACACCGGCGTCTTCAGGTCAACATCCGCCGGCGGATCCGCCCGCCCCTCCAGCCAGCCCTGCCCCAGCACGAACACGGCAAGCCCCGCCAGCATCCCCAGCGCGGCCAGGCCAAACCCCGCCGACCAGCCATAATTTGCCGCCGCAATCGCGCACCATATGCCCGCCAGGAACGCGCCCAGATTGATGCCCATATAATAAAGGGTGAACCCGCTGTCGCGCCGCGTATCGCCCTTGTCATAGAGCGCGCCGACGCAGGTGGAGATGTTCGGCTTCAGGAAGCCGACCCCCGCCACGATCAGCGCGAGCGCCGCAAACAGGATGAATTCGTAAAGCGCCGCCCGCTCCCGCTCCAGCGTTCCGGTCAGCGCCACGGTCTCTCCGCCCCGCTCGAAGCTCACGGTACGGACATCCGATCCGCGCTCCGGCTGCACGAAGCTGAGCAGCGGGTAGCTCGCCCCGTCGATCACGATGGCGCGCTCCTGCGCCTCGCTATAATCCGGCCGGGCGAGTTCATACACCGCGCCGTCCGTTGCCAGACGTTCCGTCGCCGGAGGACCATGGAATCCCATCAGCCCGTGCCCGGCCACCAGCAGGATCGCGCCGAACGTCACCGCCTTGCGAAAGCCGATATACTTGTCTGCCAGCCACCCGCCGAGCAGCGGCCCGAGATAGACCAGCGCCACATAGGCCCCATAGAGCGTCAGCGAGAAATCCCGCTCGAACAGGAAGTGCCAGGTGAGGTAGAAGATCAGCAGCGCCCGCATCCCGTAATAGGAGAAGCGCTCCCACATCTCGGCGAAGAACAGCACATACAGCCCGCGCGGCTGGCCCCGCATCTGCCACAGCGCCAGCACGATCGGCGCTGCCACCAGCAGCAGCGGAAAAAACACGTTCATCATCTGCCTGATAACCCCTGCATCGCCGCGCGCCCTGCGCAGCCCTGAAAGCCCGCCCGAGTATCACCACGGCGCATGGGCCCGCTCAATCCGGTTTCTGCTGAAACTGTTTTTTTGGGAACCCCTGCGGCCAGTCCCTCATTTCCTGAAAACCAGACGCCCGCTCCAGTCGGCAAGCCCCCCACCCTCAGGCCTCGTCCAGCAGTTCCGGATAATTGTTGCTGACCTTGTTCACCGCCGGCCGGATGGGCCAGGCGTCCATATCCTCGTTCGGGAACGGCTCGAACAGCGGCGCGGGGTCGCCGGCCTCCGGGTCGAGCCAGCGGTCATAATCCTCCGGCCTCAGGATCACCGGCATCCGGTCATGGATCCCGGCGGTGAAATCATTCGGCCGCGTTGTCAGGATGGTGAAGCTCTGCAGCTCGGACCCGTCGATCAGCGCCGCGTCCCACAGGCCCGCGAGGCAGAAGAGCCGCCGGTTGCGCAGGCGGAAGGCGAAGGGGATCTTGTCCTTCCCCTGCACCGACCATTCATAATAGCCCGACACCGGCACCAGGCAGCGCCGGTGACGATAAGCCCCCCGAAAGGCGGGCTTTTCCGCCACCTCCTCGGAGCGCGCATTGATGGTCACGGCCCGCCATTCCTTCAGCGGCTTGCGCCACCAGCTGGGCACCAGCCCCCAGCGCATCGGCGCCATCTCGCGCGCGTCCGTGCCCTGCGCCCGCCGCACCACCGGCTGGATCGTCGTCGGCGCAATGTTCCAGCTCGCCTCGGGCGGCTCCACACCGCTGATTTCCGTGATGTTCAGCGCGGCATGATACTCCGCCCAGCTTACCGCCTCCCGGAAAAACCGTCCGCACATCCCGGAGTGCTCCTCCCCTTAGCGGAAACGAGGGCTCAGTAAGCCTCTTCCGCAAACACCTTGCGGACATCCCGCTCCCACGGGCCGTAATAGCGCGCCAGCAGGCGTTCGGCCGGCGTGAGGCCAGAGGCGGCGATCTCGTCCAGCCCTGACAGGAAACCGGATTCGTCATCGCCCGAGGCCGAGAGCTTGGCCCGCTCGCGCAGGCCCGTGCGGGCGATCGCCAGCACCTCCTTCGCCAGAACCTGCATGTCTCCCCCGCCCGGCACCGGCGTCTTCAGGCCGAGGGTGCGCACGCCCTGCCGCATCGCCTCGCGCTCTGCCGCGCTCCAGCCCTTCACAAGGTCCCACGCCGCATCCAGCGCCGTCTGCGAATAAAGAATGCCTGTCCAGAGGGCCGAGAAGGCGCACAGCCGGTCCCACGGCCCCGAATCCGATCCGCGCATCTCCAGGAACCGCTTCAGGCGCACTTCGGGGAAGATCGTCGACAGGTGATCGGCAAAATCATCCATCGCCGGCTTCTCCCCCGGCAGGATCGGCAGTTTGCCATCCAGGAAATCCCGGAAGCTCTGCCCCGACGCATCGAGATACTTTCCGCCCCGGCGCACGAAATACATCGGCACATTAAGGGCATAGTCCACATACCGCTCAAACCCCATCCCCTCCTCGAAGACGAAGGGCAGCATTCCGGACCGGTCCGGGTCCGTATCTGTCCAGATCTGCGAGCGGTAGGAGAGGAACCCGTTCGGCCGTCCGTCGATGAAGGGCGAGTTCGCAAACAGCGCCGTGCCCAGCGGCTGCAGCGCCAGCGACACGCGGAATTTCTGCACCATGTCGGCTTCCGAGCCATAGTCGAGGTTCGCCTGCACGGTGGAGGTGCGGAACATCATCTGCCGCCCCAGCCGGCCCACCTTGTCCATATAGGCCGTCATGATCTTGTAGCGGCCCTTGGGCATCACCGGCGTCTCCGCCATGCTCCAGAGCGGGCTCGCCCCCAGCCCGAGGAAACCGATGCCCAGCGGCTCGGCAATCTCGCGCACTTCCTTCAGATGGCTGCCCACTTCCCCGCAGGTCTGGTGGATCGACTCCAGCGGCGCGCCCGAAAGCTCAAACTGCCCGCCGGGCTCCAGGCTCACGCTCGCCCCGTCCTTCTTCAGGCCGATCAGATAGCCGCCCTCATGGATCGGCTCCCAGCCGAACCGGTCGCGCAAGCCCTCCAGCATCGCCAGAACCGAGGCCGGCCCCTCATAGGGCAGCGGCCTCAGCCCGTCCCAGAGGAAGCCGAATTTCTCATGCTCGGTGCCCACGCGCCAGTCTGCGCGCGGTTTCGAGCCCGCCTCGAAATACTCAACCAGCTCGTTCTTGCCGGAGATCCGAGGCGCGGCCTCGTCGATGTCGCTCGTCGGCGTGGTCATCGCGGCCCGCTCCTGATGGTTTGTCCGGAACGTGACATAAGGCTGAAATGCGGCATCGCCAACGGGGGAGTCCAAAATGTTACGTAGTTGGGCTTCGCCGCCGCCCGGACCGCCCCCTCCGTCAGCCGGCTTCGCCGTCTGCCACCTCCCCCGCGGGGGCGGGGGGGGGCAAATGGGGGGGGGGGGCCC
>NZ_JBKBXW010000020.1:0-69683 GCF_046313735.1 Hyphomonas sp.
AGCCCATCGGTCACATCCCGCCCGCAGAGGCAGAGAATGATTTCTATGCAGCACAGTCGCAGACCGCTATGGCTGCGTAACCCCAACCAAACGGCCTCCGAGGTTACCGGGGAGGTTCAGATGCCCACATTCTCCAGACCCAGGGCGCCCTTGATGCAGACGTCGCCGCTGGAGACGTGTTCGTAGTGCAGGGCGACGTTCCAGCGCTCTGACAGGCGCACGCCGCCGCCGATGCCCCAGGATTCCCCAGTGGAAATCCACGCGGCAGCAGATTGCGGCCTGCGGCCCTGCCGGGTGTGTCCGGGGCGGACTTGCACACGCCCATTGAACCTTTGGCCGCGCCTGCGCGACTATCCCCCTGTAACACAAGGCGCGGCGATGGCCCTCAGCGAGACTGACCGGATTTATGACGAACTGCTGGTGACGCTGGTGCGCGGGGGCGACCGGGCGGCGGCAGAGCGGCTGGCGGCGCGCTGGCAGCCCCGGCTGATGCGCACCGCGCGGCGGATGCTGGGCGAGGAGGATGAGGCGCGCGAGGCGGTGCAGGAGGCGTGGGGCGGGATCTGCCGGGGCTGGGTGCGCCTGTCGGACCCGGCGATGTTCCCGGCCTGGGCCTATGGAATCCTGAGCCGCAAATGCGCCGACCGGATCCGCCGGGTGAGCGCCGCGCGGGCGCGGTTCGTGGCGGCAGAGGCAGCGCCCGAGCCCGCCGCGCCGGACGCCGCGCCGGTGCGCCATGCCATTCTTGCGGCGCTGGGGGCGCTCAGCCCGGACCACCGCATAGCCGCCATACTCTATTTCAGCGAGGGGCTGACCCTTGCCGAAACTGCCGCCGCCATGGGCGTTCCCGTGGGCACGGCCAAGTCGCGCATCTTCCATGCGCGCCAGCAGCTGAAAACGCTTCTTGAAGGAGAGCAGACATGACGAATTTCGAGACACGGCTGAAGGACGGCCTGACGGCGGAGGACGAGGCGTTCCTGAAGAACCTCGAGGAAGGGGAAAGCCTGTTCGGCCAGCTGGGGGCGACGTTTTCCGGGCCGATGAAAGTCTGGACCGGGTTCGCCTTCCTGCTGGGCTTTGTGTTCTTTGTGGGGGTCGTCTGGTCGATGGTGCAGATCACCCGGGCGGAGACGGTGCAGGCGGTGGGCCTGTGGCTCGGGGCGCTCGTGTTCTTCATGGTGGCGACGGGGATGATCAAGGTCTGGTTCTGGCTGCGGATGCATCACCTGGCGCTGCTGCGGGAGCTGAAGCGGATCGAGTTGCGGATTGCGCGCGGCGGGGGCTGAGAGGGGCTCACCATCGAACAGTTCGCCCACCGCGCCGTCATCCCGGTTTCGCCGGAGGCGAAGACCGGGACCTCGATTTTTTGCTGACGCTGGGTCCCGGACAAGCGCTGGCGCGCTTTCCGGGATGACGGTGGGACGAGGCTGCCCACTTTCAGGGCGGCTTGTGGAGATCGCGGCGTGCGCGCCCTGCGCGCCCTTGCCGCGGGGCAGAATCCGGGCTAGCTCAGCCCTCAATTCATCCCCTACCGGGAGAGAGCGGCTCGACGAGGCCGCCGCCGAAGGCGCAACCGCCCCGGAAACGCTCAGGCAAAAGGGCCGGTAGAGGATCAACACGCTGGAAAGAGGCTGGAACACGCCTCGCCGAAGGAGCAAGCCGCCTGGCTCTTCCTTCGACTTCGCTCAGGATGAGCCGGGGTCGGGGAAGCGGGAGCGGCGGAATCTCTCAGGCGCCCGGACAGCGGGGGCGACGGACCGGCAGCCTCTGGCTGCGCCGTCTCTCTATGGAAGGGCGCCCATGGCCGAGGCCGCAACCGAGACACTGAAGCGCACGCCGCTGTATGACATCCATGTGCGCCAAGGCGCGCGCATCGTGCCGTTTGCGGGCTATGAAATGCCGGTGCAGTTTGACGGCGTGATGCCCGAGCATCTGTGGACACGGGCCGAGGCGGGGCTGTTCGATGTCTCGCATATGGGCCCCTGTTTCCTGACGCTGGAGCGCGGAATTGGCGGGGGCGATGAGGCCCATGCCGAGATCGCCGCGCTGATCGAGACGCTGGTGCCGTCCGACATTGCCGGCCTGAAGCCGGGACAGGCGCGTCTGACCGTGCTGCTGAATGAAGCCGGCGGCATCCTGGACGATTTGATCATCACCCGGCCGCTGGGCGAGGAGGCGCAGGGCGCGCTCTATATTGTCGTCAACGGCGCGATGAAGGCGCAGGACTGGGCGATTTTCGAGGCGGCGCTGGCTGGCAAGGCCGTGCTGACGCGGGCTGATGACCGCATCCTGTTTGCGCTGCAGGGGCCGAAGGCGGCCGCCGTGATGGCGGACTTTTTCCCCGGATGCGAGGAGCTGACCTTCATGCACCATATGCCGTTCGAGGTGAACGGGGCGCGCTGTATCGTGTCGCGCTGCGGATATACCGGCGAGGACGGGTTTGAGGTGCTGATCCCGGCGGAGGCAGGCCTGCCGCTGATTGAAGAGATGTATACGGATGAACGGGTGAAGCCCATCGGCCTTGGCGCGCGCGATTCGCTGCGGCTGGAGGCGGGGCTGTGCCTTTACGGACATGACCTTTCGCCGGAGATTTCGCCGGTGGAGGCGGACCTTACCTGGGTGATCCAGAAGCGGCGGCGCGAGGCGGGCGATTTTCCGGGGTCGGAGCGTATCCTGCGCGAGATGAAGGATGGCCCGGCCCGCAAGCGCGTGGGCATCCTGCCGCTGGAGCGCGCGCCGGCGCGCGAAGGCACGGAAATCCAGCTGAACGGCGAGACCATTGGCCTTGTCACCTCCGGCGGTTTCGGGCCGAGCGTCAATGCGCCCGTCTCGATGGGCTATGTGGCCGCCGCCCATGCCGCGCCGGGCACGAAGATTGACCTGATCGTGCGCGGCAAGGCACGGCCCGCCGAAATCGCGCCCCTGCCCTTTGTTCCGAACCGCTACAAACGCTGACCACTGACATCACCCGGGAGACCCTCCGTATGAAGACCTATTACACAGACCAGCATGAATGGATCAGCCTGGAGGGCGACACCGCCACCGTGGGCATCACGGCTCATGCGGCCAAGCAGCTTGGCGAAGTTGTCTATCTTGAGCTTCCCGAGGACGGGGCGAAGGTCGCGCAGGGCGACAGTTTCGCGATTGTCGAAAGCTCGAAGACGGCATCGGATGTGTACGCCCCGGCGAGCGGGACTGTGCTGGAAGTCAATGCCCCGCTGGTGACCGAGATGGAGCGGATCAATGCCGATCCGGAGAAGGATGCCTGGCTCGTCCGTATGAAGATCGACAATCCGGCAGAGCTGGAAAAGCTGATGGACAAGGCGGCCTATGACGCCTTCTGCGAGGGGCACTGAGCCATGCGTTACCTGCCGCTGACGCCGGACGACCGGGCGGAGATGCTGAAAGTCATCGGCGCGAAATCCGTCGATGATTTCTACACGGATGTTCCAAAGGAAGCCCGGCTGAAGGGCAAGATTGCCGGCCTGCCCGACCATCAGGGCGAACTGGCGGTGGAGCGCCATTTGACGAATCTGGCGGCGAAGAACCGCTCGGCCTCGTCCGGGCCGTTCTTTGTGGGCGCGGGCGCCTACAAGCATCATGTTCCGGCCACGGTCGACATGATCATTCAGCGCTCGGAGTTCCTGACGACCTACACGCCCTACCAGCCGGAAATCGCGCAGGGCACGCTGCAGACGCTGTTCGAATTCCAGACGCAGGTGGCGGCGATGACGGCGATGGAGATCGCCAACGCCTCGATGTATGACGGCTCGACCGCCTGCGCCGAGGGCGCGGTAATGGCCGCGCGCGTGACCAAGCGGAAGAAGATCATCCTCTCCGGCGGCCTGCATCCGCATTATGCGGCGGCGACCCGCCTGCTGTGCGAAGCGCAGGGGCTGAGCGTCGTGCAGCTACCTGTGGCAATTGATGGCGAGGCCGAGCTTGCAAAGGCCGTGGACGCAGAGACTGCCTGCGTCGTCGGGCAGAGCCCGAACGTGTTCGGCACGGTGACGGATCTTTCCGGCGTAGCCAGCGCGGCACATGAGAAAGGCGCCATGCTCGCCTCGGTGTTCACCGAAGCCGTCAGCCTGGGGATGATCCTGCCGCCGGGCGAGATGGGCGCGGACATTGCGGCCGGAGAAGGCCAGTCCATCGGCAACGGGCTGAATTTCGGCGGGCCCTATGTGGGCCTTTTCGCGGCGCGCGAGAAGCATGTGCGCCAGATGCCCGGGCGCCTTTGCGGCGAGACTGTGGACGCGGACGGCAGGCGCGGCTTCGTGCTGACGCTGTCGACCCGCGAGCAGCATATCCGCCGCGACAAGGCGACCTCGAACATCTGTACGAATTCCGGCCTCTGCGCGCTGGCGTTCACGGCGCATATGACGCTGCTGGGCGGGCGCGGGCTGAAGCAGCTGGCGGAGCTGAACCATGAGGCGGCGATCGAGCTTGCTGATGCCCTGTCGTCGGTGAAGGGCGTCGAGGTTCTGACCCCGCGCTTCTTCAACGAGTTTGCGATCCGTACACCGATGGATGCCGAAGCGGTACTGGCGATGCTGGACGAGCGCGGCGTGGTCGGCGGGGTGCGCGCCTCGCGGCTGTTCCCGGGGGAGCATCTGGGCGACATTATTCTTGTGGCGGCGACTGAATGTACGACGGCGGATGATATTGTCGCCTATGCCGACGCGCTGAAGGAGATTGTGTGATGACCACGACCATCGAAACCATTTCAGGCTCGCGCGGGCTGCTTCAGCATGAGGGGCTGTTGTTCGAAATCGGCACGCCGGCGACGACCGGTGTGGACCTGCCGAAACCCAAGGGGCTGAAGAACCGGCTGGGCGGCACCGCGCGCAAGACCGATACCGGCCTCGCCGGCCTGTCGGAGCCGCAGGCGGTGCGCCATTACATGCGCCTGTCGCAGCGCAATTACGCCATTGACCTCGGCCTGTTCCCGCTCGGCTCGTGCACGATGAAGCACAATCCACGCCTCAACGAGAAGCTGGCCCGCCTGCCCGGCTTTGCCGACATCCATCCGCTGCAGCCGCAGGCCACCGTGCAGGGCGCGCTGGAGCTGATTGATGAGCTGGCGACCTGGCTGAAAGTGCTGACGGGGATGCCGGCGGTGGCGATGAGCCCGAAGGCCGGCGCGCATGGTGAGTTCTGCGGCATGATGGCAATCCGCCAGGCGCTGATCGCGCGCGGCGAGGGCGAGACGCGCAAGCGCGTTCTGGTGCCCCAGTCCGCCCACGGAACGAATCCGGCAACGGCGGTGCAGTGCGGCTTCATCGTCGATGAGATCAAGGCCAACAAGCGCGGCCGTGTCGACATGGAAGACTTCCGCCGCAAGCTGGAGCGCACCGACGACATCGCCGGCATCATGCTGACCAATCCGAACACTTGTGGGCTGTTTGAGACGGACATCCGCGAGATTGCGGAGCTGATCCATTCCGCAGGCGGATATTTCTATTGCGACGGGGCGAACTTCAACGCCATCGTCGGGCGCGTGCGTCCGGGCGATCTCGGCATTGATGCGATGCATATCAACCTGCACAAGACCTTCTCTACCCCTCATGGCGGCGGCGGGCCGGGCTCTGGCCCGACCGTCCTCTCCGAAGCGCTGGCGCCCTATGCGCCGGTGCCGTGGATCACGAAGGATGAGGATGGCATCTTCCGGCTGGTCGAGCAGGTGGAGGGCGAGGCGTCGGAGAGCTTCGGCCGGATGGTCGCCTTCCATGGCCAGATGGGCATGTTCGTCCGTGCCCTGTCATATATCCTGAGCCATGGGGCCGACGGGCTGAAACAGGCAGCCGAAGACGCCGTGCTGAACGCCAACTATATCCAGTCGCGCCTGAAGCATATCATGAGCCCGGCCTTTGAGGGCTATTGCATGCATGAGGCGCTGTTTTCCGACGCGTTCACCGCCGATGGCATCGAGACGCTCGACATCGCCAAGGCGCTGATCGATGAGGGGTATCATCCGATGACGATGTATTTCCCGCTGGTCGTTCACGGCGCCATGCTGATCGAGCCGACGGAAACCGAGTCGAAGGCCGAGCTAGAACGGTTCTGCGAGGCGCTGGAAGGCGTGGCACGGCGGGCGGCGCAGGGCGACCCGTCGCTGAAGGGCGCGCCTTACCTGGCCCCGATGCGGCGGCTGGACGAAACGCGCGCGGCGAGGAAGCCTGTGCTGAAATGGACCGCGCCGGAGCCGGCCCGGCCCATCGCGGCGGAGTGATGCATGAGACGCCGGGCTGCCGTTACCAGACGGTGGCCCGGATCTCTGCCGGGCGCACGCGGGCGCCGTCGCGGGTGAAGACCCGGCGGCGCATATCGCCTGCGCGGCGGATCAGCGGAAGCTCCAGGAAGCGGAAGGCGAGCCAGGCGGCGATCACGGCGGCGACCAGGCAGACCGTCATGAAGGTGATGTTGCCCAGCCGGCCATCGGCGGCCACGTTGAACACGGCCCCCGCCCCGCCCGGCAGGTCCTCCAGCCGGATGAAGACGCGCTGCATCCCCTGCAGCACGAAGATGTGGGCGAGATAGAGCGCGTAGGACCAGTCCCCCAGCGCGACGGCCGCGGATTTCGCGGCCCGGCCAGGCGCTGTCAGCAGGCCGGGCAGCCCGCCGCCCAGACGGCCGGAGAGGTAACCCACCGCCGAGAGGAAGAAGCAGATGGCGCCGCCGCTGCCGACCGCCAGAAGGCTCGCCTGAAGCCGCACGGCATCTGGCGCCGAGACCGGCAGGGCGAAGGAGTGGAAGATCGCCGCCCCTGCCACCGCGCCAATGACGGGCGCAGCCAGCGCACCGAGCCGGTTTTCGGCGTCGAGGCTGGCAAAGCCGTAAACGAGCAGCGCGCAGGGCAGGCCGAACCAGAGCACGCGGCCCCAGACGAGGGTGTAGGCCGTCGGCTCGCCATGGAAGCAGGCGGCAAACAACAGCCAGAACGCGGCTACCGCCGTTATCAGTCCCGGCCGCCAGCGGCGCCCGGAGGTGACGAGCCAGGCGGCCCCGGCGCCGAGGATGAATTCCAGCGACATCGGATGGGTTGCCAGCTGCAGCAGCGTGCCGCCGACCGGGCCGGAGAGGCCCATCAGGGCCCCGGCGATGACGAGGCCCGCCCATAGCGCCACCAGCCAGGGCCGGAACATTCGCGGCGCCAGCAGGATCAGCGCGAACACGATATAGAAGTGCATCTCATGGACCAGCGTCCAACCCACGGCGAGGACGGGGTATTCAGGCTGCGGCACGAGCAGGAAGGATTTCAGCAGGTATTCGAGCGGCGGGATGCCCCGGCCAATCGCGGTCTGCCCCGTCTCGCTGACACCGGTCAGCCCGTAGGTCAGCAGCATGTAAACGCTCATCAAGCCGGCGAAGGCCCACCAGAGTGGATAGATCCGCGCGGCGCGGGCAAACAGGAATTCAGCCGATGTGCGGGGGCTGGCCGGCGACGCCCCGGCGACGAACACCATGATGAAGCCGGAGATGACAAAGAAGAGATCCACGCCGAGATAGCCATTGGCGAAGATGCCGCCCATCATCGGCAGCTCAGCCCCGCCGGCGCGCTGGATCATCTGCGTTTCGGAGGCACGGATGTGATAGAAGACAACCAGCATCGCCGCGAGACCGCGCAGCATCTGTATCGAGTGAAGTTTCATTTCCCGCCCGACGCTACACAGAAACCGGCATAATTCTTGATGGGTGTAGCAATGAGGTAACGCTCTTGCCAGAGTTTCGACACATCTACCGGTTTACTCTGGCACGGAACAAATTCACTCCCATATCCGTTGCCATGCCAGACGATGAACGATCAGAGCCCAAGATGACCGACCCGGTTTATGCCCCCCCGAAGCCCATTCACGTCCTGCGCAACGGGGTGAACGTGGCCGTGCGCCAGGTTCTGGCAGTGTCCGGGCTCGGCCTGATCGTCCTGTCCATCCCGATCGGGATTGCAACGCCCATCCTGCCGATCGGCCTGCCGATGGCGATTGTCGGCGTGGTGCTGCTGGGCCGTAATGCGGTCTGGGGCCGGCGCTGGATGGAAAGCGTGCTGCACCGCCATCCGCGGGTGGAACGTTTTGCGCCGAACTGGCTGATGCGCACGGTGTTTGGCCGCGACAAGCGCAGCTCCCGCGATTGATCCGCCTGCCAATCTGGCATCCGGGGCGAAACCTGCCCTGAGGCCCTTGCGCCTGCGATCAAATCTTGCCCTGTTAGCCGCAATGACCGGCAGATGGCGGGGCGAGACCTATGAACTGCAAATTATGGACGGCCGCAGCAGCCGCGCTGATGCTCGCGGCGTGCGGGGGATCTGACAGCGGCAGCAAGAGCGGCGATGTTCCGCGCGTGTTCGATCCTTTCCCGTCGACCTATACGGCCTATCTGTCTGAGACGACGCTGCTGACGAATGCGACGGTGATCGACGGGGCCGGGAACCTCCTGGAAAATGCCGGGGTGCTGATCGAGAACGGCGTGATCCGGGCGGTGGGCACCGGCATCACTGCGCCGGAAGGCGCGCGGGTGATTGATGCGCGCGGCAAATGGATCACGCCCGGCATCATCGACAATCACAGCCATCTGGGGGCCTACCCCTCGCCCGGCGTGCAGGCGCATGGCGACGGCAACGAGATTTCCGGGCCGGTGACGGCGGAAGTCTGGGTGGAGCATTCGGTCTGGCCGCAGGATCCGGGCTTTACCCGGGCGCTTGCGGGCGGGGTGACGGCGATGCAGATCCTTCCCGGAAGCGCGAACCTGTTCGGCGGGCGCGGCGTGACGCTGAAGAATGTGCCGGCGCGGACTGTGCAGGCGATGAAATTTCCCGAGGCGCCGCATACGCTGAAAATGGCCTGCGGGGAGAACCCCAAGCGCGTCTATGGCTATGGCCGGGGTGTGACGCCGGGGGGCGCACCTTACACGCGGATGGGCAATGTCGCGGGCTATCGCGAAGCCTGGATCAAGGCCAGCGACTACAAGAAGAAGTGGGACCGGTTCATCGCCGGCACTGGCGACGCGCCCACGCGCGACCTGGAACTGGAGACGCTGGCGGCAGCGCTGTCGGGTGACATCCTGGTGCACATGCACTGCTACCGCGCGGACGAAATGGCCATCATCCTCGACCTGTCGGAGGAGTTTGGCTACCGCGTCGCCGCCTTCCACCATGCGGTGGAGGCCTACAAGGTGGCCGACATGCTGGCCGAGTATGGCACCTGTTCGTCGATGTGGGCGGACTGGTGGGGCTTCAAGATGGAGGCCTATGACGCCATCCCCGAGAACATCCCGATGGTCCATGCCGCCGGCGCCTGCGCCATTGTGCATTCGGACAGTGACATCGGCATCCAGCGGCTGAACCAGGAAGCGGCGAAGGCCTGGGCCGATGGCCGCCGCATGGGCATCGATGTGCCGATCGAGATCGCGTGGCAGTGGCTGTCGCTGAACCCTGCCCGCTCGCTGGGCATCGCGGACAAGACCGGCACGCTGGAGCCCGGCAAGATGGCCGATGTGGTCGTCTGGTCGGCGAACCCGTTCAGCGTCTACGCGCAGGCCGAGCAGGTCTATATCGACGGCGCGCTGATGTATGACCGCAATGACCCGGCCTACCAGCCGGTGATGGATTTCGAACTCGGCCAGCCCGGCGAAGGAGACCAGAAATGATCCGGACCCTTCTCTCTACTCTCGCTGCGGCCGCAGTTGCGGCGGTTGCGGCAGCCCAGCCGGTGGCGATCATCGGCGAGACGGTGTGGACCGGCACGGCGCAGGGCACGCTGACGAATGGCGTCGTCGTGGTCGACAATGGCCGGATCGTCTCGGTCGGCACCAGCGTGCCGGACGGCATGGAGACGGTGCGGGCCCAGTGGGTCACGCCCGGGCTGATCTCGTCCTTTACGCGCACCGGCCTCACCGAAGTGTCGGGCGAGCGCACGGCGAATGATACCAGCGGGGGCACCTCGCCTTTCACGGCCGCGATCAATGCCGCCGATGGCTTCAATCCGGATACGACCGCGATTGCGGTGACGCGGCTTGGCGGCTTCACGCGCCTGGTGGTGGCGCCGAATGCCGGTCGGTCGATCTTTGCCGGTCAGGGCTTCCTGGCGGATACGAGCGGCCTGCCGGGAAGCGTGCTGCGGCAGAAGGCCTTTGCCTACATCGTGATGGGCGAGCGCGGGGCGACGCTGTCGGGCGGGTCGCGGCCGGGCGCCTGGGCGGCGCTGCGCGGGGCGTTCGACGATGTGCGCTTCTTCGGCGCGCGCTACATGACGCATAATGAAGGCAATGTGCTGACGCGGATGGACGCGCAGGCCTTCATGCCGGCTGTGCGCGGCGAGCAGCTGATCCTGATGGAGGCGCACCGGGCGAGCGATCTGGAAGCCATCATCGCGTTCAAGCGGGAGAACCCCGCGCTCAGGATCGCGATTATCGGCGCCGATGAGGGCTGGCGGGTGGCCGAACAGCTGGCCGATGCGCGCATCCCGGTGATCGTGAATGCCTTCTCGAACCTGCCGTCCACCTTCTCGCAACTGGCCGCCACGATGCGGAACGCCGCGCGCCTGTCAGAGGCCGGCGTGACGGTCGCCATCTTCGCGGCGCGCGATGACGGGCATCTGAGCCGGCTGGCGACGCAGGTGGCGGGCAATGCGGCGGCGAACGGCATGTCGCGGGATGCGGCGCTGCGGGCGCTGACCACGGCGCCGGCGGAGATTTTCGGCATGACGGGGCTGGGCGTTCTGGCGCCGGGCGCGCGGGGCGATGTCGTGGCCTGGGACGGCGACCCGCTGGAAGTGACATCCGCCCCGGTGGCGGTGTTCATCGACGGGGTGAGCCAGCCGATGGTTTCGCGCCAGACGCTGCTGCGCGACCGGTACAGCAGTCTCGACGAAAGCCGCCGCCCGCTCGCCTATCCGCGATAAGCAAACGGGCGGGGCCGGGCTTTGCGCAGTTCGGGGCTGTTCAGCTGCTGTAAATCTTCAGCGCGCCAGACTAGTCTGTTCAGACGGCTGGCAACGCCCTGCATGACCTACCCCGATCCTGCGGCAGGCCGGCTGCAGGGCGGGAGGAGCAGGCGGCACGCCGCTGCGGACGGGTGGTCTTGATGTTTCTGCAGTTGTTCCTTGCGTCGATGACGATGACGACCGGTACCGGCCCGATGCACGCGGCGCTGGAAGCGACCGAGGCGCCGGATACGCTGAGGGCGTCGTTCCGGGTCGAGCTGTCCTCCTCCACCGCGCGGCATGTGTATGCGTTCGATCCGAGGCTGGCGCCGGCGGAGCGGTGGCAGCTTGTTTCAAGGCATGGGCATGACCCGGAACTGGACGCTGTGGCGCGCACCTGGGCCGCAGAAGCTGCGCCGGACGGGCGGCTGTTTCCCGACCAGCTGCGGCTGTGCCTCGGCCAGACGGTGGATGTGAACACCGACGGCGCAGCCTGGCGGGTCGGCTTTCGCCACCATACCAAGCACAGCGATACAGAGTTCGACCGCTGGGCGGCTGAGCGCCTTCAGGCCACCGCCTGGCTGGACCCGGTGGGCGAGCGGTTCCTGCGGATCGATTATGCCCTGCCGCGCCCGGTCAACGGCCCGAATGGCGGGCGGCTGGTGAGCTATAACCAGTCCTACATCCTGCATACCGAGCCGCGCTGGGGGTTTTCCTATGTGCACGGCTTCCGGATCGAGCTGGAGGCGCGCGCGGCGATGCGCCGGATCCAGCGGCGGTATGAGGCGAAAGTGACGGATGTGCAGTTCTTCTTCGCCTCGCCTGAGGCAGAAGCGGCATTCATGGCCCGCGCCAATCCCGGCATGAGCCTGACCGCTGGACTGGCGGCGGCAGGCCGCTAGTCTCTCTTCCCATGACGATTCACCTGGTGAAGCTGTGCGTCGGCGCAGACGATATTGATGATCTTGCCGACTGGCAGGCGCGGCTGATGCGCCAGCTGCCGGCGCCGGTGCACCATACGAGGATGGTGCCGAAGCGGGCGGAGGAGCTGCTCAATGGCGGCTCGATCTATTGGGTGATCAAGCGGGCGATCCGGGTGCGCCAACGAATTACGGACCTGCGCGTCGTGAAGGATGAAGGGGGCAAGGACCTGTGCGAGCTGGTCTTCGATCCTGAGCTTGTGCGCACCTATGCCCAGCCCAAACGCCCCTTCCAGGGCTGGCGCTACCTGAAACCGGAAGAAGCCCCGCGAGACCTCAAATCCGGCGAACTGGCCGTTGACCTGCCGGCTGATCTCGATGCGGCATTGAAAAATGCCGGAGTGTGGTAGGCTTCTCCGATCAGCTGGTACCTGACCGGCTCGCTATTGCATACATTGCAACAAACACGCCCGAAACGCTTCCTCGGCTATCTCAAAACAAGTCTGTTGGGCGCTTGATCCAATTACCGGATCGTTTGTCGGCAGGTTCCGGCAAGCTGCAACGTGACCACGATATTGCAGTTCACATGATGAGATACACTGAACCGCGCCACCGCTTAGATCAGAATCACGATCCCTGGCGATGCTTGCCATTATCAGCGCCTGATAAATCGGCACGTAGTGATTGATGACCGCCTGTTCGTTGTAATTGTTGCCGATGCACAATCCGGGGCTCACGTTCAAGCAACCCAACTGAGCAGCTGCTGTCTGAGTCGAGAGACCAAGTGCAATGGCGGTGGCTGCGCCGATAATTATCTTTTGCATAGCAATTCCTCTTGCCTGTCTCTCATAGGTAGAGATACCCCCCCCGATAAAGCGATAAAGTTACAAAACGTCCATGGGGCGGAAATCGGCGCGCTTGCTTCTTCCGCACGACATTGCGAATGGAAGCTGGCTGACCATAATCCATTCGGAATTATGCACAGCATTGATGAGAGGTCCGTACGCTTTATGCCCCAGTTCGACATGATCCTCCTGACCCCGGCCGAGGCGCAGGGCGCCGAGATCCTGGAGCATACCGCCGGCAGCCCCGTGCGCGAGGGCGGCGGGGACGAGACCCACCGGTGCGGCGCGTGCAAGACCAAGCTGATGATCAATGTCGCGCACCGGGATGTGCACGGCGTGGTGATCCGCTGCGGCAAGTGCGGGCGGCTGAACACCGAGGCGCACCACCATCATCATTAGCGCCGGGCTGCTGACCGGCTCATCCTCCTCATCGCTGTTGAAGGCTCACCCTGAGCGAAGTCGAAGGGCGAGCCGGGGCGCGGGGCGGTTCTGATTGGCCATCCTTCGACTTCGCTCTGGATGAGCGTTGGCATTCTCAGGATGAGTTTTGGCAATCCGGCTGCTTGATACCGATGCTAAGCGCGTAGAGCGAGTGTCCGCGCCGGTAACGCCCGGGTCAAGCTTTGCTCAATCGACAGGTATCGCAAGCAGGTCTAAGGGGCGGGCGATGATGGATTTCCTGACCGACTATGCCGGGCTGCTGGCCGCGCTGGCGGTTGCCGGCCTGTTCGCTGGCCTTGCTGCCGGGCTGTTCGGCATTGGCGGGGGCGTGGTGATCGTGCCGACGCTCTTCTTCCTGCTCTCCACCATGGGGTATGAGGAGACGGCGATGCATGTCGCGGTGGCAACCTCGCTGGCGACGATCATCCTCACCTCGATCCGCAGCGTGATGGCGCATCACAAGCGCGGGGCGGTGGACTGGGACATCATCCGTGGCTGGTCGCCCTGGATCGTGCTGGGGGCGATCCTCGGCATGCTGGCGGCGGGCTATTTCTCGAAACAGGTGATGCTCGCCATCTTTGGTTCGATCCTCCTCTTGTTCGCGGCGCAGTTCTATTTCGGGCGGCCGGGATGGACGCTGGCGTCCGAGATGCCGAAAGGCCCCGTCCGCGCCGGGATCGGGACGTTCAATGGCGCGCTCTCTGCCATCATGGGCATTGGCGGGGGCACGCTGGGCGTGACGCTGATGACGCTGTGCGGCGTGGTGATGCACCGCGCGGTGGCGACCGCCGCTGGCTGGGGCGTCGCCATCGGCCTGCCGGGGGCGATTGCCGCGATCATCGTGGGCTGGGGGCGGGAGGGCTTGCCGCCCTTCTCGGCTGGGTTCGTGAACCTGCCGGCCTTTGCGCTGATCTCTGTGTTCACCGTGCTGATGGCCCCGGTGGGTGCCGCCCTCGCCCACAAGCTGAACGCGGACCGGCTGCGGCGGCTGTTCGGCATCCTGCTCGCGGTGGTCTCGGCCCGGATGCTCTTGCAGGCTGCCGGGCTCTAGCCGCGCCAGAAGCGCGCGGTCAGCACCACGAAGACCGACACGAATTCGAGCCGCCCCAGAAGCATTGCCGCCGAGCAGACCCATTTGGCGAAATCCGTCAGCGGCGCGAAATTGCCGGACGGGCCGACGACTTCCCCGAGGCCGGGGCCGACATTCGACACCATCGTGGCGGAGGCTGAAATGGCGCTCAGCGTGTCGAGCCCGGTCAGGGACAGGAGCGCGGCGGCGACCATGAAGGTGACGATGTAGAGGAACATGAACACCATGACCGATTGCAGCGTTTCCTCGTCCACCGGCTTGCCAGCATAGCGCACCGGGGCGCGCCGGTGGGGCTGGACCATGCGCTGCGACCAGGCGAGGACGGCCTTGGCGGTGATCTCGATGCGGAACATTTTCATCCCGCAGGCGGCTGAGCCCGCGCAGCCGCCCATGAAGGTGACGATCAGGAAGATGGCCACGACCGGCTGGCCCCATGTGTCGTACGGCGCAGAGGCATAGCCTGTGCCGGTCATGACCGAGATGATGTTGAAGCCGGCCTCGGTGGCGGCATGGACGAGGCCGGTGAAGACCTGCGGCGCCTCGGACATTTCGTGCCAGATAACAATGAAGGCCGTGAAGAACAGGAGCAGCCCGGCATAGAGCCTCGGCTGGGGATCCCGGAACATCGGCACGATGCGCCCCTGCAGGACGAGCATGGAGAGCAGCGCAAAGGGCAGGCCGGCGACGGTCATGAACACCATGGCCACCGGCATCGCGAAGTTCAGGTTCTCGTGCCCGAAGGACGCATCGTAATTGGCGAAACCGCCAGCTGAAACCGTCGTCATCGCGTGAACGATGGCATCAAACCAGGTCATGCCCGCGAGGCTGTAGAAGAAGGCGCAGGCAGCGGAGATGATCAGGTAGGTGAGGCCCATATAGGCGGCGATATCGGTGATGCGCGGCAGGAACTTGCCGGTGATGTCGGAGCTTTCGGCCTGGAAGAGCTGCATCCCCCCGACGCGCAGCTGCGGCAGGATGGCGACCGCCGTCACGACGATGCCGATGCCGCCGATCCATTGCAGGATACCGCGCCACAGCAGGAACCCGCGCGGGCGGTCGTCCAGCCCGGACATGACGGTGGCGCCAGTGGTGGTCAGGCCGGAGACGGCTTCAAAGATCGAGTCGGTCAGCGAGATGCCGGAGAGGAGGAACGGAACGGCAGCCACTGCCGGCAGCAGCACCCAGACCGCCACGGTGAGCAGGAAGGTCTCGCGCTGGCCGATCCGCTGGTCGCCCTCGCGCGCCAGCAGCCACATCAGCCCGCCCACCAGCAGTGATCCGAAGGCCGAGAGCGCGAAGATGTGCGCTTCCGGCTTTCCGTCGGCGAGATCGATCAGCGCGCACGGGATCATCGCCCCGGCGAGGAGGACCGTCATGATGCCCAGGGCCAGGATTACGGGGCGCAGCTGCATTGCGAGGGCACGCTACGCCCAAATTGCTGAAAAGGTGTCAAGATGGGACAGGGCGCCCGGCCAGCCGCGCCCAGGCGGTTGACCTTGCGGCGGCGCAGGGTCTACAGCGCGGAACTGGTTTCACCTGCAACGAAATTTTCCCGCCCATGTTCGATCACCCCTCCTTCGACGGCCATGAAGGCGTCCATGCTATTCACGATCCGGAAAGCGGACTGAGGGCGATGATCGCCGTCCATTCGACCGCACGGGGCCCTGCGGCCGGCGGGTGCCGGATGTGGCCCTATACTGATGCCGGCGCGATGCTGACCGATGCGCTGCGCCTGTCGCAGGGCATGAGCTACAAGAACGCGATGGCAGATATTCCCCTCGGCGGCGGCAAGGCGGTGATCTGGGGCGACCCGCGCAAGGACAAGAGCGAAGCGCTGTTCCGCGCCTTTGGCCGCGCGGTGGAACAGCTCGGCGGGCAGTATGTGACCGCTGAAGACGTCGGCATCAGCGTGGCGGACATGGCCATCGTGCGGCTGGAAACGCGGCATGTGGCCGGGCTGGAAGACGGCGCTGCGGCCAGCGGCGACCCTTCGCCGGTGACGGCTGAGGGCGTCTATCGCGGCATCCGCGAGGTGGCCAGACGCCTGTTCGGGACCGATGACCTGTCGGGGCGCACGGTGGCGGTGCAGGGCGTTGGCTCGGTCGGCGGGTATGTGTGCGAGCATTTGGCGAAGGCTGGCGCGCACCTCGTGATCACGGATATTGACGCTGACGCGCTGCAGGCGGTTTCGGCGCGCACCGGCGCGCGGATCGTGGCGCCGGACGAGATCTATGATGTGGACGCCGACATCTTTTCGCCGAACGCGCTGGGCGCGGTCATCAACGAGCAGACACTCGCGCGGCTGAAGGTGCGCGGCGTGGCGGGCGGGGCGAACAACCAGCTGGTCGTGCCGGAAATGGGCGAGCTGATGCGCCGCAAGGGCATCCTCTATGCGCCCGATTACGTCATCAATGGCGGCGGCATCATCAATGTCGCCGCCGAGATTTCCGGGCATTATTCGCGCGACTGGGTGGCCGGCAAGCTGGACACGCTGATCGCGACGCTGGGCAGCGTGCTCGACGAGGCGCTCTCCACCGGCCAGCCGGCAAATGCCGTGGCCGACCGCATCGCCCGCCGGCGTATCGCCGAGGCGCGGCCTGCGAAGGAACAGGTCAGGTAGTATTACCTAGTCCGCAACTCCCCCCGTCCTGTTAGGTTTATGGTATAGCCCTTCCAAGGGAGGGACTGAGCCAGACTGACACGGAGGAAACGGACATGACCGTCATCGCAATGCTGCAGGGCACGACAGACACGGATACGGAGACCACCCGGTCCGGCCTCGCGCTCGCCCGGATGCTGAATACATCCCTCACCGGGCTCTGCGCCCTGCCGGACCCTGCAAGCGCGGTGATGGTGGTGACGACGCCGGAATCGACCGGGCTGACCGCCGCCGCCGCGCGCAGCGTAGCGCAGATGCAAACGGAAATGCTGTCGAAAGCGGAGGAGGCATTCCGCGCCGGCGTCGCCGATGCCGCCGGTGTGACGAGCACGTTCGTGCATCAGGTGGCCACCGCCGAGCAGGCCGCCGCCAGCGCTGCGACCCTGGCCGATGCGCTGGTCTTTCCCCGAAGCGCCGCGAAGACCGGCGAGCCGCTCTCACTCGGCTTCGACCATGTGATGATGGATGCCCGCCTGCCCCTGATCCTCACCGGCAGCGCGCCCTACACGCCCGGCCCGGTGATCATTGGCTGGGATGGCTCCAACGGCGCGGCGCGGGCCGTGCGCCTGCATCTGGAACTGATCCAGGCCGCAGGCGAGGCGATCATCGCGCAGAACCGCAAGGATGCTGAACGCGACGGCGCCCGGCCCGGCATTGCGCCCGATACGCTGGAGAGTTGGCTGGCTGCGCGCGGCGTGAAGGCCCGCAGCGCGCCGATCGAGGGCGAGGTGGCCGCCTCGCTGCTGGCGCTGGCCAGCGGGACGGGCGCGACCGCCATCGTCGCCGGCGCCTATGGGCATTCGCGGCTTGGCGAGCGGCTGTTCGGCGGCACAACGCGGCGGCTGTTGAACGCCAGCGAAGCCCCGGCGCTGGCGCTGGCGCGCTGAGACCTTTCATTCTTTCAGGGACTTATGACCGATGACGCTCTATCGCATCACCCTTGAGCTTGCCCGCAATCCCGGCCAGATGGCAGCGCCCGGACAGGGCTACAGCCTGCTGGCGCCGATGACGGCAGACCAGCATCTCGACATCGACGCCTGGAGGGCCAACCCGAAAGCCTGCCGCGTGCTGCGCCGGCATCCGGACCCTGGCGAGCAGGCCGAAGGCTGGCTGACCCATCGCGGGAACCGCTGGTTCTTCCGCTATGACGAGGATGCGGACGGTGTGGAGGAGACGGTGCACCGGCTGGCCGGCCATGTGCTGCGCGAGGGCGAATACCTGACTGTGGATTTCGACGGCGAAACGCCGCTGACCTACAAGATCACCGATATTTCGCCGATCTGACCAGTAACTGAAGGGGCGGGCGGGCGCTGGCGCGCAGTTTGGCAGGCATCAGCGGTGTTTGCCCCTTGAAAAATCCCGGGCCGGGCGTAAACACCCGGGCTTCCGGGGTGGCCAGCGGGCTGCCTCAGAGGCGATGGACGGCGGAGTGTAGCTCAGCCTGGTAGAGCACTAGCTTCGGGAGCTAGGGGCCGGAAGTTCGAATCTTCTCACTCCGACCATCCGCCTCCGCTGAATTTTGATGAAATCAAAATTCAAGCTACGGCGTGATTGGGCAAAGCCCAATCCACGGCGGAGCCAGCGAGGCGGATGCCACGACGAAGCCCCAATGGGGCGAAGGCGGGCCAGCGGCCCTACACCCCATCATCCTTGACAGACCACTCCCGCTCAATCTGATGAAATCAAAATTCAAGCTGCGGCGTGATTGGCCAAAGCCCAATCCACGGCGGAGCCAGCGAGGCTGTCCGATGCACTATGTCTATATGCTGCAGAGCGAACCTGAGCCGGATCGCTACTATGTCGGCTGCACGAGTGATCTGAAGCAACGCTTCGCCGCGCACAACAGCGGCCAATCGGCCCATACGCGCAAGCACATGCCGTGGAAACTCACCGGCTATGTGGCGTTTTCGGACCCGTCAAAAGCCCGGAAGTTTGAGGCCTACCTGAAGACGGGTTCCGGCCGGGCCTTTGCCAAGCGCCACTTCTGACACCCCCCAAAAACGAAAAAGGGCCGGAACCCCCGGCCCTTCCTCACATCTCCAGCGCCCTGAACCGGGCTCAGCCTTTCAGCGCGGCGCGGACGGCGTCCAGCGCCTCGGCGGCCTTGTCCGCATCCGGGCCGCCGGCCTGGGCCATGTCTGGCCGGCCGCCACCGCCCTGGCCGCCGACCGCAGCGGCGGCGACTTTCACCAGCTCCACAGCCGAGAATTTCTCCGCGAGATCCTTCGTGACGCCGACCGCGACGCCAGCCTTGCCGCCTTCGGTGCCGACGAAGACGACGACGCCGGAGCCGATCTGGCCTTTCGCTTCATCCACGAGGGTGCGCAGTTCCTTGCCGCCGACCCCTTCGGCGATGCGCGCGATGAGATTAACCCCGTTGATCACTTCCGGGCCGGCCGGGGCGGCGCCGCCCCCGCCGAGGGCCAGCTTGCGCTTGGCGTCGGCCAGCTCACGCTCGAGGCTGCGGCGCTCGTCCACCAGCGCGCTCACGCGGCGCGGCAGGTCTTTCAGCGGCACTTTGAGGCTCTCGGCGACATCGGCGGCGATATGCGCGCGGCCCTTGAGATAGGCCAGCGCTTCGGCGCCGGTGGCGGCCTCGATCCGGCGGATACCGGCGGAGACGCCGCTTTCCGACAGGATGGCGAAGACCGCGATATCGCCCGACCGCTCGACATGCGTGCCGCCGCAGAGCTCGACCGAATAGGACTGGCCGCCTTCACCCGGCACGCCCATCGAGAGGACGCGGACCTCGTCGCCATACTTCTCGCCGAACAGGGCGAGCGCGCCGGCCTCGATGGCCTTTTCCGGGCTCGTCACCCTGATGCCGGTCTCGATATTGGCCCTGATCTGGGCGTTGACCTCATCCTCGATGGCTTCGAGTTCGGCCGCCGTGACCGGGCCGGAATGGGAGAAGTCAAAGCGCAGCCGGTCTGCCTCGACGAGGGAGCCTTTCTGCGTGACATGGGGCCCGAGCACCTTGCGCAGCGCGGCGTGCATCAGGTGGGTCGCCGAATGGTTGGCCATCACGGCCTTGCGCCGGGCGGCATTGACGATGAGGTCTGCCTTCGCGCCGGGCTTTGCCGCGCCGGAGACCAGCTCGCCGACATGCACATGCAGGTCGCCGGCGCGCTTCTGCACGTCGCGCACGATGAACCGGGCGCCGCCTTCGAACACGATCTCGCCATGGTCGCCTGCCTGGCCGCCGGATTCGGCATAGAAGGGGGTCGCATCGAAGACGAGTTCAGCCGGGCCGGGGGTGAGTTCGCCGGCGAGGACACCGCCGGCCGCGATGGCAACGAGCCGGCCTTCGCCGCGCGTTGCGCCATAGCCGGTGAATTTCGTGGCGCCGTGCGCGCCGCGGACTTCGAACCAGATTTCGCCGGTCGCCTGATCGCCGGAGGAAAACCCGCCCGCGCGGCTTGTCTCGCGCTGGGCGTCCAGCGCGGTCTCGAAGCCGGCGACATCGACCTCGATGCCGCGCGCGCGCAGGATGTCCTGGGTCAGGTCGAGCGGGAAACCGTAAGTGTCCGAGAGGCGGAAGGCGACTTCGCCCGGCAGCGCCGCGCCGGGGGCGAGATCGGCGGCGGCCTTTTCGAGCAGGCTGAGGCCGTTGCCGAGCGTGCGCTGGAAGCGGGCTTCCTCCTGTTCGATCGCGGTCTCGATCGCGAGCTGGGCGCGGGCGAGCTCGGGATAGGCCTTGCCCATCTGAGCGACGAGGGCCGGCACGAGCCGGTGCATCTGCGGCTCGCGCGCGCCGAGCAGGTGGCCATGGCGCATGGCGCGGCGCATGATGCGGCGGAGCACATAGCCGCGCCCCTCATTCGACGGCAGCACGCCGTCAGCCACGAGGAAAGCGGAGGTGCGCAGATGGTCTGCGATGACGCGGAAGGAGGCGGTCTTGTCGCCGGCTGCCTTCTGCCCATAGACTTCTTCCTCGGCCGCGATGATGGCGCGGAAAAGGTCGATATCGTAATTGTTGTGCTGGCCCTGCAGCACGGCGGCGATCCGCTCGAGGCCCATGCCGGTGTCGATGGACGGCTTGGGCAGGTTGGTGCGGCGCCCGCCCTCATGCTGCTCGAACTGCATGAAGACGAGATTCCATATCTCGATGAACCGGTCGCCGTCCTGGTCGGGGCTGCCGGGCGGGCCACCGGCGACCTTGTCGCCATGGTCGAAGAAGATTTCCGAGCAGGGTCCGCACGGGCCGGTATCGCCCATCGACCAGAAATTGTCGCTGGTGGGGATGCGGATGATCTTCGAGTCGGAGAAACCGGCGACCTTCTTCCAGATCAAGGCTGCTTCATCATCCTCGGCATACACCGTGACGAGAAGGCGGCGCGCATCCAGCCCGTATTCCTTCGTCACCAGCTCCCAGGCGAGGCGGATCGCATCATCCTTGAAATAGTCGCCGAAGGAAAAATTCCCCAGCATTTCAAAGAAGGTGTGGTGGCGGGCCGTATAGCCGACATTGTCGAGATCGTTATGCTTGCCCCCGGCCCGGACGCATTTCTGCGAGGTGGTAGCGCGCGGCGCAAACGGCTTTTCTGCACCGGTGAAGATGTTCTTGAACGGCACCATGCCGGCATTGACGAACAGGAGCGTCGGATCGTTCTGCGGCACGAGCGGCGCCGAGGGGCGCCTTGTGTGGCCGTTCTTCTCGAAAAAGCCGAGAAAGGTTTCCCGGATATCATTGACGCCGTTCATGGATGGTTTCTGGCCCCTGCCGGTTACTGGAACTTGCCGCAGCCCGGACGAAGACCGGACGCGACATTACACCGGCGATATAAAGCCCCCTTTGCGCCCCGCCAAGCTCAGGCAAGCCGCAAAGGGGGTACTTCCGGCCCGGAGATCAGGAAGGCCGGAAGAAACTGTCTGCCTTATTCGTCCCCGACCGCCATCGATCCTTCGTCGTCGTCGGAGTCCATTCCGGCTGAGAGAAGCTCCTCCGCCAGGAGGCCGGCATTGCGCCGGACGGCATCCTCGATTTCATCGGCAATCGCCGGATTGCTCTTCAGGAACTGGCGCGCCTTCTCGCGGCCCTGCCCGATCCGCTCGCCATTATAGGAGAACCAGGAGCCGGACTTTTCCACCACATTGGCCTTGACCCCCAGATCGAGCAGCTCGCCCGTCTTGGAAATGCCTTCGCCGAAGAGGATGTCGAACTCGACCTGCCGGAAGGGCGGGGCCACCTTGTTCTTGACGACCTTCACGCGGGTCTGGTTGCCGATCACCTCGTCCCGGTCCTTGATCGAGGAAATCCTGCGGATCTCAAGCCGGACAGAAGAGTAGAATTTCAAGGCGTTACCGCCGGTCGTCGTCTCGGGATTGCCGAACATGACACCGATCTTCATCCGGATCTGGTTGATGAAGATGACCGTGCACTTCGATTTCGAAATCGAGCCGGTGAGCTTGCGCAGCGCCTGGCTCATCAGGCGGGCCTGCAGGCCGGGCAGCTGGTCACCCATCTCGCCTTCAATCTCGGCCCGGGGCGTCAGCGCCGCAACAGAATCGATCACCAGAAGGTCCACTGCGCCGGAGCGCACGAGCGTATCGGCAATCTCGAGCCCCTGCTCGCCGGTATCCGGCTGGGAGATCAGCAGGTCATCGAGGTCCACGCCGAGCTTGGCAGCATAAACCGGATCCAGCGCATGTTCGGCATCGATGAAGGCGCAGACGCCGCCATTCTTCTGGGCCTCTGCCACACAATGCAGCGACAGGGTGGTCTTGCCCGAGCTTTCGGGCCCGAAAATCTCGATGATCCGGCCTTTGGGCAGGCCGCCGATGCCGAGCGCGATATCCAGCCCGAGGGAACCAGTCGACACCGCTTCAATATCAAGGGTCTTCTTGTCGCCCAGCCGCATGACCGAGCCCTTCCCAAAGGACCGCTCGATATTGCTCAGCGCCGTTTCCAGGGCTTTCTGCTTGTCCACGCCGGATTCCTTGTCCACGAGAGTGAGAGCGGGTTTGGCCATGAGTCGTCTCCTTTGGTCTACCATGAGGGCCGGTTTGGCAAGGCCCCCGATTGCCGTCTCTGCACTTCGTGTACCTCATTTGTTCACAAGAACAAAGCAGAAACTTTGCAGCCCGGCACTTTCTTTTCGCCCCGATCCGGGGCACACTGGCTCGCATGTTGACACGACCCCTTTCCGGCGAGGGCGAGGCGCGGCTTCGCTTTGGCGACAATGATTTCGAGCAGCTGACTGCGGGCAGCTATGTGACCTGCGCGGTCACGGGCCGGCGGATTCCGCTGAGCGCGCTGCGTTATTGGAGCGTCGACCATCAGGAAGCCTATTGGGACGCCGAGGCGGCCGCCCGCCGCCTCGCCTACGGGCAGTGAGGGCGGCCCTCTGCCTGATCGCCGGGCTGGCGCTGGCCGGCTGCAGCGAAAGCCCCGGCCAGGCGATGGCGGGCGAAGCTGGCGCGGGCCTCATAACCGAGGCGGCGCAGACAATCGGCCAAGCCGCGCCGGAGGCTCTGGCCGATGCAGTGGACTCCCTGCTGGCGGAAATTGCGCCGGACGCCGAGGCCGCGCCGTCGCCTGAACCTGCGGCGCAGGCCTGCAGCGGCATCCTGAAACAAGGCGGCCTGATCATCTGTGACGGCGCGCCGGGCGATGTGTTCCATCTCGGCAGCGTGACACTGACGGCGGACGAGACCGGCAGCATACAGTTCGGCCTCGCGCGGCAGGCGCCGCTGTCGCTGGGCGTGCGCGCGCGGGCGCTGGAGGCGGCGTTCGAGATTGCCGAGCGGCGCGACGAGCTGCGCACGGTGCCGGGTTTCGACTGCGACCGGATCGATGCGCGCACCCCAGAGCAGCGGGCGCACGCCGCGCGCAGCTGGGAGATCAAGCAGGCGGCGTTTGCCGCGTTCCATCCCGGGCGCGGCGCGCTCGACGGGTTCATCCGGCCGAGCAGCGCGCCGCCGTCTTCGCCCTTCGGCCCGGCGCGGCGGTATATCGGCGTTTCGAAGACGAGCGGCGAGCCCTGCGAATCCATGTCGGTGCATCAGGGCTATGACATGGCCGCGCCGGTCGGCACGCCGGTTGTGGCCCCCGCTGCCGGCGTGGTGACGCTGGCCGATCCGGACCTTTATTATGAAGGCGGCACGATTTTCCTGGATCATGGGCACGGGCTCTTGTCGGTGTTCATGCACCTGTCAGAGGTGAATGTAGCGCCCGGCGATGTGGTGGCGCGCGGCGCGGTGATCGCGAAGACCGGCAACACGGGCCGCTCGACCGGGCCGCACCTGCACTGGGGCGTCAAATGGCGCAATCCGGCCAGCGAGAACCGGGGCGCGGATTTCTATATCGATCCGGCGCTGCTGCTGGACCTGCCTGTGTTGGACGTGGCCGATGCCGGCGGGGTGCTGGAAATGTCCGCCCCCTGATTATGCCCCTGACCCTGCAGGACGCGCGGCAGAGCGAGATCACGCCTTACCTTAAGGACTGGATCGCATGCCATATCGAGGCGGCGCCGCCGGGCCATGTCCCACTGCTGTTTGTTTCGGGGCCGCAGGGCGCGGGCAAATCCACGGCGCTGGCAGAAGCGATCAGCGGCCTTTCGGGCCCGGTCTTCGGGGCAAGCCTCGACGATTTCTACCTCACCCGGGCTGAGCGCGCCGCAATGGCGCGGGATATCTGCCCGCTGTTCAGCGTCCGCGGCCCTCCGGGTACGCACGATCTGGCGCTGCTGGCATCCTGCATCATTGCGCTGCGCGCGGCGGGGCCGGACATGGTCACGCGCACCCCCGTTTTCGACAAGCTGGCCGATGACCGGGCGCCGGAGGCGGACTGGCGGATCTTTACCGGCCAGCCTGCCGCCATCGTGATCGAGGGCTGGCTGGCGGGCGCAGCACCGGATGCAGAAGCGACCAAGTCCGCTCCGATCAATGAGGTCGAGGCAGAAGACCGGCATGGCGCCTGGCGCTGGTACCAGGAAGCTCAGCTGGCGACCCTCTATGCGGAAATCTGGCGGCGGGCGGATGGATTTTTCCATATCGTGCCGCCGGACTTCAGCTGTGTTCTGAACTGGCGGCTGGAGCAGGAGGCGGCGCTCTGGCAGGCACGGGGCGAGGCGATGCCGGAGGCGCGGGCGCAGTGGACGGCGCGGTTCGTGCAGCATTATGAGCGGATCACCCGGCGGATGATCGCCGGTAGACGCTATCCGGGTACGGAGCTTCATATTGATGCGGAGCGCCAGGTTACCAGAACCTCGGGCTGATTCAAGGAATCAGCCCGAGGTTTCAGGTCTATGATTTGTCGCGGCGTTTTTCCGAAAACCGGGTCCCACTTTTCGGAACGCCGCTTTGGTCCGCCTGAATCAGGCTGAGGCGGACGCGCCCCTGTTCATCCGCCAGACAGTAAAGTTGAGCGCGGAGGCGATGCTGACCCAGAGGAGATATGGCAGCTGCAAGGCGGCTGCGATGGGGCTGTAGGGCCAGAAAAGGATCGCCACCGCGAGGATCGACAACCAAAGCAGCGCGACATTGACAAGGCCAAGATCCATCCGCCGGAGGCCGAAGAACATGGCCGACCAGCCGGCATTCAGGATGAGGCTGACAAGGTAGACGCAGAGCGCCGGCAGCGCCGCCATGCCAGCCGCCTGCCAGACCAGCCAGCCGGACACCGCATTCATCAGGTAAAGCGCCGACCAGACCAACGGGAAGGCCCAGTTCGGCGGCGTCCAGCCCGGCTTGGCGAGGCTTTGGTACCACGCGCCGGGCTTGAAGAGCGCGCCGCTCAGCGATGTCAGGAAATTCAGGGCGATGAATACGCCGAGCGCGATTAAGGCTGAAAAGTCCATGACCGGTCGCGGCTCCCTTGCTTGCGCTCCCTATATGGGGATGGCAAGCGCGCAAAACGAGGAAAACTCATTCCCGGCCCGCAGCATCCCAAACACGGCGCAGTGCAGCGGCCATGATCGCGAGCAGCGCAACAGCGCCAGCAAACACACCCAGTGCGCAAAGGATGAGAAAAACGCCAAGCCCCGCCGCATCCGATATGAAGGGGCTCCCCAGAAACGCTGCAGCGATGATCGCGCAGAGGGCGATCCCGAAACCGGCAAGGCTTCGAACAATCACGCCGCGAGGATTCCTGAATGATCGGTAGAGGATCCAGGCAACAGCCGCCCCGACCACAACAAGCAGGATCAAATCGAGCGGACCGGACACCATGACTGCCTCCAGAGAGGTTGATAGCACGGCCGGCATTAACAACGCGTTTGCTGCAGGCCGGCCCGGATCAGGGGGACGCTCCTGGGGCGGCGGCAAGTTTCTTGACTGTTTTCCTCCGTACACCGCCACATTCCGCCCTGATTGCGGCACAAAAAAAGTGGAGATGGCAGGGGACCCAAAAAGCCCTTGAACGGAGCGCCTTCTTTTCGCAAGCTCTGCGCGTGTCAGCCGGAGGGGATGATGACCAAAGGAAATGACGCGCCGCCGGCCCCTCCGCCAACGGAGGACAAGGCCGGGCTCACACAATCAGAGCGTTTCTTCGCGCGGATGGCGCTGGCCCAGACCATTACCGCTGTTGTCGCTGTGGTGATCTCCTGCGCGGCGATGTATGCGACCTGGGAGCAGGCCCGCGCCTCGCGTATCCAGACCGAGGCGCAGGTCTGGCCCCGGCTGATGATCTACAACAACCAGACCCTGAATGAGGCGGGCGAGCCGGTGTTCGAAGTGATCATCGCCAATCGCGGGATCGGCCCGGCGGAAGTGCGCTCGATGCGCGTTCATCGCGGCGAGGAGCGTATCCGTCAGTACCGGGACATCATCGGGGCTCTGCCTGACCTTGGCCGCGAGGTGCGCCTGCGGCGGAGCTTCATCAACTAGCGAATCTTCAGCCCGGGCGAGGAAGCCATTGTGATCGGCGCCGAGGGGGAGGATCTTATCGAAGCGCTGAACGGGGTCATCGAAGGCTACGCCGTAGACATCTGCTATTGCTCCATCCTCGGGCAATGCTGGGTGCTCAGCGATGATACGTCCACGGAGATAGGCCAATGCCCGAACCATGGCGCCGATGAGTTCCTGAACTGACCCGGCGCCGGGCACTCTTCCGGCTCATGGCAGCAGCACGGTCGCCCCGACAGTCTTGCCTGCTTCCAACGCGCGGTGGACGTCGGCGGCGTCCTTCAGCGCGAAGCGCTGGCCGATGTCTGCCTTGAAGACACCCTTTGCAAGCGCCTCGAACACCAGCCCCGCCCCGCGCGCCAGCGCGCCGGGGGCCTGCAGGAAATTGAACACGCCGGGACGTGTCATGATCAGGCTGCCCCCCTGCGCAAGGCGCGAAGGCGGGATCGGATCGACGGGGCCGGACGCATTGCCATAGGTGATGAACCAGCCGCGCGGCTTCAGGCTGCCCAGCGACGCTTCGGCCGAAATCTTCCCGACACTGTCGAACGCAATGTCGACGCCCTTGCCGCCCGTCAGTTCACGGACCTTTGCCGCGACGCCCTCATAGCCGACGACAACTTCCGCCGCGCCCAGCGCGCGCGCCTTCTGCGCCTTTTCTTCAGAGGACGTCACCGCGATCACCCGTGCGCCGAGATGCGCAGCCCAGGGCGTCAGGATCGAGCCGACCCCGCCCACCGGCGCCCAGATCAGCACCTCGTCGCCCGCCTTCACAGTCCGGATTTCAAACAGCAGCATCCACGCCGTCAGCCCTTTCAGCATCAGCGCGGCGCCCTCTTCCTCGCTGACCGTCTCAGGCAGTTTCACCATGCTCTCGGCCCGGCCGGTATAGTGTGTCGCATAGGTGCCGCCAGCGAGATAGGCGACGCGGTCGCCGGGCTTCACGGCGGTTACGCCCTCGCCCACCGTCTCGACCACGCCTGCGCCTTCTGAGCCGAGCGTCGCGGGCAGCTTCACCGGATAAAGCCCGGAGCGGTGATAGGTGTCGATGAAGTTGAGGCCAACGGCCGTCTGGCGCACCAGCGCCTCGCCGGGCCCCGGGGCGCGCGGCGCGATGGCCTCAACCTCCAGCACCTCGGGTCCGCCGGTTTTCTGTATACGGATGGCATAGGCATTCGGCAGGGTCATCAGGCGAGGCTCCAGGATCGATTCGGGGCGCACTGAAGCCCAGCCCGGCGGCTGCGTCAAATTTTTCGCCGGCGGCGCTGGATTCCGCCTGATGTTCTGTTTATGTTCTGCGCTGTCGCTGGATGGGAGGACGACAATGATCGGCTATGTCACACTGGGCACACGCAACCTCGAGAAGGCGGCGGCCTTCTATGATCCGATTGCGGCAGAGCTTGGCACACCGCGGATGTTCGCAACCGAGACCTTCATCGCCTGGGGCGCGCCCGATGGGCAGGCAGGCCTCGGCCTCTGTTACCCGTTTGACGGCAATCCGATGAGCGTTGGCAATGGCGTCATGGTCGCCCTGCAGGCGAAGGACAAGGCGCAGGTAGACCGGCTCCATGCCCTCGCCCTCAGCCTTGGCGGAACCTGTGACGGCCCGCCCGGCCCGCGCGGGGACAGCTTCTATGCGGGCTATTTCCGCGACCTGGACGGCAACAAGCTCAACGCCTTCGTGATGGGTTAGCCCGAAAAGCCCCTTCTCCCTTGGGAGAAGGGGTTGGGGATGAGGGGCTGCAACGCTTGCCCCTCGTCACCGCTTATGCCGGGATGACAAGAAATTGGGTGACGCCCCGTTACGAGCCCGTGAACTTTGCGGGCCGTTTCTCGAGGAAGGCGGCAACGCCCTCCTTGTGGTCAGCGGATTTGAAACAGGCCGAAAGGGCCGTCACATGAGCCTGCATATGGCCCGCAACATCGCGCTCGAGGCCCTTCCAGACAAGCTCTTTCATCCGCCGGATGGAGAAGGGCGAGGAGGCAAGGTAACGCCGCGCTTCGGCGCGGGCGGCGTCCATCAGGGTTTCCGGCTCGGCGACGGCGTTGGCATAGCCGATGGCGAGGGCCTCTTCCGCCTCGAGGAAGCTGCCGGAATAGAGCAGGCGCAGCGCCCGGCTCGGCCCGATCAGGCGCGGCAAGAGCCAGCTGCCCGCGCCGGTATCCGGCACCAGGCCGCGATGGGCGAAATTCCAGGCAAAGCGCGTGCGCGGCGTGATGATGCGCACATCGCACTGGCTGGAGAATTCCGCGCCCATGCCGACGGCGTAGCCATCTATCGCCCCGATCACCGGCTTCGGGCAGGAGACGAGCGGCCACCAGACATCGCCCTGATGCGCCTCGCCGCGCACGCCGCGCGTTTCCCCGGGAATTGTAGACAGGTCCGACAGGTCGGTGCCGGCGCAGAAGCTGCCACCGGAACCTGTCACGATCAGTACCCGGACAGTGTCATCCGCGCCGGCCTCGCGCACCGCTTCGATGAAGCGGGCGAGCATGGCATAGGTCATCGCGCCGCGCTTGTCCGGCCGGTCGATGGTGAGGATGCCAATGCCGTCTTCCTCACGCGTGAAGGTGATATGATGCGCCGTCATACCGGGTCTCCTCCCTTTGAGCTGCCTGCCTGTTTCCGGCGGGTCGTCGAGGGGAGCTTGCGCCCTGGCGCGGGCCCCGCGCAAGCCCCGCCGCAACGTCAATGGCGCCCGGCCTTCCCCGGCGGCCCGGCTTGCCAGCGGCCTCGTCCTGCCCCAGCTTCGGCGGAAAAGCAGGAGGCGAAGATGCCCGAATTCCGCATGATCAATGCCGGCGCGGCGCAGATCCGCGTGGCGCTGGAGGGCGATGGCCCGCTCGCGCTGATGGTGCATGGCTTTCCCGAAAGCTGGTATTCCTGGCGCCACCAGATCGGCCCCATTGCGGCGGCGGGGTTCACGGCGGCGGCGATGGATGTGCGCGGCTATGGCGGCTCATCCAAGCCCGGCGAAGTGGCAGACTACCGGATGGAGGCGCTGATCGGGGATATCCTCGGCGTCGGCGCGGCGCTCTCGCCGGAAGCCCCGTTTATCCTGATCGGGCATGATTGGGGCGCGCCGCAGGTCTGGAACACGGCGCTGCTGCATCCGGACCGGATTGCGGCGGCGGCGGCCCTGTCGGTGCCGTTCTTCGGTGTGCCGAACGTGTCCTTCGATACAGTGATCAAACAGGTGTGGGACGACAAGAACCGGTTCTTCTACCAGTCCTATTTCCGCGAGCCCGGCCGCGCCGAAGCCGCCTTCGAGGCCGAGCCCAGACATTTCCTGAAAGGCTTCTACCATGCCATTTCCGGCGAGGCGAAACCAGGCGATTTCCCGGTAGGCAAACCGTCGGATTTCGCGCTGATGGACGGGCTTCACCCGCCGGACGTCATCGGCGCCTGGATGAGCCCAGCGGACCTTGATTACTATGTGGGCGAGTTCGAGGCTTCGGGGTTTTTCGGGCCGCTTTCGCGCTATCGCAATCACACGCGTGACTGGGAATTCCTGCAGCCCTTCCGGGACCGGAAGATCGGCCAGCCGGCCCTGTTCATCGCCGGCGACAAGGACCCCGCCTTCTCCGGCTTCGGCATGATCAAGGACCCGGTCGGGCGCATGCGAGACCACGTGCCGAACCTCGAAGTCGCTGAAGTGCTGCCCGGCTGCGGCCACTGGACCCAGCAGGAACGCCCGGCGGAAGTGAACGCCGCGCTGGTGCCGTGGCTGAAATCGCTCAAGGGCCGGGTGGTCTGACGGCCCGCCTGGCCCTACCGCGTCTGTCCGCCATCCACGGCGATGACCGCGCCATTGATGAAGCTCGCGCGCTCCGACAGCAGGAAGGCCGCCGTGTCGCCGATTTCCTGCGGCGTACCGAAGCGTTTCATCGGCACTTCGCGGCGGATCCAGCGCCACCATGCCTCTGCGCGCGGGCCGGTCGACTGTTTCTCCCAGGTGCTGCCGGGGAAGATGATGTTGCCCGGCGCAATTGTATTGACACGGACTTTCGTGTCATCGGCAAAGCGCGCAATCGAGGTCGACAGATGGTTCACCGCCGCCTTGGTCGCGCCATAGATCAGCGGCGTGCCGAGCGCGCCGAGGCCGGCGATGGAGGAGATGAACAGAAAACTGCCGCCGCCATTCGCGCTGATGCGGGGAATGGCCGCGCGGGCGAGGCGGAAGGCGGAGTTGAGGTTCTGGTCGAGGCCTGCGTCCCAATCCTCATCGCTCACATCGATACCAAGCGGCGAAGGCGAGAGGCCGACATTCGCGACCGCGCCGCTTAGAGGCCCGAACTCCGCCTCGCAGGCGGCGACGGCGGCGTTGATGCCCGCCGATTGCGTCAGATCCGCCGCGAAGGACCAGACGCTGCCCGCGCCATATTCGGCCGCGAAAGCTGCGCGCGTGGCTTCCAGCGCCTCTGCGCCCCGCGCGGTCAGCGCCACGCGGGCGCCTTCCTTCAGCAGGCTTTCGGCGATGCCGTGGCCGATGCCCCGGCTGGCGCCCGCGATGAAAATCACCTTGTCCTTCAACCCGAGATCCATGGCCATTGTCCTCACTTTGCTCGCTGCCATGCTGGCCCCGCCTCTCAAGCATGGCCAGCCCTGACGCGGCGCGAAGGGGGGGAGACGGTCAGGCAGGCAAGGGCGCGAGATCCGGATCGACCCAAGCCCGGCGCGCTTCTGCAGAGAACAGGCGCTCTGGCGACCAGTGGAGCAGGATCCAGCCCGATTGCCCGCAAGGCCCGCCGAGGAGGCTGTTGACCTGTTTGAACATCGGCCGGTCAGCCTGCGCGGCCAAATGCGCGCGCGCCACGATCAGAGAGGCCCTCGTGATGGTCTCATGATAGCCTTCGGCATCGGTGTTCCGCCCCCCGGTTGCCTCATTATAGGCCCGGATGATGCCGGGCATCTCTGAAAATGCGGCCTGCCCGCGCCGGCGCAGCATCCAGACCGCGGCCGCGAAATGCGCGGCATGGGTCCAGTCTGCCTTTGGCAGAGTGCGATCGAGCAAACCTTTGCCGATCTTCTCGATCTCGTCGTCTGTGTGAAACATCATCTGCTCGTCTCGTCGGTCTCGGATAAGAAAAAGCCCGCCTCGGAAATCCGGGCGGGCATCGGGTCATTCGGGGAAGGCGAAGGTCAGCTACCCTGTCGCCAAATCCCGCGCGCCCGCGCCGCCCGGCGGCGTGCCTGCTGTTGCGAAAGGGCGCTCGAAATCTTCATGATGTGGACGGATATGCCTGCACCGCGCGCCCGTTAATGCGGCCCGCCTCTCGCCAGCCGGTCCGACTCCGGCTTAGTTCTTGCGGATGCAGGAACCGTTTCTCCTCTGCGGCGTGGATGAGGCCGGGCGGGGCCCGTGGGCCGGGCCGGTGACGGCGGCGGCGGTGATCCTGGATCCCGCCCGGCCCATAGACGGCCTGACCGATTCCAAGAAACTCTCGGAAAAACAGCGCGATCGCCTCGCCCCGCTGATCCGTGCACAGGCGCTGGCCTGGTGCATCGCGGAGGCGAGCGTTGAGGAAATCGACGCCATGAACATCCGCGAGGCGACCTTCCTGGCGATGGGCCGCGCGGTGGAGGGGCTGGCGCTGCGGCCCGGCCTGATCCGCGTGGATGGCAATGCCCTGCCCGGCGGCCTGCCCGCGCCGGCCGAGGCGATCATCAAGGGCGACCTGACCGAGCCTTCGATCTCTGCCGCCGCGATCCTGGCGAAGACACACCGCGATGCGCGGATGGCAGAGCTTTGCGCCGCTCATCCGGGCTATGGCCTTGCCGCGCACAAGGGCTATGGCACCGCCGCCCATGCCGAGGCGCTCGCCCGGCTTGGGCCTTCAGCGGTGCACCGCAAGAGCTTTGCGCCCATTCGCGCACTTGTCCGCGCCTGAAGTGACGCTGCGTCAAGGTTTGTTGGCGGCCGGCGGCGGGTTACCCTGCCTGCGGAGGAACCAGACATGACCACAGCGATGACCTATGACCTGATCATCATCGGCGGGGGCATCGGCGGCAGCGCGCTGGCGGCGGTGATGGCGCGGGCGGGCCGGCGGGTGCTGCTGCTGGAGAAATCTGCGCAATTTGAAGACCGCGTGCGCGGCGAATGGATCGCGCCCTGGGGCGTTGGAGAAACAAAACGCCTCGGCCTCTATGACCTGCTGGTCACAGCCGGCGGGCACCACCTGACCGACCATGTGACCTATGATGAGAGCCTCGACCCGGCAGCGTGCGAGGCTGCCGCGTTGCCGCTCGGCATCTTTGCGCCGGATGTGCCGGGGCCGCTCTGCCTTGGTCACCCGCTGCATTGCCAGACGCTGATCGAAGTGGCGGCGGAGAATGGCGCAGACTGCCTGCGGCCGGTGGATGTCGAGACAGTAACGCTCGGCGCGGCGCCATCGGTCACCTTCACGCATGGCGGCGAGCAGCGGACCGCGGCGGCCCCCCTGATCGTCGGGGCGGAGGGGCGCCAATCGGGCGTGCGCGCGGCGGCGGGCATTCCTCTGCATCAGGACAAACCCCATCACTGGTTTGCCGGCCTGCTGGTCGAAAATGTTGAAGGCTGGAATCCAAAGCGCCAGGCGATCGGAACGGAGGACACGTTTGGGTTCCTTGCCTTTCCGCAGGGCGGCGGGCGCGTGCGCGTCTATGGCGGCTATGCGCTATCCGAAAAACGCCGGTTCGGCGGCGAGGATGGCGCGCGCCGCTTCCTCGAAGCATTCCGCATGAGCTGCGCGCCGGAGAATGAAGCCATCGCCAAGGGCACGCCAGCAGGCCCGCTTTACTCATATTTCAACAATGACAGCTGGACCGATGCACCGTATGCGGAGGGCTGTGTCCTGGTCGGCGATGCCGCCGGATGGAATGACCCGATCAACGGGCTCGGCCTGTCGATCACTTACCGCGATGTGCGCATCGTGTCCGATATCCTCCTGTCGACCCCGGACGGCGAAGCGCCGGATTTCCGGCCGTATGCGGAGGAGCGCGCCGAGCGGATGCGGCGGCTGCGCTTTGCGGGGCAGCTACAGGCCGCCCTCGATATGGAGTTCGGCGAGGCAGCGCGGGAGCGGCGGCGCCTCTATCATGAGCGCAAGGCCGCTGACCCAACGCTCGGCCTGCACGGCGTGGCCATCATGGCAGGCCCTGAAAATGCGCCGGCGGAGATCTTCACGCAGGCCCACCGTGCCCGCGTGCTGGGCGAGGCCGCGCCATGAGTTTCGACATTGCCCGCTTCAATGCTGACTGGCTGGCCGCGTGGAGCGCGAAGGATGTAGACCGCCTCATCGGCTTTTATGCTCCGGACACGGTCTATAAGGACATGAACACGGCGGCCGGAATTTCCGGCCACGCGGCGTTGCGGGCTTACCTTGAGGGCCTGTTCGCGGCGACACCTCAGATGATTTACACGCCGGACGAAACCTGGCCGATCCCGGGCGGGTTCTGCGGCCGCTGGTACTGCGCCATCGGCGAGGGCGGCAAGGACGGCGCCATGCGGGGTTTTGACCTTTGCCTCGTGCAGGATGGGCAGATCACGCTGAACGAAGTTTACGTTCACGCCCTTCCAGCGGAGGCGGCTGGTTAATGCGCTGTTAACCCCGGATCACGCTAGGCTCCCGGGGAGTTGTAAACGAGGCGCATCATGTTCCTGCTCAACTGGTTCCTGTTCGGCTGGCATACCTGGCAGGGCGAAAGCGGCGCGCTCTACCGGTTCAAGATCACGCTGACGCGCAAGGGCATTCCGCCCGGCGGCGGCATCTACATCTTCGTTCAGCGGCGCTTCGGCTTCTTCCTGTTCCCGCTCTATATCGGCAAGGCAGCGAATTTCCGCTCCCGGTTGCTGGGGCATGAGCGCTGGTGGGAAGCCTGGTGGAAGCGCGGCGCCACGGAGCGGCATGTCCTTGTGCTGAGCAATCCGCGCGACCATGCCCGCATCGAGGAAGACTTGATCCGGCGTTACAGGCCGCGCATGAACAATATCCATATCCCGAGGGCTACGGATGATGCGCCGAATGATCTACGCCTCGCGCGGTCCTGGCGCTGGCGGCGCTGGTGGACGAGTCTGCCCGGGCGCCTCATTGGCGTCGGCAGGCGCAAGGCGGGATAGCGCCCGCTTCGCGCCTGTCACGGCAGCAGCAGGCACGCATCCCCATAGGAATAGAACCGGTAGCCCTCAGCAATGGCATGGGCATAGGCCGCCTGCATCACCTCCGTTCCCATCAGGGTACAGACGAGCATGAACAGGCTGGAGGCCGGCAGGTGGAAGTTCGTGACCAGTGCATCTGTTGCTCGGATGGGATCACCCGGCTTAAGGAAAATGTCCGTGGGCCCCGTCGCGGCATGAAGCCGGCTTGAGGCATCGGCGCAGCTTTCCAGCGTGCGCATCGCGGTGGTGCCCACCGGGACGATCCGCGCGCCGCCCACCCGCGCCGCATTGAGACGGGCGGCAACCTCCGGCGTCAGGCGCCGCCATTCCTCATACAGACGGTTTTCGGCGAGGTGGCGCTCTTCAAGTGGCTTGAACGTGCCAAGGCCGACATGCAGGCGCACAGCCTCTCGTTTAAGGCCCGCTGCATCGATGTCCGCCAGAAGTCGCGGGGTGAAATGCAGGCCGGCGGTGGGCGCGGCGACGCTGGCGGCCTCCTCCCCGGCAAAGCTCGTCTGATAGGTTTCGCGGTCCTTGGCATCGGCCGGGCGGCGCCGCGCGATATAAGGCGGCAGGGGCATGGCGCCGTGCGCGTCCAGAGCGGCATGAAGGTCTGATCCTCCGCCCTCGAACGAAATCAGCACCTCGCCGCCCTCGCGCCGGGCCAGGATGCGGGCGGAAAATCCGTCCGCGAACCGGATCTCGTCGCCTTCCTTCAGGCGCCGGCCCGGCCGGGCAAGTGCGAGCCAGCGGCCATCGCCCTGATCCTCGACCAGATTGAGGTCCACTTCCACATCGCGGCTCGCCCCGTCCCGCGCCGGGCGGACACCTTTCAGCGCAGCCGGCAAAACGCGCGTATCGTTGAAGACGAGCACATCGCCAGGCGAGAGATAGCGCGGCAGATCGCGCACGCCGGCATCTTCCAGCCGCCCGTCGCCGTGCACAACCAGCAGCCTTGCCGCGTCCTGCGGCTCCACCGGCCGCAGCGCGATCAGCGCCTCGGGAAGATCAAACTCGAAGGCTGAAAGGTCCACGTGAGAACCTGCGGACACATCACTCGATAATAATGGCCGGCACCGGCGGCAGCGTACAGATGTCGGGTTCGCCCACAGCTTCGAGCTGCACCCGGAAGTCTTCGGAATCCGTGCGCATGACAAAGGCCCGCGGCCGCTGGCCGGCCGGTATGTCCGCCGCAATCTTCGCAGAATTGAGAATGTCCGGATTGGTCACTTCACCCGACATCGGATTCTGGCCGACCTTAATGGAATTCACGACATCCTGCCCGGACACGACCCGGCCCCAGGCCGTATACTGACGGTCCAGATGGGGCGAATGGCCCCGCATCAGGAAATATTGTCCGTTGGCGGAGTTCGGATCACTCGTCCGCGCGGTCGAAACAATGCCCGGGCAATGCGGGATATAGCTCTCAACCTTGCTGTCGCCCGACATTTCGGCAAAAAACGAGGCTTGGGTGCGCAGGGGAAAGCCAGCATAGAAGCCTGCAGGCGCCGTATCTTCCGGGCCGATGGTCGCTTCCAGGGGCATCACATCAACGTCCCGCCTGAACGTGAATTCGCCCGGCACGCTGGGCAGGCCGGACTCGCGGCCCTTCAGTGCAAAGATATCCCCGCCCTGCGCCATGAAGCCGTCGATCACGCGGTGATAGCTTGTGCCATCATAGTCACCGGAGCGGATGATGGTGGTGAAATGCTCCACATGGTTCGGCGCCACTTCGGGCAGCGCCTCGATCAGGATACGGCCTTTGGTCGTCTCGAAAACGATAAGCCGCTCTGCGGGCACTTCGCGCCACATGTCCGGCGCAGCGGCCGGGTCTGCCGGCGCTTCGAATGTCCAGGCCTTGCCGGCCGCCTCGGCGCAGGCCGGCAGGATCAGACCCGCCACCAAGGCACCCACCAGAACTCCGCGCAATCTCATTTCCGGTACTTCTCCAACAACGCCTGTTTCACCGCCGGCGTAACGAACGGCGTGATGTCGCCGCCGAGGCTCGCAATCTCTTTCACGAGGCGCGAGGCCACCGCCTGATGGCGAACATCGGCCATCAGGAAGACGGTTTCAATGTCGGGATTCAGTTGCTCGTTCATCGCTGTCATCTGGAATTCGTATTCGAAGTCCTGCACGGCGCGCAGGCCGCGCACGATGATCTGGGCGCCGCAGGCTTCGGCGAACTTCATCAGCAGGCCATGCATCGGCATCACCTTGATCTCGGCAAGGCCCGGCCCGTTCAGGCGCGCACACTCATAGCGCACCATTTCCACGCGCTCTTCCAGCGAGAAAAGCGGCTTCTTGGCCTCATTGATGGCAACGCCAATGATCAGCGTATCGACGAGCTTCATCGCCCGGCCGAATATATCGATATGGCCGATGGTCGGCGGATCGAACGTGCCCGGGTAAAGTCCGATACGGTGCATCATGCGCCTCCTCTCTCAAACATGACGAGAGCGTCCGCGCCGCACTGCAGCAATCAGCCCTCAGCCTTATCCATACTGCCTTCGCCGTCATCCACAAGCCGCGCCGCAGAGACAACCCGCTCGCCATCGGCCGTGCGCAGCACCCAGACGCCGCCCGTTGAGCGCCCGGCGATGCGGATCTGGTCGACCGGCGTGCGGATCAGCTGGCCGCCATCGGTGACCAGCATGACCTCATCGCCCTCCCCCACGGGAAAGGCCTGGGCCACGCGCTTGACCGGGCCATTCTTCTTGTCGCGGCCCCAGATATTCTGGGCGACAAGGCCTTTGCCGCCGCGCCCGGTGATCCGGTAATCATAGGCGGAGGAGCGCTTGCCCATGCCATCATCGGCCACGGTGAAGATGAACTCTTCGGCCGCGCCAAGCTCGGCGATCCGCTCCGGCGACAGGGCCGCCTCGGCGACGGGCTCGTCCTCGTCCTCGGAGATTTCCTCTTCCTCGCCGGTGGCTGCGCGGCGCATGGCCGCAGCGTGTTTGAGGTAAGCCCGCGCCTCTTCGGACGTGACGGTCATGTGGCGCAGGATGCCCATGGAAATCACGGTATCGTCCTCGCCAAGCCTGATACCGCGAACACCGGTCGAATCCCTGCCCGCGAACACACGCACATCGGTGACCGGGAAGCGGATGCACTGGCCGAGCGCGGTGGTCAGCAGCACATCATCCTTGTCCGAACAGATCTGGACCGAGACGATGCCATCGCCTTCGTCCAGCTTCATGGCGATCTTGCCGGCGCGGTTGACGCGCGTGAAGTCCGCCAGCCGGTTGCGCCGCACATTGCCGGAGCGGGTCGCAAACATCACATCGAGATTTTCCGCCGCCTCTTCGCTTTCCGGCAGGGGCATCACGCTTTCAATGCGCTCATCCGTGGCCAGAGGGAAAATATTGACCAGCGCCTTGCCACGCGAGGCCGGCCCGCCAATGGGCAGGCGCCACACCTTTTCCTTGTAGACCATGCCGGCGGAGGAGAAGAACAGGATCTCCGTATGCGTCGTGGCCGAGAAGACGCGTGTGATGAAATCCTCGTCCTTCATCGACATGCCGGAGCGGCCCTTCCCGCCCCGATTCTGCGTGCGGTAGGTCGACAGCGGCGTGCGTTTCACATAGCCGCCATGGGTCACCGTGACGACCATGTCCTCGACCTCGATGAGGTCTTCATCGTCCATGTCAACGCCGCCCTCGACGAATTGCGAGCGGCGCGGCACGGCAAATTTCTGTTTCACCTCGCCAAGCTCGGCCTTGATGATGCTGAGGATGCGGCTGCGCGAGCGCAGGATGTCAAGGTAATCCGCGATCTTCTCGGCAAGGCCGCGCGCCTCGTTTCCGATCTCGTCGCGGCCAAGACCGGTTAACCGGTGGAGCGGCAGGTTCAGGATGGAGCGGGCCTGCTCGTCGGAGAGATAGATCGTGTCCGGATCACCGCCGCGGCGCGTGCGCCGGTCTGCGATCAGGTCGATCAGCGGGCCCATATCCTGCTGCGGCCAGGCTTTTTCCAGCAGGCGCTCTCGCGCCGTCTGCGGATCGGGCGAAGTGCGGATGAGGCGGATGACCTCATCGATGTTGGCCACGGCCAGCGCGAGGCCGACGAGGACGTGCGCCCGGTCACGCGCCTTGCCAAGATCATGCTTCGTGCGCCGGACGATGACTTCCTCGCGGAAGGCAATGAAGCATTCGAGAACCTTGCGCAGGTTCATCAGCTCCGGCCGGCCACCATTCAGCGCCAGCATGTTGACCGCGAAGGAGCTCTGCAGCTGGCTGAACCGGTAGAGCTGGTTCAGCACCACATCTGAGCTTACATCGCGCTTCAGCTCGATCACCACGCGGATACCGTTACGGTCAGACTCGTCGCGCAGGTCCGAGATGCCCTCGATCTTCTTTTCACGGACGAGTTCGGCGATCTTGGTGATCATCGCCGCCTTGTTCACCTGATAGGGAATCTCGGTGACGATGATGGCCTCGCGACCATTCTTTGCCTGTTCGATTTCCGTCCTGGAGCGGATGATCACGCTGCCCCGCCCGGTCAGCAGCGCCTTGCGGCTGCCCGACAGGCCCATGATCAGCGCGCCGGTCGGAAAGTCCGGCCCCGGAACAATATCACACAGCGCTTCCTCGGTGATCGCCGGATCATCAATCAGCGCCAGCGTCGCATCGATCACCTCGCCCAGATTGTGCGGCGGGATATTGGTCGCCATGCCAACCGCGATCCCGCCGCCGCCATTGACCAGCAAGTTCGGAAACTGCGCCGGCAGCACGACCGGTTCGCGTTCCTTGCCGTCATAATTGTCCTGGAAGTCGACCGTGTCCTTGTCGATATCGGCGAGCAGATAGGTCGCCTCCTTCGTCATCCGGCTTTCGGTGTAACGCATGGCGGCGGGCGGATCATTGTCGATCGAGCCGAAATTGCCCTGCCCGTCGACCAGCGGCACACCCATGGAAAAAGGCTGCGCCATGCGCACCAGCGCGTCATAAACGGCACTGTCGCCGTGCGGGTGGTATTTGCCGATGACGTCGCCGACGATCCGCGCGGATTTCGAATAGGGCTTGTCCGGCGTGTTGCCGCCCTCATTCATCGCAAACAGAATGCGCCGGTGCACCGGCTTCAGCCCGTCGCGCACATCCGGCAGCGCGCGGCTGACGATGACGCTCATCGCATAGTCGAGATAGGAGGATTTCAACTCCGCCTCGATCGAAATCGGCTCGATGCCATCCTGCGGCGGGGGTGCGCCGGCGCCATTTTCCGGGGTTTCCGGCTCGTCCGGAGGGGTGGTCGGATCGCTCATGGAAAGGCCTTCTGGGTGTTTCGGGCGACGTGCGGAAAAACTGTGTCCGAATCGCCAATTTACTGGCTTTCACCCTAGCAGCCGTGCCCGAGCGCCGCTACCGTCCAGGCTCCGGTTTTTGCAGTGATTTCCGGGCATCCGGCCCCGGCTGGGCCTCATCTGATCGGGAGGGTAACATGCAGAATTCATTGAAGTTTCATCCCAGCCGGCGCGAGGCGTGCCTCGGCCTTGGCGCCGCCCTTGCTGCCGCCGCCTGCGCCGCGCCGGAAAGCCTCCTCGCAAATGGCCCGGAGCCCGCCCCGAAAGGTTGGTCGATGGGGGATCCGCTGCCTTTCCCGGTGCAGGAAATCTATCCATGCCTGCATGATGGCGCGATCCACCTCGCCGGCGGCTTCATCGCCGAAGCCGGCCGCATCACCGGGCCGACCGCCGCCCATCATGTCTGGCGCCCCGATGGCCGCTGCTGGCAGCCCGCCCCGGCCCTGCCGGCGGCCCGCCACCATCCGCACCTGATCAGCTTCGCGGGGCGCCTGTTTGTCATCGGGGGCTTTGAATCCCCGTCCGCCGAGGCGATCTGGCAGGCTCAGTCCACCGGATGGATTCTGGATGAGGCCTCCGGCAACTGGCAGGCTGCGCCGGAATTGCCGGCCCGCAGCGCCGAGGCCGTCCTGCTCGTCGGCGGCACGGGGCTGATGCATTTCATGGGCGGACGCTCCCCTGCTGGCGAGAGCAATGCCAGCTGGCAGGACCAGACCGACCAGACGCATCATTTCGTGCTCGACGCCACGGATGGGCGCTGGCGGGAGGCCGCCCCCTGCCCGACGGCGCGCAATTCCGCCTCCGGCGCAGTCATCGATGGCCGGCTCCACATCGTCGGCGGGCGCAGCGTGGCGGGTGGCAACACCGCCGTCCATGAAGTTTACGATCCGGCCGAAGACCGCTGGCGGGACGCCGCCCCGATGCCGCAGGCGCAAGGCGGCCTCGCCGCAGCAGAACTCGGCGGCAAGCTCTACGCCTTCGGGGGCGAATTCTTCAATGATGGCGGCGGGGTCTATCCCGAAGCCTGGGTCTATGATCCGGCCACCGACAGCTGGGCCGCCATCGCCCCCATGCCCCACCCCCGCCACGGCCTCGGCGCCGTGACGCTGGACGGCGCCATCCACGTCATCGGCGGCGCGCTGAAAGTCGGCGGCAATGAAACGAGCGAGATTGTGGAGATTTATCGGGGGTGAGCGTGGTGCACTTCGGCCTTTGGCCTCACTGCACCCTACAGTTTCGGGACGCTCGTAGGGTGCAGCGACACCGGCTCAAGCCGGTGGAGGTGCACCACCCCGAACCCTGAAAAATCAAGGCATCGCCCCGATCTCCCGCAGCGCGCGTTCGACCGCCGCGCGGCGCCTCGGCGCTTCTTCCATGCCGCCGGGCATGTCCATATTGAGGGCGAAGGTGTAGGTGCCGGGGGCCTCGCCACCCGCCTGTTCCAGCCAGCCGACAAACCAGCCGATATCCGTCTGGCCGGGCACGCTTTTCCAGCCGGTCTTGCCATAGAGCGTCCAGCCCTCCCCTTCCGCGAGCACCATCAGCGGCAGGGCAAGCTCATAAGTGCGCGCCGAAAGCGGCAGGGTGCGCCGGGCGAGCCGCGACAGGAACGCCACCTGCTCGGACGCCGAAATCGCCAGCGGGCCTTCCAGCCAGTAGCGTGTGATCTGGCCGGGCCCGCCAATGTCGGCGTTGCCGTAATCGAACGCGGCAAGGCCTTCGCGGAGGCGCTCCGCCCCGATGCGCGGCACGACGATCTGGTAGATCCAGACGGTCGAGCGCTGGAAGGCGGCGGCGAAATCCTGATCTTCGTTCCAGCTGGCGGCGAAGCGTGTCTCGCCGTCCCATTCAAACCGCTCCTCCGGGCCGGTCACGGCGCCGGTTTCCAGCGCCAGCAGCGCATGAGGAATCTTCGAGGTGGAAGCCGGCGTGAAGCGTTCGCGGATGCGCGCCCCGCCGCTCGCCCACAGCTTTTCATCCTCCAGCCGGTAGATCACCAGCGCCGACCGCGCAGGATTTACGCCCTCGGCCAGCAGCGCCTGCTCCAGCGGATCCTTCACCGGCGCCGGAACGCAGCAGACAGGGCTCGCGCAGGCCGCCAGCAGCAGGGCCGCCGCCGCCATCAACCCGGCCAGAACGCCTTGTTTGTGAACGGCGATGGCGCGGCCCATACCCATCCTGAGACCCCTAGAACGGGATCTCGTCGTCGAGGTCCTGGTTGAAGGTCTCTTTCGGCCCGCTCATCTGCTGGCGCCCGCCGCCGCCGGAATAGCCGGTTTCGCGCCCGCCGCCGGCTCCTGCGCCGCCGCCTTCGCCGCGCCCGTCAAGCATCACAAGGCTGGCGTCATAGCCCTGCAGCACGATTTCGGTCGTGTATCGGTCATTGCCGTCCTTGTCCTGCCATTTGCGGGTCTGCAGCTTGCCTTCGAGATAGACCTTGGAGCCTTTCTTCAGATAGCTCTGCGCCACCTTGATCAGGCCTTCGGAGAAGATTGCCACGGCGTGCCACTCGGTCTTCTCCCGGCGCTCGCCGGTCGCCTTGTCCCGCCAGGTCTCTGACGTCGCAATGCGCAGGTTGCACACCTGCCCGCCATTCTGGAACTGCCGCACTTCCGGATCGGCTCCGAGATTGCCGATCAGGATCACCTTGTTGACTGAACCCGCCATGAGGGCCCTCCGCGCTGAAAATCTGTTTCGAATTCGATTCGAGTTGTTCTACCCTGCCCGGCAGGCGATGTCGCCTGACGCCGGATGAATTCCACCGCCCGCCGCCCCCCGAAATACAGTTGACTCCAATCGTTCACATTTTGTTCTTGTCGTCAAGACAGACTCGCGCCACACATATAGAAACTTCCGCGTCTCCTCCCTCCCGATCCCGATAGCGACCCTCTCTCATGGCCGAATCCCCCTTCATTCGCGTGCGCGGTGCCAAGGAACACAATCTCAAGAATATCGACGTGGATATCCCGCGCGGCCAGCTGGTGGTGATGACCGGCCTGTCGGGCTCGGGCAAATCCTCGCTGGCTTTTGACACGATCTATGCCGAGGGCCAGCGGCGCTATGTGGAGTCGCTGTCGGCCTATGCGCGCCAGTTCCTGGAGCTGATGCAGAAGCCGGATGTGGAGAGTATCGAGGGTCTCTCGCCCGCAATCTCCATTGAGCAGAAGACGACCAGCCGCAATCCGCGCTCGACCGTCGGCACGGTCACCGAGATCTATGACTATATGCGCCTCCTCTGGGCGCGGGCGGGCATTCCCTATTCGCCCGCCACCGGCCTGCCGATCGAGAGCCAGACGGTCAGCCAGATGGTCGACAGGACGATGGCGCTCGAAGAAGGCACGCGGCTTTACCTGCTCGCCCCCATCGTGCGCGGGCGCAAGGGCGAATACCGCAAGGAATTCGCCGAGCTGCTGAAGAACGGCTACCAGCGCGTGAAGGTGAACGGCGAGTTCCATGAGCTGGAAGACCCGCCGAAGCTCGACAAGAAATTCAAGCATGACATCGATGTGGTGGTCGACCGGATCGTCGTGCGCGCCGGCATGGAGCAGCGCCTCGCCGAAAGTTTCGAGACCGCGCTCGGTCTCGCGCAGGGCATCGCGGTCGCCGAATATGCCGACATCGCACCGGGCGAAACCGAGCCGAAGCGCATCACCTTCAGCGCCAATTTCGCCTGCCCCGTCTCCGGCTTTTCCATTCCGGAGATCGAGCCGCGGCTCTTCTCCTTCAACAATCCGTTCGGCGCCTGCCCGTCCTGTGATGGCCTTGGCGAACAGTTGAAGATCGACCCGGCCCTCGTCGTGCCGGACAAGGACCTTGACCTCCTGAACGGTGCCATCGCGCCCTGGGCGAAGTCCACCTCGCCTTATCAGACGCAGACCTTGCAGGCGCTGTCGGCCCATTACCGGTTCGATCTCGGCAAGCCGTGGAACAAGTTGCCGGAGAAAGTCCACGACATCATCCTCTATGGAACCGGGGAGGAGGAAATCCAGTTCGTCTATGATGACGGGATGCGTAGCTACAAGGTCAAGAAGACCTTCGAAGGCGTGATCCCCAATCTCGACCGGCGCTACCGCGAAACGGACTCGGCCTGGGTGCGCGAGGAGATCGGCAAGTTCCAGTCCGCTGCGCCGTGTCCGGATTGTGGCGGCAAGCGGCTGAAACCGCAGGCCCTCGCGGTGAAAATTGCGGGCCTGGATATTTCGCAGGCGGGCGAATTCTCCATCCGCAAGGCGGGCGACTGGTTTGCCGGCGTGCACACATCCCTGACCAAACAGCAGAACGAGATCGCCGGGCGGATCCTGAAGGAGATCAATGACCGGCTGGTCTTCCTCAATGATGTGGGCCTTGAATACCTGACGCTGAACCGCGCCTCGGGCACACTCTCCGGCGGGGAAAGCCAGCGCATCCGGCTCGCCAGCCAGATTGGCTCCGGCCTGACCGGCGTGCTCTATGTGCTGGACGAGCCGTCCATCGGCCTGCACCAACGCGACAATGAGCGGCTTCTGGAAACCCTGAAACGGCTGCGCGACCTTGGAAACTCCGTGATCGTCGTGGAGCATGACGAGGACGCGATCCTCACTGCCGACCACGTCATCGATATGGGCCCGGCGGCCGGCGTCCATGGCGGGAAGATCATCGCCGAAGGCACGCCGGAAGAGGTGATCTCGAACCCGAAAAGTCTGACGGCGGACTATCTCAATGGCACGCGCGAGATCGCCATTCCCAAGCGCCGCCCGGTGGTGAAAGGCTCGCGCCGCATCACGCTGAAAGGCGCGACCGGCAACAACCTCAAGAATGTCACCGCCTCGATCCCGCTTGCCACCTTCACGGCCATCACCGGCGTCTCGGGCGGGGGCAAGTCCACGCTGATCATCGAAACGCTCTACAAGGCGCTCGCCCGCAAGCTGAATGGCGCGTCGGATGCGCCCTCGCCTTATGAAAGCATCGAGGGGCTGCAGCATCTCGACAAGGTCATCGACATCGACCAGTCGCCGATTGGCCGTACGCCGCGCTCCAACCCCGCCACCTACACCGGCGCCTTCGGGCCGATCCGCGACTGGTTCGCCGGCCTGCCGGAGGCCAAGGCGCGCGGCTATGCGCCGGGCCGGTTCAGCTTCAACGTCAAGGGCGGGCGCTGCGAGGCGTGCCAGGGCGACGGCGTCATCAAGATCGAGATGCACTTCCTGCCCGATGTCTACGTCACCTGCGAGACCTGCAAGGGCAAGCGCTATAACCGCGAGACGCTGGAGGTCCTGTTCAAGGGCAAGTCGATTGCTGATGTGCTGGACATGACGGTGGAGGATGCGGCGAAATTCTTCTCCGCCGTGCCGGCGATTGCCTCGAAGCTCGACACGCTGAACCAGGTCGGCCTCGGCTATATCAAGGTCGGCCAGCAGGCCACCACGCTGTCAGGCGGCGAAGCGCAGCGCGTGAAGCTCGCCAAGGAACTGTCAAAACGCGCAACCGGCCGTACACTGTATATCCTCGACGAGCCGACGACGGGCCTGCATTTCGAGGATGTGAGGAAGCTCTTGGAAGTGCTGCATGAACTCGTCGATGCGGGCAACACAGTGGTCGTGATCGAGCACAATCTGGATGTCGTGAAGACGGCTGACTGGGTGCTCGACCTTGGCCCCGAGGGCGGGGATGGCGGCGGCAGGCTGGTGGCCGAAGGCACGCCGGAAGACATCGCGGTGATCCCGGAAAGCTGGACCGGCCGCTTCCTGGCCGAAACCTTCCGCCGGCAGGACGAACGCCGCGCCGCCCGCAACAAGCGCGAAAAGGCGGCGGCCCGAACGGCTGACGCAAAAGGCGCCGAGAAGCCAAAAGCCAAACCCGCCGCCCGCAAGACCAAGGCCGGCGCAGGCGCCAAATAGGCGCCCCGCCCCGGCCGTTAGCTGAACGCGCCAGGCACGCCTTCCTCGCCGATCCAGTTCGGGTCTGTCTTTGCCGCCAGCGCGGCAGGGCCGGCAAAAACATGGGTTATCACTGCGCCGGCAAAACTCAGCGCGATCAGGGCAATCCCCATCGGAACCCAGAATCCAGGCTGCCCGATTGCGGCGAGGATCGTGCCGGCATTCGCCCCGTCCCCCGTCGCGGCGGGGCCGAGTAGCAAAATCGCCATCACGAGCATCACAAACATCGCGGCGAAGTAGAGAATTGTGATCATCGCGGCGAGCGCGAGATAGCTGAGGAAAAGCGGCGTCGCGCAGACCTTCGTCGCAGACCAGGCCTCGAAAAAGCGGATATTCTGGTCACGGATGGTCAGCGCGCTGGCCGGAGAGAGACGGGCGAACACCCAGACCATCCCGGCCCCGAACACCAGTGTCGCGACCAGCGCCAGCCCGCTGCCCGCCGTTATCCCGCCGATCAGCGCGCCGATCCCGAACGACACAAAAATCGCAATCACCCCGGCAATCGACGCGCCCATGATCAGCGCAAACCAGATCAGACCGACCACCGCCAGGCGCCCCTCATCCGCGCCGAGGCGAAGCCTGAATCCCTCCCAGCGGATATAGCGGCGCTGGCTCGCTCCCTCGAACACGACCCAGACCAGGAAACCCAGCGGCATCAACAGCAAAGACGCCAGGTTCGACTGGCCGCTCACATCTTCGAGGTCGTCCAGATAGGGTGTGAAATCGCCTCCCCCATCGACAAAAGCCCGCAGATAGAGGGCGTAGACTTCGCTTTGCGTAAAGAGGCCGACAAGCTGCATCGCCATCGAGCCGGCCACATAGGCAGCCGCGAAAACCAGCAGAGAGCCGCGCGGTGACGGCGTCCAGAAGGCGTGCGTGAGCGCGTTAGAAATCGTGAAAGGGCGCATGTCCATCTTCGGTCTCCGATGGGTCAGTGGAAGGCTTGGATCCGGCCGAGATCATCCACGCTGCCGGCCGGATCATTGCGCGCCGCCAGCGCCGCCGGCGCGCTCACGCCATGCTGGATGACGCCCTGCACGAACAGGACGACGAACATGTAGATCGCCAGCGGCACAAGGAAGCCCGGCGATGCCAGGATGGCGAAGACCTCAGCCGGTGTTTCCGGCTCGGTCGAGATCACGCCTGCAAAGACGGGCACCATCATCAACTGGGCGGTGATCTGGACAATCTGGAAAAGGACCCCGCCGCCAAGGACAAGGATCACATACGCCATCAGGATCGGCCAGAACCGCCCGCGCGAGACAGCCCAGGCCTCAAAGAACCGGATTCGCCCGTCCTTCACCGTCAGGCCGAAACAGGGCGCCAGGCGCGTCGCCACAAACACATAGAGCGGAAACAGCAGGAGCACCAGGAAACTCACCACCAGGGATGATCCGATTATCCCAATTGGCAAGGTGTCATCCTGCGCGCCTTGAAGGTAAGTCCGAAGCGCGCCAAGGAGGCCGCCGACAATCAAGAACGCCGGCAGCGCATAGATCACCAGGCCGATCAGCCCCCAGAGTAAGCCGACCACCATGATGCGCGCCTCGTCCGCGCCGAAGCCAAGCGAGAAGGGCTTGCCCCAGATATAGCGCCGCTGCGAGGCCGTCTCGAACATCGCCCACAGCACCCAGGTGGCCACCCCGCCGATCAGGCCGACCGGCAGCAGCGAGACGACGGCATTCCTCAGGATAATGGCCACCTGATCCGGCCTCGGATCCGTTGAAAGGGTGGCCACTGCCGAAACCCAGCCGGACAACGCCGGCCAGCCGATCACCGCGATGATCGTGAACACGGCCATGAAACTGGCCGCATAAGCCGCGCCGAAGGCCCAGGGAAAGGTGTTGAAATGCGGCGCAGCGAAAGGATAGGCGAGCGCCCGCTCGAAAGTGAACCCGGAGGACATGGCAGGGGGCTCCGCGAAAGCTGAGGCACAGCCCTAGCTGGAACCGTCCGCCTCATCAATCGGCGCCGATTCTTCCGGCCTCAGCCGCTCAAAAGCTGCCGCCGCGAGCCCATGCCCGGCCAGCAGGAAGGGCGCAAACAGCAGGATGCCCGCCATGCCCGCCAGGAAATGCCCCGTCAGCGTATCCGGCAGCGCCGCCTGCAGGGCGAAATTGGCAGCAAGGCCGGCCAGGAACGGCATCACATGTGTGAAGGAGCTGACCACGCCAAGGGCCAGCACATTGCCCCGCGTCCAGCGCCAGGTGCGGAATACCATCGCCTCGCCCCGCGCCGCTGTGGCCGCGCCAAACACGGTCAGCCGCAGCGCCGACCAGCCGAGGAAGGCCGCGCCCACTGCGGCCACCGCCAGATATGCCGCGCCATAGGCCGTGCCCAGCATTGCCACGAACGCCTCCTGCACCTGTTCGGGCGGGGAATCCTTGTCGATCGCGTATTGTCCCGCCGCCTCGATCAGGATGCCCGGCAGGATCAGCAGGAAAAATCCGACGAAGAAGCCCATGAACAGGAAGGCCACATAGACGGCCAGGTTCGCATGGGCGAGCGGCATGTAAGCGCCCGCTGCGCCATGGCCCAGCGCCGCATAGATCCGGCGCGACAGCTCCACCCCGGCGGCGAAACTCGCGATTGCCCCGGCCAGCGGCAACCAGAGACCATAATCCGAATACAGCCCTGCCGCATAGATCCCGCCCGCCAGCGCAAACAGCAGCAGCCAGGGATAAACGGCGCCCATCGCCTGCAGCCCCCGGCGCCAGCTTTCAGCCGCAACGGGCAGGATTTCGATACGCCGGGTCATTCTTCAGGCTCGCTCGGGGTCTGGAAACTGTGCCCGCGAGACTTAGGCCGCGCGCCCCCGCTCCGCAAACGCCATCTTGACGCGCCGCGGGCCGGGGCTCATTTGCCCCCTATGACCCTGAAACCTGTTCATTTGATCGGCGGCGGCATGGCCGGCTCCGAAGCCGCCTGGCAGATCGCCTCCGCCGGCGTTCCCGTCATCCTGCACGAAATGCGGGGCGTGCGCGGGACTCATGCCCACCATACCGACAAGCTGGCCGAGCTTGTCTGTTCCAATTCCTTCCGTTCGGATGACCACACCTCCAACGCCGTCGGCGTGATCCATGAGGAAATGCGCCGCGCCGGCGGCCTCATCATCACTACCGCAAGGGACCATCAGGTGCCCGCCGGCAGCGCGCTGGCGGTCGACCGGGAGGGCTTCTCGGAGGCCGTGACGGCGAAGCTCGAAGCCCATCCGCTGGTCACCATCCTGCGCGAGGAGATCGCCGGCATCCCGCCGGAGGAGTGGGACAGCGTGATCGTCGCGACCGGTCCGCTCACCTCGATTGCCCTCGCCGAAGCGATCCGCGCGCATACGGGCGAGGCCGATCTCGCCTTCTTCGATGCCATCGCCCCCATCGTCTATTTCGACTCGATTGATATGACCAAGGCCTGGCGCCAGAGCCGCTATGACAAGGCCGGCCCCTCAGGCGACACGGCGGCCTATATCAATTGTCCGATGACGGAGGAACAGTATAACACCTTCCTCGATGCGCTGCTGGCGGCCCCCAAGACCGAGTTCCGAGACTGGGAAAAGGACACGCCGTATTTCGAGGGCTGCCTGCCCATCGAAGTGATGGCCGAGCGGGGGCGCGAGACGCTGCGCTTTGGCCCGATGAAGCCCGTTGGCCTCACCAATCCGCATAACCCCACCGTGAAAGCCCACGCCATCGTCCAGCTGCGGCAGGACAATGCGCTGGGCACGCTGTGGAACATGGTCGGCTTCCAGACCAAGCTCAAATATGCGGCGCAGACGGATATTTTCCGGATGATCCCTGGCCTCGAGAATGCAGAATTCGCGCGCCTCGGCGGCATCCACCGGAACACTTTCCTCAACTCCCCCAAACTGCTCGACAACCAGCTCCGCATGAAGACGATGCCGCGCCTGCGCTTTGCCGGGCAGGTGACGGGCGTGGAGGGCTATGTGGAGAGCGCCGCAATGGGCCTGCTCGCCGGCCGCCTCGCCGCCGCCGAACGCCTCGGCCGCCGCCTCGAACCTCCGCCGCCAACCACAGCCATCGGCGCCCTCGTCAACCACATCACTGGCGGGCACTTGAGCGAAGGCCAGACCTTCCAGCCGATGAATGTCAATTTCGGCCTCTTCCCGGACATCACCGATTATCCGAAGACGGATGAGACTGGCAAACGCCTCCGCGGCAAGGACAAGGGCCGGGCGAAGAAGCGGGCACAGGCGGTTCGGGCGCTGGCAGATTTTGACGGGTGGCTCGAAAGACAGGCCCTCGCCCCGGCCAATTAAGCGTGTCATCCCGGACACCGCGCAGCGGTGATCCGGGACCAGCTCTCCAAGCGCGCTGCACCAACAAGGTCACGGATAATTGCTGCGCGATGTCCGGGATGACACGGAAGGGGGCCTTGCCGCACACCCCGCCTCATGGCACAGCCCTTCCATGCCCGACACCGCCCTCTCCCCTGTCCTGCCGCTGTTTGCGAACACGCCGTCGAGCGTCAGCTTCAAGAAGCTGAGGAAGCGCCTCGTGCGGGGCGCGCAGGAGGTGATTCACGATTATGGCCTCGTCGACCGGCGCGCGATTGAGACCGGCGAAAAGCCCCGCCCGAAATGGCTGGTCTGTCTTTCCGGCGGCAAGGATTCCTATGGACTCCTCGCCGTGCTGCTCGACCTTCAATGGCAGGGCGCGCTTCCCGTTGATCTTCTCGCCTGCAATCTCGATCAGGGCCAGCCGGGCTTTCCGAAACATATCCTGCCAGACTGGCTGGCGAAGAATGGTGTTCCGTACAGGATCATTACCGAGGACACCTATTCCATCGTGACGGAAAAGGTGCCGGAGGGACGGACCTATTGCTCGATGTGTTCGCGCCTGCGCCGGGGCATTCTTTACCGCGTGGCGCGGGAGGAGGGCTGCGAGGCGATCGTGCTCGGCCATCACCGCGATGATGCGCTTGCCACTTTCATGATGAACCTCATCCATGGCGGCCGCCTCGCCGCGATGCCGGCAAAGCTGCTGAACGACGAGGGCGATGTGCAGGTCTTCCGTCCCCTGATCACTGCCGCTGAAGATGATCTCGCGAAATTTGCCGAGGCGATGGAATTCCCCATCATCCCCTGCAATCTCTGCGGCAGCCAGGACGGGCTTCAGCGCGTCGCCATGAAACAGCTTCTGGATGAATGGGAGCGCAAGAAGCCCGGCACGCGGCAGGTCATGGCCCGCGCCCTCGCCAATGTGCGGCCGAGCCATCTGCATGACGCCCGCATCTTCGACTTCGCCAGCCTCGCCATCGGCGGCCAGGGCGAAGACGATCCCAACGTGCCATTCTGATCGGGTTGCCTGATCAGGTTGGCTGATCAGGCCGGGGCCAGCCGCCCCATCAGGCGCGGCCAGTAAAGCGCAAGCGCCCCGGCGCGGTAGGCATAGCCGAGCAGGAACGCCGCCCAGACGCCTGTATTGCCAAACGGCGCGGCAAACAGAACATCCGTGAACAGATAAGCGATCATCGCGAGGAGACCCGCATTGCGCACGGCCTCGCCCTGCGTGGTACCGAGGAACAGCCCGTCCATCTGCCAGGTGGCGACGCCGATCAGCGGCACCGCCGCGCACCAGGGCAGATAGGCGAGCGCGGCGTCCCGTGCGGCGGGATCAAGAATAAAGGCATGGATCACCGCCCCGCCGCCCAGCCAGAACAGGAGCGAAAAGACGATGCGGCAGGCCACGGCCAGTTCGCTGGTGATCCGCATGGCGCGCAGCAGCCGGGCGCGGTCGCGTGCGCCATAGGCGGCGCCCGCCTCCTTCTCCGCCACGAAGGCAAACGCATCCAGCACGAAGGCGGAGACCGCGATGAACTGCAGAAGCACCTGGTTGCCCGCCAGCGTCGCCGTGCCCTGCCGGGCGCCGGAATTGACGAACCATGCGAACATGAACAGCATCGCCAGTGTACGGATCATGATGTCGCGATTGGCATTGAACATTGCTGCGAGGCGCGCCCGGTCGAAAACGCGGGCGCCGGGGGCGAGGCCCGCGCGGACGCAGTAAAGCCCGAAGGCGAGCGCTGCCCATTCGGCAATCGCCGTGCCCGCCCCGATGCCCGCCGGCCCCCAGTCCAGCAGCGCCACAAAGGCCCAGTCGAGCCCGGCATTGACCCCGTTCATGACAATCTGCACCGCCAGCAACGCGCGCGTGCTCCCGGTGCCGATCAGCCAGCCGGTGACGCCATAGACCATCAGCGCGGCGGGCGCCCCCCAGATCCGCGCGAAGAAATAGGCAGCCGCCTCTTCCTCCACCTCCGCCTCGGCCTGGAACAGCTCCAGCGCTGCCCAGGAGAGGACGGGAAACAGGATCAGGATTGCAAGGCCTAGCCAGCCGCCCAGCATCAGCGCGCGCTTCAGGATGGCATTCGCCTCCGGCCCGTCGCCCGCCCCGCCGGCCTGAGCAGTGAGGCCGGTTGTTGCCATACGGAGGAAGCCGAAGCCCCAATAGAGGAAGCTGAACACAACCGCCGCGAGGCCCACCGCAGCCAGCTCGGCGGCTGTGCCATAGCGGCCCATCACTGCGGTATCGACGATGCCGGTCGTCGCTGTCGCCATCTGCGCCAGCATGATCGGCCAGGCAAGCGCGAGGGCGCGGGTGCGGGTGAGCGGGGCGGGTGTCATGCGCGCAGGCGTTAGCGGCTTTTGCGCCGCCGGGAAATGTGGCGCGCAAACACCGCCGCCCAACCCGCTCCCACAGGTTCCACAGGTCTCGTGGGTTTCGCAGGTCCCGGTCGCCCTGTCCGCTTACTCTCCCCACCCGCGCTTGCCCTCAAATCCTGCTTGACTCGCCCCAGAATTTTTTTATTATCACCGTTATGCCAAAAATAGTCGATCATGAAGAACGCCGCCGCGCCATCGCCAGCGCCGCTGTCGATACGATTGCCGAGCATGGGCTGGAAGGCGCGCGCCTTGCCGACATCGCCCGTGCTGCAGGGGTCACGACCGGCGCCATCGCGCATTTCTTTCCCGACAAGGACGCCGTCCTTGCGGCTGCGCTGGAGGAAGTGTGCACACGGCTGATGCTGCATATCGGCCCGCCGGAAGGGCTCCCCTCTTTCGAGGACATCGCGGAGACGCTGCCGCTCTGCGATGAGAGCCGCCGGGAATGGCGCGTCTGGCTCGCTTATTGGGGCCGCGCGCCCTATTCCGAAAAGCTGCGGCAGATCCACACCCAGTATTATCTCGATATCGAGACCGCGCTTGCCGACCAGCTCGCCCGCCTGACGGATGCCCCGCGCGACCTTGCCGCCGCCATCATTGCGGCCATCGACGGTATCGGCACGCGGGCCACGCTGGAGCCGGAATGCTGGCCGCCTGAGCGCCAGCGCGCCATGCTGAAACTGATGCTCAGCCCCCTGATCGATCCCCTCCAGCTGCCTGACACGTGAAGGAGACCTGCCATGCCTGCCCTGCGCCACCTGCCGGCAACCGCCACGCCGGAAGACGTGCTTGCCATCATTGCCGCGGACGCTGCCGTCATCATCGACGGGCTGATGGAGCCGGCCCTGCTCGACCGCGTACGGACGGAGCTGGCGCCGTATATCGAGGCAACGCCCGTTGGCCAGGATGATTTCACCGGCCATCTGACGACGCGCACCGGCGCGCTGGTCGCCCGCTCGCCCGCCTGCCGGGAACTTGTGATGCACCCGCTCATCCTCGGCGCGACGGAAAAATTCCTCGCGCCCTTTTGTGAGCGGTTCCAGCTGCACGTCACGCAGGTCATCCGCATCAAGCCAGGTCAAGACGCGCAGGTGCTGCACCGCGACCGGCTCGCCTGGGGCGGATATGTGCCCCGCGCAATCGAACCGCAGCTCAACATGATCTGGGCCCTGACGGATTTCACCCGTGAGAACGGCGCCACCCGCGTTGTCCCCGGCAGCCATTTGTGGGAAGACGGCCGCACCGCTGAAGAAGACGAAATCACCTATGCCGAAATGAAGGCCGGCTCTGTCATCATCTATACAGGTTCGGTGATCCATTCCGGCGGCGCGAATGTATCGGACGGCGACCGGGCCGGCATCAACATCACCTATTCCCTCGGCTGGCTGCGGCAGGAGGAGAACCAATACCTCTCCTGCCCGCCGGAAGTCGCAGCCACTTTGCCGGCGGAGCTTCAGCGGCTGATCGGCTATTCCATGGGCAGCTATGCGCTGGGCTATTTCAGTCCGCCCCTGCCGCCCGGCGCCGGCCCGGAGGTTGTCCCGCCTGAAACGCTGTTCACGGGCGAGGTCAGGGGCTGGGGGGATGATCTCTACGCCCGCGTCTCCGCCCGCGCCGCGCAATCGGCCGGAGCCTGAATGCGCGGATGAAAAAAGCCCTCCCGAAACCGGGAGGGCTTTTATCTTTCTACGGACGATACCGCGCGCCTACTTCCGCCAGATCGCCGCAAGAGACGGGTCTTCGACGCCGCCTTCATACTTGCGCAGTTCATGCCGCCCGACGACCATGTGGTGCACTTCGTCCGGGCCGTCTGCGAGGCGCAGGGTGCGCTGGTTGGCATACATCCGGGCGAGCGGGGTCCATTGCGAAACACCAGTGGCGCCGTGGATCTGGATCGCCTGGTCGATGATCTGGCAGACGCGCTCTGGCACCATGGCTTTCACCATCGAAATCCAGACGCGGGCTTCCTTGTTACCCAGCACGTCCATCGCCTTGGCGGCTTTCAGCACCATCAGGCGCATCGCCTCAATCTCGATCCGCGCGCGGCTGACGATCTCGGTATTGCCGCCAAGCTTGATCAACTGACGGCCGAACGCCTCCCGGCTGAGACCACGAATGCACATCAGGTCAAGCGCTTTCTCAGCCGCGCCGAGCGAGCGCATGCAATGATGGATCCGGCCCGGGCCAAGGCGAAGCTGCGAGATTTCAAAGCCGCGGCCTTCGCCGAGCAGCATGTTGTCCTTCGGCACACGGACATTTTCAAAACGCAGGTGCATGTGGCCATGCGGCGCGTCGGGGTCCCCGAACACATGCATCGGGCCGACGATCGTCACACCCGGATGCGGCAGCGGCACGAGGATTTGCGATTGTTGGCGGTTCACGTCCGGGCCGTTATTGGTCTTCACCATGCAGATCATGATCTTGCAGCGCGGATCGCCGGCGCCGGAGATGTAGAACTTCTCGCCGTTCAGAACCCACTCATCGCCTTCCAGAACAGCGCTCATCGAGACGTTCTTGGCATCCGAAGACGCCATGCCCGGCTCGGTCATCACATAGGCCGAGCGGATCTTGCCCTCGAGCAGCGGCTTCAGCCACTGTTCCTTCTGGGCGGGCGTGCCAACGCGCTCGAGCACTTCCATATTGCCGGTGTCAGGCGCCGAGCAGTTCATCGATTCAGACGCCAGCGGGCATTTGCCAAGCTCGGCGGCGATATAAGCATAGTCGAGATTCTTCAGGCCCTCGCCGGTTTCGGCGTCGGGCAGGAAGAAGTTCCACAGGCCCTGCTTCTTCGCCTCGTCCTTGGCCTTCTCCAGTGCTTCCAGCTGGCCGGGCGCATAGGACCAGATGTCCTTCTTGCCTTCACCAAGGCGCTCGAACTCCTCATACATCGGCTCGACGACGTCGCGGATGAACACTTTCACATGCTCGTACAGCGGCCGCGCGCCTTCCGACATGCGCAGGTCATTCAGCTCATCATAGGCGTCGGGGGTTCTCTGGGTGTCAGCCATGGCTATGGTCCTCTCCTGAAGCGGTCTTCGTAGTCAGATTTTGGGTATCAAAGTAACTGAGGCGGCCCCCCGCGCGCAAACCCTTTCGGGCCCTCGTGACGCGACGGGAATTGCGCTAGAGCCCGGCTTATGGCGCCACTCTCTACCCTCGTGATTCTGTCGGCCGTGCTGGTCACGGCCTTCATTTCCGGCATCTTCGGCCTTGCGGGCGGGTTGATCCTGATGGCGGTGCTGACCGCCCTCCTGCCGCTGGCCACGGCGATGATCGTGCACGGCGCGGTGCAGATGGTCTCCAACGGCTACCGCGCCTTCCGCCTGCGCCGGCACATCCACTGGCCGGTCCTCGCGCGTTACGCCCTCGGCGCAGCGATTGCGGCCGCCCTGCTCTTCCCGCTTGCCTGGCGGCCGGACAGGCAGGCCGTTTACCTGCTCATCAGCTCGATTGCGATTTTCGTATGGATCCCTCGCAGCTGGGCGGAATTCGATGCCAGAAAGCCCTTCCAGGCCGAAATTGCCGGCCTCCTTGCCCAGAGCCTCAGCATGCTCGCCGGAATTGCCGGGCCGCTGGTGCAGCTCTTCTTCGTGCGCACCGATCTCTCCCGTCAGGCCATCGTCTCGACCGAGGCGACGACCCAGACCCTGTCGCACCTTGTTAAGATTGCCTTCTGGAGCGTGCCGGTGGTGGCCGCTGCGGGCTGGAGCGCCATGCCGCCCCTGTGGCTGCTCGCCGCCGCGATCCCGCTGTCGATGCTGGGCACGACGCTCGGCGGCAAGGTGCTCGACGCCATGTCCGACGTGAACTTCAAGGCGTGGATGAAATGGCTGGTCACCGCAGTCTGCGGCGTCATGCTGATGCGCGCCGCAGGCTGGCTGTAACATCTCAGCGCCGGGCGATGCCCGTACCCGCGGGCGCCAGCGAGGCGAACCGGAAGGGGCGGGCAGTGCCCGGCTGGCTGGGATAGGTCGCCGGTGCTTTCGCCTCAGGCCGGGCGCGGCGGGCCGCTTCCAGCGCCTTCTGGCGGGCATCGCGCTCTTCCCGCTCGCGCCGCGAGGCGACGGCCAGCTGGTCCAGTGCGTGAATGATATCATCCTCCAGCGGCCGGTCAGCGCCTGCGTCCTTGCGGACGGCGTGGAAATGCTGACGGAAGGGGCGGGAGAGCTTGTGGGCAGGTGACATGGCTTTCCTCCGGGTTATGTCTTCTTTTTTTTGAGACTATTTCACACGGCGTACTATTCGGCTACTTTATCCCGTGAAGACTACACATCACTGATGCGAATGTATTGTGCGAAGTGATACAGAATGGGACACCTGCCATGAACCTGCGGTCCCTGGACCTGAACCTGCTGCCTGTTCTTGAGGCAATCTATGCCGAGCGCAGCCTGACCCGGGCGAGCGAGACGCTGCATATCACCCAGCCTGCCGTCTCCAACGCCCTCTCCCGCCTGCGGGTGCATTTCGAGGATCCGCTTTTCGTGCGCGACGGGCGGGGCGTGAAGCCGACCGCCATGGCCGAAGCGATGATGCCCGCCGTGCGCGACGCGCTGGACCGGCTACGCGCCGGCCTCGAGCCGCGCTCGGTGTTCGAGCCGTCACGCTCGACAAGGATGTTCAACATCTCGGCGCGCGATGCCAGCGCCTTCGTCTTCGCCCCGCGTCTTGGCCGCAAGCTCCAGATGGAGGCTCCGGGTGTGCGCCTGTCCTGGAGCCAGCTGACCCGCAGCGCCGTAATCGCAGAGCTCGCTTCCGGCCGGCTGGACCTTGCCCTCGACACGCCCGACCTGCGCGGCCAGGACCTTGAGCGTATGGACCTGCCGGCCGCGCCCTATGTCTGCGTCATGTCGCCGGATCATCCGATGGCGGACGCGCCCCTGACCGCAGACGTGTTCTTCTCCCTGCGCCACATCGCGGTGTCCAGCCGCCGCGAGGGCCGCAGCTTCGTGGAGGAAGTGGCCCGCAGCACCGGCGCGCGGATCGTGCCCGTGATGCGCCTGCCCCATCATCTCCCGGCGCTCGAAGTCGTCCGCTGGACCGATTGCGCAATGATCCTGCCCCTGCCGCTGGCCGAAGATACCGGCCTTGTGCTCAAGCCCCTGCCTGTCGACTTACCGCCGCCGGGCAGCGCGCTTTACTGGCACCGGGAACAGACGGGCGACCCCGCCCTCAGCTGGCTGCGCGGGCTCATCGGCGCCATCGCTGCCGGACGCTGATGCCGAAAGCGGCGTTCCGAAAAGTGGGAACCGGTTTTCGGGAAAACGCCGCGACAATTCAAAGACCTCGAACATCGGGATGGTTCAGGGAACCAGCCCGGTGTTCTAGCTCCGGCGGCTGCGGAAGAAATCCTTCAGCTGCCGCGCGGCCTCGTCTGCATGCGCCTCATCCTGCACCACTTCGGGGCGCCAATGGCAGGTCGGCTGCTCAAAGAAGCGCGGTCCGTTCACCACAGCCCCGCCTTTCTCATCGCCCGCCGCAAAGACCAGCCGCCGGATGCGCGCAAAGCTGATCGCCCCGGCGCACATCGCGCAGGGCTCCAGCGTCACATAAAGGTCCAGCCCCGTCAGCCGGTAATTGCCGAGCCTTGCCGCCGCCGCGCGCAGCGCCATGATCTCCGCATGAGCGGTCGGATCATGCCCGGCGATGGGCCGGTTCGCACCTTCCGCGATGATCTCTCCGGTCGCCGGGTCCACGATCACAGCGCCCACAGGCACTTCGCCGGCCTCCGCCGCCAGCCGCGCCAGCTCCAGCGCCCGCACCATGGGAGGGGTCATGACAGCACCATCGGGATATCCAGTTCGTTGTATCCAGCTAGAGCATCAAATGATGCCGGGCGCGATAAGCCTAAAGCTCCAGCGTCGGCGTCAGCAAGTCTATCGTCGGCTGGCGCGCCATTCGCTTGTTGCGGCCATAGGCGTGGTTGGCGATCGGCAGCAGGCGTTCGGCCTCGGCCATTGCGGCGGCCATCACCTCGCCCGGCTCCACGACCCGGTCCACCCATCCCGCCACTGCCGCCTCGTCCGGCGAATACATCCGCGCCTGCGCCAGCGCCTCGGTCAGGTACATCGGATTGAGCCGCGCGCGCGGCAGCTCCACCCCGAAGGCCGGCAGCGTCATGCCATTCACTGTCTCATTCGCCCCGATCCGGTAAGCGCCGCGCGCCGCAATCCGCGTATCCCCGCCGAGCAGCAGGAAAGCGCCCATCGCAATCGCATGTCCCGCGCACGCGATGACGACCGGCTTCTCGCTGGTAAACAGCCGGAAGGCCAGCTTGCCGCCGCCCACCACGAGGCCGCGCACCTGGTCCGGCTCTGCCGCCGCAAAGAATTTGAGATCAAACCCCGCCGAGAACCGCTCCGGCCGGCCGGCCAGCACGATCACCTTCGCTTTGGCATCGGCCTCATCGAGGGCCGCGTTCAGCGCCTCCAGCATGGCCGGGCTGATGGCGTTGGCCTTGCCGTCATCCATGGTGATCAGGGCGATGTCGTTCTCGAGGGTCAGGCTGGCGGTCACGGGGGGCGTCTCCTTGGTTGCGCGCACAGAAAAAACTCTAGTCAGAGTAGAAATCAAGCGGTTTCGCCGGGTCAGGCGCCTCGCTTGTCTTTCGCGCGTGTGCCCCCTAGACGCTGGCGTCAAACAGGAATCCGCCATGCGCATCATTGCCGGACAACACAAGGGCCGCAGCCTCGCCGCGCCGAAAGGCATGACGACACGGCCAACGAGCGACCGCACGCGCGAGAGCGTCTTCAACATTCTCGCCCACGCCGCCTGGGGCCCGCCGATCGAGGGCGCCCGCGTAATCGACCTGTTCGCAGGCTCCGGCGCGCTCGGCCTGGAAGCGATGAGCCGGGGCGCCGCCTTCTGCCTGTTCGTCGAGACCGACCATGCCGCGCGCGGCGCCATCCGCGACAATATCGAGGCGCTCGGCCTGTTCGGGAACACCCGCCTCCACCGGCGATCGGCGACAGACCTTGGCGAGAAGCCCGCCGGCGTCGGCAGCCCGTTCAGCCTCGCCTTCCTCGACCCGCCCTATCACAAAGGCCTCGTCCAGCCCGCACTCGACTGCCTCATAAGCGGCAACTGGCTCAGCGAAGACGCCGTCGCCATCGTGGAAACCGGCGCGGACGAAGCGCTTATGTTCCCCGGCTGGGACGTCATCGACACCCGTGACTTCGGCGCAGCGCGGGTGCAGTTCCTGAAGAAACTGTAATCCGCCTGCGGATTCTCTGCGGCGCTTCTCTGTGTTTCTGTTCGGCCGTGCGGCGAAGGAGGCGGGCAGATGAATTTCAGCAGACGGACAATGCTCACATGCGCAGCCAGTGTGCCGTTGGCGCCGTTGGTTGCCGAGGCGGCGCAGGCTGCGAGACGCCCGCTTTTCGTTTTTGATGAGGTAGACCCGGTCCGGGAGATCGTCGCCAACTACTGCCGCCGTGACTTCGGCGTCGAGGTCCTGGGCGAGGCGCTCACGCCCGGTCAGGCCCGCGCTCTGATCCATCGGGACCCGAGCCGTTTCAGCGCGATCTACTGGCGCGGGGGCGAGGAGACGGTCGATGGCACGCGGGCTGTGATCTGGTCCGACAGCAGCCAGGTTGTGATCGACTGCCCCTTTACAGTACGCCAGATGCTGAAGGCCGTGAGCGCGGTGACCGGCTGGGAGTGTGCCCGCCTCCGGCCCTGAAAGCGGCGGCGGTGCCCCTCAGAACATCCGGTCGACCATCTCCAGCGCGGCGGGCATGCTGCCGACCCAGAAGGCGATGCCATAGGTGACGATGATCACCCCTGTTGACCAGAGCGTGCCCTCATGCGGGCGCTTGAGGCGCATGAAATCCCAGACGAACACCGCCGCCACAAGCAGGACCACAACCAGCAGCGAAATCGGCATCGCGGGCGCGCCCGGCAGGAAGATTTGCGCGGCGCGGAACACCGCCGGCACCATCAGGCTGATGCTCGCCAGCATCATCAGCCGCTTGTGGAAGGCGCCATTGTTGCGCCTCAGCCAGGCCCAGCCGACCAGGAAGACAAAGCCGATCAGGTTGAACACATCAAACCAGAACAGCGGCGCCCCGAAGCCCAGCGCCACCTCGCGCGGCAGCCCCGCGCGCGTCACCCTCGGCAGGAAATCAAGCATCACCGGAACCACTGAAATCACCAGCGCAGCCGCGAGCACCATGCCAAACATGCCTCGCCGCCTGTGCAGCCGCACATTGCCCGCCTGAACCAGCGCAGACTGCACGATGAGCAGCGCAAACCACCCCGTCAGGATGAAGCCGTGCACATACAGCGCCGGCGTGAAGAACGCGTCCTCGAACAGGCGCGGCGGCGGCACGAAGGCGCGCAGGTAGAAGGTCGGGAAAAAGCCTGCAAAGATCAGCGCCATCAGCACGGCGCCGATGACCAGGAAGAACCACGGGTCCGCCCTGCGCCGCGCAGGCTGGCGGGCCGCCGCCCCTTCATTCATGGTCGTCATGTCCCCTCGCGGCTATTCTGAAGCACTGCAAGGCAGACTGCCGCCAGAACCCGGAATTGCAAGGAACAATTGAGCAATTCCAGATCCGCACCCGGACCCGCACGCCTCAGGCCGAGACCAGGATCGCGGCCGGAATGATGATGCCGCCCAGTGTCAGCACGATCATATAGGCCAGGCCGACCAGCAGGGCCGCCAGCCCCGTCTTGATCCAACCCCGGCGGTAGGCCCCGCGCAGCGACAGCAAGAAATAGACAAACACCCCCAGCACCGCTGCTCCAAGAATGACCTGCAGGCCGAGATGCACCCCCCAGACGCCCACGGCCAGCAACACAAAGGCCGCTGAATGGGTGTAGAGTGAAAAGATCATGTGATCGAACAGGAACGTCTGGGGGCCCCGGAAGAACGCGCCCAGCATCAGCGCCAGCAGCGGCACCATCACGATCATGAAACGGCCCAGCCAGACATTGGCCTCATTGTTGAGCGGGCGCGGATCCTGGATCGCCCGCCCCATGCCAGCGATCAGCCGGTTGAGCACAGTTGAGTACGCACCCCCGCGCGGATCACCGGCCAGTGCCTCGTCGATCTCGCGGCTGAGTTCGCCGGAGCACCGCTCCCACAGCGCCGTGTCGACCTCGATATCCCGCGCCCGCACGAAGAAGCGCCCGGTCGCCCCGAAACCGCAGGAAGTCCGTTCGGCGGTTTCGGGATCGTCAGGGTCCAGCCCGGCGATCCCAAGCTCTGCCGCAGTGGGCGGGGTGTGGCGCACCTCAATCGCGATGAACAGCGTATCGGCAAAGCTCAACGTCACGAAAAACACAAAGCTGACGATCAGGAACAGGCGCACCGGCGGTGTGTAAGTTGTTCTGTCGCCCTGCATGTAGCTCGCCGGAACCCGCCCCGGGCTGCGCGCGAGCCGGACGACCGTCCGCACCGCCCGGGAATCAGCGGCAAACGCATCCTTGGCATAATCTTTCGCCAGGGACAGGAAACTGCGGCGATAATCCTCCGCGCTCTGCCCGCAGGCGGCACAAAAGCGCCCCGTGAGCGGCGCCGCGCAGGCCTCGCAACGGTCTGGGCGTTGATCCGGGGTTTGCTTCTCGTCCATGACCCGGCCCTGCTGCTGGCTGTCAGTTCCATAAATAGACGAAACGGTCGGATCGTCCAATCAGGGGCGACGCCCCTCAACCCACCAGGTCGCTCGCAATGCAGCGCCTCACGCCGCGCTCGATCTTCGTGGCATGGAACAGCGTGCCGTCATCGACGCTGCGGAAAAGGTAGCCGCGCGGCGAGCGCTGGCCGCGAAAACAGGACGTGCCGGTGCCCGGATAGGTGAAACAGGCCTGCGCCTCATCGGTGATCTCCAGAACACCTTCCAGAACGCGGTCCTCGATCTCGTACAGGGTCCGCCCGCCGGGCTCGATACATTCGTTCCAGCTGATGCCATAGCCGACCACGATGCCGGACATCCGGATGCCGAACAGCTCCGCCCGCATCACCTCCGCCGTCAGCGGCTCATTGCCCTGCGCCCGGGCCGTACCGGCCAGTCCCGTCATCAGCGAGGCAAGGAGCAGCAATAGGACAATCCGGATCATCACAGCGCGCCTTCCATTCAGGACTGAACCGGCAGCATACGCCGCGCCGCCGCAAGGTCCAGCCTGCGCACAGATGTCACCGGCCCGGCCACCCGTTCCAGCCGCTCCATCGCCGGCCCCAGAGGCTCGCGCGCCGTCGCCATATGGAAGGCATTGGCGTGCAGCAGCTCGTCCGGCGCCGTCAGGATTCCCGCATGCCCCTTCCAGAACATCAGGTCCCCGCGCCGCAGCGCGCCCGGCGCCTGCCAGTCCTCGAGCACCTCACCGGCAACTACCTCCTGCTGGTCGGAATCGCGCGGCAGCAGCACCCCGCACGCCTCAAACGCCTGCTGGATCAGCCCGCTGCAATCGAGGCCAAGGCTCTCCCGCCCGCCCCACAGGTAAGGCGATCCGATAAACCGCTCGGCCACTGCCGCCGGGTCCGCCTCGAAGGCGTCCAGCGCCAACAGATGCGGCGCATACACCCAGCCCGCCCGCGCGCACTGCGTCCAGACGCCCGCCTGCTGCCCCGTGGCCGCCACCCGCGCGCCAAGGCTCAGCAGGAACAGTGGCGCGGATTTCACGTCCGGCTCCGCGAAACAATACGTACGTAGCGCCCCTACCTTGTGCGTCGCCGCCAGAACCGGCGCCGACAGGGCCTCCATCAGCACCCAGCCCACATATCCGTCGCGCCGGCATTGGCCGAGGCCAAACTCCCCCTCCTCCCGGAAGATCTCCACGACCTCCCCATGCAGGGCCAGCGTCGCGATCTCGCCATCGGAGGCCGGCGTCTTGCGCACGGGCACCGCGCCCGCCGTCACCTGGAAGGCGATCGCCTCCCCCGGCGGGCGGGCAAGACGCGGATCATCAGCAGCGGCCATCAAGGCGGCTCCCTGTCAGGACTGGGTCAATGGGTGCTCAGGCTACCGCAGAATTGCGACGGGAGGGAGACTTCGCCCCGCCCGTCTCTTCCCCGGACGCTGCCGCAAGCACCAGCCGCGCAAAGGCGCGCAGATAGGCCATGCCCTCGGCTGTCCGCTCGATGAAGATCGAGCGCAGATCGGTATCGTCCGGCAGGCGGCGGATGAAGTGCAGCCGCTCCAGCGCGTCCAGCGCCCGGGTCACGGCGGGCTTGGCAATGCCCAGATGCTCAGCCAGGCCCCGCACGGTATGCGGCCCCGGCGTCAGCGCCACGGTCATCAGCACAGCCTGCTGGCGCGCTGTCAGGTCAGGCGCGTCCGAGCGCACAGAGGCGGTCACCGCCTTGCGCCACAATTCCAGCCCTTCGCGCTCCGTCATCTGCATACCGCTACACCCTGCCTCACCCGGCGGAAGATTCGCCTCACGGAAGAATCTCGGGTGATTTGCGCGGGGCGTCCAGAGCCCCGATGCGCATTGTGCTCTTCACATCCGGGGCAAAACACCCGACATTGCCGCCATGGCAGCCACACACTCGCACAACCCCGCCAACACGCCCTGCGCGCCGCAGGACGCCGACGCCTTTCTCGCAGAGGCTGAAGCGCTCGTCCTGCGCCAGGGCCAGCGCATGACCCGCATCCGCCGCAAGGTGCTGCGCCTGCTCCTGGAAAGCGGCGCGCCGGCCAAGGCCTATGACCTGCTCGCCAATCTCGATGGCGAAGGCTCCGCCAAGCCGCCGACCATCTACCGCGCACTCGACTTCCTCCAGGAAGCCGGCCTCGTCCACAAGATCGAAAGCCTCAACGCCTATGTCGCCTGCGGCCATACCAGCCACAGCCACTCGGCGGTGTTCCTAATCTGCGAGACCTGCCAGAGCGCCGAGGAACTCCACGCCGTCGCCACCAGCCGCGCCCTGAAACTGGAAACCGAAGCCGCCGGCTTCGCGATGACCCGGGCGGTGATCGAAGTGCGCGGCCGCTGCCGGGATTGCCACTCATGATCCCGCTCTGGCAGGGCAGCTGCAATCAGTGGGACTGCGACGAGATGGGGCACATGAATGTGCGCCTCTATGTCGAGAAACAGGCCGAGGGCCTGATCGCCTTCGCCCATGCGCTCGGCCTGCCGGAAGCCTTCCGCGCGAGCGCGCCCGCCACCATCGTGCCGGTCGACCAGCATATCCGCTTCGTGCGCGAAGTGCTGCCCGGCCGGCCCATCTCGATGCAGGGCTGCGTGCTGGAGATCGGGGAGAGCGACGCAGTCCTCTACCAGGAATTGCGCCATCTGGACGGCAGCCTGTCGGCCTCCTTCCGCACAAGGATCATCCATATCGACACCGCCGAGGGCGAACGCTTCCCCTGGACCGCCAAGACGCGCGCGAAGATGGAAGCCCTCAGGGGCGAGGCTCCCGCCGAAGCCCTGCCGCGCAGCATCGAGCCCGATGCGCCCGGCCTGCCTGCCGTGGACATCACCCTCGCCCGCGCGCAGGCGGCAAAGGCCCCGCGCATCGGCATGGCCGCCGTGCCGCCCGGCCATTGCGGCGTACACGGATGGATGGAGCCCAGCTGGTTCATCGGCCGGCTGTCAGATATGGTGCCGAACTTGCTCTTCGACTGGCGCAGCCGCGTCGGCCGCAAGGACGGCGAGAAGCGCATCGGCGGCGCCGTCCTCGAGTACCGGCTGCGCTACCACCGCCTGCCCCGCGCAGGCGACCTCATCGTCGCGCACTCGTCCTTCGGCGGAATAAATGGCAAGACCCATTCTCTGGTCCACTGGCTGCTCGACCCCGTATCCGGGAATGCCTGGGCCAGCACGCAGGTCGTCGCGATCACGCTGGACCTTGACGCCCGCAAGGCCGTGCCCGCCCCGCCGGAAATGATCGCCGAACTCGAACGCCTCGCCCCGCCGGGCCTTGGCGTCTGAACAAAAAAACAAATGGAGGAGACCCGACCCATGGCAGCCTATGTCATCCTGATCCGCGAGAAGCTGCGCGACGACGCCGCCATGAAGCGCTATGCCGAAGCCGCCGCCGCCGCGCGCGGCGACCACAAGATCACCCCGCTCGCCTTCTATGGCCCGCACGAAACCGCCGAGGGCGCCGCCGCCGACGGGGTCGTCATCCTTTCCTTCCCCACGATGGCGGAGGCCAAAGCCTGGTACGACAGCCCCGCCTACACCGAGGCGCGTGCCAATCGCTACCAGGCCGCTGACTACCGCGTGATCTTCGTCGAAGGCGTCTAAAATAATCCGCCGTCAGACGAGATAGCGCGCAAGAATCTCCGAAAGCCTCGGAATATCCCGCGGGTGAAGCCCCGCTATATTGATCCGGCCAGACGCTGGCATATACACGCCGTCGGCCTCGCGCAGGCGCACCGTATCCTCGACCGAGAGCGGAAGCTGCGAAAACATCCCGTTCTGCGTCTTGAGCGCGCCGAGCGCGTTCGATCCCGTCTTCGTCACGAGTGCGTCCGATAGCGATGTCCGCAGGCCGATCATCCGTTCACGCATCGATGTCAGCTCCGCCTCCCATTCAGCGCGCAGCTCTGCATCACCCAGGATCGTGGCTACGATGCCGGCGCCATGCGCAGGCGGCATGGACCAGGTCGCCCGGCCCATATCCGCCACATGCGTCGTTGCCGCCGCAATGCCCTCGGCCGTCTTGCCAAGAGCGAGGAAAGCGCCCGTCCGCTCGCGGTAAAGGCCGAAATTCTTCGAGCAGGAATAGGCGATCAGCGCTTCGCCAGCCTCTTCCATGAAGGCGCGGATGCCGGCCATGTCTTCCTCGAGGCCGGCGGCAAAGCCATGATAGGCCACATCGAGCAGGGCGATCAGGCTTTTCTCGCGGCAGATCCGGCCAAGCTCGCGCCAGTCATCCGTCGACGGATCGATACCTGTCGGATTGTGGCACGGCCCCTGAAGGATCACCCCGTCGCCGGGCTCAGCAGCTGAAAGATCCGCCAGCGCCCCGAGGCGATAGAACCCGCCATCACGCGCATAGGCATAATCCTTTACCTCAAGGCCGAGGGACTTCACGACGTTGGGATGGTTCGGCCAGGTCGGCTTCGACACCCAGACCCGCCGCGTGCCCATGCGCCGCATCAGCCCTGTGCCGAGGAACAGGGCCCCGCAACCGCCCGGCGCAGTGAATGACAGCACACGCCCCTCCACCAGCGCGGGATGATCCTTCCCGAACACGAAACGCTCGATATGGGCGCAGAAATCGGTATTCCCGCGCGGACCTTCATAGACTTTCGTCGCCTGCGCCGCGATCATCCGCGCCTCGGCCTTCCTTACCGCCGAGAGGATCGGCGTCTCGCCCGCTTCATCCTTGTACACACCGACGCCGAGATCGAACTTCTCCGTCCGCTCATCGGTCCGGTAGGCCACCATCAGGCCCAACAGGGCATCCGGCGGCAGCGTGGAGAGCGGCGAAAAATGCGACATCGGAAACCAGCCCTTGTTCAGACTTATGGCGCCTCCCCTAGCGGCTTTTGACCGGGGGATAAACCCTCCGAGCCTGCTCCCGCCGTGAAAGATAGCGTTAACACGAAATTCACCACACCGGTAGAAAATGGGGGATAAAAATATAATCTACCGGGGGATTCACATGATGCCCGACCGCTCCCTGCAGCCGGAAGGCCCGGCGCTTGCCCAGCTTCTGCAGGCGTTCCTCGACGCCCTGCCCGATCCCGTTTTCATCAAGAATGATGCGCTTGAGCTGATTTACGGCAATCCGGCGCATGACCGCTTCCTCCAGCAGGCGACCGGCCGGGCAGGCTGCATCGGCCAGACCGACCGCGACCTCTATCCAGAAGCACAGTGGACCGTCTTCGAGCGCGAGGATCATAAAGTCCTTGCCGGGAGCATTTCCTTCAGTGAAGAGAAGATCGGCGATGATGTGATGGCCCTGACCAAGAAGGTTCCCGTGCGCCTGCCCTCTGGCGCGGTCGGTGTTGCCGGCATCAATTTCGACATCACCGAATACAAGCGCCTCGAAGACAAGGCCCGCGAGACCGAGGCGGCCAATCACGCCAAATCGCAATTCCTTGCCGCGATGAGCCATGAGATCCGTACACCCCTCAATGGCATCCTTGGCATGGCCCAGTCTCTCGCCGCAGACCCCTCCCTCACGCCCGCCCAGCGCGACAAGGTCGACACCGTGCTCGATTCCGGCCGCACACTCCTCGCCATTGTCGATGATGTGCTGGACCTCTCCAAGATCGAAGCCGGCAAGCTGGAGATCTGCCCGGTGGACGGTGACCTGCGCCACGCCGTGCGCCGCGTCATCCGCCTGTTCGAGCCGAAGGCGCAGGAAAAAGGCATCACGCTGCAGCTCGACACCTGCGACGGCCTCATCAGCGCGCTCGCCTTTGATCCCGTCCGTGTACGCCAATGTGTCAGCAACCTCGTCTCCAACGCCATCAAGTTCACCGATGCAGGCCTGGTGATTGTCCGCCTCGCCACATGGGCTGACCAGAATGGCGGCGCGCGCGTCAGCGTCTCGGTGTCAGACACCGGCATTGGCATCAACCCGGAGGCGATGGGCCGGCTCTTCTCCGATTTCAGCCAGGCCGACAGCTCCACCACCCGCCGCTTCGGCGGCACAGGCCTCGGCCTTGCGATCACGCGCCGGCTCGCGCGCCTCATGGGCGGCGATGTCACCGTCACCAGCGTGCCCGGCGAAGGCTCGACTTTCTCCTTCACCTTCCTCGCCGAAGCCGCCCGCGGCCCCGCCTGCCCTGCGGACGACCCTGGCGAGTTGCCCGCCGCCCCATCCCATTCCCTGAACGGGGCGCGCATCCTCCTGGCTGACGACAACCGCGTGAACCGCGAAGTCGTCAAACTTTTCCTCGCCCCGCACGGCGTCTCGATCACGGAAGCGGCAAACGGTGAAGAAGCCCTTGCCGCACTGGCCCGCGAGGCCTTCGACATCCTCCTCCTCGACATCCACATGCCGGTCATGGACGGCATGAAAGCGCTGGGCATCCTGCGCGCATCTGATGCACCGTATAAGGACATTCCGGTCATCGCGTTGACGGCGGACGCCATGTCGGGCGACCGCGAGCGTTTCCTCGCCCTCGGCGCCAATGGCTATGTCACCAAGCCGATCGACCAGTCGGAGCTGATCAGCGCCGTCTCGCGCTTGCGCACCCCGCGCGCGCCGGTGGCCACCGCGCCTGCCGAGTTTGATCCGCTGGCGGATCATCTGAGTGCCCTCGCCGGGGCCGGCAGCCTGCCCGGCCCGGGCGACGCGCTCGCGCCGCTACGCGCCGAATGGCTCGGCGCCGCACGCAGCCAGTTCGCGCAGCTGGCGCAGGACCTCCGTACAGAAACCAGCGCCGACCATGCCGCCCTCTACCGCGCCGTGCATGACTGCCAGGGCCAGGCGCCCCTCTTCGGATACACGCTCGCTGGCCAGGTCGCCAGCGACCTCTGCGTCATCCTACGCGCCCGCAAAGGTCCGCTCTCGGACGAAACCCGAACCCTCGCCGCCCGCTATCTCCGCGCCATCACCTACTGCCTCGACAACGCCATCACCGGCGATGGCGGCCCGTCGGGCCACGCGCTCAGGCTGACGCTCGCGGCGTGATCAGTGTAAACTTGCGGGGTACCATACTATCACATCCGCACACGGTCATTCGCCGCCGCGCGCGGGGCACGGAAACTCAAGCGCGAGCGCTCTTCCGGATACCCTCAAAAAATGCCGGGATATCATCGACCTCAACGAAGCCGCTCGCCTCCGCCTCTTCGAGCAGCTTTTCGAGCGCGGCGATCTTCTCCTGTTTGATTTGCTCGCGCCGGATCAGGTCGCGGATCAGGTCGGAAGAGTTGGCATATTTGCCGTCCTGAGTCTGCGCCTCGACCCAGGCTTTCATCTGGTCCGGAAGGGAGATGTTCATCGTGGCCATGTCGGCGCTCCTTTGAACGGAGCATCGCGGGAATGGCAAAGTTTTTCAAGAATGTCGGGTGGAGTGA